>CAVPOC010000015.1:0-99699 GCA_963706955.1 uncultured Verrucomicrobiae bacterium | reverse complement strand
ACAAAGTAGCGCGGCATCGTGCTCTCCTGGAACCCAGAATAGCGCTGAAATCGACTAATGAGGAGTCGCACCAATAACCGTATACAAGATAAGGCAATTTCTTCCTCTCGGATTTTGACCGTCTTCAGCCAACAGAGTATTATTCGTCGCTCTACCTCATGTTCGAGCATCGAAATGATCTGCCCCACCACCCCAAAAATGTCCCGAATCACCGAACAATATCAGAAACCCGATCAGCTCTCCTTGATAGTAGGCGCCAATCATTTTCTTCACGAAATATGTCCAACCGTGAGAACTGCTCTTTGACGGCTTCGATCTTTTCCGTAATGCCAAAAGCGTTGGGCCTGACGCATAGGTGACTGCTGAAAATCTTAACCATGCCCCGAAAAACTCGTCGTCATACGCTACCTCTCTTGTTTGAACGCCAGCCCTTCGGCTCTTCCGGTCCATATTGCGCGTTGTTCCTTTGACTTGCTTGCTCCACCAGTGGTCGTAAGTCGTGATAGCGAGAGCTGGAACGGGCTGAAATTCTAGATGGAACATACCTGGGCTGAAAGGTCTTGGCACGTTGTAGAAGTAAAAACATCTGGCCCTGAAGCCATGGTAACCGCTTTAGCCTTGATGAGCGGCTAGGGATCGATGAACATCTTCATACCAGTCGTCTTCGAGACCTGCGACCGTGACCGGTCCACGATCAATGACGTGTTTCGTTTGGCGACGTCAACGCATCTACTTGGCGGGTTCGGCCGTCTAATCAGGCTCTTTCCAATAAATGCCACTGACTGATGCTGAAGGAGATGTCATAGGTTCGTCATAAAAATGTGCAATGAGCCGCAGAGGAACGGCTTCAAATTAACGAAGCGGAGCTAATCTGAGAGAATTCGCTGCCGAAGCGCTGGAGGCGCAGCCATTGCTCGACCATGGCGAGGCTGAACAGGAGCTTGTGATTGTCCTAGCATGCCCGAGCGGTGTTCATCCAGCAAGCTTTCCACTGCGGTCGGCTCCAGGAAACGATACATCAGCGACTGCCGGTCTCGCAGCAACTCCGGCAAACGCGCCCTCGACAGACGAATGAAACCAACCGTCGACCACGTTCACAGCAAAGCCGCGCTTCTTGCGTCTCAAAATCTCCGGGGGCAGGTACGCACGACAGACACGGCGGTGAATCCACTTCCGTTCCCCGTTCCGAATCATCAACCCCGCGCCCAAACGCTGGGCGAATTCCACGACCGTTCGGTCAAGGTAGGGCACGCGGACCTCGAGACTGTGCGCCATGGAAATCTTGTCGCCGAACATCAACAACTCGTCGGGCAGCGAGGAACGCAGCTCAAGCAATTGAAAGCCCCCCAGCTCATCGAGGTGCCGCATCTGCGGCTCGAGTTCGCGCCAATACCCCACGGTCGCGTGTCCGTTCCCGGAGGGCAACACGTCCCGCCTGAACAGGGCGTCAATGCCCGATAACGGCGCAAGAGAAAACACATCGTGATAGCGCTGTAACCGGTCACTGGTTCCGAGTGAGTGAACGCCCCGCTTCAAGGCCTCATTCCGCGGCAACGCTGACACCGCGGTAGCAACAAACGAACGCAGGGGCGACGGCAACCCGCGCCACAGGCCCCCGTAGCGCACACCGAGATGCCGTGTGTAGCCGGCAAACAGTTCGTCCGGACCCTGGCCAATCAGGGCCACCTTCACGTCCTGCCGCGCGCGCTGACAGACAAAATACATCGGCACAATCGAGGAGGACGTCACCGGTTCCTCGAGCGCCTCCACGATCCGTTCGAACGAGCGTTCATACTCCGCGCGATCCAGCTTGACCGGGGTGAACTTCGCCCCCAACAGGCGCGCCGTTTGGGCTGCGTCCGACAATTCGTCGTCCTCAAATTCCTCTCCGTAACCCACAGTATACACCGGCCACTCCCGACCATGCTCGTTCATGAGGGCGAGCAGCAGGCCGGAATCGAGCCCGCCACTCAGCAGAAGACCGACCGGCACGTCACTCAGCAGGTGACGCTTCACAGCACCGCGGTAAAGATCCAACAGCTCGCGGACAGCCTCCTCGTCCTCACGCGGCCCATCGAACGGGACCGGGGTGTAATTGTACCACCGTTCCTCTCGGCAGCAGCCATCCTCGACAACCAGCATGGTTCCGGGCGCCAGTTTCCGGATGCCCTGGAACATGGTGAGCGGTGACGGCACGTAGCGGAAGCGCAGGAACTGATTGAGCGCGACCGGGTCCACCTCCGGGGCAATTTCTCCCGCGGCCAACACCGCCCGTATCTCGGAACCGAAGGTCAGGTGTCCCTGCGAGTCATGATAATAGACAAGCTTGATGCCCATGGCATCGCGGGCCACGACCAGACGCCGCCGGCGCACATCCCAGATGGCGAGACCAAACATGCCGTTGAGCCGTTTGAGCACGTCCGTGCCCCATTCCCGGTAACCGTGGATGATCACCTCGGTATCCGAGCGGGTCCGAAATTGATGGCCGCACTGCTCCAACTCGGCGCGGAGCTCGAGGTAATTGTAGATCTCGCCGTTGAACACGACCCACACGGACTCCGCAGCATCGGACATCGGCTGGTGCCCCCCCGAGAGGTCGATAATCGAAAGCCGCCGGAACCCGAGCCCGAGATTCCCATCGAAATAATAGCCCTCGTCGTCCGGCCCCCGATGGCTGATAGACCGGGCCATTCGAACGATCGTCTCGCGGTCCACAGGTGCGACGGGGGCGAAGTTAAGGTGTCCGACAATGCCGCACATCTTTTAGGCAGGTTCGATGGCGGGGGTTTCAGTGGTTCCCGGTTTGCTTCAAGGTGTTCGCCAGCTTCCTCGCCGCACGCAAAGCAACATCGCTTCTGGCAATCACGTTGTCTCGAAATTCTGAAAGCCCGCGCCGCAGCGCGACGCTTGCCTGATACTTCAATCCGTGCAAAGAGTTACTCTTCGCCTCCACGGCGTTCACGTCTACGCGGACCCTCAACGACTGCGCGGAGCCGATAGGCGCGGTGAACGATAACCACCCGTCCCGATGTGCAAACGCCGTTTCCGCACCGTTCACCGTCACGCGCTGGATCGATGTTGTGCCCGGAATCCGGCGTAAGAAACTGTAATCCGACGCGCGGTCACGAACTGTTTCCATCTTAAAATCATCGGTGAAGAAGCGGACTTCATGCCGGTGATCCGCAAGCCGCCGGCGAAGGTGAGTGCGCCTCACTGTTTCAGCTAGTGATGTCCACCGGACGCCAGGACAAACTCGCGCTAGCTGGGACACAAATTCTTCCGCTCGACCGGGACCGCTGCGGAAGAATTCATGGTGCTCCACGAGGATTGCGGGCTTCCCCAAGAAGACTGCCATCGCAAAGACCGCGATGTCGGTCGAGTAATGGCGTTTGAATATCGGGACACCGAAGAAAGAATCCTGCGCCGGCAGCAGCAGATCTTCGCCCCGGAGTTGAGCGACCGCGAGATTGCGCGGCATACACGCGGTGCAAACTAGGGCAGTAATCTGGCGGCTATCGGCAAAAGCGCGCATGGCTTCGAGTGAATAGAGCTCCTGCGGGCACACCATCAGTGGTTCGTACGGCACGCCGGTGCGCTCGCGGTGCCGGTTCATGCGGCGCGTCGCCTTGAAATTTCGCGTCAACAAGTCCTCGTAGTGGGTCGACTCGAACTCCCTGTTTGTGTGGTCGCAGCCGTGGACGCACAGGCTGAAACAATCGCTATGTTCAAGGAACATCCTCGCTTTGGAGGCGGATCCACGCCAGTAGTTCCATGGAATGAACGCCAGCGTGACGTGGTAGGCGTGCCGGCGGGCGGATTCGAGTAGCGACGGGAAATGGATGAGCCCGTAATTCTCTCTCAGCAACGGATCGTCAACCACGATGCCCGCCCCAATCCACGTGCTGCTCCAGCAACGGTCACCGAAAGCGTTGCGCAGAAAGATGATGGCAGGTACATATTCGTCCGCTGCATGTTCAAACTCCCTTTCTTCCTTCAAAGGACGCGTCACGTCAAAAACCGAATCAGTGGCCCAAACGAAGACGCGCGCACGGCCAATTGGGACACAGACGAAACAAGGGCTCTCGCCAACCCTCGTAATGACCTCTAAACTTGCTAGGTCGCCGGTAACCAAACCCAGCGCTTCACACGGTTCGCGTCCGAAGGAGTGCCCGCTGATCTCCCGGCTAAACTTGCTCGACGCGGCCGGAAAACTAACACGGTCCGCCCGACCGGTGCACCTACCTGCGCCACGATGCCACGCGTCAAGGTCCTTACGAACCGGTCCACCAGCTCTCCGCATCCGCCTACCAGCAGCAACACCGAAGCGCTTGATTGAGCAATGGCATCCGCCAATTCCTCGAGGCGGTCAGCATCTCTGTGGTCTTTGAGGCTGCCAACGTCAAGTAGGATGGCAGGACTCTGATTCGACTCGATTTCCCGTGCGATAACCGCCAGCAATCCGTGCAGCGCAACATCCGCAAGCTCACTGTCGATGCCCATACATTTGGAAAGCCCTTGCCACCTGGAGACGGCGGAGGATGGCTGTGTGTGGAAGAAGACCTTCATACGGGCACGAGACGCTTACGACTTCAAACTCATACGAGCATCAACTCACGGGACACTCGCTCGCAAGCAGGTCGAAATAGATCCGATCTACAGGCAGGCCGTCGGAATTCGCCGCACGACGCAGGCGCCCCGCCTCACGAAAGCCAGCCTTCCGCAGCACTTTGGTCGAAGCCGCGTTATCCTCCATCACCCAGGCGTACAGCGATTCGAGCTTGAGTTCCAGGAAGCATTTTTGCGCCATCAACTTCACAGCCGTCGAGGTGATGCCGCGACCCGATAAGGAAGCGTCGCCCAAGAGATACCAAACCATTGCGGTGGCATCCCCGGCGTCGATGTCCGCGAGCGCCACCAACCCGGCCGGCTGGCCATTCCAGCGGACAAGAAACACCCGGTTCTTCTTGTTACGCAGCATGACGCCAATCAGCACAGGATCGGCCGACTTACCGCGCCACTCGGCCGGTGAGCCACCGGTTCATTTCAGGTCGGGAGAGCCAGCCCGCCACCGCTTCAAAATCGGGAGGCTTCAATTCCTCGATTGTCGTCATGCACAGGCGTCATGCGCAGGGTTGCTTGGTTTTCCCATGATGGATAAGATCTTCCCGCAGTCGTTCTGGCCACATTTGCCAATCCAGGCCGAACTGTGAGAAGATGGCAAACACCCAACGCTCGTAGCCCCAACCCACGCAGGCGCTCGTGGCGGGCTTGCCACCCTGGGTGATGTTGAATGCTTTGCCAAACGTCGTCGAATGGAAATTTGAGGAAAATACGCTGATGGATTGCTTCTCAAACGGGATCAGCAGCCGTAGTTCTTTTTTGGCCTGCTGCTGGCGCTGGAACGACGCCTTCACCGCATAGTCCTGTGTGAAGAACATGTCGTTGGCCGTCTCAAAAGTGCCGACCACTTCCCAGTCCTTGGCCCATTGCACGATGAGTTCTTCGGCTTTCGCGCGGCCTTCCATGACGTAGCGCGGGTGGCCTACCCAGACCACGTCGCGTTCGAGTGAAGGCGCGCAGCCGGGTCATGGTGCGGTGGTTGGCGCCCTCGTAACGGTGGCAATTCACCGCCATCGTCGTGCAACGGCCAGGCCCTTCGATCTGCCAGTTCTCCATGCCCTCGTAGCAGTGGTAGCAGCAGGAAGGGCAGATAGCAAAATCGTTGTCGCCCATGCGACCCTCGTGATGGGCCGGCGACCAGCCCTGCTCACGACATTCCGCTGAGAACTTGTTCAACACGTCCAAGTCGCCCTTCAAATGCGCAACGAAATCAATGTGCTCCGGGAACGAGGTGAAGTGGTGGATGCGGTCCAGTGTCTTGCAGAGAATCGTCGAAGGATAAAACTCGCGCTGAGCCTGAAAGTGCGCACCGAAGTCATTGACCTTCCTCTCAATCAGACTGAGGAGTTCGGCGGCAGGGCCGCGCAGGATGACGTGGCCCTGCCCGACCTGCGTGACCCAGCGGCGTTCGAGTAACTGCGACCAAGCGTCAAACACCGGCAGATCGCGCTCGCACTGGTATTCGAGGTTCTTGGCAAGGCCGAATTCACGCTGCTGGTAGCGCTTGACCAGCTCCTGCACTCTTTGCGTCACCGGCTCACGCGCGGCTTCCGAGGCCACTTCGACCTCCACGAGTGAATTCTCCTCGGCGACCCTGTAGCTGACGATTTCTTCCGAGGCGAAAGAAAGCGAGTATTCCAGTTGGGACCGGGACTCGGCGTCAAGTCTACTGACGGGAATCGCGATTTTGTAGGACATGGCTAAACCTCTCCTTTCCCGCGTTTGGCGACAAAGTTGGTGATCTGGTTGATTGTACTCAATGGAAATGCGGCCCAGTCGGCGTTGTGGAATCGGATGCCAAACCGTTTCTCGATGAAACTTATCAAAGCCACGGCACCGAAGGAATCAATGTAACCGTAGTTGAACAGGTCAACATCGTCGTTGAAGTCGGGATCATTTTCCGGAACGCCATAGCGCTCTCTGATGAACTGCCGCAATTCCGCGGTGATTTGATTGTTCTCCATTAATAACTTCCAAGCCTCCTAAAGGCTCTTGAGACACCGCATGAATTCGGCGCGGGACGTGTTAAGCCGGAGCGGGATGCCACATTTCGCGATACGTTTGGCGGGATTTCCCTGCACCACGGTCATCGGCGGCACTGACGAGGTTACCACGCTACCCGCACTAATCACTGCGCCTTCGCCAATGGTTACCCCGGGCAAAATCACCGCGCACGCGCCCACGTAAACGTCGTCCTTGATAGTCACGCCCATCACTTCTTGAAAATGCGCCAGGACGGTTGCACGGATGCCTATGATAACGTTGTTGCCGATGGTTACATGTTCGGGATAGCCGGTCTCGATCAATGCTCCGTAACCGATCCATACGTTTTCTCCCATCTTCACACCGCGCATGCGATGCAATGCCCCACGCATCCTGTAGCCACCCGGCAACGACAGTGCAAACTGCTGCGGTCCTCGGTTCTTAAAACCTTTGAAAACATTCTCTTTCACGGTATTGCGACCGAACGCCTCCACGCGCCGAACTACGCGCAGTCTCACGGAGATACAACGCCAGCGCGCGGAACATCTGCGACTGCGCCCAGCGGTGCATCGGGACGTTGTCCCAGCCGAAATGCAGCCGGCGGGAACGAAATGAGCCGTCCGGCTTGACCCAGTCTTCGCAGATGCCCGTGACGACAGTCTCGAGCGTCGCCTGCAAGCGGGGAAACCGATCACGGAGGAGCAGACAGAGATTGATGCACTCGGCACAGTCGTAGAGTTCCCGCTTGTAGACCGTCAGCCGCGGTGCCCCGAGAACGGCTTCGGCAGACCGTCGGCGTCGAAGAGATTCGCAAGGTAGTAGTCGACGCCCCGCCTCGAGCGCCGCGAGCGTTTCCGCATGACCCGTCAGGGTGGATCTTCGCCAGCGCCTTCATCACGAAGCAGGTGTGAAAGTGATCCACGAAATCGCGCACGCTATCCTTCGCGTAGGGCCAGGAACCATCGTCGTTCTGCGATTCCAGGACGAACCACAGGTTGCGCTCCGCGATTGCCCAGTATTCCTCGCTGTCGAACACGCGCGAGGCGCTGGTCAGCATCGCCGCGCGGTAGGCCGAGGCGTTGACCACCCCGCCTGTGTCAAACGGATTGTAGGAGCACGTGCGGGCGCGTTCCGAGCCGGGAACGGGAAATCCTTGATGTCCTGACAGGCGTGGCGGACGATGGAGGCGAGGATCTCCAGCCATTCGTCGCGCGGCGCGAC
This sequence comes from uncultured Verrucomicrobiae bacterium, assembly GCA_963706955.1. GTDB lineage: Bacteria > Verrucomicrobiota > Verrucomicrobiia > Chthoniobacterales > Terrimicrobiaceae > DASTFP01. The sequence goes on along the minus strand of CAVPOC010000015.1, from coordinate 91,875 downwards.
CTGATGGACCTGCAGGAAGGCCTCATAGACATAGGGGGTGGATGTGATGAGCGGGGTGTTCCGCTTCATCACGCCATTGCGGGTGACCCAGTCGAATGGGTAGCCCCAACAATATTCCCGGAATCCTCCGCACCGGAACTTTTTCAGTTCCTCGAGGAAATGAATGGCCCGCGCGAGATGTTCCGGTGCACCTTCTGTTTCATAAAGGAAAGCGAACCCCATGGCGTAGTGGGCGTCTGCAATCGGAAACCGGACCCTCCGGTGAAACAAGCGTCGGGCCGCCGGGAGAAACGCCTCCGAGAAGATCATCGGGGCCACGGCGAGCGTGCCGAGGAGCTTGTGCCGGTAGTACAGAGCCTTGGCCCGACCACCATACGCACCGGCAAAGTAACTTTGGTGATCCCAGGAAGTTTCGCCGTATTCGTCCAGCCACCGTAGAAAGCGATCGAGAGCCCCGCGGACGGCCTTCGTATTCGCGGTGACAGCACTTTCTGGAATCGCGACTCGCATCAGCGCTGTTCCCCAGCGACGGCAAAGTTGTCCACCTTCTTGAGGCGCAAAAGCGACCCGAACACACCCTTCAACTTCTTCATCTGCTCCGCCCGATGGAAGCGCATCAATTCCGGGCTGACCGCCCGGGGCATTCGCCGAAGCGCGGCCGTAAAGTAACCGGTGCCCAAGGCCAACCCGCCCATGATGTAGGGCCGCTTCGCCATACGGTAGGCGCACCGAAACAACTGCCAGAGCGGCGAACCGCCCAGGTAGTAATCCTTCTCACCATACGAGAACATCGACGACAACTGGCTGCGCTGCGCTGTTCCCATCGAGCGATGGTGGTGAAACCGCTTCTCGGGATAGGCGCGGACCGTCCAGCCCTTCATGCGGGCGGTCATGACTGCGATCCAGTCCACCCCACCGGCCTTGTTCGGAACGTATCCGCCGATGTCCTGCCAGCAGGCGCGGCGAAACAATTGACAGGGACCCGCCACGTAGTTCGGCCCTTCAAAGCTATCGCGCGTGGAATCGTATCCCCCTTCCTCGGTGAAGGGCGTTCCACCGACACCAAGAGCCGGGTCGGCTTCGAACCGCTCCATCACGAAGGCCATGTAATCCGGTCCGAATGACACGTCGGCATCCAGGTTGCCGAGCACCTCGAACTCCAGGTCCTGAACCCGATCCCAGCCGGCCTGCACGGCGTAGGCCTTGCCGGCAAAACTTCGATCGGACCGTTTGGGCCGGTGGACCAGTTCAATCCAGGGATGAGCCTTGGCATACTTCGCCGCAATTTTCGGGGACTCATCCGTGGAGCCGTCATCAACAATCACCCAGCGTTCGGGAGGTTGGGTCTGCGTGACGACGGATTGCAGCGTCCGCTCGATGAACGCGGACTCATTTCGGGCCGCCGTGATCAGAACGTATTTCATGGCACCGCGTGCGCCAACGGATTCTCCGTTTCCTCGAGTGCGGGAGCGATCTGACGGAAAATCTCGTCAATCATCCGGGCGGTGAGGATGATTTCGCGATACGAGAGCGGCGGCTTCCCCGTGCTGCCCGCTCCAAGTACGGGGTTGATGGGATTCGCCAGCAAATCGGTCCAAATCACGAGCTGGAGCCATCGCGGCAAACCATCTCGTGCTACTCGTCATTGAGAAACCCAGCAATTCGATCAGCGACGTACTCGACCATGGCTCCGGTCATTTCAGGATACATCGGCAGGGAAAGGATGCGGGATTGGTTCGCGTGGGCGACCGGGAAATCGGACGGTCGATGACCGAGATACGCATAGGCGGGATAGAAAGGCAGCGCCTTGGGATAATTCAGGGAGGTGGCAATGCCGTCATCGGCCAGATGCTTTTTCAAGGCGTCGCGGCGGCTGGTCCGGATGACATACAGGTGATAGACATGCTCGCAGTCCGGGGCCACGGCCGGTGTGACCAGGTCCGGAATACCGGCCAGCAATTGGTCGTAACGCGCGGCCACCTTGCGGCGTGCTTCCGTCCAGGCGGCGAGATGCGGCAGTTTCACATTGAGCACGCCGGCCTGCAGCCCATCCAGCCGGCTGTTGATTCCTTCCATGACGTGTTCGCCCTTGCCGCCGTGCCGGGCGTAGGTGCCGCACCATTCTGCCAGGTCGTCTCTATTGGTCACCAGGCATCCCGCATCGCCATAGGCGCCGAGATTCTTGCCCGGATAGAAGGAAAAGGTTGCCGCATCGCCGAACGTTCCCACAGATTGACCCTTGAATTTCGCCAGGTGGGCTTGGGCGCAGTCCTCGATCACCCACAGCTCATGCTTCCGGGCAATCGCCATGATCGCGGCCATATCCGCTGGCTGGCCGTAGAGATGCACCGGAATGATGCCTACCGTCCGAGGCGTGATCTTTGCCTCGATCAGCGTTGGGTCGATATTGAAGGTTTCGTTATCCGTATCGCAAAAGATCACTCTGCCACCTGCCTGCGTAATTGTCTCGCTCGTGGAAATCCAGGAGTGCGCCGTCGTGATGACTTCGTCGCCCGGCTGGATGCCGAGCCCACGCATGACGATGTACAGCGCGTCAGTGCCGTTCGCGCAGGAAACGCAGTGCCTAACTCCAAGCGTCCCCGCCCATGCCTTTTCAAAGGCGTCCACATGACGCCCTCGAATAAACGCCGAGTCTGCAATAACTTCCGCGATGGCCGCGTCGATCTCGGGTTTGATACCAAGATATTGGGCGTGAAGATCGACAAAAGGCACGGTCATCGAACGCCGTGGTAAAGTAGTGAGCATAAGTTAAATCGCCCTAAGAAAACGAGCCGGGTTGCCGGCGTAGATACCAGCCTGCACGATATCTTTCGTAATCACGGCGCCGGCACCCACCACTACGTGATCGCAAATAGTCACTGGCAGAACCGTTGCATTCGTACCAATATTGACCGCATTACCGACGGTGGTTGAGCGCCAGAGATCTTGTCGCCTCTTAGCGGGGCCGCCAAGAGAGAAGAGGTCATTGATGAACATGGCACCGTGCGAGATAAAGCAGTCGTCGCCAATCTTCACAAGCTCGCAAATGAAGGCGTGAGACTGGACGCGGCAGCGATGTCCAATCGTCACGCCGCATTGGATCTCGACGAATGGTCCAACGAAACAATCATCTCCGATTGTGCATCCATAAAGGTTGACGGGTTCGACGACGGTGACCCGTTGGCCAAAAGCCACGTCGACTATCCCGGCCTTGCGAAGGGTCGGTATCGAGGCTGACTCTCTCGTGACATTGTGTGGCATGAGCGTTAGAGCGGCTTAGCGCGCTCAAGAATCGACACGACCTTCCGGGCATGAGAAATACCGGTGATGGGCAAGCCTCCGTTACGCAAGCAGTCGACAAAGGTCTGTGCCTCGGACCGCAGAGGCTCGGTAAAATTAACGTGCGGCATTAAGAGGTCCCCGCTGCGATAACTAAACTGCTCGGGCCGGGGATGGTCAAAGTCCATATTTTGACCAAGAATCGCTCTCTTATCGATACCCTTGTCGTAGATGGCGATCTTGTCATCAGCGATATCGTCATAAACGACCATCTTGCGTGATCCGACTACGATCATCTTTCTCACTTTCTGGGGGTCGAGCCAGCTGACGTGAATGTTGGCAATCACCTTGTTCGGATACACGACGGTAAGAAAGACGACATCATCAATGCCGTTCTGAATGAAATCCATCCCGACCCGGTGAACCGCTATGGGGGTGGGATCGCCAAGCCAGTATTGAATAATGCTGATATCGTGCGGCGCGAAGTTCCAAAGGGCATCAATATCCGGTCGGATGCGGCCGAGGTTTAATCGTTGGCTATAGATGTATCGGATCTCACCCAACTCACCTGCATCCAGCAGCTGTTTCACGTAGCGCACGGCCGCGTTAAAGAGAAAGGTATGGCCTGCCATGACAATGAGATCGCGCGCGGCGGCGATTTCCCCCAGTTCATCAACTTCCGCGACCTTGGTCGCCAATGGCTTTTCGACGAAAACGCTCTTGCCCGCGAGCAGCGCCTCTTTGGCGATCCGGAAGTGCGTTCCCGCGGGTGTGGCAATGATGACACCCCCAACTTCAGGATCAGAGAGGACCGGGGCGCACGAATCCACTGCGGTGGTACGAGGAAAGTTGGCTTCGACAAAGGCACGTCGCTCCGGACTGGAATCGACAACGTATTTGACCCGGCAATTCGGCAAGGAGGAGAAATTCCGAAGAAGATTCGGACCCCAATAACCACAACCAACCTGCGCAAGAACCGTACCGTTAGAGTTCAAACGGCGAGAGCGAGTTCAGTGGTTTTCGTAAGGGGAATGTCGCGAAATGGCACGGAGGTTGGCGTCCGCGCTTGATCCACTAACGAGCCCGGGCCGGGCTCGTAGACCCGGAGCAGCAGACCTGGGAGTGAGTTGCAGGGTTCGAATGAGACTCTAATGCGTGTAGAGTTCCGGTCGACTGGAGAGGACTCAATAGCCACAGTACAGACGTTGCCTAAACCAAGCGACAGCCTGTGAAGCAGTTGGCAGCCACGCCTTGCGCGCCTGAACCTCACGAAGGAGATTTAGATAGAAGTCATCCCACAGCCTTTCGGGAGAGATGCTTCGATCATGCCAGTTAATGGTCAGTGTGCCACCCATTCGCTCCGCATCGTCAATAAGTTTCCAAACCAGCGGTCGAGCTTCGTCCTCGGCAAGATTCAAATAGTCGGGATAGAACAATGCAGTATCCATGATGTGCAGAGGGAGCTCCAGGAGACGGTTAGCTCCGGAGGTTTGTATGGTTGAAGCGTCCCGGCTCGATAACCGACGGTTTCGCGGTAGCCCACAGTCGAGTCATAGCTGAATCCTGCTCGATCCAGTCTGCCGGGCGAGAGTTCGTCGAAAAGGAGCCAGTGCATCCGCACGCCCAGGTCGGTGGTTCCAACGACCGCCGCGATGGCATCTTTTTCCTGGCGGCCTCCTTCGGCATCAAGCCAGGCATCAACCCCATGGACCGCGACTTCGCAGTCTGCCGCAATGATCTTTCTCAGCTGAGGCAGCACGTCGGTCACCGTGTAGCGGCAGGCACGTGTCCGGGGAGCAAAGCCCTTTGCGATACGGCCACAATAGTTGTTGCGAGGAATGACGAAATACGTCGAAGCGTAACCGGCCTCAATTTCGAGGTAGCGGTCAAAATCACGCCAGAAGTCCCTGACCAGTCCCAAGTGCACGAGGGGAAGAAGGCAGGCCGCTTTCCAGTTTTTGAGAAGGTATGCCGGGCTTCTTCTTCCGGTCAGAACGTTGTGCAAGCTTCCCACGGTCGCGCGATAGACGAAGCCGAACATGGTATGGTCGCACAGATGATGCCGAAGAGCAGGATGATCAACATCGTGGGTCAGACAGGTCACGAAGCTGTAACCGGCAGGAACGGGAGGAACCTCCACCAAGGGAAGTCCCGCCGAGATAATCCAATGGCGCAATGAAGAGATGTGTTCGTCCAGTGTAGGGATGGCGGCGTTTACGGACGGTTGACCAACACTAAGCAAGCGTTGCACCTCGCTGAGGAGGTCGTAGCCAACTCGGACGGTGATCAGGCCGGCCCCGCTCTTCCAGGACCGCCACAGGCTCGGAGTTCGAGTCTCCGATCAAAGTAAGGGACCCGCTGGTCGAAAACGTTGTCAGAGTTCCGTATATCGGGATCCGTCGACCGCGACACGTGACGGTGCCACCAGATTGCGACTTCATGGAAGTCTTGTGTTCAGGCGTCGAAAAACGTCTGGTCGCCATTGAAGAGGAGGAGCAAGCGGCACGAGGCCTCCACTCGCTCAGCAACAGTGCTCAATAGAACGTCGTCACTGCAACCCGCGACGAGCGAACTCCCAGGGCGTCTTGAAAAGTTGAAAGAATTCCGCGACGGCCTCACTTTCGCTCGTCTTGGCGACAACGCCGATCATTCGTTGCCTCTTAGGATGGCGGAGGCCTTGCTGACCTGCGCGATGGGGCGATGGGCGCCGACAAGCCCATCGACCAACCGAATGAACCGCGCACGTTCGCTCTTCCATTCGTGGGCGTGATAGACAGTCTGGCCGCGCCGAACAATCCTGCTGACCTCTTCCGGGTGCGTGAAAACGTAATCGATCTTATTCGCGAGGTCGTCGGCATCACCCAGCGTAAAGAGGACAAGATCTTGTTCGTCGAAGTAGTCGAGGATTCCCGGAGCGCGCGGAGCGATCACTGGTTTGCCCTGGGAAATGTACTCGAAAATGCGCGTCGGAGTGTTGAGTTCCGTGAAAAGGCTCCGTCGATTAGGGATCACTCCGATGTCACAATTGCGAATCGCTTCGACGATGCCTTCCAAGTTCCTGGGACCAAGATAGCGAACCGCCGTGCTCAGCGGAGTCTTCTCGATCGAAGCCAATACGCGAACGAGAAATTCCGTGCTTCGACCGTAAATCAGCAATTCAGCGTTCGGGATCGATTCCCGGACTCGGTCCACTGCGGCGACTGCCACGTCCAAGCCGTGCCGTTCGACAAGCGAGCCATGGTGACATGATCACGAAGGGCTTAGAAATATCGCGACGAACGGTGGGCTCGGAATCGACGGAATGATAACGAAAAATATCTGGATCCGGTGAGTTCATAATCACCGTGACTTTGGATGGCGCACAGCTGCGCGCGGAAAAAATCTTCTTACAGGCCTCATTGACGGTGATGACCGAATCCGCAAATCGAACACTGAGCCTTTCGACAATCTGGAGAAACCTGACAGGGAGGCTCTGGTGACCAAGGCTGTAGATTGTGATCATCAGCTCAGGCATGGGATCATGGAGATCGAGGATCGCACGCGCACCGAGCAACTTCGGAACGAGTGCGCTAAGGATGAGGAAATCGGGCATGTTGTGGACATGCACAAGATGATAGCGGTGACGTAATGAACGGAGCGCGAGGATAGCGCCCGCAATGAAGGTAAAGGCCGCGTATTGCGCGATATAGTTGAGCTTTCCTGCCCGCCGATGTGCCAAGGGGACCCTTGTGATCCTTACGCCGTTGAAGAATTCGTCTGCCACCTCTTTGGCGTCGTCGTCGCGAAGACAGATCACCTCGACATGAAATCCGTGATCCAACAACGCTTCCGCTGCTCGACGGGGTCGCGGATCGGCTGGATACGTGGAGAAGAGGACGACCGCCGCTCGTCTGGCTTCAAGTTCGGAAGATGATGCCCCGCCCGGGCCATGCTCGGTGAGAAGGTTCATATGCCGGGATTCTGCCAACCGTTGCCGATGGCCCAGAGAAGAGACGAGATGGTTAGAGAGGGAGACGGTAAGACTGCCTGTTGTCGGGATCGGGAATCGTTCAAACACTGACGCGAATGCTTGGGTCGAAAATCGGCGCAGTAAGCCGCTAGTTCGCGCGGCAGGGGATGCCAGACGAGACCGTCGTAAGAACGATGGACGTACCGAGAGCAACTCCTGGTAGCGAGCGATAGGGTAGCGGGAGGAATCGCCGTGACCAGCGAAGTCCACGTAGTCCGGATGCACGTTGAGGAGCACCATGCCTCCTTGACTAGCAAGCCAGTCGAGCTTGGTTCTCCAAACGTCGATGCTGTTCGCACGGAGTAAAAGAAACAGCGTGGAATCCTGAGCCATGGTATACGGCAGTTCCATGTAACCGCGATCGTTGCCATCGAAGTGACGCCAAAACGGAAAGATGGTCTCTACTCCCTCGGGCTGCGGCTCAAACGGATCTGTGTCAAAGGTGGAGGCATCGTAAGCAATATCGAGCTCGCTGATCCAGTCCAAATTGCGCAGCATGTAGCCGGAGCGAAATCCGACCGCGCCCCATTCTTTCAGAATCTCATTAATTCGTTTGGCCCTTCGGCAAAACTCTTGGCGCGAGGAAAAGAGGTGGCCATCGTGGTAGAGATCATGAACACCCACCTCGAAACCATGGTCGATTAACCAGGACCGAAGTTCGGACGAAACGGAGTATGGACCCTCCGGGATAAAGTTGAAGCACGATCGGAAACCATATGTCATTTCCAGTTGGGCCAAGTCCTTGACATAATCGAGTCCACGCTGGCTTTCGACGTCGTGTGTCAGCACAAAGGCGAACTGCTTTCCTTCGGGCCAGCCGGGCCAGTCGACCGGAACGCGGTCTGAACCCGGCATAATCGGCCACACTTCGTCGAGTTGTGACAGCTTTCGCAGAACGAACCACCGCCGAACATTGAGTCGGATTCGCCGCGGTATGAATGGCTTCAGGCGAAAGTAGAGGCTATTTAAAAGCACCAGCAGAGTAGGAATGCAGAAAAGAAGCTGAAGAGCTGAACGCGTCGGATTACTTGGCGTTCTTTTGAAAGAAGGTAACAATGATCATGAAATCGCATTCAGAAAACATCGATCCGTGCGGTTTCTGAATCGCCGGTCCAGTTCGAGACCTAACTTTGCGTCCATTGCGGGTGCAAATGTGCGCCATATGCGCTGCAACTAATCTCTTTTGTGCGGCAATTTCCGACTAACCTCTAGAGGCTGTCATCAGCGTTGCTAAGCGGGCGTATGGGCGAGCGATAGTTAACGCAAACTTGGATCTCGCTCAGCTCTCGGCGAGAGTCAGAAGTGAAGCCCCGAGAGCTGAACTGTTGAAGACCGCGTTTGCAGTGCAACTGTGTCAGCCCCTTAGAGCTTCGGAATATCCCCTTATGTTTCTGCTCCCAGCCATTTCGGCGTGTATCGCCGAACCTTGTTGAAAATGACCGACGCGTTGGCTCGGCAGGCGAGAAGTTCAGCATAAGTGCGCTTCACAAAGTCCCTATCGCTTCTTTCAGCTTCAACGACGACGAGCACCTTGTCCATCCAAGCGGACATTGCCAGGGTAACACTGGTTTGATTCAGGGGCGGCATGTCGAAAATGATGTAATCGAACTCGCTTGCCTTGAGGTGTGGCATCATTTCGTAGAACCTTTTTGGAATAACCTGGTTCCGCCTTCCATTGCCAGGCGTTGCTACCGCGAGATAGAGATTCTCTCCAGCCGGTGCAGGCGCCCCGACCAAGGCCTCTGCAAGCGAGCATGCTGGCGCTCCCTGGAAGAACGGATGGACCTCAGGACGGCCAACGTTCATATCCACGAGCAGAACCTTTCCATCTCCCGTTTCCGAAAGGGCGGCAGCAATGCCCGCGCTAATCGTCGAAGTTCCAGCTCCCTGCGGGCATCCAGTCACGGCGACGAGCTTCGGTTTATGGTTCACCCCATTGAGCTCGAAAGAGAGGATCAGACGATCTCGAATTGTTTCGGCAAAGCCTCGTATTGGATGATCGAACTCCCATGGCGCGGCCTGGCCGTTTCCGTTCTCCTGATGAGTGGCAAGCCACCTATCTTTAGAGCGAGGCCATGGGAGACGCAAGCGGGCTCTGCCATTAAGACGAAAGCGATTGCTTCCATTCAGGTAGGGAATAGAGAGCCAGATAGGAAGGCCTAAGAGCGTTTCGAGCTCGAGTGGCCGTTTGATCGTGCGATTCAAGATTATTTCGATCAACAAAGCCAGGCCGATACCTAAGCCTATGCCTCCGCCAGCCAATCCGAGCACGATCTTTTTCATCGTTCCCGTAACCCTGAACGCTGTGGACGGGCTTTGCACGATGCTGATATTGGGCATCTTAGATGGATCCAAGGCTTCGTCGACACGAGCCTTCTCAAGGCTGGCTTGAAAGTACTTGTAATTGTTCTCTTCAATTTCCTTGGTTCGCTGGAGCTGCTCGATTCGAGGTCCAATATCAGAGAGAAGTTTCATCTGAGTCCCGAGATCGCTGAGCCGAGACTTCAGGGCTTCTCTTCTAGCTTCAATGCCAGCAAGACGAGAGCGATCCACCTCTAATTTGGACCGATCAACTTGCAAGCGGGCACGCTCCGACGAAATGTCGGATCGGGGATTGTCAGCAGAAATGGGAACAGATTCGGCGATTCTCGGAAACTTATGCTCTAATTCGATTCGCTGCTTCTCAAGACTTTCAATCTGCATCTGGTTGAGTTTCACCAACTCAGCTTGCGATTCTTTGGCTTCCTGGACCGGAATGTTTTTCCGTCCGAGGATCTCCTCTTCGGCCTCCTTGACCAGCGTATCGAAGTTCTTCTTATTTCCTTGGTAGGCGAAACCGGTGTCATTTTGACGACGATAACGCTCCCGCGCCAGCGCGTGCGCATCCTCTCGCTGCGTCCCGATAAACTTTTCTCTTCCGAGAGATGCTATCTCGCTTGAGCGGGATAGCTCGCTTGAACGACTCTGCGGCTCCCAAGAATTGCTGCGCATTTGCCGAATGCCCTCCATTCTCTCGGTCGGGAAGCGATCGGGCTTTTCCTGGTTTTTGAGGACAAGCGCAAGTTGCGTTTCGCGAAACTGGCGAAGGCGATCTACGACAGAATGGTATTGCTGAATCGCTTCAGCATTTTCATTCGGCTCCGGAACTTTGGGTAACTTTTCTTCTCTCGCAGTGAGTGCTTTCTCGATCTCTTGAACGGCGGCTCTCTGTTCCGCAAGTTCTGCTTCGGAAGCCTGAAGCTCCTCGCGGGTTTTCTTTAGACCCATGCTGAGATTTGTTATGCTTTCGCTTAGGGAAGTAATTCCCGCTTCACCCTTAAGCTGTTTTAACTCCTGCTCGGTCTGGTTTAAACGCGCGCGGACCTCATCGCTCTGTTGCGCTACGAAATTGAAGGCGTCAGCCGAGCGGTGGACGTCCAGATGCTTGGTAAAGTATCGGCTGATGAGTTCTTTCAAGACGAGAGTGGCAAGCTCGGGATCAGGGTTCTTATAAGAAACCATGATAATATTCGTGCCCTTGAGAGCGGTCACCATCATGTCCAAGCGGATACTGCGGGCGGCCTTGGCTAGATCGGTAGCGTCCTCAGATTTCGGGAGCAAGCGCGCAGGACCCACTGCCTTTGCAACCTGCATCGCTAGATCCCAGCTCGTGAGAATCTCCACCTCGGAATTGATGAGATTTTCACTGGAGGAACCTACCGTTGCGCGGGACTCGACTTGATCGATAGCGCTGGTATCGACAACGTAGCGCACAAGCAGTTTGGCCTCCGATTCAAAGACCGGGACGCGAAGAAGAAAGACGCTTGCGGCGGCACAAATGCCGATGGCAGAGCAGAAGAGGATCTTCCACTTGTGTTTGAAAAGCACGTAAAGAACGTCGTGCACAGTTAAGCTAGGAGGAGGTGCTGTGGGTTTTTGCTGGGACACTGCTGAGGAGTTAGATCCTTCGCTCAAGGCTAGGCGGACAGTTGGTTGAGAGAGTGGAGGGCAAGCTTGGAGCTTAGTCCAAATGCGGGTAGATCACCGCGCCGATCAGGCGGTTGATGGCCAGAGGCAACCGCGAAAAAATTGCGTTATGCGTCCCCGAAGCTTTATCCGTTGTAGTAGTCCAACGATTCGCCCGGACATCGAAGCGAAAGTAATTGATTGGCTCTTCTACTGCTCCCCAGCCCAACTTGAAACGCCTGAGTCCTTCGTCGCCGCGCGAGGTTCTGACCGAGGTGAAGTATTCCGATGTCACGGCGTGAAAGCTCTTGAATCGCTCGCCACATGACCAGATTGTTGGGTCTAAGGTGCGAGTAACGCTCGTCGGAAGCAGCGAACTTAAATACTGCGGTCGTGGCGGTATAGAAGAAGACCGCTCCGGCTACGGTTTTGGACGCGTTTTTCGCCAAGACAACGAATCCCAAGCCTGGCTTGATTACTTCACTGTGAATGTTTCGAAAAGAAAGCAAACGGCTGAGGCGGTAGGCCATGCCGGCGTCGCGTGCGAGCGTGGAGTCGGTAGAAGCTCGCGCATCGCCGCCTTCTGAAGTGCTTAGCCGGACGGATAGGCCGCTTTGTTCGGCCTTGCGGATCGCACGCTTGACGGGGCTTGCGAATTTGGCGAAAAGAGCTTCTGCACCACCGCGAAGGTCAAGCGAATGGCCGTGAAACGTGAGTGAGGATCGAGGAGGGAGATTGGTTGGCAGCCTTCCGCGAATTTCGAAGTGCTTCCAGCCGCGTATTTGGGCAAAGGCGCAGAGATTCGCGACGATTATGCTTGGATCGCAGCCGTCAAAGAAAAGCGGATCGCAAAAGTCCGTGAAGGGAAGGCCGACACCCCCGGTCTCCTGTCAGGCGACTTGTGACTTCAACGAGCGGCAGCAAGGCTCTGGGCTGACCCCGTCGGGAACAGCAAAAGGCGAGCGGTTTATGACCGTATGTCTTGCACAGCACCCGCATCCAGGCGGAGCAGTGGAAGAAGGTGAAGTCGGGATGCGAGCTTGCGAGCCGATCCCAACTCGGATCGCAAGTGGGATCGACAACGCGTATCTCGACAAGCTCGTCGAAAGTCGGCGGACGACGAGCGTCGATCCCTCCGGATGCAGGGACCTCGGTTACGAGCTGGTCGATCGTCATGAGAACGGACGTGCGCGCGAGTCGGAAGTGTCAGGCAAGCGCGCAGTTTGCGACAGCTTCCTTCAGGCCCTTGATGACGATTTCAATTTGCCCGGAGGTTAACTCGGGGAACATTGGCAACGAAATGAATTGATGCGCAGCTCTCTCAGCGATCGGGAACGCGCCAATCTCGTATTCGAGGCTCTGATAGGCGTGCTGCAAATGGATCGGGCACCGGATAGTGAATGCCACAGGCGACACCCATTTCGGCGAGCGATTGGCAATGATCTCGTCTCTCCGAGGAACACGGACCGCGTAGATGTGATAGACGTGATGGGCGTAATCGGCCGTGTAGGGCGTCACGAGTTCCTCTATATCGCTGCAGAGCCTCATCATACTTGGCGGCGTGTGAACGCCGAAGTTCGTTTCCCTTTTCGAGGTGGCGGAGCTTTACTCCGAGCACGGCCGCCTGAATGCCGTCCATTCGGCGTTCCAGCCAACCATGGCATGATGGTATTTCTGGATCTGACCGTGATCTCTTAGAATTCGAATTTTCTTCTGCAGCTCGCGATCGCTCGTAACGACGGCGCCGGCCTCGCCGAACGCGCCGAGATTCTTGCCAGGATAAAAGCTAAAGCAGCCTGCGTCGCCGAGCGAACCGACGCGTCGTCCCTTGTATTCGGCTCCATGGGCCTGGGCGGCGTCCTCGATCACAACAAGACCGTGCGAGCGTGCGATCTCGACAATCGGATCCATGTCGGCCGGCTGACCGAAAAGGTGAACGGGAATGACCGCTTTCGTTCGCGAAGTGATGGCGTCTTCGATCAGAGTAGGGTCCATCGTGTAGGTCAGCGCGTCAACGTCGACGAACACCGGCTTGGCGCCGCAGTAGGTGATCGCCTCTGCGGTCGCCATGAAAGTGTTCGGGACGGTGATCACTTCGTCTCCGGGACCGACTCCGCAGGCGAGCAGTGCAAGCCAAAGAGCATCCGTGCCGCTTCCCACCCCGATGGCAATATTTGCAACCGCAATAGGCTGCGAAGCTGCTCTTCGAAATCCGTCGACGAACGGTCCGCCCGCGAAGGCACCAGAGTCGATCACTTCTCCGATCGCGGCGTCAATTTCGCTTCGGAGAGGAGCGTGATGAGCTGAAAGGTCAAGAAATGGAACTCGCATTAGCGTGATCTTTCGCGGCAGGTTTCAAGATTCTCGCAGGATTGCCCGCCACAGTGGTATTCGGAGGGACGTCTTTCGTGACGACACTGCCGGCGCCCACAATGGCGTTTTCGCCGACAGTAATGCCTCCCAAGCAGCGTTGCCCCCGAACCGATCGAGGCGCCCCGCTTGACCAGCGTGCTTTGGCAATCCCAATCGTCTTCGGTTTTGAGTTCTCCTAAGGCGCTCGTTGCTCTCGGGTACCGATCATTGATAAACGTCACCCCGTGTCCGATAAATACCTCGGACTCGATGGTAACGCCTTCGCAGATGAAGGTATGACTCGAGATCTTGCAACGAGCGCCAATTCGCGCGCCCTTCTGAACCTCGACAAACGTGCCGATCTTTGTCTCGTCGCCGATTTCGCAACCATAGAGGTTCACGAAAGCAAAGATCCGGACGTCTCGACCGAGCTTAACGTCCGACGAGATTCGCTTGTAGTCGGGCGCTTGACCGTTCACAGGCGCACCGGCTCCGCATGTGCCAACTTGGGCTCCGAGCGCGCGAACGACGGAAGGACTTCGTGCGGGTGAGAAAACGTCACCGGCGCGCCGTGGTCCTCCAGTGAAGCGGAAGCCGCCTCGAGAATCTTGACCAGTTCGAGTCCCTGCCGTCCACCGGTCAGTGGCTTTGTGCCGCTCTCGATGCAGTCGAGAAAATGCTGGCACTCGAGCTTCAATGGTTCCTCTTGCTTGAGATGGGGGATGTAGCTGTCGCCGTAATGATACGAATAATGAAATTCGGCGAAGGTGTCATAGTGAGGTGGACGCTCGACGCGCACGTCGTAGATGCGAATCTTCTCCAGCGTCTGCAGGTCATCGTAGACGATCATTCGGCGGGTGCCCACGATGGTCATTTCGCGGACTTTGCGCGGCTCGAGCCAGCTGCTCTGGATGGTGGCGAACCGCTTATGGCGAAAGGTCAGCGACATATTCGTCACGTCGGCGATCTGAGGAGTGACGTGTGCGTTACCCTGGCAGTTTACCGAGACGGGAAAGTCTTCCAGGATGTGAAGGATAATCGAGATGTCGTGCGGGGCGAGGTCCCAAGCCACATTGATATCCTTTTGAAAGAGACCGAGGTTGAGGCGTCGCGAATTGATGTAACGAATGTCGCCAATGTCACCCGCCTGAACGATATCGACGATCTTGCGGACCACCGGCGAGTAAAGAAACGTATGTCCCACCATGAGGACGACGCCTTGTCGGGCAGCCAGGTCGATCAATTCCTCACATTCGGCGGAACTCGACGCCATCGGCTTTTCGATAAGGGTGTGCTTTCCGGCGAGCAGACTTGCCTTGGCCAACGGATAGTGGTGTTTGACCGAGGTTGCGATCACCGTCGCATCGAGCTCCATTCCGTTAAGCAAATGCTCGAAATTCGTCTCACCCTGAACATCCGAGTAGAGCGACCGCAGATGCTTCAGGCGAGATTCGCTCACAGTCGCACATCGCCTTCAGGTTGCAATCGGGTAGGCTCTTGAAATTTCGAATCAGATTCGGGCCCCAGTAACCACATCCGACCACACCAACCGAGATTGGCTTTTTCATGTATTTCTCCTCGTCTCCTCCTGTAGCTCGCCCCGCGCCACCTCGGGCGGAGCAGTCCCTTCGCCGCCATATTGCTGCCAGAGCTGGTTAATCTTAGATCCTGTCTTGCGACTAATTGATTCGCATACCTGGATGCCGATTGCCGGCACTGTTTTCAGGATGATAATTAAGTCCATTAGCACGGACATGTGCTGTCCGTAATAGATGTCCATGCTAATCATCTGACTGAAGCTGGTCTTATTCTTGCCGTTGACCTGCCAGTAACCAGTCAAGCCGGGCGGGGCGTTAACCCGTAGTTTTTGCTCCGGGCGGTAGTGGTCAAACTCGTGCGGCGTGCACGGGCGCGGGCCAACAAGGCTCATCTCGCTGCGCAGGACATTGAATAGTTGCGGCAGCTCGTCCAGACCGAGAGCCCTAAGGATTCGACCACCGCGGATCAGGCGAGCATCGCCGCAGCTGTCCAGCTTGGTCATCGGGCAATTGGACTGCATGAGCTTCTCGAAATAACCTTCGTGGCTAACAGTCTCGGAGTTTACGTGCATAGTCCTGAATTTCAGGATCATGAAGCGGCGACCCCGATAACCGATTCGCTCCTGCCGGTAGAGCAGAGGACCGGGGAGACGATAAGGATCCAGAGGCTAACAAAGCCCATGGTGCTAAGCCAGACGGGAGTGGTCAGGAAGATAAGGCTGAGATCGAGCAGGCGCTTCCAGGTAGGGATGGACTCGGCCTGGCTAAGCGAAGGTAAGACGTCGGGCGGATGGACCGTCGGCAATGGAGCGCATGAGTTGCTTACAGGGACGTCTTGGGCGGCAACCAAGTGATGCCGCGATCAGTGACAGTCGCCGAGGATTTGCTGACTATTATTAGCCGCCGAGATCATTAGCTTAGAATATGGCGCCGGCGTTATACTAATAGCAGCCCTTGCGAGCAGGCTGCCGCCCTTGGTCGTCCGTCGCGTTGGGGCGCCGGAACGTAGCATCTAATATGTATGGGCATAAGGTGCCGCACCGTGGCATGGTGAGGGCGCCCTTGACCCGAGGGAAGGAAGAATCCCGTTAGGGACGAGGCATCAAGACGGGGATAAGCCGGGTCGATCAATATGCCAGAGGGGGGGTGGAATTGAGAACGAACGCTTATTGTTCTCGCTGCTAGGAATCAGTATCCCAAATTCTAGTCCTCGACTCCATTACATCATGAGTGTGAAGCTCGTCCGCAAAGTCCCTAACGATGTGTTACCTTTCTCAAGCTTTTCCAATATTCCTTTTACGAGCGAAGACTAAGGTCTGGAAGGGAAATGTGACGTATAATCGAAAAGCGGGAGCTAATGGATGTACGAATGAGCGAGCGGTAGGAAGGAATTTGCCGGAAGAATGCAAATCAGCACAAGAGACTGCTCTCACGGTTGCGGCAAACGGGCGGTGGAGCCGGTAAGCGCGATGCGCGGGAGGTCCATAGGAAAGCGGGCGTCGAGTGACTCCGTTACCCAGGAGGGGCAGACAGAGGGAGCAGCCCGCGTCAGGAGCCGTGGTCGCCGCGCCTAGAAGCGGCAGCGGACGAGGTTTAAAGAGATCGCGACTTGCGCAGGACGAGGCTTTGGCGACGGGAAAGGGTTACTTCTGTACCGTCCTGGAGGACAAAGACATAACGCATCAAGTCGACAATGCGTGTATGCTTGACGTGTTCGAGGTTGACGATGCAGTCGCGGCGGGCGCGAAAGAATTTCGTCGGATCAAGCCGTTTCTCGCAATCACGAAGGGGACGACGGATCAACATCGACGAGCCGATCCAATAGACACGGCTGTAATTTCCTTCCGCTTCCAGCCGGAGTAGGTCGGACATGCGAAGAATACAACACTTGATGTTGTCGGTAAGAACGACGAAATCGTCATTTCGAAGCGGGATGTCACCGGTGAATTGGTAAACGACCTCGCCGGGTCCAGCGGTGGCACCATTGGGTTGTTCGATCTCCGGAATGCGGATTCCGTATTCTTGTGGTTCGTCGGGGGAGCTGACTGGTTTTGGAATGGATTTCGCCTTCATGGCGTGTGATGAGTAAGTCGGCAAATCTTCGGAAGCCGAAAATAGATGCAGTGCCTAGCTTCTTGGTTCGAACCTATGCTGCGGGTTCGAAGTTGAGGACCCGTATTACTAAGATGAAGGTTGGGGGAGGAATAGATTTTCCAAGCCAGTGCTCAAACACAGTGCCACGCTAGCGCGATGTGGGCGGACCCGCAAACGGAAATGTGATTGGCGGCAAATGACGCCAGTGAACGGAAGATTTTCATGGTCAGTGGTAGTGCGCCAGTTTTTGATTCTCGAACAATCTTTTCTGCGCAAAAAATGTTTCTTCTTGAGTTTAGGAGATTTCAGCTGACCGACAGCGACGCGTTCAATGCCCAGGCGAGCGGGAGTGGTGAGTCCTTTTCGACAAGCTACCGCCCTTGGTGGTGCGGCAGTTCCTTTGCCGAACCTCCCTAGCGTTGCGCCTGTTTATGCCGTTCGGAGAATGATTCTGCCGAGGCTTGACCTCGCAAAAGCGATTCCGACACGCGACTGTTGCCACGCTTCGTCGGAAGTGTTGCCACTGCCGATGACTGATAGCGTGTCCAGTAGGAGAACTTGATTTACGCCATGTTCTGCCTTGATACCCTTTACGCCCGCACCTGCTTGGACTTGCAGGAAAAAAGAGATATAGAAGAACAGCGATGCTTTGTCAACTCGGAGCTGGCAAACAGCATGGCTGTCTGTGCTTAAAGCGAGGTTGAGAATGCCAAACCCTCGCGAAGAGGTTTAGCAGATCGCGACCGGGCTAAAGAGCCCGCATTTTTCGAAAGAAGGCGTTTTGCTCCCCCGAAACGATGACCTGTTTATTGTTTGGGAGCACAAAAGCTACGCGAGAACAATCGAGGAGGCGCGTTTGCTTGACGTGCATCAGGTTGATAATGCAATCGCGCGTCGCACGGAAGAAGGCTGTATTGTCTAATTTGCGCTCGCACTCGGCAAGTGTTCTCCGCAGAACTACGGTGCCTCCCGGTATCGAGACGCGCGTTCTCCCACCGCATGCTTCCAGAAGCCAAATTTCCCTCGTCCTGATCAGCCAACAAGTGCCCTTGCCGCTCAGGAACACAAAATCGTCCGGCCGCAGGACACGCTCTTCGTATTCCGAAACCGGGTCAGTCGGCTCGTCCTGCTCTAATTGCTCCACCGTTCTCCAGGTCGGGATAGCTCTACGGCGGTCGGAGCGGGACGAGTTTCCGGCGAAGCGCTATCTGCAGCGTGGGGACCGGAATCGTGGAGTTTCATGTGATCCCTGGACGAGGGTTCCTGGGTTGCTGAAGTTGGATGGCTATGAGGGGCGTCGAACTTATCTCTGCCGCGGTCGAAGCCTCGAAAGTTGTCTCGATATCTTCAACGGCGACGATATCCTCCATGAGGGTCATACGTGCGAGTTCTAGAAACTTGCGCATGCTTGCGAGTCTTGATGAGATGTCTCGCCCTCCGTTAAGCGGCCATAACTAAATAGTGTACGGGCGGAATGCGAATTTGAAGCCAAAAAAGCCATGGACGATCCAGAGAACAGAGCTGTAGCACGAATCGCGGGTTCTTCAATGGCGTTGAGATGGATTTTCGGGTATCTGTGTGCTTACCAGATCTAGATCCCGGCTCCCTAGCTGACGATGCGAAGCTTCCCTCTAAATTGCAGCCAGAGACTGGCGAACGATCCGGCACTAAACCCCCTGGCTCTTTGAGAGAATTTTCGACATGGACAAGATCGCCTTTGCCTCGGTATGAAAGCTATAGGCGGGAGGATTTACATTGGCCAAATTTGCTAGCGCAGCCTTGCTCGAACTTCACAGTCTACACTGCACGGAGAGCATTTCGGGTATCCTAAAAAGGGCCTTTGACTCCGTCGGGGCAGACGAGGGAACGATCTGGCTTTTGGACGAAAATGAGGAAGCTTTAGTGCCAGTGTGGAGTTCCGGTCCTTATGGCGAGCGTTTTGTGGGCATCCATCGACAGCCACTAACGGCTGGACTGATGAGTTTGATCTGCGTAACCGAGCAGGCAATCTGTGAAAATTCGGTTTACCAGAATGCCCAGCAAGATCCCACCTTGGATCGGCGCCTGGGAGTCTTGACCTGTGCGATGATCGCGGTTCCACTTCGATTTCGTGATGCAATTCACGGTGGTATTTCTTGCGTGCGGCTGAAACCTGCAAACGCGACGGCGCCGGAGCCACCACCCTTCTCGACAGCTGATTTAGCGTTAGTGACTGATGCTGTGCGGGAAGTGGAGCGTGTAATCGAGGAAGGATGAGCGTGTGGATCAGCCCCTCACAAGCAGCGGATGCGATGGAGAGGGGAGATGGCCAGGGAGTCCGCATTGCGGTCCTCGATTCGGGCGTTGAAATCTCCCACCCGGACTTCTTTGGACAGCAGCTCTATCATGATCTCTTATCGGACCCAACCGGTGGCATGCGAGAGGGTAATGGGGAAGACATGTATGGTCATGGCACTGCAGTCTCAGGGATCATCTGGCGGTTGGCGCCCAAAGCGGAGATTGGGAGCTTCCGAGTGCTGGGATCCAGTCTCAGTGCACGCACCGCGCAAGTCTCGATGGCGGCGCGAAAATCGATCGCCCTCGGCTATAACATCCTCAATTGCAGCTTCGGGTGTGGAATTTCCGGCCACTTGCCGATCTATAAGGAATGGGCAGATAGTGCGCTGCTGGCCGGCATCCATGTCGTGGCAGCTTCGGGCAGCCCGGAGAGCTCGGAGTGGCCGGCCTATCTCTCAAGCGTGCTGGGCGTCGATTGCGCCCTCTCGAACGATGCCGGCCTTCGTTTTTTATCGGGGCGAATGGTCGAATTTGCCGCGCCGGCCGCGGAAGTGCGCGTCCCTTGGAAAAATCGCGGTCACCGCGTAATGACCGGGAGCAGCTTTGCCGCCGCCTGGGTCTCAGGCATGCTCGCCCGGCTGCTTTCCGTCTATCCGGAGATCGATCCAGTCCTGGCCAAGTCGTTGCTGCGCAGAGTAGCAGCAGAGGGAAAATGAGCTGGCGACCGCAGAATTAAGCCGAAGGAGGCTTGCGGCGTTTCTTAATCTGCTCGGCGAACCATGCAAGCCAAGCGGGCTGGTCCCGGAGCTCTTCGCACAGCTCAATTCTCTTTTCCTCGGCGAGCTGGCCTGACAGCAACGCCGTGACAAGTCTCTCGATGCCGGCAGGGGGCCGGGCCGATTGTCGTCCTTGGACCTCTCCATCGGCAAGCTCCAGAAATCGAAAAAGAATCTCAAATTCGGCAGGCATGTACTCATTACGCTTTCGGACAGATGATTTGTAAAGAAATTGTCATGGCATTCTGCGCGTTTTTGCCTTGTGTTAGTGTCATGGCTTCTCCTTAGATAAGCGAAATGAGTAGTGGGGAAGAAGCACCGGCACTGGCCGATGTCGATCTAGTGCAGCAATGCATCGAAGGGAATGAAGAGGCGATCTCTGAGCTTAAAAGAAGTCTGACGCCCTTTCTCAGCAAGGTATTGGGTTCTTACGGAGCGTCGAGGGATGAAATCGATGACATTCTGGCCCAACTCTGGGGTGACTGTCTGGTCGGTCCACGCCCCTTGTTTCATGTTTTCAATGGGCGATCAGCACTGAAATCGTGGCTAACTGCGATTTGCGTGAACCGCTGGATTTCGCTGAAGCGTCGGGAGGCTCAGCATACTCGGGCGATTCATTCGCTGACCCTTGATGCCGAAGGATCCGCCCCGCCGGCCAAGGCTGCAACTTCGCACCCGGACTCCTCCATCATTGAAATTCTAGGACCTGCCTTGCGTGAGGCGTTCGCAGCTTGCGACGTGGAGGAGTTGGTGTTGCTGCAGCTTGTGCACATGCACGGAGTGACCCAGCGGGAAGTCGCCAGCCTTTGGAAGTGGCATGAGAGCAGGGTCAGTCGCCACATCAAGCGCGCTGAGGAAAAGATTGCCGACCTAACGTTGCGCGCGGTCAAGGAGACTGATCCTTACTTGGAGCTCGGTTGGCAGGACTTTGTCGAACTTTGTCGCTGCGTCGAAGTCCTTCGGCGCTAACGTGCCCGCGTGTTGGTAGTTTTTGCGTTCGCGGGCTTTTCGCGCCGAGGCGAGTCTGGCGCCGATCAGGATTCCTCAATTGACTCTGCGGATCGAAAGGCTATTCTAGCGGGCTTCATTTTTCCGATTTTATGAAACGCACCTACCAGCCAAGCAAGCGCACGCGTAAGCGCCAGTTCGGTTTTCGCGCTCGAATGAAAACGAAGGGTGGCCGCGCGATCTTGAGCCGCCGTCGCCAACGCGGTCGCAAACGCCTGCTGCCCAAGGGTGTCGAGATCCCCTACGCCCGGCACACCGAAGCCTGAGCGGCTTGGATTTCCGCGGTCTGTCCGCATCAGGTTGAGTCGCGAGTTTGCGTTGGTGCGATCGCATGGACACTCTGCGCAGGGCCGCTTGTTGCGTTTAAGCATCGCGTGCGATCCCGCGGCTGGCGGAACCCGTTTTGGTCTGATAACCCCCCGGCGCCTGGGCGAGGCAGTGACACGCAACCGGGTGCGGCGAAGATTACGTGAGATCTGTCGCCTACATCGCCCGTTACTGGCCTCCGGACTTCTGATCGTAGTCGCTGCCAAACCGATGGCCAACCGAGCCAGTTTTCAGGAATTGCGTGAGGAATGGTTGATTCTCGCGAAGCGGCTTTCTATTTTGTCCGGCTCTTGCTGAATGGACCAAGGCGGACGATATCAGAAAATAAATTCTGTCCACCGCTTGCCGCGTGAGCTGAGAGCCTGGAAAACGAGCAGATGCCAATACAAACTTTTAAACGGCCAAGCCGAAGCCATTTATGGCCAAGGCTTCCCAGAAACGCCGTCGCACAAAGTTTTGGCGATATCCTGATGGCCTGGCAGATGACTGCTCTGCTCGCCGGGGGCTGCAGATCCTTGCCGCTCCAAAACCAGCTGAAAGATTCGATTGCCTCAGCATTTAGGGTCTTCTGGACCTTGCCAGAGAGTTCGTTCCGCAGCGCCTCGGTAGCAAATTCATGTTGGTTTTTGCTCTTATGAGCACCCTCTTGATTGTTCTAATTCGCGTGTATCGATGGACGGTTTCTCCATTCCTGCATGTGCTCTCTGGCGGAGGGGGTTGCCGATTTGAACCAAGTTGTTCACAATACTGCTTGGAGGCTATTCAGCGGCATGGCGCGTCCCAAGGGTTGTGGCTCGGTCTGAAGCGCATCGCGCGGTGTCATCCCTGGGGCGGCAGTGGCTACGACCCTGTCCCCGCATCTTTGAACTCTTTTAAGAAGTGAAAATGGACCGCAAAGCCTGGATCGCTGTCATTCTTTCGGTTCTTGGTCTCATGCTCTGGCAGTGGTACTATGTCAAGAATTACAGCCCGCGACCGCACGGCGCAGCCCCGGAAACGGTCACGGCGACGCCGACCCCGCCGCAAGACCCTGTTTCCACGCCTGCACCCGTGCGCGAGGAGCCGGTCATCGCGGCGCGAAACCAGAATCTCTATAGCAAGGACGCTGAATATGTCTTTAGCAATGACAAAGGAGGGATCGAGCGTGCCATTCTTCTGCTGCACCTGGGTGAAAACCAGCAGGCGGTCTTCCTGAATGGCAACCGTGCGATGCCCATCGGGGCGATTGGTGATAATCCTGGCGAAGCCTGGGGTGGCTTTGCCATGGAGACTGACAAAGACAAGGGCGAGGCCATTTTCACCCGGAAGGACGCCGATGGTTTGGAAATCACGAAGCGTTTTATCCTGCCCGAGAGCGGGACCAAGGATGGAATTTACGTGGTCCGAATGGAGCTAGGGTTCCGAAATGCAGGCTCTGCAGACTTGGAGAGGAAGGGCTACTTCGTATTCGCGGGAGGCGCCGCCCCAATCCATCACAACGATCTCCCTATCTACACGAAGTTCGACTGGATGCACGAGGGCAAGTTCGCGACCATTGACGTGAATTGGTTCGATCCGAGCTCCATCCCGCTTCTCGGCATTCCGATTCGTGATGCGCGCAGCCTCTACCTCGAAGCCAAGAAGGACGTAACCTGGGCCGGCGTCGCCAGCCAATATTTCTGCACGATCGTCACCACGGAAAAGACTAAGGGGATCTCCGCTTGGGCCACGCGCTACGACACCCGCAAGCTCAATGACGCTCGTGTCTATGGCATCCAGGGAGGCATAGGCATGCCGGCGTTCAGGCTGGCTCCGGGGGAGAGCCTCGTCGAGTCCTTCCAGATCTATGCCGGACCTAAGGACCTCGCCCCACTTCGCAAACTGAGTGGTGGTCAGGACGCCGTCATGAATTTCGGAATGTTTGGATTTGTCAGCGAGTTCCTCCTGTGGGCGATGAACAGCCTGAATGCGGTTTTCCACAGCTATGCCGCCGCGATCATCATCCTGACCATCATTATTAAATCGCTGCTTTGGCCCATTCAGAACAAGGCGACCGCGCAAATGCGGAAGATGTCACTGCTCTCGCCGAAAATGACCGAGCTTCGGGAGAAGTTTAAGGATGATCCGCAAAAAATGAACGAGGAGGTGATGAAGCTCTACAAGGAATATGGAGTTAATCCCTTCAGCGGTTGCGTGCCTTTGCTCATTCAGATCCCGATCTTTTTTGGCTTTTACGCAATGCTCGGCAGCGCGATCGAGCTGCGCAACAGCTCATTTCTCTGGGTCCAGGATCTTTCTCAACCTGACACCGTTTTCAAGCTGTGGGGCTTTCCAGTGAATGTTCTGCCGATTGTCATGGCCGGGACAATGATCTGGCAGTTGGTTATCACACCAAAAAGCGGCGACGCGATGCAGCAGCGCATCTTTTATTTCATGCCGGTGATATTCCTGGTCTTCTGCTACAACTATGCGAGTGGGCTGGCGCTTTATTGGGCGACACAAAATCTTTTCTCTATCTTCCAACTTTACCTGACACGGAATAAGCCGCTGCCCACACTGGAAAAAAAGAGCGTCGTTGCGAAGAGAGAGTCGACTGTTGCTGGGAAAAAGAGGAAGAAACGAGCGGCTTCATGAGTGGCAAGCTTTCTCCACGCGAGATTCTCGATACGATGCTCGGATACCTTGGATTTGTGTTTGAGATCGAGGAGCAGGAACGCGGCGGGCACAAAGTCTTGCAAATATTCACCCACGAGGCGGACAGGCTGATTGGGAGACGCGAGCAGACACTGGATGACTTGCAGTTTCTTCTAAACCGCATCCTGCAGGCGAGTGATCCGAAAGCAGCGCGCGTGGTCGTGGATGTCGATCATCATCGGGCGATGCGGGATGATGCCCTCGTGGCCAAGGTGCGCCATCTTGCCGAAGCCGTGAAAAGCACAGGGCGGCCGCTGCAAACGGAGCCCCTCAACTCCTACGATCGCTTCGTTGTTCACAATGTGTTCAAGGACGATCAGGATGTCATGACCTGGAGTCCGCCGGACGATGCCAAGCTCAAGCGGATCACGATTCGTCTGCGGAAAAAAAATCCTTAATTCCCGCCAGAATTGCGGCTATTGTCCCGCGCGATGAAGATGCTGTCGGCAGTTTTGCTTTTCGGGCTGCTAACGGCTCCCCTTGCGCTGGAAGGGCAAGAGCCAATCATCACTGCCGAATCTGCTATTCTGTTCGACGCGAATACCGGAAGGGTCATCTACAAGAAAAACGAAAACGAGCGGCGGGCGGTAGCTAGTACTCAGAAGCTCCTCACCGCGCTGATCATTGCTGAGTCAGGAGATCTTTCTGCCCCAGTGGTCATCGACAGGACCGATATGCTGGCGGCACCGACAAAGCTTTATGTGAAGACGGGCGAGCGCTACACACGTCAGCAACTTCTCACGGCGCTTCTCGTCAAGAGTCCTAACGATGTGGCCAGGGCGCTCGCGCGGGACAACGCCGGAAGTCTTGAAGATTTCGCGGCAAAGATGAATGCCAGGATGGCGCGAATGGGAGGAGAGTCCTCGCACTTTGTCAATCCCAACGGCCTTCCAGCCGATGATCAGTATTCCACGGCGCGTGATATGGGTCGCATCGCCAGAGCGGCCTACTTCAATCCGCTCTTGCGTGAGATTATGAGGACGAAGCACTGCATGTTTCGTTATGCGACCGGGAAGACGATCCCCTTGCAGAATACCAATCGCGTCTTGAGGACATATTCATTCTGCAACGGGATGAAGACCGGCTACACGGACGCCGCGGGCCATTGCCTGATATCGAGCGGTTCGTGGGGCGGGAAAGACATGATTGCGGTAGTTCTGGGAAGTAATAAAGCTCGCGTCTGGCAAGAGTCCGCGTTGCTCTTAGCTTACGGGCTAGGAATTGACGATACGCATATGGCTTCTCTCCGCGTCAGTGCGACGAGCAGGGCGGACGGCGAGGAATAGGTGGCGAGACATTACACCCTCGATTTACCCGGTGGCGCTTCGACCGGTATCGACTATGCAGCTGAGCTCAATGCGCAGCAGCTCGCGGCGGTCACGTCAGCGCCCGGCGCCGCCTTGGTTATCGCTGGCGCGGGAAGCGGTAAGACGCGAACTTTAACTTACCGGGTAGCGTGGCTCCTGGAACAGGGGGTGCCTGCCGGCCGCATCCTCCTACTGACATTTACGAACAAGGCGGCTCGGGAAATGCTTGATCGCGTCGCATCGCTGCTGCCGCAGGGCGCCGTCGGCCTCTGGGGAGGAACGTTCCACTCGATTGGCAACCGCATTCTCCGACGGCACGCCGAGCGCTTAGGGTTCCGGCAGAGCTTCACGATCATGGATCGCGAGGATCAGAATGAACTGATCGCCAGCATCCTTGCCCGAGAGGGACTGCGAACAACTGATCGACGATTTCCGAAGCCAGAGGTATTGGCCGATATTTTCAGCTATCGGGTGAACACGGGCTCTTCGATTGCCAGATTGCTTACGACAAAATACCAGTATTTTTTACCTCTTGCCGAGCAGATCGCCCGTGCGCAGAGCGTCTATGAAGTCCGCAAGAAAGAGGCGAACGCCATGGACTTCGACGATCTTCTTTCGAAGACCTTGGAACTTTTCCGCACAGCGGATGATGTCGCTGCGCTCTACCAAGAAAAGTTTGAGCATATCCTTGTGGATGAATATCAGGACACTAATCACCTCCAAGACGAACTTGTCGAACTGATTGCCAGCCGCCACGGCAACATCATGGTCGTGGGTGACGACGCCCAGAGCATTTACTCCTGGCGTGGCGCAAACTTCGAGAACATCCTGAAATTTCCCGAGAAGCATCGGGAAGCGCAAGTTTTCAAGATCGAGACGAATTACCGGAGCGTTCCCGAGGTCCTCGAGGTTGCTAATGCGGCTATTCAGGCGAACGAGGCGCAGTTCAGGAAGACGCTTGTCGCTGCGCGTCGCTCCCATGCGCTGCGCCCCGCCGTGGTGTCGCTCTCGACGAACTCGCAACAAGCGGCGTTTGTTGCTCAGCGAGTGCTTGAGTTGCATGAAGAAGGTGTCGATCTCCACGAAATTGCCATACTTTATCGCGCGCACTATCACTCGATGGAGGTTCAGCTCGAATTCACGCGACGAGGGATCCCATTCACGATCACCAGCGGGCTACGTTTTTTTGAGCAGGCGCACATCAAAGACGTAGCCGCATTCTTGAAATTTGCGGTCAATCCTCGCGACGAGACTGCGTTCAAGCGCATCGTCAAGCTCTTCCCAGGGATTGGTCCGAAAGCAGCCGAGTCACTTTGGAGCCGGGTCAGTGCTCAACTCGAGGGACAGCGTGAGTTCTCACAAATGGATGCGGTCCGGCCGCCCGCCAAAGCACAGGAGGCTTGGCGGCAGTTCGTGAATACGATGATGGAGCTCGCGCCGGCAAGCGGTCTGCTGCCGCCTGCCAAAATGATCGAGAGCGTTGGCTACGCCATCTACGACGACTACATGAAAACCAAGTTTGCCAATTACGAGGCGCGACAACAGGATATTGACACCCTCGCGGCATTCGCACGCGAGTTCGAGAGTCCCGAGGACTTTCTCTCCCAACTTGCGCTCCTGGGAGCCGTTGAAACTGCGGAGACATTTTACGGTGAACCCGAATTGGAGAAAGTTACACTTTCGACGCTTCATCAGGCCAAAGGCCTCGAGTGGAAAGTAGTCTTTTTGATCTGGCTATCTGAAGGCATGTTTCCAGCGTCGCGCACCCTCGCAAATCCTGAGTCACTCGAAGAGGAGCGAAGGCTCTTCTATGTCGGGATAACGCGCTGTAAAGACGAACTCTACATGACTTTTCCGGAAAGAAGGCTGAACGCAGGTTACTCTGAGGCGCTACAAAGACCCTCGCGTTTCCTCATGGAAGTCCCGGAAAACTTGCTTGAGGCTTGGGAAATCTCGACAGCCAAGCCCCCCTCCGGCGACCCGTTCTAACTCGCTGCGAGCAGTCGAAGCGAAAGAACTTAGTGCCCATACGGGATATACTTACAGCTAAATCATACACAAAACAGGTAATCCCTGTCG
Organism: uncultured Verrucomicrobiae bacterium; assembly: GCA_963706955.1. Classification (GTDB taxonomy): domain Bacteria; phylum Verrucomicrobiota; class Verrucomicrobiia; order Chthoniobacterales; family Terrimicrobiaceae; genus DASTFP01. The sequence goes on along the minus strand of CAVPOC010000015.1, from coordinate 64,211 downwards.
GATCAATGCTCCACGATAACGGGAGTGCCTAGCGGTGCGTTATCCCAGTAAAGCCGCGCCATTTTCTCCGGCATGCGAATGCAGCCGTGGCTATCGGGAACGCCTGGGAGAAAGCCCTGATGCATACCGACTCCGCCAGTAATGCGCATGAAGTATGGCATCGGCGCACCGCGGAATGTTGCGCCGGTCGGGCGCGGGTCTTTCTTTACGTCCACGTTTTTGACGACGACATTTCCGGCGGTATCGACGTAGTCCCCATAGAGGTTTGAGGCGTGGGCAAAATCCTTCTGCATGATCTTGAAACTGCCCGCGGGCGTGTCGAAGCCTTCTCGTCCGCTGGAAATCGCCGAGACGCCAACCAGTTTGCTCCCCTTGTAGAAGGAGGCCGTCTGCTTGGTCAGGTTGATGACAATGGAAGGAGGACCAGTAATGCCACTATCGTCCCAGTAGGATTTCTTAAGGGCGAGGCTTTCCTTTACCGAGGGATCGATAACGGGCCCACCGGCGCCGAGGTAGACGGTATTTCGATCATTTAGCCGGGGGTCGTAGCTGGCGCAGGCTCCCAGGGTGAATGCGATGATAGTGGCAGCAGTGACGTGACGAAGCGCGTCCGAATATCTCATGCGCCGTAGAAAAAGAGCAGGGATTGTAAAAACGTCAAGCCGACAGGGAGAGGATTGCACAAAACACTGAATTCCGGATAATACCATCTGGAAGATGCCGACCTACGAATACGAATGTGAAAAGTGCCGGAAGACTTTCGAGGTCTTTCAGTCCATGAAGGATAATGCTTTCACTATCTGTCCAGAAGCCCAGTGCCGCATGAAAAGATGGGGTAAGGGGAAAGTCCGCCGCCTACTGGGAACCGGCGCAGGTTTAATTTTCAAGGGAAGTGGCTTTTATATCACCGATTACCGAAGCGAAGGTTACAAACAGGCCGCGAAAAAGGAAGGCGGTGTCGCCGGCGAAAGCGCGAAGCCTGCGGAGACGAAGTCGACCGAGAAAACGACCGAGAAAAAGGGGGCGGAAACTTCCAAGCCGGCAAAATCTTCCCAGGAGTGAAGAGCGTCAAATGTAGCCAGTGCGGCCACGAAAATGATTCGACCCGCGTGTTCTGTCAGGAGTGTGGCGCGCGCTTGGAGCGCGGGGCCAGCGATGAGCCAACAATCTCCGCGCCGACGAAGGTGCCTGCGGCACCACGGTTCCGAGGCCGTGCCGCAACCACAGGAATAGCGGCCGCGATATTCGGGTTTATTCGAGGACTCGTCTCCACGGCGATCCTCGCTGCGATTTTGGCTGCTTTGATTCAAATGGCTCGCCAGCCAGACGATGTTCCTCCGGCACAGGCCGCCAACGAAGTGCAGGCGGGTCAATTGCTGCATACGGTGCAGGTGCTCTCCGGAAGCAATTACGCCAGGACCATCGATATTTCCCAAGCGCAAGCGAACAACTACCTCGCGGCCAGCATCGTTCCTGACCCGACAACCAGTAATTCAATTTTCCGCGCGGATTTCAGCCGCGCGTTCATCGTGATTCGGTCCGGCGAGTTGAAATTTTTTGTCGAGCAGCGACTCTTCGGCTGGCCGATCTATATGTATCTGATCACAGCACCGGAGGCGACAGGAGGAAAGGCGAGCATGAGGGTGACTGGAGGCGGTATTGGACGGATGCCGATAAGCCCGCGGTTGATGCCTTTGCTCGAGGGGATCATGCGTCCGGTAATTGCCTCTACGTCGGAAGCAGTCACGGTTTTGGAGTCGGCGGACGAAGTTCTCTTTACTCCATCGATGGCCAAGTTGAGCTGGAAAGCTCGCAAATCGGGCGCTCAGTAGTGCGTGGCTTGCTGCTTTGGCCGGCAATACTCGGTTCGCTCTCAGTCTTTGCCCAGACCAAGTCCGATCCACCGGCGCCCTTGCAGCGCTCCGTTAGTTCGTCGCAACAGTTTGTCATCTATCACTCGGATCGTGGGCTGAGATCGCGCCTGGCGCAGCGAGCCGAAGACCTAAAAAATCAGTGGCTGCGCCGCTTGAGATTGAGCGACGAATGGAAATCGCCCATCATTGTCCAAGTGCTCGCGATCAGCGGCTCGAATTCTCCTCGCATTCGGACGGCGCTCTACGAGAGCGATGGCGGTGCCTCAAAGATTCAGATCGATGTTGGCGATACGGCGGCATTGAAAGGGTCGGATTTCGACCTGGAGGTCTACAGAGCGTTGTTTTTGGAATTTGGCTATCGGAATGTTTTGGCCAAGGCGGGGAAAGCGCTTCACCAACCGCCGGCTTGGCTGGTGGAAGGCTTGTTCGAGGATGTGATTGCGCGCGAAGAGGGAGTCGACGTCAGCGTCTATGAGCGGCTTATCAATGCGAAAGATTCCCCCGACTTAACGGCCTTCTTGAAAGAGCGGCCAGAGATGCTCGACGCCACCTCGCACGCAATCTATCGGGCAAAGGCCCTCGGGCTCTTGCGTGCACTCCTCAGCAGTCCCGATGGAGCCAAGCATCTCGCCGATTACTGCGCCAACTTGTCTTCACTTAATACCAGCGAGGGCGCTGAGTTGCTGAAGAAGTTTCCGTCTCTTGCCGACGATCCCGTGATGGTATCGAAGGTCTGGACGCTTAGTCTGGCAGATGCTTCCGCAGCCAATCGCGTAACTCCTCTCAGTGTGAAGGAAACAGAGCGAAGGCTTAGCCTTATTCTTGAAATCACGGCGCCAGTGAACCCGGCGAAGCCGAAGGGCGGCACTCTAAACGGCCCGGAAGCGTTTCCGGCTGTGGCCAAATCGAAGACTGGGCGCTATGTCGTCCGCCAGAAGGCTGAGGACCTACTGCGGCTAGAAATCAGGGCCCACCCGCTCATCCGTCCGATTGTCCAAGAGTACCGCATGGTTGCCAGCGAACTCGCCGCAAAGCCGAAGAAAAAGCTCGAAGTCAGAATTCGAAAAAACATGCAGCTGCAACAAGCGGTCGTCAAACGCGCCGACGAAATGGAAGATTACCTTAACTGGTTTGAGGCGGCCCAATTGAGCACGCCCAGCAAGGAGTTTGATTCGGCAGTCGACTCGCAATCGAACGCCCTTACTTTTCACCGCAACGATGCCGTGAGTCGTTATCTCGACGATATCGAGGTGCGGGGATGGTAGATGTTCTTGCGCACTTGCACGACCGGCCCGCCTCGCTATTTTCTGGAGAAATGTTTTCACTCACCCGCAGGGAACAAACCCTGGTCGCCTTCGTTTTACTTGCCTTTTGTGCCGGCTTAGCTGTCAAGCACTGGCGCAGTGAGCGAGCTCTGGCTCCCTTGCAAGCTGGTCTCGAACTTCGTCAGTAATATGCAGGCAATTGGATTCCAAGAGGCGCTCGAGCGAGTTTTGATCACCGATCCTCGATACCATGCCGACGCCTACATTTTCTTGCGTGACGCACTCGAGGCTACGCTGAAGCGGCGAAAGAAGGCTCGCAAGGATGCATCAGGCCATGTGGCCGCTACCGAACTGCTCGAGGGATTTCGGTTGCACGCTTTACAAGAGTTCGGTCCGATGGCCATCACCGTCTTTGACTATTGGGGTCTGCGCTCCACTGATGATATCGGCAACATGGTTTTCAATCTTGTTCACGTGGGAATATTCGGGAAGACCGATGAGGACACTCCCGAGAGCTTTCGCGAAGGCTATGATTTTCTGGAAGCTTTCGTGCTGCCTTTCCGCCCAGCTCCGGAGAAATTGAGCGCAATTGGCTCCGGCGTTGTCGGAAAGAAAGCATGAAGTCCGTTTTTCTTCTCGTTTCTCTTCTGATGACGCTAGCTCACGCTCCCGCGAAGGATTCTCCTCCCCCAGTCCCCGTTTTGCCGGAGAGCACCGCACGGGTTTTTACGTTGGAGAATGGACTTACGCTGATCATTGAGGAGGACCACAGCGCCCCTGTGGCGAGTGTGCAAGCCTGGTGTGCTACCGGCAGTATCGACGAGGGTAAATGGATGGGAGCGGGCCTCTCGCACATTCTTGAGCACATGCTCTTTAAGGGCACGCGGGATCGCAAAGCAGGAGACATTGCACGGCAAGTTCAGGATCGCGGCGGCTATATCAACGCATATACCAGTTTCGATCGAACGGTGTATTGGATCGATGTTCCTTCGGAGGGTGTTTCCGAGGCGGTCACCATTCTTGCCGACGCGATGATGAATTCGACCCTGCCGGAAGACGAATACGTCAAGGAACAGGAAGTTATTCGCCGAGAGTTCGCCATGGGATTTGATGATCCGGGCCGCCAGAGCTCGCAGCTTATGCTTCGGACGGTCTTCTCCGAGAGCCCCTTTGGGCATCCAATTATCGGATATCTTGATGTTTACAACAAACTCAAGCGCGATGATGTCATGGAATATTACAAGTCGCGATATGCGCCGAATAATCTCACCTTTGTCGTCGCGGGCGATGTGGACGCTGAGAAGATTCGAGAACAAGTTGAGCAGGCCTTCAAAGATTATTCACGGCAGCCGGTGGAGCCGCTTTACATTGCAAGCGAACCGGAGCAGATCGGACGCCGCGATGCGCACGAAGAGTTTGCCACAGAGCTAACGCGCCTCTCGCTGGCCTGGCGCGTTCCTGGACTCACTGACCCTGACACGCCGGCGCTGGAACTCCTCGGCGATGTGCTCGGCTCCGGGCGGAGCTCGCTTTTGAATCAGGAGCTTCGGGAGAAGCAGCAGATCGTTCACGCGATCGACTCGGGAGTGTTTTCGTTGCAGACCGACGGGGTCTTTGTCATTCAAGCCCTTTGCGATCCTGGGCAACGCTCAGCGGTAGAGAAAGAGGCCCTCGCCGTCCTGGAGCAGATCAAGCAAACTGGCGGGACACAGGCCGAACTCGACAAGGCCCGCCGCTCGATGCTTGCAAACCAGTTGGCGGGCCTTTCCACCATGCGGGGCAAAGCTTCCGATCTGGGCTCGAACTGGCTCCTGACCAGGAATATCAATTTCAGCAAGGATTACCTCGATGCGATCGCTCGGGTAACGACCGCAGATCTCCAGCGCGTGGCGCAAAAATATCTGCGTGATGATAGGCTGAATGTCACTTCTCTCAATCCAACTGGATCATCAACTACCCCGGGCGCTGCCGAGACAAAGGCCGTCAAGTCCGAGGTGAAAAAATTCGTTCTTCCAAACGGGTTGCGTTTACTCGTGCGGGAGGATCCAAGATTGCCGCTGGTTTCTATTTATGCTGGCTTTCGCGGCGGGCTGCTGGCTGAAAATCTTGAGAACAACGGCATCACCAGACTCCTTTCCCGCGCGCTCCTGAAAGGAACCAAAAACCGGACGGCGGTGCAGATCGCCGAGCAGGTCGAAGGTGCAGGCGGTCGAATCGGCTCGGACAATGGCAACAATAGTTTCAGTTTGAGTGTCGAGGTGATGAAGCCTGATCTGTCGCTCGGTCTCGAAGTGCTGGCCGACATTCTCGAGAATCCCACTTTTCCCGAGAAAGAGGTCGAACTCGAGAAGGCGGCTCAAATTGCTGCCATCAAGGCAGAGGACGAACAAATCACGTCAGTGGCGCGAAATGTTCTCCGCGAGAAACTCTTCGACAAACACCCGTACGCACTGCGCACGAGCGGGCGCGTCGAAGCCATCCAAAAGCTCTCGCCCGCGGAGTTAACAGCATTCAAAGACAATCTCATTGTTGCCCAAAATGGCGTCCTCGCTGTCTTTGGCGATGTCAAGGCTGAGGAAGTCCTGCGCCTCGTCGAAAAGAATTTCGGCGCCATGCCGGCTGGCCAACTGGCGTTATCAGACCCGCCAAGGCCGGTCGCTCCGAATGCACCGGTCAGCGTTGTCGAAGAGCGCAACAAGCAACAAGCGGTCGTGATGATCGGCTATCCTGGCGCTGACGTCCTCAGCCCGGATCGCACCCTCCTCGATTTGCTCAATGAAGCCTCCAACGATTTGGGCTCGCGCTTTTTTAATAGAATCCGCGAGCAGATGGGTCTTGCCTATTTCGTAGGGGCGGGAAACTTCGCCGGTTTGGCGCCCGGTTCATTCGTCTTCTTTTTGGGCACCGATCCGAAGAAAGTGGAAGCCGTGACCGCAGAGCTCCATCAGGAAATCGAAGCCTTGTCAAAGGACGGGCTTACCGAAGAAGAACTTGCTCGCGCAAAGAAAAAGCTTCTTGGTTCTGAGGCAATCCGAAACCAAAGCAATTCCGCCTTTGCCGCCACTGTCGCCGTTGATGAACTGGTTGGTTTGGGCTTCGACAATTACCTCCGCCGACGTGACCAGGTCGAGCGGGCGACGATTAGTGATGTGCGCGATGCTGCCGCGAAATACTTCGGGACATCTTCGCGCGTCGAGGTCGTCGTGCGACCGCCTGGGACGACGGCCGCGACTCAAAAAAAGAATCCTCAATCCTGACCATGGCTGAAGTTCAGAAATCCACTCAATCGGGCGAAATGTCACAGAGATTCATTGAGTTTGTGATGATGCAGGCGCAACAAGCATCGCTTTTTCTCGGTCGCATACCGAGCCCGCACTCGGGTAAGAGCGAGATTCTGCTCGAGCCAGCAAAGCTCTTTATCGACCATCTCGAGATGATACGTGAAAAGACGCGCGGCAATCTGACCAATGAGGAGAAAGAGATTCTCAACAGCGTGCTTTCGGATTTGGAGATGGCGTATGTGCAGGCCGCCCATGCAGCGTCTTCATCCCCGCCACCTACGCCTCCGGCCGCCTCCGCCGCCGAAACGGCCGCCAGCACCGCCGAACCGGGTGTGGCGTCGGAAGAGGCTTCGGACAGCAAGAAGAAGTTCTCCAAGAGCTACGGAGCTTAAGGCAGGCTGATTTTCCTAAAGGTTCTGCGAAATGACCCGATACACATCGGTGTTGTCTCTGAAGCCTTGAAGCCGCTCGGAGCCGGGACCAACTCCGGCGACGATTCCATCTTCCGCTACGCCAATAGCCACAGGCGCAGGCACCGCCGAGGGCTCGCTGGCAGGCGAAGCCTCGCCTGTGCCCAAGGCTGCGGTTCCGGGTCCGGTTGACCACGTCATGGAAGGGATGCCCTGGCTATTGATACCAACAACGGAAGCGCCTTTGTCATCGCGGAATGGATATCCATTCAAGCGGAGCCCACCGACACTCTGCTTTCCGGCAACCACGATCAGGGAGTTCGCGCCAGCAAAACTGACTGCCGAGGCGACGGCTTGGTCAAGAGCGATCAATTCTCGCAGCATGCGTTCTCCCTCGTTTTGGGCTGCAGCTTTTCCGGCAAGTCCGCCATCGACCACCAGCAGATAACCTTTGCGATTATATTGCAGGAGTTGGATCGCAGCGCGCACCATTGCGGCAAGATCGGGCTGCGATCCGGCGGATTGGATTTCGTCGGCAAACGCGAGGTTACCGAACGAGAAAACGCCGAGTAATCTCGGTGCCCGCCACGCAGGCGTATTTTCCAGCTCCGACTTGTTTTGAGCGATGTCATAGCCCTTGCGGCGCATCTCGAGCAACAGATCACGCCCGTCCTGGCGCCGACCTTGCTTGTGTTCCGGGAGAAAGTCCGCCTCTCCGCCACCGAGAACCACATCGATATTCGCGGTTTCGACAAGCTGCGCTGCGATGGTTTCTGAGTCCTGAGGATTACCCGATTTTGCGTAAAAAGCCGCCGGCGTTGTATCGGAGATCGCTGCGTTGGTGATCAGCCCGGTGGTCCGTCCCGCTTTTCTAGCCAGATCGAACAAATTTTCGAGCGGCTGGCCTGCAGAATCCACTCCTACGGAACGATTATTGACCTTTATTCCCGTGGCGATCGCGGTAGCTGCGGCAGCCGGATCACTCACCGCGAAATCAGCAGCGTGCGTCGTTATAAGACCCAGGTTCGGAAGTTTCTCGAGGTTGAGCCGATTGTCGGCGCCATTCTCGTAGATTCGCGATGCTGCAAGTGTCGATGTAGTTAAGTTGTCCGTCAGGAAGAGAATGATTGCAAAAGGCTTTTGAACTACCCAGTTAACGTAGAATAACATCCCGACTGCGACAAAAGCGAGCAGGCACGCAAGTGCGATGATGTGATTGCGCGTCTTCTTGCTCATCAAGAATGCTCCTGCGCCCTCTGCGCTTTACTCCCTGAGCCAATGGAAATGCACTCGCCGCAGGGTGTTTGCGCTGTCCACCTAGCCCCGGACGATTTCCAATCGGAGAGAAACAAAATGTTCTGGAAAGGAGTAATAACTCGGATAAGTACCTTCGCCGTGCGTTCTTCTGATAGATGATTTGAATTCAATAGGTCGGTCAATCGATATGCGGCGGCAACGGGGTGTCATCGTTGAAATTGATCCCGCCTTGCTTTTTTAGTCAAACGGCACACTTTCTTGCGCGATGGCGCTTCTGGAGGTCAAGAATTTGAGGGTTTGGTTTCCGGTCTTCGGCGGCTTTTTTCGTCGGAAGGTCGATGAGGTCAAGGCAGTGGATGGGGTGAGCTTCGTTGTGGAGGGAGGTCAAACCGTCGGGTTGGTAGGCGAGAGCGGGAGCGGGAAGACAACAGTAGGTCGGGCGTTACTGAAGCTTATTAGAGCGACGGATGGCGAGGTCATTTTCGACGGCAAAGGTATTCTACCAATGAGCGAGAGGGAGTTTCGGCCGTTACGGCGGGAAATGCAGATGATTTTTCAGGATCCATACGGCTCTTTGAACCCCCGCATGAACTGCGGCGAGATCATCGGGGAGGCTCTGGAAATTCATTTTCGCGAGCTATCCGCCGCCGATCGTCGCGAGTCGGTGGCTGCGCTCTTGAAGCAGGTGGGGCTTGAACCGGAAATGGCCGTTCGATACCCGCATGAGTTTAGCGGCGGTCAGCGCCAGCGAATCGGCATTGCCAGGGCATTGGCCGTAAAGCCGCGTTTCATAGTTTGCGACGAGCCGGTCAGCGCCCTCGATGTCAGCGTCCAAGGACAGATCGTCAATCTCTTGAAGGATTTGCAAGAGGAGCTGGGCATCTCTTATCTGTTCATCGCCCATGATCTTGCTGTGATTGAGCACATTAGTGACTTTGTCTTGGTCATGCATCATGGCAAGATCGTCGAAGCTGCTCCGGCCGAAGCTATCTACGAGAACCCCCAGGACGACTACACGAAAACTCTGCTGGCGGCGGTGCCGCAGCTGGCATAAATATCCTTCGTTCGCATGCGTTCCTGGCTTCGAAAGCTCCTTGGCATGAACTGGATTTTGTTCCTGTTGATGTTTGCGCTGATGATTTACGGAGTTTACGCAATCTACAGCGCGACGTGGATGATTCCCGGGCAAAGGTTTTGGAAGTCCCAGATTGTTTGGATCCTGGCCGCGCTCCCGGTGTTTTTTATCGTCTCCCTAGTTGACTACCGGTGGATTCGCCTTGGAGCTGTCCCCTGTTACGTCCTGGGGGTTATCGGGCTGGTCGCCGTGCTGCTTTGGGGAGAGAGGCGCTATGGAGCGCAATGCTGGCTAAACCTGGGGTTCATGAGCGTTCAACCCTCCCAATTCGCCGTTCTCGCCGGCATCATGACGATCGCGGTGTATCTAGAGGCAACGAAAAAGATTTACCCGGTTTTGCGGATTCTAGGGTGTGGCGCGATCGTTGGAGCACCGTGGCTGCTCATCCTCGTCGAGCCAGATCTGGGGATGTGCATTGTCTGGGTGCCAATGGTGATCGCTCTCTTGTTCGTAGGAGAGGTTCCCAAGAGGTGGCTCATCGCCATGATGATCGTTGGTGTGGCCATGGTGCCGTTGATCGTCAATTTTGCCCTCAAGCCATACCAGTATGCCCGTATCACCAGCTTCGTGAATCCCTACCTGGACCCGCAGGGAAACGGGTGGAATATCATTCAATCACTGACGGCGATCGGCTCCGGTGGCTTTTCTGGAAAAGGTTTTAGAGCATCGAACACCTTGAACGAACTCGGCTTCTTGCCAACCACCATCAAACACAACGATTTTATTTTCGCGGTCCTGGGTGAACAGCACGGATTCTTGGGCGGGATTCTGCTGATCGCAGCATTGGGTTTGTTGCTCTTGACAGGACTCTACATCGCCATGAAGGCGGAGGATGGGCTGGGGCAACTACTCGCTGTCGGTGTCGTCATGCTGATCTTTACCTATACTTTCCTAAACATCGGAATGACGATCTCGATTACGCCGATCACAGGTCTTCCTCTTCCCTTGATCAGCTACGGCGGCTCGTTCCTGATGATGATCTTGTTTGGGCTCGGCATCCTTCAGAGCGTTTGGATTCATCGTAAGACGGCCCGCTAAGGCAACGTGCCCACTACAATACCCGAAAACTTCTAGAGGCGTTGGTGCCAAGGCGGCTGCGGAATAGCTGACTGGGCGGCTAACAAGCGCCTCACAAGTCGCACCGCGCGAGGCGGCCAGACAGTCTGCTTGAGAGCGCGCGGATCAGACTTTGACCCGTTCGATTTGTGCACCCAGCCCGTTTAACTTTTCGTCGAGGCTCTCATAGCCTCGATCGATGTGATAAACGCGATTGATTTCGGTAGAGTTCTCCGCTTTGAGTCCAGCGAGCACGAGGGCAGCGGAGGCACGGAGGTCGCTGGCCATGACGGGTGCTCCGCTCAGCTTCGCGACACCATTGATGATCGCGGTCGGACCTTCCAGTTCGATATTGGCCCCCATCCGCTTGAGTTCGGCCACGTGCATGAATCTTTGCGGGAAGACAGTTTCGGTGATCACACTGATTCCATCGATTGTGGAAAGCAGCGCACACATCTGCGCCTGCATGTCGGTGGGAAAGCCCGGGTAGGGACAAGTTTCCAGCTTGAGGGGACGCCCAGTCCCATTTGAGCGGAGGGTGACCGTGTCCTTCGCCGTAGAGATCAAGAAACCGGCTTCAGTGAGAGGATCGAGAACCGCCTTCAAATGGCGTGGTTCCGCACGCGTGATCGTTACCTCGGTGCCCATGATCGCCCCTGCAATTAGAAAAGTGCCGGCCTCGATGCGGTCCGGGATGATGTGGTGCTCAGCTCCATGGAGTTCCTTTACTCCTTCAATGATGATCCGCCGAGTGCCGGCGCCCTCGATCTTCGCGCCCATGGCGATCAAGAAGTTCGCGAGATCCTCGACTTCCGGTTCTTCGGCGGCGCCGTCAATCACCGTCGTCCCCTCAGCGAGCACGGCCGCCATCATGACGTTGTCCGTGCCGAGCACCGTTGAGCCGAACTTGCCACGCAAATTGATCGTTGCTCCGTGCAGCTCAGGAGCGAGGACCTTGATGTTACCTCTCTGAACGCGCACGGCGGCACCGAGAGCTTCGAAGCCTCGCAGGTGCAAATCGATCGGCCGATCGCCAATGACGCAGCCTCCTGGCAGTGAAACCGTCGCTTCCTTTTCCCGGCCCAGCAGAGGTCCAAGAACGCAGATCGAAGCGCGCATTTTCCTGACGATGTCGTAGGGCGCGTCGGTGAGCACATTTTCTGCCTTTACGGTGACTATGCCACTCGCCCGTTCCACCTCGCAGCCAAGTTCGCTAAGAATCGTTAGCATGTAATGGATATCGCTCAAATCCGGCACCCGGGAGATGACACAGGGTTCCTTGGTCAGCAGCGTGGCAGCGAGAATTGGCAGAGCCGAGTTCTTGGAACCGCTGATCCGAACGCATCCACTCAGCTTGGATCCCCCGTGGACGATGATCTTATCCATTGTTTCTGCTTCCGCCTAGCTTGATAGACCTTCCGCGATCCGCTGTCGCGTTAATTTTAGTTCATCCACTAGAGTGATGGTCAATCTTTCTGCGGAGTCGAGGCAATGGTGAAACGCTCAATTCCTTGATAGTCTTTCCACATGCGAACCTTTTCGTAGCCGAGAGCGATGAGCTCAGAGGAAACGACCTCCGCTTGGCCTTGGCCAAGCTCCAGAGCCAGACATCCGGTTGGCGTCAGGTGTTCGGGCGCGGACTCGATGAGTCTCCGGATGTGGCAAAGACCATCCGATCCGCCATCGAGCGCAGCAGGGGGATCGTGCTGAACCTCACGTTGAAGGCCGGCGAGTTCTTCGGAGACGATGTAGGGGAGGTTCGCGACGATCCAATCGAATCGTTTGGTCACGGCCGGAAACAGATTTGCCTGAAGGAAATTGACCTCGACCGAGTGCCGGATACCGTTCTCGCGAGCGAGGCAAAGAGCTTCAAGCGAAACATCGGTTGCCCAGACGGCGGCACGAGGGAATTCCAGAGTCAGCGTAATCGCGATGACTCCCGAACCGGTGCCAACATCAAGTATGCGGACGTCCTCTGGGCTGCTGGCAAGCTGTTGAAGGACCAGTTCCACGAGTTGTTCCGTTTCAGGCCGGGGAACCAGCGCCCGGCCGTCGCTTAGAAAGGATCGACCAAAGAATTCAGCCGTCCCCAGAAGGTGCTGCAGGGGTCTTCTTGTTCCCCGATCTCGGATCAGCCGGCGAAACGGTGCGCGTTCTGCGTCCGACAGCGAACGGTCGAATTCGAGATAGAGGTCGAGCCGTTTTTTACCAAGGACGTGCGCGAGTAGGTGTTCGGCATTTAGCCGGGGATGTTCCACCCCATGCTCTTTGAGATAACCGGTTGCGGCTGTGAGGACCTCGAGGACCGTCATGTGCTTTTGGTGGTGAAGCAACCCGGCGGCGGAGTTGGCGGCGCGTCGGGCGAGGCAAATCGGTCAGCCGATGTCCGCCTCTTTGAGGCGTTGCGAAATATCACTGGCTTGCAAGCTGTCGATCATCTCTTCGATATCACCTTCGATGAAGCGATCCAGGCTATAGATCGTTAGTCCAATCCGATGGTCGGTAACCCGATTCTGCGGAAAATTATAGGTGCGAATCTTTTCTTCCCTTCCTCCCCCTCCAATAAGGCTGCGGCGGTGCGCTGAATACTTCTCCTCCTCGTGGCGCCGTTTGTCTTCGAGGAGTCGAGACCGCATGATCTGGAGTGCGCGTTCCTTGTTCTGCTGTTGGCTGCGGCCGTCCTGGCAGCGCACAATGCGGCCAGTCGGAATATGGAGGATCTGGACGGCTGAATCCGTAGTATTCACCCCCTGTCCTCCGGGACCTCCGGACCGGCAAACCTCGATCCGCAGGTCCTCCATTTTGAGCTCGATATCGATTTCTTCGGCCTCGGGTAAGACGGCGACCGTCGCCGTGGAAGTATGAATGCGGCCTTGTGCTTCCGTGGCGGGAACTCGTTGGACCCGGTGGACACCGGACTCATAGCGCATCTTTCGAAAGACGGAATCGCCCGAAAGCCGAAAGACGATCTCTTTCAAGCCGCCGAGGTCCGCTTGGCTGGAGTCCATTGCTTCGACCTTCCAGCGGTTAGCTTCTGCAAACCGGCTGTACATACGATAGAGGTCGGCTGCAAAAAGGGCAGCCTCAGTTCCGCCGGTTCCGGCTCGAATCTCCACGATGGCGTCCCGATCTTCGCCGGGCTCCGGAGGCAACAGGGCTATTTGAAGATCTTTTTCGAGCTGGCCGAGACGCTTTCCGAGACTGGGAATCTCCGCGGAAGCGAGCTCCGCCATTTCGGCGTCTTCGCTGGCAGTCAGCCTTTGGCTCTCCTCGAGCTCCTGTTCAATTTTTTGGTAGGCATCCCAAAGCTCGGCAAGCTCCTTAAGCCGGGCGTGTTCGCGAAGGATGTTTCGCGCCCGACCGGCGATATCGAAAACCAGCCCGCCGCTGATTTCCTCCTCCAATTCCTCGAAACGGCGTCGTTTCTTGTCGATTAGGACAGAGTAGTCCATGGCGTATTGATGCCAGAAAAAGCGAAACGGTGATGGCGCAACGCGCGATCACCGTTGGCAGTGGAAGGGATCTAGGCTTTCTTTCCGGGCTTGACTGCGCGCGTAGCACGCACGGTGCCGTAGCGCCGCCTAAATTTATCCACACGCCCAGCCGTATCGACAAACTTCTGTTCACCAGTAAAAAACGGATGGCACGCCGCACAGATGCCAATTTTGATGTTGTCCCGCGTGGAGCGGGTGCGATAGGTCGCACCGCAAGCGCATACGATGACGGTCTCGACGTAGGTTGGATGGATCGACGACTTCATTTCAATGAAAACCCATAACTTTACCAGGGAAGAGAACTCGCGCAATAGGGAAAACAATCCCATTCTATCGCGTTGGAGAGAGGTGCTCTCCTCGAGAAAGGGAGAGGCGGCGATCTTTGCACCTGATGGAACTGTCTTGCGGACATTCTCCCTGATCGAAGAGGAGGCGCGTCGCTGGGAGGCGCGACTGGGTCGCGGTGACTTGCCAGGAGCGGTATGCCTCCAGATTGGAAATCGTGTGGAGTGGCCTGCCATCGTGATTGCTACCTGGCGTAGCGGTCGAACTCTTCTGCCGCTGGAACTCGATGTCTCTGCTGACCGCCGACGCCGAATCGAGCAATTTTGTGGAGCAGACCTTCGCGTTGTCCCCTCGGACGCCGGACTCGAAACCGCGCAACGGGAGGATTTGGAACCGCTGGTAAACTCGGGCGCGGACATGCTCAAAGTGACGTCGGGAACAACATCTGAGCCGCGCGCGATTAGCTTTAGCGCCGGGCAGCTCCTGGCAGATTATGAGAATATCTGCAAAACGATGGGATTGCGCGAGAGTGATCTCAACTACGGAGTCGCTTCCTTTGCTCATTCTTACGGCTTTAGCAACTTGATTACTCCGCTGCTCTGCGATGGCATCGGCCTGGTCGTTTCGTCAGACCTTATTCCTCGCGCGATTATCGAAGGACTTCGAACCACTTCGGCGACGGTCTTTCCGGGAGTCCCGGCAATCTTTCGAAGCCTGGCAGAGTTTTCTGTTTCACTAAGGAAGCTTCGTCTCTGCGTTTCCGCGGGCGCGCCGCTGCTCGGCACGGTCGCAAGAGGCTTCTTCGAAAGCTGGAGTCGCAAGATACATTCCTTGTACGGTGCTTCGGAGTGCGGAGGTATTTGCTATGATCGAAGCGACCTGATCGATACCCCGCCCAACTTTGTAGGCCAGCCGCTCGAGGGAGTTAGCTTGAGTGTCGAGACCGAGGGTCCTTCACAAGTGTGGGTACGCAGTCTGGCGGTAGGCTCCGGTTACTGGCCCCCCGGCGAAGAGGTGAACTTCGCCGACCGAGCCTTTCGCCCTGCGGATCTGCTGGAAAGGAGCGCAGACGGATTCGTCCTCGTCGGACGAACTTCTGAACTGATAAATGTCGCCGGGCGGAAACTGAATCCCGGCGAGGTCGAGAGGGTGCTGAAAATGTCGCCGAACGTGCGCGAGGCGGTGGTGCTTGGCTTGGCCGCCAGCACGCGAGGAGAGGAAGTGGTCGCCTGTATACAAGGAGCGGTGACCGAGGCGGAATTGCGGAGGCTTTGTGCTAGCAATCTGGCAGCCTGGCAGGTGCCCAGACGATGGTTTTTCTTCGAGGAAATCCCGCTTAATGCTCGCGGAAAGATCAGTCGGGCGGACCTCCGTGCGCGGTTGACCGCTGAAACTTAGGAGTAGGCGGCCATGTTCTGCTGGAGGGCCTTGAGCCAGTCGCGATAGGCAAAGGGCGAAATTTCCGATGGCTTGATTTCGCTTCGTCCGCCCCAAAAGACGTTGGTATAGGCGACAGGAATGCCCATCGATTTGAGGTGGTGGTCGATGGCTTCCTTGTGTTCGAGCAGACGCTCTTTTTCTGTTCCATGTGCCACGCCCATGATGTTGACATTGTTGAATTCGGGCCCTGCTTCCCGCCAATAACAATGGGTGAGAATCTCGTGACGGCCAATTTCTCCGCCGGCCTCAATCTCTCGATTTCGCGGGACCGCCCAGTGAAAGAGGGCATTAAACCGGGTAACTCGCATTCCGCTCTGGCTGGGCTTCACGTGCTCCAAAAAGGTGGAGAACCTGCCGATGAGCTTGCGGGCGGCCAGCGATTCGGCGACGGAGAGAAACTCTTCGAGTGACACACCGGCTTCGGCGGCGCGTGACTCCCAAACCGGCTCCCGAATTTCATCGGGCGCAAACTCTCGCTTCAGAGCGGTCAAGATGCGCCACTCGTGCTCGCTTAAGGTAATCGTCTCAACGACGTGCATCTTTGCTGGCCCAGAAGCCTTATCGCCGGGGTGAATCGTCTTGCGCCTGACGTGACCCACTCCCAGAGCGAAGATGCCTTTTGCCGGCATGAGCCGGAATGCTTCTGCTCCTGTTCGGCAACACAGCGCCTGGCAATGTGCTTCGAGGGAGAATCCTGCGGGGACTTTCAAGGTCGTCCAAAGTTTGTAGGCGCCGCCTGGAATTTTCGCGTCCGTCGATCGAATGACTACATGGCCGGAGTAGGGATCCTCCTGAAACATGAAATCGAAGGCGGCGTCGAGTCGTTCAGGCGGAACCTTCCAAGCAACTAGCGCGCCGGAAGCAAGGTTTGTGGCGAGCAACGTTTGGCGCACCCGTCGGATCGTTCCGGCTTCGAGCATCTTGCGAATCCTGCTGAGCACGACGTCGAGCGGCAGTCCAGCCTGGCGAGCGATCGTCGCAAAGGGATCGCGGACGAAGCCGGCAATCTTGTCCTCGGAAATAGAGAGAATCCGGGCATTTACCGGATCGGTATGCTCGACAGAAACCATGAAACACATCTAATGCATCGCGGCGAGCGGAGCGCAAGGGCTTTGACGCCTTGCGATTTTACCACAGATTGACCTCGGCTCGCCCCTTCGAACATTCTTGGGGACTTGATGATCGAGAAAATCCACACCGTTCTTATACTGCTCGGGATCGTTAGCGTCCTGGCAGTTGTGGCCGAGCGGGTGAAATTCCCGTTTCCCATCCTCCTGGTCATGGCTGGCTTGTTGATAGGTTTGCTGCCGCGACTGCCCGAGGTTCGACTGGATCCCGAAGTCGTCTTCCTGATTTTCTTGCCGCCGTTACTTTTCTCGGCAGCGTGGAATTTTCCATGGGAAGACTTTCGTTCGAATTTCCTTCCGATTTTAGCTCTGGCTATCGGCCTTGTCTTTGCCACGATCGTCTGCGTCGCCTACGCCGCTTACTGGCTTATTCCGGGCCTGGCGCTGGCACCGGCTTTCGTGCTCGGCGCAATTGTATCGCCTCCAGACGCTGTCGCCGCGACGACGGTCTTGAAAAATCTACGCATTCCGAAGCGGTTGTCGGCTGTGCTGGAGGGGGAGAGCCTTGTCAACGACGCCAGTGGGTTGGTGGCGTATCAATTTGCCGTCGCGGCTGTCGTCACGGGCTCGTTCTCGATTGCGGATGCGACGGCTGATTTTGTTTGGATGTCCTTGGGAGGATCTCTCTTCGGTCTGCTTATCGGTATGAGCGCTGCGTATCTCCACCGCCACTTGCGTGATCCTTCCGTGGCGGTGACACTCACGCTTTTGACGCCTTACATTTCCTATCTGCCTGCTGAACGACTTGGCTTCTCCGGAGTTCTCGCCGTGGTTACGACCGGCCTGTACATCGGGCATCGCTCATGGGAAGCGCTCGGTCCCGAGAGCCGGTTGCAGCGCGAAAGCATCTGGAAGCTCCTGGACTATCTCCTCAACGGGCTCGTCTTCATTCTCATTGGTCTGCAAATTCCGACGATTGTGCGTGAGATGAGAATGCCTGTCGGTCAGATGATCTTTGTCGGGGCGGCAATCTCTTTCGTGGTCATTGCCGTGCGATTTCTTTGGATCTTCCCGATGGTCTTCTTCGAGAAATATTTTCTGCAGCGGTGGATGTACCGATTGGCAACCTGGTGGTCGCCTCGTGGGCCGGCATGCGTGGTGTGGTCTCGATGGCAGCAGCGCTTGCCTTGCCACTGGTGACATTGACCGGCGAGGCGTTTCCCCATCGCCATATCATCTTGTTCCTGACCTTTTGCGTCATCTTTGTCACTCTGGTGGTTCAAGGCCTTACTTTGCCGTGGATTGCCCGCAAGCTGAAGGTCGAGGAACCGAACTGGGATTTCCAGAGCGAAAGCAAGGCGCGTGTCTCCCTGCTTCATGAACTCATTAAAGAAGTCGATGACCTGATCAAAAACGAGCCGATACCAGAGTATCGCGAGTCGCTCGAACGTTGGAAAATGCATTACCAGGACCGCCTGCGAACGTTGCAAGACCGGCTCGCTCTGCCGAAGGAAATCAATCGCTACGCCACCAGCCGCGACGGAGATCTCCTCCCGAAGCTGATGGATCATGCGCGCCATCGCCTCGCCAGAATGCGCCGGACCGGCGAGATTTCAGAAGAAGTGCGCAGGCGCATCGAACATGATCTCGACGTGGAAGAACAGCGACTCAAGCGCTTCCTGGCTCGCTCGCAGCGCGACTCGTAAGTCCGTTTATTGGCGATTTGGTACTCCAGCCGCAAACTGCTGAGCATTGGTCGAAACGGTAGTGCCAGCGAACCTGCGATTTTCCGATTTAGGCTAAATTCCTGTCATCCGGAACGCGCGTGGCGTGGTGCCTGTGTGCTGTCGGAAAACGCGAATGAAATAGGAAGGCGCGTTGAAGCCGCAAGCCCAGCAAATCTCGGCGACATTGCGTTGTGGGTCGGCCAGCAGATCCTTTGCTATGTCCATCCGCTCGCGGGTGATCCATGCTGTCAGGGTCATACCGCGCTCTTCGTGGAAACGCCGAGAGAGATAGTCGGCTGAGCATCCCAGCGAACGTGCCAGACGTGCCACCGACAAGTCGGGATCGGGAAGCAAGGTGCGGGCAAGTTTCTCAGCCTCGACGACCAACGGCGAGCGGGAAGCATCCCCGGCGGCGGGCCGGTTTAACTCGCTAAGCAAGGTGATCAGAAAAGCCTCCAGCAAGCTTTGTTCGAAGGTCCATCGGTAGTTGTCGGGGACCATTGATCCTGATGGCATTTCGTCCAGATATCGAAATCCCGCTCGACCGCGCGGACTGGAGAGATGCTCGGTACTCACCGCGACGATCTCTTGTTGGGGGGTTGCCGCCGCGCGCTGGATGATGAATCCGTCGCGCGCATGCATACACACTAAAACCCCGTAGGGAGTTTTCAGATCCACCGGCGTCTCTGCATGAGCAACCCCGCTGGGCATCACGCAAACTTCGCGACTACGAACCCGGAAAACTTCGCCCGGGCACTCGAAATCTGTGGCGCCGCCGGTCTGAATAAACAACTCCGGGGTAGTATGAAAGAAACAACCTCGCTTGCGCTGAAAAAGCCCGGTCTGTTTGGCGATGCGGATCTTCAATTGCCCGGTCCGAAGCGAAGAGAGCGCCCGTTCGAGATCTCGCGCAATCGCCAGCACAGGGTCGGATTTTTACTACTAATCGCAGACAAATGCAACTTGTCGCCGTTGCCGCGGGAAGAGAAGCTGAGATAGTTAAAGCGGAAAATTCGTATGTCTACTTCGTTTAACGTTACCGTTTGGGGCGAGTTTCGCCATGAAAAAAAGAGTGACCAGGTTGCCGCGATCTATCCTCAAGGCATGCACGAGGCGATCGCAGCCTTCCTTCGGAAGGAATCCAGTTTTGAGGTGCGCACGGCGACTCTCGACGAGCCGGAGCACGGTCTCAGCGAGTCCGTTCTTGATCAGACGGATGTGCTCCTGTGGTGGGGGCATATGGCCCATGGGGACGTTGAGGACGAAATTGTCGAGCGCGCCAAAAAGCGCGTCCTTGAAGGAATGGGTCTTGTCGTTCTGCACTCTGGCCACTACGCCAAGCTCTTCAAAGCCCTCATGGGCACTACCTGTTCGCTCAAGTGGCGTGAGGCTAATGACAAGGAACGCGTTTGGAACGTGATGCCCGCGCATCCGATCGCACAAGGGATTGGCGAATATTTCGAGGTTCCTGCCGAGGAAATGTACGGTGAGCCATTTGGCATCCCCGCTCCCGACGAGCTGATTTTTATCTCGTGGTTCACCGGTGGGGAGGTATTTCGCAGCGGGTGCACCTGGTCCCGCGGTAACGGTCGCATCTTCTACTTCCGTCCGGGCCACGAAACCTATCCAACTTACTATATTCCGGAGGTCCAGCGCATCATCATCAATGCTGTGCACTGGGCTCGACCGACCGTCCGAATTCCCGACGCGTGTCCAAACTCTCCTCCACTTGAGCAGCTCCCGCAGGATGCAGACGCGCACTTGCGTTCAACCGTCGGCCACCGGTAATTCGAATCATTCTTGTCATGAGCAAAACGAAAAGAGTTGTCCGTCTGGCGATTCTCGGCACAGGCCGCATGGCCGACTTTCACGTCGAGAGATTTCGAGAGGTCGCCAATTGTCAGATTGTGGCTGCAGTGGATGTGGACCAGGCTCGTGCCGGCGCTTTCTGTAAGCAGCACGGAATTCCCGCAGCTTACACCAGCCTGGAAGATGTGCTTGCTCGCGCCGATATCGACGCGGTTAGCAACGTCACTCCGGACGCTTTCCACGCGGCACTTTCGATCAAGTGCTTGCAAGCGGGGAAGCACGTCCTTTGTGAAAAGCCGCTGGCGCTGAATTACGCCGACGCTCGGCGCATGGTAGCCGTCGCCAACAAGAGCGGTCTCATCAATATGATCAATCTCTCCTACCGCGACTGGTCATGCATTCAAGGAGTTGCGGCTCTGGTGCAGCGAGGCGGGCTGGGTGAGATGCGGCATGTGGAGGCGAGCTATCTTCAATCGTGGCTGCCGAGTAAGATCTGGGGCGACTGGCGCACGACCCCGACATGGCTTTGGCGTCTATCCACACTGCATGGAAGCAAGGGAGCCCTCGGCGATGTCGGCGTGCACATTCTCGACTTCGCAACCTATCCGGTTGGGCACATTTCGTCGGTGTATTGCCGGCTGAAAGCGTTCCGAAAAGCTCCCCGCGACCGGGTCGGTGAGTATGTGCTCGATGCGAACGACTCCGCCGTCCTAAGCATCGAGTTCAAGAATGGAGCGCTTGGCACCATCCATACGACTCGCTGGGCCGGTGGTCACATCAATCGCCTTTACCTCAAGATCTCCGGCACCAAGGGCTCTGTGGAGATTGATTCCGAACGGACGACCAAAGGATATCGTATCAGCGTCGGCAAAGACCTGGATAAAGGCCTTTGGAAAGACGTGACCACCGCGCCCGTTCCCACCATGTATAAGCGGTTCGTCAATTCGATTCTGACAGGCAAGCAAGATCAGCCGGACTTCTCCCGGGGCGCCGAGATCCAGAAGATCCTGGATGCCTGTTTCAAATCTGACGAGGAGCAGCGCCCCGTCCGGGTTTAGCGGGCGAGCGCGTCACCACTAGACCGCTGGAGTTTCCCATTGGTTGGATTTGGCTGAGCGAAGGACGGCTTCGATGACAGCCATGTTTCGAATCGAGCCTTCCAGGGAGACAGAAAGCTCAGTGCCTTCACGAATGCTCCTCGAAAAGGAATCCCCCTGGATGGTGTATTGGTTGCAAACGGCGAACTTCAAGATCTCCGCACTGCGACCTGAGAAATCGGAACCGTCGTCCACGAAAATGCGGCAGGGTTTATCCGGCGGAGCATTGAAGGGTATTTCTACTTCGATTCTTCGTTCGGTCCCCAGGATCTGGACGCGTTGATAGGGGACCACTTGCGTGCTGCAGGTGAATACCGACTGGCCGGTCGGGAAGTCGAGCATGGCGGAACTCAACACGTCGGTTCCAGTGTCTCGGTCAAATTCGATGAGACCGCAAACGCGTGTGGGCTCGGCGGCGAATGCCGATCGTGAGGTATATATGAGGTAGCACCCGATGTCCATGAGGGCTCCTCCGCCGTAGGCGAGAATGTTGCGGATGTTCTTCGCATCCCGATTAAAGTAGCTGAAGTAACCGATAATCGAGCGGACCGCGCCGATCCTGCCGGCAGCGATCAACTCGAAGACCTTTACCCATTGCGGGTGGGTTCGCACCATAAAGGCTTCCGCGATCTTCATACCGGTTCGATCCCGGGCTTTCAGCAGCTCTTTTGCCTCGTCGACGGTCAGGCTAATGGGCTTTTCGCAAAGCACATGTTTGCCTGCCTCCATGGCCTTGATTGACCAGGGAACGTGAAGGTGGTTGGGAAGGGGATTATAGACGGCTTCGATGTCAGGATCCGCTAAGAGCTCCTCATACGATCCATAGGGCTTGGAAATTCCGAGCTTCGTGGCCGCGGATTTCGCACGCTCCAAATCTCTCGACGCGATGGCGACGACTTCCGAGCACTCGCCCCGTTGCATCGCTGGGATAACCTTTCTGATGGCGATCTCCGCCACGCCAAGAACTCCCCATTTGACTTTTGTCTTCATCGTTTTTCCGAAGAGTGTCTGAAAAAATCGGCGCATGTCACGCGTCAGGTGCATCCGCCACGGTTAGGCGCAGCGGAGCGAGGGCGTTCGCGTGCCGGTTCGATCAGTAATCGACTGTGTCCTGTCCTCCTTGGGGCGATCATGTATTCTCCGGGACATGTTGGAGCGTAGGTTAGCCGGCTGCACTATCGTTGATCATCCTCTCATCAAGTCAAAGGTGACGATTTTACGGAACAAGGAAACTCCGACTGAGCTTTTCCGGAGGACGCTGCACGAGGTGACTGCGCTGCTGGCTTTTGAGGCCACCCGTGATCTCGAAGTCGCGGAGATCGAAATCGAGACGCCGCTCGAACGATGCAAAGGACACAAACTTTTCAAACGGGTAACGGTCGTCCCCATTCTCCGCGCCGGTCTTGGAATGGCGGAAGCAATGTTGGAAGTCGTTCCGGAGGCAAGGCTCGGCCATGTGGGCACTTACAGGAATGAGACGACGTTTGAACCGATGAGCTACTACTTCAAAGCGCCACTTGATCTCGCAGATTCTGACATCTTCCTGGTTGACCCGATGCTGGCCACGGGGAATAGCGCCGCAGATGCGGCAGCCAAGCTCAAGGCCGAGGGAGCCAGACGCCTTCGCCTGATAGCCTTACTTGGCTGCATCACGGGGGCGGAACATTTCAAAAGACAGCATCCTGAAGTCCCCATCTTTCTCGCAGCTCTCGACGAAAAACTCAACGAACGCGCCTACATTGTCCCGGGACTAGGGGACGCTGGCGACCGATATTGTGAAACGTGAAGTCACCTCGATTCAGTTAAATCAGGCTGAGGACAAACCGGGCGGTTTCATCGGCCGCATTGGGTCGAGCGAGCGAGGCGGCTGCACGCTGCCATCTAAGCAGCTCTTGAGCGCCATTGGCAAACGCTCGACGTGTTGTGGCGGAGATTTCCAGCGGCGTTGTCGCCAGCGCTCCCGCTTCTTTTTCGATAACGAGCCGGGCATTGCCTTCCTCCTGCCCGGGGACAATCTGCGTGATGATCAGGGGGGTTCTGGCCGCGAGGGCTTCTTGGACGGTGGCGCCGCCTGCCTTGCTGATGAGAAGATGGCTTTCCGCCATCAACTGAGGCATTTCTAGCGTCCAGCCGCGAATGTCGAGTCTCCCACGATTTTCGGTCGCGACGAGCGTCAGTTGGCGGGCGAGATCGTGATCGCGCCCAACGGTGACCGTGAGACTCACCTCTTCAAGGGCGAGCAGACGTCGTGTAATTTCGGTCGCTAAGTGGCGACCGGAGTTGATGACATACAGGACGCGCCAGCGTCCATCGGGCGGTGGCACCGAGCGCGTTCCATTGAAGCTGGCAAATATCCGAGGAACTGGAAAACCGAAGATCCGTACTTTTTGGATAGGAACGCCTGCCTGCGCGAGGACCTCCGCGGTTAGATCATTCGCTACCAGGAAGAAGTCGCTCTGTGCGCGGTGCCAGACCGAGTTGATGGACAGCGAATCAGTGACGATTGTCACCAATGTGAACGGACGTTTGAGCCTTTTCCGGAAAAGGTGATCAAGAAGATGATTACACCCTGGATATGTGGAGACGATGACTGAAGGCTGGCGTTCGGCAATCAGCTGGGTCAAGCGACGAGCCGCAGCTCCATACCACTTGATGTGCTGTTCGACCAGGCGTGTGCGGTCGAATAGCTCGAACGCGGTTTGCCAGAGCGAAGGAAGGTGATTGATGACCGCGACGTAACCGTTTTCCACGATTCGGGTGAGTCGCCCGTAGGCGTCGCGAAATACGTCGTGGACGACGCACGGGGTGTCAGGTGATTCAGCCGCGATGGCTTCCTGCAGATTGCGAGCCGCGGCGTTATGGCCTTCGCCAAAACCTGCTGTCAGAATCAAGATGGATTTTACAGCCACTTCTTACGCTTGAAAAAGATTACCATCCCTATGGCAATCGACGCCATGGCTGCAAGGCACAGCAAGTAACCGAAAGGCCAGTTCAACTCGGGCATGTTCCACCGGTATTCTGTGTTGAAATTCATGCCGTAAACGCCGGCCAAAAACGTCAATGGAATAAAGATGCTCGAGATGACTGTCAAAACGCGGACCACTTCGTTGGTCCGAAAACCGAGACTGGACAGATAGAGGTCCATAAGACCTGTGGAAAGGTCGCGAAAGTTTTCGAGAATGTCGATGACGTGCGAAACGTGATCGTAACAATCTCGGAGGAAAACCTGAGTCTCTTTTTCGATCAGTCCGGAATCGTCGCGGATAACAGTATTGAAAATTTCCCGCTGCGGCCACGCGATCCGGCGAAGCTGGAGCAAAACGCGCTTCTGTTGGTAGAGGCGACGCAGGGTATCTCGCGAGGGCTTGGCCAGCAATTCTTCCTCGAGGGACTCGATGGAGCCACCGAGCGACTCTAAGATTGGGTAAAATTGATCCACGGTGGCGTCGAGCAACGCGTAGGCAAGATAATCAGCCTTCATCTTACGTGCGTAGCCGCGGCCCGCTCGCAAGCGAGCGCGGACTTGTTCGAAAACGTCACGCTCACTCTCCTCTTGAATTGTCAGAACAAAGGATTTGCCCAGGAAGATGCTTAACTGTTCCAGGACTATTTTCCCATTTTCCTCGTAGATCATGTCACTGACTATGAAGAAATGGTCAGTGTAGTTTTCCACTTTCGGGCGCTGGGTCGTGTTGAGGACATCCTCCAAGGCGAGGGGATGGATATTGAAACGTTCTCCCAACTTTCGAAGAAGCGCCACATCGTGAAGGCCATCCACGTTTATCCAATTCGTCATCGATGGATCAAATCGCTCGATCAAGTCCTCGAAGGTATCGATCTGCGCTTCGAAGATGTTCTCGCTGTCGTATTGGATGAGCGTAATAACCGACGGGCCTGTCTTGGGCGTATGCGGCACCAGCGTTGCTGGCGGTGTGCCGGGCGGATGATATTTAAAGCGAATCATTCCGCGTTTGTGCGAAGGAAATACTTCTTTCCCAGGCTTCCCCGCCGAGATGTCCTTTTGTTGAGGCCTGCGTCCTGCAACATTCTCTTAGCTGGCGTGGCCGGGTGGATTCGCGCCAGACAAAAAATGGTCAAACCCGCGCGGTAGGCCGACAGGCGGCGTTCCCGGCTCGGTGAGTTCGCCAATCGCTGTCAACTTGAGCTTGGGGAAAATTTTCCTCCAGCTGCGGCGCAACGATTCGATCATTCGTGGGGAGACCGCGATGAGCAATTCATAGTCCTCTCCGTCGGAGATGGCTCGCCTGGAGTCGCACCCACGTGCCTTTGGCACCGCATTGACGTCGAGCCTGAAGCTGCAATTGCTTGCCGCCGCCAGTCGCGGGAGGTCTGCCGCCAAGCCGTCGCTTA
The DNA here is from genome assembly GCA_963706955.1 of uncultured Verrucomicrobiae bacterium. Classification (GTDB taxonomy): domain Bacteria; phylum Verrucomicrobiota; class Verrucomicrobiia; order Chthoniobacterales; family Terrimicrobiaceae; genus DASTFP01. Next base: position 38,643 of record CAVPOC010000015.1, on the reverse strand, counting down.
GATCCATCATCGCCCGTGCGTATCTCCGTTTGCCGAGCCAGCGGCCTTCGGTGACGCGCGGGACAAAGTCCAGGTGCCTTCCGGCAAGCGAACCGCCAAGCGTTCCCGTGACGCAGAGGATGTCCTTCGGTTGGCCGCCCGATCTTGTTACCAAATGATCAGCCTCGACGCGGCCGACCATCGCGACGGATATCGCGGCGCAGCGAGATCGGGAAGTCTCACCTCCGATGATCCCAACTCCAAAGCGCTTGGCTGCCTTGGAAAGACCCCTGTAAAGCGATTTCCAATAGGCCACGCGACGATCCTCCGGAGAGAAGACGGTGATCAGCGCATGGAGTGGCTCCCCGCCCATCGCGGCCACGTCGCTCAGAGTTCGGCAGAGGGCCTTCCACCCCACTCGCGCAGGTTCCTCGTTGGCGTAATAATGAATCCCCTCGACAATGCAGTCGGTCTTCAGGAGAAGCATCATCCCATTTCCTGGCGCTTTCACGACAGCACAATCGTCGCCGGTTCCGACGACTGTATCTCGTCCAACGGGAAGGTTAGGCAGAAGGATCTCGAGAAGCCGATCTTCGCCGAGATCCCGAAGCCTCATTTCACCAGATCTGGCCATGCGAGCGTGAAGACGACTGTGATCGCATTAAAAAGCGAATGCATGAGAATGGCAGCCCAAAGAGACCCCGTTCCTTCGTAAACCAACGTCAGCGTGATGGCGAGAGCGAAGAGGCCGGCGAGGGAGGGGATGTGCGCATGGATTGCGGCAAATATCAGGGCACTGATCAGTAAAGCCCACCACTTACCGGTGTAGCGACAAAGCACTCCAAACAGATAGCCTCTGAAGATCAATTCCTCTGCCACTGGTGCAATCACCAGCGCCGTGCCAATCAATAGGATCCGGTCCTCCAGGCTGGGGTTTTGAGCAAGAAATTGGATCAGCGGCTGCGGCTCGGCCTGGGCACCCAAAAGTACCAGACAGACAGAGTGAATAAAATAGACTAATGGCAAAGCCGCCAGCAGACCAACAAAGGCGGCCTTCAGGTTTGTCGACCAGGAGACGCCTTGTAGTCCGAAAAGTTCCAGCGGATTTCGAGCCCGAAGAAGTAGAAAACTTAGAACAATAGATAACAACAAAAGCGAAAAGACGGCACCGACGATCAGCATTTGCGTGTCCAGCTCCACCAGGCGATCGCTTGAACCCAAAATGTTAATCAGCAACAAGAGGACCAGGACCGTGGTGAAGACAACGTCAGGAGTTCCGTAGGCCTGAGCCCGGATGTGCGAGCTGGATTGGAAGGCTGCCGGATTGGTCGCGAGCCGATAAAAGTAGACCAAACTACCGACGCTGAGGGTTCCCGAGAAAAGTAGTTCCACTAGACGCCCGAGGAGACCGTTGAATTGTCTACGATCGTGTGACGCGATCTTCCATCGCTTTGGCAGCGGCCCTCCATGATCACTAACGCACGCCCTCCTCGCACCTTCCGAACCTGGAGGCTAGATGGCATATGCGTAGCTATCAGAAGACTACGGTGCAAAGAAGGGCGGCAGCAAATAAGTTCGTCCCGGTTGGAGGCGGGGAACACCTTCGAGGAAGTCAACCTTGATTGAAGGTGTTTCCGTTTGACCAAGCATCCTTAAGAGGCTGCCTAGAGATATTGGTCGCTTGTAGCGAACGACACGTGCTCCCGGAGCCGCACCGAGTTCACGAGCTTTCGCAAAAGCATCCTCGACATAGCCGAGTTGGTTCACGAGGTTTGCGGCATAGGCGTCGGTTCCGCTGAGGATACGGCCATCGGCAACACCGCCACGCAGGCTCTGTTCATCAAGGTTTCTCGACTTGGCCACGATTCCGACAAAGCGATCGTAGCTCTGCATGACGAGACCCTCCACATACGCCTTCTCTTCCGGAGTCATCTCCCGCGCGCCGCTGAGCATATCCTTGAACTTCCCACTTTTGAAAACCACCGCCTCGAGACCGACCTTTCCCAAAAGGTCGCGATAGTTGAGCGTCGAGATGATTACTCCGATCGAGCCAGTGAACGTGGTGGCGTTGCACATGATATAGCTGGCTCCGCATGCTGCGTAGTACGCACCGGAGGCTCCGATCGAGTTAAAATAGATCACCGACGGCTTCTCCTTGCTGAATTCCCTCAAGCTGTTGTAGAGCACGTCGGACGCGGTAATTTCACCGCCGGGGCTATCGACCGAAATGACAACCGCTTTGACTTGGGCATCGGTGCGAGCCTGCTCGAGTGCATTCTTGAAACCCTGAACCACATCCTCACCAAGGCCACTTGATTGGTTGAAGGCGATGATGCCTTCCAACGGGATAACCGCAATCTTCTGCCCCGGAGTTGTGCCGTCCTTGACGAGAACTTCCTCAAACTCCTTCTCACGAAGAATGCGACTCGCGGTAACATTGCTCGAGCCGCGCAAACCCACCAAAGCCGCGAAGAGCATCAGGTTGACAAACATGCTCACACAAAGAGCAACAAAGAGCGCGATGATGACGCAGCCGGACTTCTTCATTTGGGCAGGTCCATACGCTGCCTTATACCGGAGCGTGTCTCAAGCGGGGATTTCTCATTTCCGAGCCGCCCGGCCCTGTGAATAACTTGAGAACAATCCGTTGGTCCTTGGATTACTTGTTCACTACTCTTTTGTGAATGAGTCAGGAATTTGTGACACCAAGCGGATGACGCGCACCGAAATTCAGCACGCCTTGACCTTGCTCGGCACGCGTCCAGTCCGAAGTTTGGGGCAGAACTTCCTTCACGATATGAATCTGGCCCGTTGGATCGTCGGGCAGCTTCGCGCTCAGGCCGGGGACCACGTCGTGGAGATAGGACCCGGGCTGGGTGCGCTAACCGAGTTGCTCGTTCGCGAAGATATTCTTCTAACGCTAATCGAGAAGGATGAGCGCATGGTAAAGTGGTTGGGTGAGCGTTTTGCTTCGAGTCGCGTGGAACTGTTCCACATTGATGCGCTCCATTTTGACCTCCGGTTGCTCTTCGGTTCAGGAACGGTCAAGATTATTGGCAACCTGCCGTACTATGCGGCGACGGCCTTGATTGCGAAATACACATCAGCCCTCTCACCCGCATCAATGCTTGTTCTGACTCTGCAGTGGGAGGTCGCAGAGCGGTTGCTCGGCCGACCGGGCACGAAAGAATTTGGTGCGATGACGATCTGCACATCCCGGCGCTGGAAAATTCGGCTCGGACGAAAACTTCCCGCTTCGGTCTTTCACCCTAAGCCTCAGGTTTCCTCCGCCGTGGTTATTTTCGAACGCAAGGCAATGGCGGATATCGCGCCGTGCGACGAAGTGCTCTTCGAGGCATTGGTTCGTCGCGGATTTGCAGAACGCCGGAAGCAGTTGCGCAACCTGCTTCCGGAGCATAAGGAATTTTGGCCGAAGCTCTGTGCTGCTCTGGGGGTGAACGAGACTGTCCGTGCAGAGGAACTCTCTCTCGCTCAGTGGGAACGACTTTGCCGGCTAGTGAGACCGATCGAGGCGCAGCATCGCGGCGAGATGTTTTGCATTGTTGATGCTCACGATCGCGTCATTGGCGCAGAATCCCGCGAGTACGTGCATGTGAATAACTTGCGTCATCGGGCCATCCACGTCCTGATCGTCAACCTGAAAGGCGAAATCTTCCTGCAAAGACGCTCCATCTGGAAGGACATGCATCCGGGCCGTTGGGACTCTTCCACTTCAGGGCACGTGGCTCCGGGTGAGTCCTACGAGCAGGCAGCGCATCGCGAGCTACGCGAGGAGATCGGTATCGATTGTCAGCTGGAAGCGATCGGGAAGTTGCCCTGTTCCGCTGCCACCGGTTGGGAATTCATTGCGGTTTTTCGCGGCAGGCACGACGGGCCTTTCTCTCTCGCTCCTCTGGAGATCGAAACGGGGGCCTTTTTCACTCTCGATCAGGTTTGCAGATGGCTTCGCCGCAACCCGGAAGAGTTTAGTCCGGTTTTTGCCATGTGCGCTCGGCTGTTGAACGCCTCTCCATGAGTTGCGCTCTTTTCAATTGATAGAAGAGTTGACCCAACGGATACTACCCCGCTCTCGTTGCCCGATGGTGTAACGGTAACACAGAGGCCTTTGGAGCCTTTATTCATGGTTCGAATCCATGTCGGGCAGCCATCGTTGAAGTGCGTGCGATCCGGGGCACCGCAAGGCTCCGGAAAATTCAGCACATCGCGGGAGCATCAGTCGATCGACAGATCGAGGCCGATCATCGAACGTAAGAACAAGCAGCTTCTAAAATTGGACCGGCCGGCTTCGCAAACTTTACAGACAGGGCCTTGGACGAATGGATGACAATCTCAAATTCTTCGGGGCGCTCTGCTGCTTGATTGCGGTCGTCATTTGGCTTGGTCTTACCGGATGTTCGCATTGTGCCAAAGCACCCAAGATCGGCTGACGATCCGCCTGAAGCGGGTTGGAGACGGCAACGTTGAGGAACGCCGGCCAGCACGTTGGAGATCGGCAGCTAGTCAACACTCTCGATGCATAGCGAATATCGGTAGGGCTTTGCCTTTACCCAGTATTCTTCGTGCACTTCCGCGCCCCAGCTGTTGTCCCCTCCGATTCCCATTTGCTGATGGTCGAGCTGTAGTTCAACAAGATCTCGACGGACAAGCTCATGATCATGTTGGGCGGCTTCGAGGTCGTCGTCCGTGTAATCGTGAGCGATGAATTGGAGAACAGTGTCGGCGGTAAACCGAATCCCTCTGTTGGAGGAGTCGGTCAGTTGAACCCAGCGCACGTCGGTGCGATTGCCGTTGAGTTGGGGGAAGACATACGGGTGGTGCAGTTCGTCGATGGTCAGCTGGTAACGTCCTAGTTTGGCGCCCGTCTTGCGATCCCAATGGGTTTCATGTGGTCCGCGGCCGTACCAGGAAACAGCGCGCAAATCACCAATAAACGCCGCTTTAAGACCAAGACGGGGTAGCGGCGTTACCGAGTCGGAGAATGGGTCGAAGCTCACGCGGAGCTCGATCGATCCGTCCGCCGCAATTTCATACTCCAGCTCGTAAGAGGCGAGCTGAGAAAATTCCGAGCGGACATGCACCTTAACGCAGGTGCCTGCCGTGATTGCGGAAATCCCCAGCGTCCTGCGACGTGCCGCCGCATATCTCCACGGAGCATAGATTTCCCGATAACCGTTTCGGATTTGGTTGTCGTTTGGTGTTCGCCACGTATTCGGCTCCAAGGGGCTGACCAGCAGTTCGCGACCGTGTTGGATATAGGAGACGAGCGCGCCACGCCGTCGATCGATGGTCATCTCCCAATTATTGCCAGCGATGAGGTAACTTTCGCCGGTATGCTGAAGGAGAGGGGGGTTTGCTTCTTTGCCTGCACCCTTCAAGATCGCCGGGGGGTCGCGCTGGATTAGAAATTGGTCCCAGGCGAGTTCGTGACCTGCAGGCGCCCAGAGAGTCGCAGAAGGAGCGATGAGGGACAGGATGAGAACCCACTCGCCAGGTTCGCGGAGTCTGTCTTCGGGTAAGGGGATGGATAGCTCGCACGTTTGCTGCGCCGGCAACTCGATTGAACCAAGCGAAGCCCCACGGACGATCTCGCCATCTTTTCGAAGTTCCCACCGAATCTCGAAGTGACGGAGATCTGTAAAGAAAAAGCCATTTATAACGCGAATTCGTCCGGAGTTCACGTCGACGGGAATGAATTTCACGTTCTGATGAACCTTGCGAACCTCGTAGAGTGAAGGGTTGGGGCGCCGGTCAGGGCGCACTAGCCCGTCGCAGCAGAAGTTCCCGTCGTTCGGAACATCTCCAAAGTCGCCGCCATAAGCAAGGTATTGGCCCGAACCATCCGGCAGGGCCTTGAGTATGGCGAGGTCGCACCATTCCCAGATGCAACCCCCCTGCAAAAGGTCGTGAGCTTCGATGACATCCCAATAGTCCTGGAAGTTTCCGAGGCTGTTGCCCATTGCGTGGGCATACTCGGTCAGAATCAGCGGGCGGTCCGCGCCGGGATCTCTGGCATAGCTCTCCAGATCGGCCGGAAAGGCATACATCGGACAATAAATATCGGTGTTGGCTCCCCGGTATGCCGACTCGAACTGGACCGGCCGGGAGGGATCTCGCTCCTTGATCCACTTGTAGCCAGACACCAGGTGCGGGCCATTGCCGGACTCATTGCCGAGCGACCAAATAATTATTGATGGGTGATTTTTGTCCCGTTCGACCATGCGCCGATGGCGGCCGAGGAGAGCCTCTTCCCAGCTGGGATCATGCAGCAAGAGATGGTTGGAGAATGCGCCCATGCCATGGGCTTCGAGATTCGCCTCTCCGATAACATATAATCCGTAGCGATCGCAGAGATCATACCAGAGCGGACAATTCGGATAGTGGCTGGTCCGGACGGTATTGATGTTGTGTTGCTTCATCAACTCGATATCGCGAATCATCGATTCTTGAGTGACGACGTAGCCGCTTTCAGGCAGGAACTCGTTTCGATTAACTCCCTTGAGGTAGATCGCCTTTCCATTCACGAGCAGGCGCCGGTCCCGGATCTCGACCTTGCGAAAGCCGATCCGGAGCGCCGCCACTTCCGCGATTGCGCCGCTCCGATCGCCCAGGGAGACTACCAGAACGTAAAGCCTCGGGGATTCCGCAGACCACTTTTCGACTTCCGCTAACCGTCCGGACGACTCCGCAGTCGCCTCGCCACCCGGACTGACGGTCAGTTCAACCGTCTGGTCATGCAGGGCGGCGTCGCCATCTGGCGCGAGAAGCTCGAACCTGACGGACGCCTCGCTGCTGGTGGCAGCCGTATTGCGAAGGAGCGCCTTTACCCGGAAAAGACCGTCGGCGTACTGCGCGTCAAGATCGGTATTCGCTTCGATGTCGCGGAGATGTAGAGGCCCTGCAGACCAAAGATAGACATCCCGGAAGATGCCGCTGAGCCTCCACTTGTCCTGATCTTCAAGATAACTCGCGTCGGAGTATTGGTAGACTTCCACGGCGAGCACGTTTTCACCGTCGGTCAGATACGGCGTGATATCGAAGTCAGCAGGCGTGCGGCTGTCTTTAGCGAAGCCGACTTTTTGCTCATTGACCCAGACATAATAAGCGCTGTCCACCCCCTCAAAGCGCAGAAACACGGTCCGGTTTGACCAGGCATCGGGAATCCTGAATGTGCGACGGTACGAACCGACCTGATTTCTCCAACGATAGCTCGTGAATTCAACCGGGGGCGTTCCGGTTACGCGCGGCGGATCCTTGAGAAAGGGATACGTAACGTTCGTGTAGAGGGGCACGCCGTACCCATGGAGTTGCCAATTGGAAGGAACTTTCAACAAGGCCCATTGCGACGTATCAAAATCAGCACGATGAAAGTCGACTGGTCGGCTCCAAGGATCCGGCGACCACTGAAATGACCAATCTCCCGCCAGGGAAAGCATCCATTCCGAGTCCTCAGTTTCGTTGCGGAGCGCTTGTTCCCTGTTCGGAAAGGCAAAAAAACTCGCCCGGGGCGGTTCAGTGCCCGTGCGCTGAACTTTTGGGTTCTCCCAGTCTTCCTGCTTTACCGGTTCAGTCGTCGCTGATCGAGACGTTTCCATAATAGTTCCAATGAGATCTCGTTTCGTTCACCGCTGGTCCGGGAAATAAATCTTCTGTTCGACGGGGTTCCGTGTCCGACGCCTTCAAAGGCCTCGGCGAATGCCCGATGTGTTGGCGTGATGTCCATCCAGCATAGTAAATCGACCCAGCTGCCTCCCGGGCTGAGTGATGCGCACGCGATTGCGCTGGGTCCCGAGGTCCGGGTCGCTCCATCCTCGCGAACTCTCAACCAACGTCAGCGCATGCTAGTCAGAGGGCAACAGACTTGCCATCGGAATCGAACAAGTGCGCGTCCTTTTCCGCGAAATCGAATCCTATTGTATCTCCGTGTTTAAACTCGTGGAATCCGTTGATGCTAACCGTAATGCGGTTCCCGCCCGGGGTCACTCCGTGCAAGTAGGTAATGTCTCCCAAAACTTCGACTACCTCGATCTCGATCACCCCTTTGCCTTCATTTTGCTGGTTTACCACAATGTGCTCGGGTCGAATTCCCAGAGTAAATTCCTTGCCGCCTTGAATCGGAGGGGCATTTGGCGCCTCGAGAATGACGTGCCCCTTCGGGAAATCCGGTGCTTCCAGCCGGACGTTCTTCCCATCACTGCTTGCAGACGGAATTTTCAGGAAGTTCATTTTCGGAGAACCCATAAAGCCCGCAACAAAGAGATTTGCCGGCTTCAGGTAGAGATCCATTGGTCTTCCGACTTGCTCGATCAGTCCGCGATTGAGAATGACGATCTTGTCCGCGAGCGTCATCGCTTCGACTTGGTCGTGCGTCACATAAATCATAGTAGTCTTCAGATCATAATGGAGCTTCGAGATTTCGATCCGCATCTGGACGCGCAACTCCGCGTCAAGATTGGAAAGCGGTTCGTCAAATAGAAAGACTTTCGGCTCTCGCACGATCGCCCGGCCGATCGCCACCCGCTGACGCTGGCCACCCGAGAGCTGTGCCGGGCGACGCTTAAGGAGCGGCGTCAAATGCAAAATATCGGCCGCGCGGTCGACTCGCTTCTTGATCTCTGGCTTTGCGAGACCGCCCATCCGCAATCCGAAGCTCATGTTCTCTTCGACTGTCATGTGAGGGTAAAGCGCGTAGGTCTGAAAAACCATCGCGACGCCCCGCGCGGCTGGCTCCACGTCGTTGACCACTCGATCGCCGATCCGAAGCTCACCATCCGTCAATTCCTCGAGACCCGCTATCATCCGAAGGAGGGTCGACTTTCCGCAACCGGAGGGACCCACAAACACGACGAATTCTCCGTCCAGAATTTCCAGATCAACGCCGTGGATGATCTCGACTTGACCGAATCGTTTGACTACCTTTCGCAGGGTTAGTTCTGCCATAAACGCCTGAGCCTAGTTAAGGGGAGTTGTTTTCCAAGAGGCAACAAAGGGAAATTCTTACGATATCCCATTTTTCCCTTTTCAAATTGCGACGATTCAAAAAGAATTGACTCAAAGTCAAGCACGATGCACGAAATAATTCGAGAAGTGGCGATTTTTGCGCTGCCTTGCCCGCCTCTGGCAAGCCAACACTTTTGCGAATTCGACGTGACGGACAACGGTCTTTAACGAAAGTTTCCACCCCCCAAGAACAAGTTAACCCCCCAAAGCGATGATCAATAAATTCGCCCTTCCGATAACACTCGTACTCTTAACCGCTATCACCGCGCTGGCGGACAAGCTGGTCATCAATTCGAACCAGTCGAATCCGGCGGGCAAGACGCTCTTTACTGAGCTCGTCGAAGAGTTCAAGAAGCAGAATCCCGACTTAGAAGTCGTCTTCAACACGACCGATCACGAAGGCTACAAGACGGCGATTCGAAACTGGCTTACGACTGAACCGCCGGACATTGTCTTTTGGTTCTCAGGCAATCGCATGAAGGCTTTCGTCGATCGCGGCTTGTTCGACGACGTCTCGGACGTCTGGACGAAGAACAAGTGGGACGAGGAATTCAAGACGACACTTTCGGCAATGACCGTCGACGGAAAACAGTGGGGTATCCCGACAACCTACTCGTTCTGGGGTATTTTCTACCGCAAGGACATTTTCGAGAAACTCGGGATCGCCGTACCCAAGACGTGGGACGAATTTGTCGCGGCTGCAAAGAAGCTGAAGGAAAATGACATAATTCCGTTTACGATCGGCACGAAAGACGTTTGGACCCCAGCTGGTTGGTTTGACATTCTGAACATGCGCATCAACGGATATGATTTTCACATGCAGCTCATGGATGGGAAGGTCCCCTACACGGATGAAAGGGTCAAGGAAGTCTTCGCAAAGTGGAAGGAATTGGTGGACGGCAAATTCTACCTGCCAAATAACTCCACCTACACTTGGCAAGAGAGCCTTTCCTTCCTCCTGCAGGGCAAGGCCGCGATGATTCTCATCGGAAGTTTCCTCGGGCAAGCGGTCCCGGCGGATATGAAGGACAAAATAGGCTTTTTTCCATTCCCAACGATCAAGCCGGACGTTCCTGCCGGGGAAGATGCTCCGGTTGACAGTATGCATATTCCGGCGAAAGCGAAAAACAAAGCGGGTGCGCGAAAGTTTTTGGAATTTATTGCCACGCCTGCAGTTCAAGAAAAGATGGCGGTTGGGCTGGCATCCTTGCCTTGCAACGTGAACGCCAAGCCGCCTGAGGATCCCCTTTTCCTAGCAGGCATCGAACTTCTGAAGAATGCCAAGGCGGCGCAATACTATGATCGCGACACGGACCCTGAAATGGCGACCGAGGGCATGAAAGGCTTTCAGGAATTCATGTCTGTCCCAGACCGGATCGACCAGATTTTGAAACGGCTCGACAAGGTCGAGCAGCGAATATTCAAGGAAAAAGGCGGCACAGTGAAGTAGGCGGAGAGCGCAGTCCAAATAGAGCGCCTGCGGTTCGCAATGCTTTTTCTAATCTCCTAAGATTACGTGAACTCGCCAAGCGCCACCAGCCAGGCCGGGGTTGTCCAGCCGAAAAGACGGCGTCACGTGGGCCGCCACGATTTGGCGCCGTGGCTCTTCATAGCACCAGCGGCGATCATCTTCGCGGTTTATGTAGTGATTCCGATCTTTCAGTCCTTTTGGCTCAGTCTGTTCGAATGGGATGGGATCACCCCAGACAAGCAATTCATAGGTCTGGCCAACTACGAGCAGCTTTTTGAAGATGAGCAATTTTGGACGTCTCTTCGAAACAACGTTTACTGGCTGGTTCTCTTTTTGCTTGGGCCAGTTGGCGGAGTGGCGATAGCGATTTTTCTCAACCAGCAGCTACCCGGAATGCGGCTCGTCAAATCGCTGTTCTTTTTTCCTTTCGTCCTGTCACAAGTGGTCATCGGGCTCGTTTTCTCTTGGTTCTACGATCCGACGCATGGCCTCCTAAACGCTGTTTTGGGAATCTTCGGCGTTCCGCCTATCGCACCGCTTTCGGATCCCAACACGGTGACGTTCGCGATCATTGCCGCGGGATTATGGCCGCAAATTTCCTACTGCATGATCCTTTTCCTTGCGGGTCTCACAGCGGTTGATCCCGAACAGATTGAGGCCGGACGCCTGGATGGCGCTAAGGGATTTCGAATGTTCTGGCATATCATTATGCCGCAACTCAGACCCGCAACTTTCATCGCAGTCGTAATCACCGTTGTCGGTGCGCTTCGATCGTTCGATTTGGTGCAGGTCATGACGGATGGAGGGCCGTACGGCAGCTCGTCGATCCTGGCCTTTTTCATGTTCCAGCAGTCGATCACGAATTTCCGCATGGGCTACGGGGCAGCGATTGCTGTGGTACTCTTTCTTATTATGTCGATTTTCATTGCCTTCTTTCTCTGGCGAATGATTAGAACCGAAGAACGCTGATGTTTCCCGCTCCGATGCAGAAAGCCGCCCCGGCGAAACGGTATCTTTATTACGCGGCGGTGGTTGTCGCTCTGGTGGCGTGGCTCTTGCCGCTCCTGGCGGTTTTGTTGACCTCGATTCGCTCGGCCGAAGATCTGAATATGGGAAACTACTGGGGCTGGCCTAAGGAGTGGAAATTCTCCAATTACATCGAGATTTTCCAGGCGACGCCATTGACGCGCTATTTGATAAACACGGTGGTGATCACTCTTCCAGCTGTCTTTTGTGCCATTGCGCTGGCCACTCTCGGCGGGTATGCCTTAGCCAAGTTTAAGTTTCGCGGAAATCTGCTGATGTTTTGCATTTTCGTCGGCGGCAACTTTGTTCCCTTCCAGATCCTAATGGTGCCGGTTCGGAACATGACATTGCGCTTTGGGCTTCTCGACACCTACTGGGCGCTCATCCTGTTCCACCTCGCGTTTCAAACGGGTTTCTGCACCCTTTTTATGCGAAACTTCATCTCCACCTTGCCAAACGCGTTGATCGAGTCGGCACGCGTCGAGGGTGTCAACGAACTCAAGATTTTCTGGTATATTATTGTGCCGCTATTGCGTCCGGCCCTCGCAGCTTTGGCAGTATTGCTGTTCACGTTCGTTTGGAACGATTATTTCTGGGCGTTGGTCCTGGTGCAAAGCGATACCGTGAAGCCGATAACAACCGGTATTGCCTCACTGCGAGGTCAATGGTTGGCCTCCTGGCAACTCATCTCGGCTGGATCCATCGTTGCCGCCCTTCCGCCCGTGGCCATGTTCTTTATCCTCCAGCGCCAATTTATTGCGGGTCTCACTCTCGGAGCCGTGAAGTAGGATGTCACATGAGGATAGGCTTTGTAGCGGCGATGTCCTCATCGCCGATCCTTGAGGCACGGCGGCGAGGACACCGCCGCTACAGCAGCAAAATCAGACTCGCTGCGTTGTGTTCGTCCAATTTATAAGCATTTGTTCGAAGGCTTGTTAGCAGAACATCTATATTATGAATAAGAGCTACTCCCACGATTCGTTCTTCTACGGAGTTGTCTACTATCCGGAACAATGGCCGGAGGCGTCCTGGGAGAGAGATCTGGCGGACATCGCCGAGTCGGGCATGAATGTGGTTCGAATGGGCGAGGGGGCTTGGAGTATCTGGGAGCCCGAGGAAGGACGCTACGAGTTTGAGTTGTTCGATCGCGCCTTGAGCCTCTGCCAAGAGAAAGAATTGAAGGCGATCATGGGGACGCCAACGTATACGCCACCAGCCTGGCTTACTGAGCGCTATCCAGAGGTTCTTCGCACGAGTTTCGCGGGCACGCCGTTGCGGCACGGCTCGCGACGCCATTACAACTACACTGCATCGGTTTACCGCGAAAAGTCCTGCGCGATCACCGAAGCATTGGCAGCTCACTACCGCGATCATCCCGTCGTGATCGGATGGCAGATCGATAACGAACTTAACTGTCATCTGGACACGAGTTTTGCGGAAAGCGACCACCAGGCCTTTCGCGCATGGTGTCAGGAACGCTACACCACCTTGGACGCTCTGAATGCTGCCTGGGGAACGGCATTTTGGTCGCAAACGTATACTGCCTGGGAGCAGGTCTGGTTGCCACGGCCGACGGTCACCTATCAGAACCCCAGCTTGCTCTTGGATTTCTATCGATTTACGTCGGACATGACGATTCGGTTTGGAGCGATGCAATATGCGATCATCAAGCGGATCGCGCCGCACCAATTCGTCACCCACAATGCCTTCCAGGATATGACGAATGTAGATTTACCAGAATTCGTCAGGGAAGCGGTTGATTTCGTATCGTACGATTCTTACCCGGAATTTAGGGTATGTGATCTTAGTTTGCCGCGGCACTTTCGGGACCGTTTTGAATCCCGCCTTCTCTCCAGGATGCGCGGAGTTTCACAGAAGTTCATGGTCTTGGAGCAGCAATCCGGGCCGAGCGGGCAGATCGGCGGAATTCTGAATGGCAATCCCGACTATCTGCATCCCACGCCGAAGCCCGGACAGATGCGACTGTGGTGCTGGAACTCCATTGCGAATGGGTGCGACGGTATCGTCTTCTTTCGCTGGAGATCGCTGCCATATGGGGCTGAAGCGCATTGGAATGGTCTGCGATATCATGATGAGAGAAATACGTGGCGGCTGGACGAGGCAAGGCAGCTCGGTCAAGAGATCCAGCGGTTGGCTCCGATTCTCCTGCGCACCCGATGCACGTCACCTGCGGCGATCATTTACAATTTCGATAATGAGTCGCACGCACGCATCGAACACGCCACCGGTCAACATCGCGATGCAAGCGACCGCGCTGTCTACCGCGCGCTCGCGGAAAGACACTTGTCTGCGGATGTTCTCGGTCTCTCGACTCTGGAGAAGAACGGTGATCTCCAGGCATACAAGATCGTTTTCTTCCCCCACGCTCACGTCCTGGAAGCATCGGATTTAAGACGCTTGCAAGATTATGTCGAGGGTGGGGGAACGTTGGTTTTCGGCTGCTGGAGCGCCCACCGCGACCGGCGCCATTGGTGCTACGATGCCTCCGGGAAAGAGTTCTACGAGAACTTGGTGGGCGTTCGGGTGGAGGATTTTACAGTGGTTGCGCCTGGTGAGGCCTCCGCCGTTTCCTTCGCGTCTATGGATGCCACGGTCGAGGCGCCAATCTTCAACGAAGTGCTCGCGCCGCTAGATGAAGAAATCACGGTGCTTGCTTCGTACAGATCCGATTATTATGCCGGCAAGCCTGCCGTAACTCTTCGAAAGCACGGAAAGGGGAGAGTAGTGCATTTCGGCAGCTTCTTCACCTTCGAAAATGTGGCGGCCTTGCTCGACGCGCTTTCGATTGAAGATCCTTTGCGCATGTGGGCAGAAATCCCTGCCGACCTTCAGACAACGGTCCGAGTGAGCGAACGAGAACGCCTTTGCTTTTTCCTGAATTTTACATCTCAACCGAAGGTCGTTACATTTAAGCAATCCAGCTTCGACTTGTTACAAGAGCGGGAACTCAACGGGCCAGTTGAAGTTCCGGCCTACGGAGTCTGCCTGGCTCGCTATTGACCAAGGCACGAGATTCTTTCGAGGCGCCCATCCTGGTTGACCTTGGGGGTGGTCGCAGCTAGCGAATAAGTCCCCAACGTTCCCCAAAGGGCCAGTAGACGAAAAGTCCTCGACCGGTGACATTTTTGTCTGGAACCGCTCCAAAATCGCGACTGTCGCGCGAGAAATAGCTGTTGTCTCCCAGCGCAAAGTAACCTTTATCGGGGACGGTGAAGGTTTCGTTTGGTGTCGAGAGATAGGGAAATTGGTGCATGTTCGAATATCCTCGGTAGCCGTTCCGCTGACTCATCACCCGCTGGAAAACCCATTGAGCGGCCTTGCGGCCATTGATGAACAAATCCGGGGCAGCGATCCGCAGTGTATCTCCAGGAATTCCTCCCAATCGCTTGATATAGTGCTGTGACTCGACGCCTTCGGGCAGGCCGATTTCGATGCGCCTGATGCCATTGGTCTTGAAGACGAACACATCCCCGCGATTCGGATTCGCGAAGTTGTAGGACATCTTGTCTACAAAGACCTGGTCACCGGTTTGGATGAAGCCGCGCGCAATTGTTTCGCCTTGTTGGTAGCTCCTCCTCGGCTGAACTCCAAAATCGCGATAGAGAGTGTCGCGCGGCGCAAACACAGTATAGGAATTCTTCTCACCGACTATGGTCGTAAAGGTGAAGAAATTTAGGTAGGTCGCTTCTTCCAGCTCGGCGATGATGTCAGCCTCTTTCGCCGTTACATCGAGGTAATGACGCCCGAATAGAACCAGCTGAATTGCTCGCGAGATTGGGTTTGGCGGGCGAGAGGCTGTCGGGGTCCCGACGATTCCGAAGAGAGTCGGCTGCATCGAGCCTGTCGGGATTTTAAAGGGCTGAAGAAAATACGCGCGAACACCGGCGGCGATGACAATTGCCACCAAGAATACTTCCACATTCTCGCGCCATCCCGCGTCTCTTGGCGGCGGCGCAATTCGCCCCACCGCTCGTTCAATCTCGTCGCGAACTGTGTAAATCTCCTCCTTGTGACGGCTCTTCAACGCCTGCTGCAATTTTGCGAGGAGTTCCTGGAGATCGGCTAAATCTCGAGCCGGCAGGATGTCCTTCTTATAGTGGATCAGCCGCTTCAGCGCGTGACGGTAATGCCGTCCCTCTTTGACATGCTTCGGAGTGAAGAACATCCCAGCTAGTCCGCTATCGATTCATCGAACAAAATTCCCGAGGTGCGTTCCAAGAACATGTTCGACAGTCGGCTTAGCTGGTTTTCAGGACTTGGATGAATGCCTCTTGAGGTATGTTTACCGAACCGATCGCCTTCATCCGTTTCTTACCTTCCTTCTGCTTTTCTAAGAGCTTTCTTTTTCTTGTGATATCCCCGCCGTAACACTTCGCGGTGACGTTCTTGCGTAAGGCGCTGACATTTTCGCGCGCGATAATCTTGCCTCCGATAGCCGCTTGAATAGCGACTTGGTAAAGCTGGGCAGGGATCACTTCCTTTAACTTCGCAGCCAGGGAACGGCCACGGGCGTCGGCCTTGTCTCGGTGGACGATTGAGGAGAAAGCGTCCACCGGTTCAGCGTTAACGAGCATTTCAAGCTTGACGAGGTCGGCCTCACGGTAGCCGGCAGGTTGATAGTCCATCGAGCCGTATCCGCGGGTTACCGTCTTAATCTTGTCGTGGAAATCCACGAGGATTTCGTTGAGCGGAAGTGTGGCAGTAATCATGACGCGGCGTGAGTCGAGCGACTCTGTGTGCTCAACAGTGCCGCGCTTGTCGAGCACGAGTTGCATCATGTCCCCGATGTTTTCGTTGGGCACCATGAGAAAGCATTCCACGACCGGCTCCCGAATTTCCTCGACCACGCTCATATCCGGGAGGTTTGCCGGGTTGTCGACCTCGATATGGTCTCCGTTGGTCTTGACGACTTCATAGACGACACTTGGGTAGGTGGCGATGATGTCCATGCCATACTCCCGCCGGAGGCGTTCCTGGATGATTTCCATGTGGAGGAGCCCCAGGAAGCCACAACGAAATCCGAAGCCAAGAGCGACCGAGCTCTCCGGTTGAAACACGAAAGCCGAATCGTTGAGTTGAAGTTTGGCCATAGCGGCCTTGAGGTGCTCGAAATCCGCGGTATTGATTGGGTAGATGCCGCTAAAGACCATGGGATGGACCTCCTGAAAGCCAGGCAGCGGATTAAGAGCTGGACGTCGAGCATCGGTCAAAGTGTCGCCGATCTTGATATCAGCGGTACTCTTAATATTGGCGATGAAGTATCCAACATCCCCGGCGTCAAGGCGAGGCTGTGGGACCATCTTTGGCGTAAAAACGCCGACCTCTTTGATTTCGTAATTTTGTTTGGTCGACATCAGCTTGACGCCAAGTCCAGGCGTGATGCTCCCGGTGGCGACCCGGACGTAGGCAACTACGCCGCGATAGCCGTCAAAGACACAGTCAAAAACGAGGCCCCGGAGTGTTTCGTCGGGCGCCTGCGGCGGAGGAATGCGATGGACGATGGCCTCGAGAATTTCCTCAATGCCGAGGCCGACCTTGGCGCTTGCTTCTATGGCTTCATCGGCGGGGATCGCCAGAATGTCTTCAAGTTGTTTCTTTACCGTCTCGATGTCCGCATTCGGAAGGTCAATTTTATTGATGATCGGAATAATGGTCAGGCCTTGTTTGAGCGCCAAATGGACGTTGGCGACCGTCTGCGCCTCAACCCCTTGAGCGGCATCCACGACCAGCAAGGCGCCCTCGCAAGCCGCGAGGCTTCGGGAGACTTCATAGGCGAAATCGACGTGTCCCGGGGTATCGAGCAGGTTAAGCCGGTAATTGTGTCCATCTTCCGCGCGATATTTCATTGCTACCGGATGCGCTTTGATCGTGATACCGCGTTCGCGCTCCAGATCCATCGAATCAAGCAATTGGTCCTGTTTATTACGCTCGGCGATTGTCCCGGTGCTCTCCAGCAAACGGTCGGACAGGGTTGTCTTGCCGTGGTCAATGTGCGCGATGATGCAAAAATTGCGCGTGCGTGCGATGGACATCGGGAAAGGTGGGGGAATATCCTAGACCGAAACGGCCCGGTCAACATTGCAAACTAAAGGACAGCAACAATTCCGGTTCACCTGGCAGCTTGGTGTTACGATTGCAGTCTGTCTGGTTGCGCTGGCGCTGCCGATTGCCAGCGTTCTGGTAACCGTGCACTCCTTAGCGCGCGGAGCATCGCAGCAAGGGGCGAACTCTCCTGAACCGACCGGTTCTGAAGCATTGGAAAGCGTTCTCAAAGGAATTGCCGACGAGACTCTTTCCCCACCAACCCTCGAGACGGAAGTAATGGCAATCGAGCTCGTTGCGACAGACATGGAAAAAGAGAGGAAGCGTGTCGAAGAGGTCCTCAAATCTGTGGGAGGAGTTGCCATCCCCACGAGCGAAAGCGAGTCCCAAATCCGGCTGCTCGCGCGAATTCCTCAAGATCGACTTGCCGAGTTCGCCGCAGCGTGCTTTGGGGAAAGAACGCACACTCCGGTTGGAGATCTTGTGGAGATTGTCATTCGAAAAGAAAAAGAACCATGATCGCGATCGCTTTCGCTTTGGAGTTCGAAAGCGCGTGCTTTCGGGCGCGGCACGATCCGCGCCTCCGTGTCGGTGTCTGGCTGTTAGGGGAGATGGGCCTGGGGGCGGCGAAAAATTTGGACAAGAGACTTGGCGATACGAAGCCAGCGCTACTGATCTCAGCGGGATTTTCCGGAGGACTGCAGCCTGGACTTGAAGCTGGAGATCTGATCCTGGGAGAGAATTATTCGGACTCCAATATCGTTGCAAAGTTGGACCTGAATGAGCGATGGCACGTCGGATCGGTTACCACGGCTGAACGAATTCTCGAGAAAGCAGAAGACAAGAAATCGCTCGGGGTGCACACCGGGTGTCTTGCGGGTGATTTGGAAACCGCCCATTTGGCGCTGGTCTGTGCCGCACGCGGACTCCCAATGCTGAGTATCAGGTGCATTAGCGACCCCGTCGAAGACGACCTGCCGATTCCCTCCGACGTCCTCCTGAACCCCAGGACGGGTCGTCCTGATTCGCTGGCATTATTTCGCTACTTGATCGGCCATCCTTCGAGTGCAGCAGGCTTCAACCAGTTGCTGAAAAACTCGAGGGTGGCACAAGATCAGCTTGCCAAGGGCTTGGAAGAAATTCTGGGTCAGCTCATCCAGAAGCTTTAGGCGAGCGAACGGCCGCCGGGCGGCCTCTTGGCGCTGATGTGAAGATATGGAGCTGGAAGCCTTGCCCGGGGTAGGGAGGTGTTTTGGGCCAAGGAACTCAACGAAGGAGCCGGCTGTTACTGGATAAGTGTGCCAAGTTGCTCACGAATTATGACTCGGAGAGTATTGCGTTGCTCAGCGGTGGACTTGCTGCGCCGCATTGCGGCGAAAATCTTTTCACAGATCTTGCGCTTCTCATCGCTCCAGTTGGACGTATTTGCGCCGTATTGCTCGAGCACTGCTTTGATTTCCGATGCGCCAAGAGTGGCCTCGTCGCGGCGCGCGTGGGCCCGACCAAGGAGGTAGCAAAAAACACCGAAGGCGCGGTCGAGCAGAATCCAGGGAAAGTTTACTGCCTGGCACGGACCTACGGAGAGGGTTCGGCCGCCTAGATGCACCTGCTTGCCTGCTCCGAACGGAAATCCACCGGGCAGCGACGCCTTCAGCTCGGGTCGTCGCTTGCCCATAAGGAAGCTTCCGACGGCACCACCGGCAGCTCCGATAAAGGTAGGAATGCCAATGGAATGTCCAGCCGTGGCGAGATCAAAAAGCGCGCCAGCCGCAGCGCCACCAATAGCCCCTGCGACCACCAGTTGCCCTTCATTAAGTCCGAACAAGCGCCAGGTTTCCTCGCTGAACAATCCAGCATCGATGACATGGTCGATCGACTGGGCCGTCTTCACGCGATGGTGCTCGAAAAGGAGAATCAGTTCTCGATGGGCTCTGGCTTCGCGCTCGCTGACGGAGCTCATGTATTGCGCCTTGAGTTTCTCAGCGACCGCTCGTTGGCGCGAGGTGAGCTCTGAGCCCGGCCCCGACTCGGTGTGCGTTAGCGCATCCGTAATCAATTCGGCAATAATGTCCGCGCAATCATCGAGGCGTTTTTCCCATTCTTCGCGAAAAATTGCGACGGCTTGCATCAGGCGGGGTTTCCAACGCTGTTCAATCCCCGCGAGTGTCTCGAGCAATTCGACGCGGTCTGAGAAAGTGGCGTGATGAGCGTTGAATTCGCGCACTGCATTGAAGTGTAGTGCCAAGCGCCGGCGCCATTCCGCCAGGTGGTCTTCGGACTTAGTCCTATTAATGATGGCAAGGCGGGGCTGACCGGTGAGTCTTAAAATTTCCATCTCCGCGACGTGGATCTCCAGGAGCGGCTCGGATCCGTCAACAACGTAGATGATGCCCGCATCTTCTTTAACGATTGGCTCAAGAAGGCGGCATTCGGCTTCAAAGTCCGATTTTCCCGTGTTGCGGGAGAGAAAATCGCGAAAGACAGCCAGAGGCTCTGGCACGCGCGCAGCCGCCTCCAACTCCCGAAGAGCTTCGATTGCATTCTGAAAACCTGGTGTGTCGTAAAAGGCAAAGAGATCGCGAAGCCAAAATCGCTGGCAGGTAACTGTTTCCCCAGGCATCGGGCTGATTCGGACCTGATCGTTCTCCGCGAGGGTCGAAACGACCGACGATTTTCCGTGATTTACCGCTCCGACGACGGCAAAGGTGGGGACCGTCTCACTCATCGCGGCCATCTTTCCAAGCCGACGTGGAGGTCGTGAATGGCCAGGAAATTGCGCCAGGTGGCGAATTTCTCCATTATTTCCTGCGCGCTGACCTCTTCCGTGCCGGCGTGCACCAATAAGACAAGAACCTCAATATTCGCACCGGCAGCCCGCGTAATTCTCTCAAGCATCAACGCAATCGCACGAATTGGAGTCCGACGTGCGCCAATTAGGACGGCAATTCCGGTCAGCGAGGCGGCCTCGCGGCCGATTCGATCGAGCACCGCCGTATTGCTACTGGGATCGTCGATGCGCAAAGGGAGGATCGGGCTTGATGGCTGCCAGCCCAATGTGCGCAGACCCAACTCGACCTCGCTTTCGGCAATCTCGAGCTCACTCGCGATCAACGCCAGACACACCCCGCTCGTCTTGTGATCCATTGACGTCGTAAATGCCTCCGGCACCTCGAGCCGCGCCGTTTCCAGATGACCCTGTATGACTGGCCCTGTCAGACGCCGAAAAAGCGCATTGTGCCAAGCATGGTTAAACAAATAACCGCGCAGCGCCCCTCGCAAACCCAACGCACACCACACCAATAAACACATTCTCACGAGAAGACCGTAAAAAATGGTGGCGTAGAACAGAAAAGGCCACCAGGACGTCATGGCCGGTAAGGAAAGCGAACGAATGCCTTCGCTGTAAGAAAAACGGCTCTGGAAAACATCTTCGCGGGTGGGATGAGGCTGTGGAATGAAAGACCAAGGCGCCGCAATCGAGGAAACCAGTTGATAAACTGTGTCCGGACTCGTCTTCACGGTCGATTGCCAGCCAAAGGCAACGTCTCGACCTAGGGGCAGCAACAGCGCAACCAGCACACCGACGTTGAAGAACACCCCAAAAATTTGGGTGATGATGAGAAGAGGCCAGATAAGCAGCTGAAAAACTTCACCCTTGCGGCGAATCCCCATCAGCCGCGCGCGCATCCGTTGGCGTTGCTCACCGGGAAGCTGCTGTAGGGCAGCACTCAAAGACCAAATCAGGCCGGCGAGCAAGTTGCGCAACGGGCGGAAGTTTTCGAAGAGATGGGTTGTGCGTCTCAAAAACCAGATCAGCAGAGAGGCCAAAAGAATCAGCCACTGAATGCCTACGGTACACGCAAAAAACCAACTCACGTTTACCGGTTCATCGCCCGTGTAAGCCAGGAGGAGTGCCGCGGCGACGCTCAACCCGAGGCCAGCACCCGTCAAAGCAGAAACGACCACCAGCAATTGCCAGGCAGTTAGAAAATACTCGCCCGGCAGCATCTCAGAGATTTCATTGCGCCGCGCCTCGAGCCACGCACGGAAAATCTCCCTGCGACCGCGAGTCCGCTGCCTCGGATCGGGTGCGAGAAGCTGAGCAGAAAGTGTGCTGTCGCGACTCCGCAGTGCCTCCTGGTCAAGCTCGCCGTCCGCGGCGACAAGCCATTCGAAATCTATCACATCAGCGATTTTCCAGGACACGATTCGCTCCATTCATATCACACTCGCAGGCTCGGGCAGAACAAAATGGACCTCGCACATGCCCAGCAGCTCCCGAATCTTCCTCAACTATATATGACATATATTATATGATGTTATAGATAGTCGCATGGGAGAGAGGACCTTCAGTGGTTGTGAATAACTTCCGAATAACTCCGGAAGCATTACTCGCCGCCCGGGAGATTGCTGAATTGTTCACACCCTAATTCCTGTATCCGTGGCGTCCCTGCCGCCGAGGTGCGGCTCTTGCGGCCGGTTGGGACATGGTCGCTACGCAGCGCTAAGCGGAGGCTGTCCGCGGGTTTTTGAAGTTAAGCAGCTTCTGCCGACGTCACCTGCCCGTGGTGGTCATACGAAAAAGACAGATCTGGCGAAACCGCTTCCTTGATACGTCGGGTTTATTTTGGTAGAGGTTGAGACACAAGATTCAACCCCACAACAAAAACAGCTGAACGATTCAGGAGCGCTTGGGAATTCATAAGTGTCGCTGTGATCAGTGAGGCCTTGCGCCTGTTTGCTCTCTCGCCCTGCGTTGACTCGGCGCAGCACGTCGATTCAAGTTATGAGAATTAACCTCCTTTTAGCCTTACTGCTCTCCCTATCCGCCCCTCGGGCATTTTCATGGACTGAGGGTGAGCTGGTCATTTGGCTGAGTGATAATCGGGGCTTCCGCTCGTGGATGGAGCTCGGCAAGAAATTTGAACAAGAGATGGGGGTGGCGGTGAAGGTCGAAACCCAGGAGCAAATCACCGAGAAATTTCAAGCCGCTGCGCAAGGTGGAAAAGGCCCTGACATTTTCTTATGGGCACACGACCGCATCGGAGAGTGGGCCGACGGAGGTCTGCTTAAGCCGCTCGAGATCAGTGAAGGCTTCAAAACAGCCTTCATCCCGATGTCGTGGGATGCGGTTAGCCATAACAAACAGACTTGGGGGTATCCGGTCGCCCTTGAGTGTGTCTCCTTGGTCGTAAATAAGAAACTGGTTTCGGGAAAGCCCCCTGCCCAGCTTTCGGAGTTTCCCGAGTTCGCCAAGGAGCTCAAGGCCAAGGACCCTAAAGTTATGGCGATCATGTGGGACTACAAGACCCCCTACTTTGGCTTCCCCTTCCTCGCCAGCGCCGGGGCTTACACTTTCAAGAAAACGGAGAGCGGTTACGACACCAAGGACGTCGGAGTGGATAACGCGGGCGCCATCGAAGGGTTGAAAATGATCGTGGACCTCATCAATGCCGGCGTGCTTCCGAAAGGCTCCACGCAGAATGTGGGCGAACAAAAAATGGCCACCGGCGAACTTGCGACCATGGTTAATGGCCCATGGGCGTGGGCCAACCTTCGTAAGAGTGGCGTCGATTTCGACCTTGCTCCGCTACCCGGGCTTAATGGGAACCCAGGAAAGCCGTTCGTCGGCGTCCTGACCGCCTTCATAAATCGTGCCAGCCCGAACGCCGATTTCGCCATGCAGTTTCTCGAAAAATATGTATGTACTGCGGAAGGCCTGAAGGCCATTGACGCCGACGCTCCGCTCGGCGTTCCGGCGGTGCAAGATCTTGCCGACGAAATGAGCGCCAAAGATCCGCTCATTAAGGGAACGTATGAAAACATTCTCAACGGAGTAGTCATGCCGAATATCCCTCAGATGGGTAAACTTTGGAGTTCGATGAAAGCGGCCTTCGAGACAGCCACGAACGGAGAGGCCACTCCGGAAGCAGCTTTGAGGGACGCCAGGAAAAACTTGGAGAGATAACCGCGGGCAATCTGCCGATGTCCGTCGACAGGCGGCCAATCCTGGCGCTCTCGTCCCAACCTCTGCTCTCATTTCCCCTAATTATGCCCGACAAGAAACGTTCGTCTCCTGCGCTTGGGGTCTGTTACTACCCGGAACATTGGGATGAAAGTCGTTGGCCTGAGGATCTGCGGAGAATGCATGACCTCGGCATCCGTTTGGTTCGCGTAGGAGAATTCGCTTGGAGCCGTTTCGAACCCGAACCTGAGAGTTACAATTTTGCTTGGCTGGAGCGATTCCTCGACCTTGTCAAAAACGCGGAGCTTGCGGCGGTGGTTGGAACACCAACGGCAAGCCCGCCCAAGTGGGTGGTTGACTCGATGCCCGACATGATCGCCCTGGACAAAGATGGCTTGCCGAGGGCATTCGGTTCGCGGCGCCACTACTGTTTTTCGCATGAGGGATATCGAGTTAAATGCCAGCAAATCGTGACGCAGCTAGCAAAAGCCGTAGGGACTCATCCGGCAGTATATGCATGGCAAGTCGACAACGAGTATGGCTGTCACGACACGGCGGTCTCATTCTCTCCCGCGGCCCGGTCCCGATTTCGCCAATGGCTTCGAGAGCGATATGGGGACATTGCGAGCTTGAACGCAGCGTGGCGCAATGTGTTCTGGAGCATGGAATATCGCCACTTCGATGAGATCGAGTTGCCCAATCGCACACCGACTGACCCCAATCCTGCACACGCCTTGGATTTTAGACGTTTCAGCTCGGAGATGGTTCGGCAATTTCAGCGGCTCCAGGTGGATATTTTGCGTCAGCATTCCCCTGAGCGACCGATCACCCATAATTTCATGGCCGGTTTCACCGAATTCGAGCATTTTGATGTGGCTGCCGACCTCGATTTTGCGAGTTGGGATTCCTATCCGCTCGGCTTTTTGGCGTCGTTTCCTCTCTTTTCTGAAACACACCGCAGGCATTTTATGCGCTCAGGCGACCCGGACTATGTCGCCCTTCACCATGACCTTTATCGCGCGTGCGGCCGCGGCCGTTGGTGGGTGATGGAACAGCAGCCGGGTCCGGTCAACTGGGCTCCATACAACCCAGCTCCCCTCCCCGGAATGGTGCGCCTGTGGGCATTAGAAGCTTTCGCTCACGGCGCCGAAGTCGTCAGTTTCTTTCGCTGGAGGCAGGCTCCCTTCGGGCAGGAACAGTACCACTCCGGACTTAACCTTCCCTCCGGGGAAGCCGATAGCGCGTGCACCGAGATTGCCCAATTGAAGGAGGAGCTCTCCCTATTTACGGGAGAGGAGACGCAACAGGGCGATGTTGCGCTCGTATTTGATTACGAAGCGGCCTGGGCGATCGATATCCAACCGCAATCAAGTGAGTTCGTCTACCTTGGCGAGGTCTATAGATTCTATCGGGCCATTCGCCGGCTTGGACTCAACGTCGACGTTGTCTCTCAAAAAGGGGATCTCGCAGGGTATCGGTTGATCGTGGTTCCTCCGCTGCCGATCGTGCGTCCCGAGTTTGTCGAGGCATTGCGTCGGTCCTCAGGATTGATTGTCTTTGGTCCTCGCTTGGGCTCGAAGAGCATTAACTTTTGCATCCCTGAAAACCTGCCGCCCGGTCCCCTTCAAGAATTTCTCCCTTTGCGGGTGTTGAGGGTGGATAGCCTGCCGCGGTTTGCGCCGAAGACTGTGGAGTGGAACGGAAAATCTTATGTCGCGGAAGTTTGGGTAGAGCAAATCGCAAGCAAACTCGAGCCACTCGCTCGGTTCGAGGATGGGCAGGGCGCATTATTTGGCCATGACCGGTTTCTTTACATGGCGGGCTTGCCCGGCGACCAATGGCTTGCCGACCTGATAAAGATGGCCGCCCACAAGCAGGAACTACGAACCATCGAGCTGCCCGATGGTGTCCGCACGCGACGAATCGGCGTTCTGCGTTGCTTCTTCAACTCCAATCCGTTCCCCGTTGACCTTCCTAATTTGGAAGGCCTTGACATCCTCGCAGGCAGTGCGCAGATGCCTCCGGCGGGCGTCTTGATCGGACGCGAAAGAAAGCCTCGCTAGAACCACATTCATCACTTGAGTGAGAACGGCCGCGCCTCCGCTCACGGGCGATTGAGGAATTCAAATTTCGTCTTGGCCAACCCGGGCATGCGGGCTAGCTGAAAGGGCCGGCAGCTCGACTGAATTGCGGATTAGCCTCATCTCCGATGAATCATCGACGAATTTCGCGACGCTTTGAAGAACTCGCGTCCACAAAAAAGAGCGGATTTATCGCCTACATTACGGCAGGCGATCCCTCTGCGGAAGCAACGCTCGATATTGCCCATGCTCTCGAGTCCGCGGGCGTGGATCTTTTGGAGTTGGGGATTCCGTTTTCGGATCCCCTCGCCGACGGTCCAACCATTCAAGCAGCTTCGAATCGAGCGCTCGCCGCGGGAATGACAGTCGCCCGATCCCTCGAGATCGTCGAGCGCTTCCGTACCAAATCGGAGCTTCCTATTGTCCTTTTTACCTATCTTAATCCTATCTATGCCTACGGCTTTGAGAAGTTCTTGACGAACGCGGCTGGGGCCGGTGCAGACGGGTTATTGATTCTGGACCTGCCACCCGACGAAGCCGAACGAGATACTGCCCTAGTCTGGTCAGGCGGTCTTGATCCGATTCGGTTGGTTGCGCCGACCACCTCTCCCGAGCGCATGGCGAAAATCGTTTCGACCGCCCAAGGGTTTGTCTACTACGTTTCTCGCGAGGGGGTAACTGGCGAGCAGAGCCGCCTGGCGGACACAATTTCCGCGCAAGTCGCCGAGCTACGTCGGCATACAACGCTGCCCATTGCGGTCGGATTCGGAATCTCAACCGCCGAGCAGGCTGCGATGGTCGCAACGCAAGCGGATGCGGTCGTTGTTGGGAGCGCCATCGTCCGGCGCATCTCGGAAAACGGCACAGCTCCTGACCTGGCCGGTCGCGTAGCCGATTTCGTGCGCCCACTTGTGCAAGCCACCAAGTCCGCCTAGCTTCCGCAGTCATGCTTCTTTCCTTCACCAAAATGAACGGGGCCGGCAATGACTTCGTCGTGGTTGACAATCGCAACCAAGCGCTCTCTTTGGACGTTTCTCGCGTGGCGCTGCTTTGCGACCGCCATCGTGGGGTCGGAGCCGATGGCGTCCTGGCGGTCGAGCCCTCGAGGCAAGGTGCAGATTTTCGAATGCGCTACTACAATGCCGATGGTGGAGAAGCGGAGATGTGTGGCAACGGAGCACGTTGTTTCGCTCGCTTCGCGCGACGCTTGGGTGCGAACAACGCTGAAATGAGCTTTGAAACACTGGCGGGGATCATCAAAGCTTCCTTTCCCGGCGACTTTGTTTGCATTACGATGAGCGATCCAAATTCCTATCGCGCGCCCTTCGATCTTGTCATCAACGGTCGAACTCTGAACGTCCACTTCCTAAATACCGGAGTTCCGCACGTTGTCGTCTTTTCGGAAGACATCGAGGCGATTGATGTGGTCAAAGATGGAGCCGCCCTTCGTCACCACCCTGCTTTTGCGCCGCGAGGAACGAATGCCAATTTTGTTCAAGTGCTCGCGCCGCAGGCCATCGCCATTCGCACCTACGAACGTGGCGTGGAGGCAGAGACCCTCGCCTGCGGCACAGGCGTTTGTGCGGCCGCGCTGCTTCACAGCATGCGGGACGGCGCGGCGTCCCCAATCAAAGTGAAAGTTCGCGGAGGAGATACTCTCGAAGTTGGATTCGAAGCGGCTGACGAGAGCTTGCGCAATGTCACTCTGACTGGCCCGGCAGATTTTGTTTTCGACGGGACGATTTCGCTGTAGTTCTGCACGAATGTCATTCGCCGGCACGCATACCGCCCTGGTGACGCCGTTTAAAGACGGTGCCTTCGATCGTGAAGCATTCGAGTCACTGATTGAGTCGCAGATCTCAGGAGGTGTCGAGGGGATCGTCCCGGTGGGGACAACGGGAGAATCTCCCACCCTTTCTCACGAGGAGCATTCTGAGGTGATAGAGACTGCCATCGGGCGCGCCAAGGGCCGCTGCCGGGTCATCGCCGGGACCGGATCAAATTCTACCGCAGAGGCGATTTCTCTGACGCGCGAGGCGGAAAGGCTTGGCGCGGATGCCGCTCTCCTGGTCGCTCCCTACTACAACAAACCGTCGCAGGAAGGGGTATATCGCCATTATCGTGCGATCGCTGGCGCTGTGGGTCTACCGATCATCCTCTATAGCATACCTGGCCGGTGCGGGATCGAGATCGCAGTAGAAACCGTCGCCCGTCTAGCGACTGACTGCACAAATATTGTCGGCATTAAAGAAGCGGGCGGTTCCGTTGAGAGAGTCAGTCAGCTGCAGCAGGCATTGCCTGCCGGTTTCGAGATTTTGTCCGGTGACGACTCACTGACACTTCCATTTCTTTCTGCCGGCGGTGTGGGTGTGATCAGCGTGGCATCAAATTTACTGCCTGGTCAAATCTCCGCCTTGGTGCGCGCTTGGCGCGAGGGTCGAGTCGATGAAGCTGTCGAAGCTCACAGACTGCATTACCGACTCTTCAAGGACCTTTTCATCGAGCCGAATCCGGTGCCTATCAAGTACGCGCTCTCATTGAAAAACGGGATGAGCGCCGAGGTTCGCCTTCCGCTCTGCGAGATGTCTGCTGCCAATAAGGAAAAGTTGCGGGCAACCCTCACGGCCTTGGAAATTGTATGACTGCTCGCCTGCCCAAAGCCGCTGATTCGAGCATCCGTTCTGGCTCGGATTTTCGATGACTCCGCTGAAGCTACTTATCAACGGTGCGCGAGGTCGGATGGGTCAAACCGTCGTCGCATGTGCATCCGTCGATCCTCAGTTTGAGATAGCGGCGCAAGTTGACCTCGGCGATGATTTGCAAGCGGCACTTCCCGATTGCCAGGCGGTGATTGACTTTACGCAAGCTGAAGGGACCGCCGCGTTGGCAGAGGTCTGCGCACAGGAGGGAAAAGTTCTGATCATCGGAACGACCGGCCAGGACAGCGAGAGTCGGCAGCGAGTTGCAAATTCCGCGCGGAAGATTCCGATTGTGTTTGCTCCCAATTTCAGCGTCGGAGTTAACGCTCTCTTTTGGCTGACACGCAAGGCGGTCGAGATTCTCGGACCTGAATTCGATCTCGAAGTGGTGGAGATGCATCACCGATTGAAGAGGGATGCTCCGAGCGGGACGGCAAGGCGGTTGGCCGAGATCCTGGCTGAAGTCCGAGGTCTTTCCTATGAAGGAGACACCCGCCACGGGCGCACCGGTATGGTTGGCGAGCGAACCAACACTGAGATCGGTTTGCACGCGGTGCGCGGCGGCGACGTCGTCGGCGACCATATCGTGATCTACGCCAACGTCGGGGAGCGACTGGAACTAGCCCACAAGGCCTCCAGCAGGGAGACCTTCGCGAAAGGCGCCCTCCGGGCCGTAAAATGGGCAACATCCCAACCGCCTGGCCTATACGATATGCAAGATGTCCTTGGCTTGAAATAGCCGAGGAACTTGAAGGCAGCGGGACTACCCCGCTTTCTCGATCTCGTCAACTTGAGAATGCGCACCGGGATTGCACTTGGATCGAACATCGAACCGCGTCTCGCGTTTCTCCAAGCTGCCTGGAGGCAAATCGATCCTCTCCATGTCGGATCGCAGCCTGTGCTCAGCTCAAAGGTGTACGAAACCTCTCCCATTGATTGCCCCCCAGGTTCCCCTCTCTTCCTCAACGCCGTCCTCGAGCTTTTCATTCGGGTGGAGCCGATAGAACTCCTCCAGAAGCTTCAGGGTATTGAACAAAACCTTGGACGCCGCCCCTCGGCCACGAGAAACAGCCCTCGTGTAATCGACCTCGACCTGCTCTATTGCGAGGATGTTGTCATATCAACTCCCCGCCTCACCTTGCCCCACCCCCGGATAGCGGAACGCCTTTTCGTCCTTCGCCCGCTTGCCGACATCCGACCAAAGCTGATCCTCCCTACCTTCTCCCGAAATGTGGAAGAACTACTTCGCGAACTTAGCACCACAGAGCAGCTAACTGTATATTGTAGTTCAATATACTGAGGATGAATCTCATGGGACGTAATCTTACGCAGAAGAGGTGTGAAGCGAATTCCCTCGCTGAGGCCTTTATCAATCGCAAGGCGCAGTCCTGGAAGTTCGCCGCCTTGACTGCGTACGATTATCCGATGGGCAGATTGCTTGATGGATTGGGGCTGGACTTTTTGCTCGTAGGCGACTCCCTTGGCATGGTTGTGTTGGGCTATCCAGATACCACCAAAGTCACCCTGGGCGATATGGTCCATCATACACGCGCCGTGGCTCGCGGAGTGTGTGAAACGCCCTTGATCGCCGACTTGCCCGCGCACAGCACCGAAACCGCAAGGATGGGCGTGAGCAGTGCGCGTAAACTAGCTGAGGCCGGCGCGAAAGGAGTCAAACCGGAAGGTGGCAGAGAGCTGCTGCCAGTGATCAAGGGCATCCTGAGCGAAGGAATTCCTGTGTTAGGTCATATCGGAATGCTTCCGCAAAAGGTGAAGGAGGAAGGCGGCTATAAAGTAAAGGGTAAGGATCCGGAGCAAGCCGAGGAGCTGATTGCGGATGCACTGGCTCTCGATGAAGCCGGAGTATTTGGGCTCGTGCTTGAACTGGTTTCGCCTCCGGTTGCTGAAGCTATTTCCCGAAAGACTCGGGTGCCAACGATTGGAATCGGCAGCGGAAGCGGCTGTGACGGCCAAATACTTGTTACGTATGATCTTTTGGGGATGTTTCCTTGGTTCAAGCCCCGCTTTGTGCGACCGAAGGTGAATCTGGCCGCACAGATTCAATCCGCAGTCACTGAGTTTGTGAAGGAGTGTCGCAGCGTCGAAGAGTGACTTGAGGCTTCATCCATTTACGCGCCCCACGCGATCTGCTAGGGAGATATCGACATGAAATTGCCAGTGTTGATGCTCTTCTTCTTCGTGCCAGTCCTCCAGGCCGAGCTTCCTCCTTCAGCATACGAGGCGATGCAAGCGAAGGCGCCGGAATATTTCAAGGTTGAGATATTGCGGGTGGATGTGGCACCTGGAGAAACTCCGATCCAGCAGAGAGTGCAATTGGTTGCCCTGATCAGCCAGGTCCTCCGGTCGGCGAGCGGTGCCAAGCCGAATGAAATTATCAACATTGTTTACACGGTGACCGAGCATCCGAGGGGCTGGGCCGGGCCTGGTCCTGTTCCGATTCCACGCGAGAAGGAGCGAACGATAGCTTACCTGAAAAAGCTAGAGGTCGGCGACTTCGAGCCGGCCGCCGGACGAATGACCTTTACCAACTTTTAAGACCCACAGTTTGTAGCGTTCTCGTGGATTTCGTAGGTCGCCGGGCGAGTGAAAGCCGCAAGCTTCTGCTGGCGGGCATTCTCATCAATCTGGTCCTTGCCCTGGCCAAGATCGCTGGCGGTCTCCTCGGGCATTCCAACGCGCTAATCGCCGACGGGATCGAGTCATCTCTCGATGTTTTGAGTTCAGCGATAATGTGGGGCGCCATCAAGTATGCGGAGCGCCCCCCGGATACCGAGCACCCTTACGGTCATGGAAAGATGGAATCACTAGCAGCCGTTGCTGGCTCACTGCTGCTCGTGGCGGCCGGGGCAGCGCTTGGAGTTCACAGCATCCGCCAAATTGTGCTCTTGCAAGGATCGACGGACGTCGGAGCCGGTCCCGCAAGCTTTACGTTAGTTGTCCTGCTGGGCGCAATTCTCTTGAAGGAAGGCCTTTTTCGCTGGGTGTCGCTGCGCGCGAAGGCCATAGAAAGCCGGGCTCTTCAGACTGAGGCCTGGCATCACCGTTCGGACGCGCTCACCTCGTTGGCCGCCGTTGTCGGCATCTCCGCGGCATTGATGGGCGGCCCGGCTTGGAAGCAAGCTGACGCGTGGGCGGCCCTCTTCTCCTGTGGATTGATCATCTTCAACGGTGTAGGGATGCTTCGTGCTTCGATCGATGAGGTCCTCGACGCCCAAGCCGCTCCGGAATTGGTTACCGAAATTCTCAGTGCGGTTCAAGCCGTGCCGGGAGTCACCAGCGTGGAGAAGTGTCGCGTGCGCAAGAGCGGCTTTGCGCGATTCGCCGACATTCATGTGCGCGTTTCCGGCGATTGCACAGTTCGAGAGGGCCACGATATCGCGCACCTGGTGAAAAACTCACTTCTCAAGGGAAATTTTCATCTGGCAGACGTTGTCGTGCACATCGAGCCCGAGGCAGACGAAGGCTCTACGTCCGAGCCGACTTGACCGTTTTGCGCGTTGCTGCGACCAGCAAGTTGCACGCTTCAGCGCAGAGGATGGGGAGCTCGTCGTTCGAGCATGGGACTTCAGATCGCCGGAGGCTGAATGGCGTCGGATGACCGGGCGAAATAGACCAGAGGATACGACGTATGCACCCGGACTCATGATTGCAGGTTCGCAGGATTGTTGCTTCCGCTTGTTCATCGCTGATCCTCTTGGTGACCGCGTACATTCCTGTCTGCCTGGCAAGAGTCTGACGGAGGTCGACGTGGGTTAGCGTTCTTCTCGTGAACGCCAAAGCCGTGCCCAAGGCGGCTGGATAAAGAAAATCAAGCGCGAGGGTTACCTCCTCGACGCTTTTCAACCTGAGCTGCCATCCATGTCGCAGATTCGGCGCGGTTTTTAAGGGCCGGTAATTGCCGGCGTCGTCGTATCTGGCAATCTCGATGGCATCATGAGGGTCAGTGAAATTTGCCAGGTCACTTCGTTCGGACTCATCCAGATGGCAAAGGCGGCAGTCAGGAAAGATTCGCACCTGACCGAGACGCAGGGGTCCGGTACGAAGATAACCGCCGAGGAACTCGGAAATGTCCGTCGGCATCGTGCGACGCTTGGAATCTCGCGACCGCTTGGGAATCGCGAGGCGGTAGACAGCCTAATGGGCGCGGCGACGCTTAACTCGGAGTTGAGCCGACGACTTCTGTATGGCTGCCTGCACCGCCGCATATCCTTCCTCGTCGAGATGTTTGCTCTTCATCGCCTCTTCGGCGCGCCTGATCGCCGCTTCCGCCGCCGCCTCGTCGATCTCATGCTCTGCAACTGCCATATCCGTCAGCACGGAGACCGATTCTTGGGTCACTTCGACAAAGCCCGCGCCCACAGCCAGTCGCGTCTCCTGACCGTCCTTCATGATCCTGAGCTCGCCGGGAACGATTTCCGTCATCAAGGCGACGTGCTGTGGAAGGACGCCAAATTCACCTTCGGCGCCGGGTATTACTACCGAATCCACATCGTCGGAAAACGTCTTTGTCTCAGGAGTAACTATCTCAAGTCGGAGAGTGGCCATAGTGGAAAACTTGGGGACTCGCGAGTCACTAGGACTGGCGCTATTCCTTGATCATATCGATACCGCCCTTCATGTAGAAGTTCGCCTCGTTAACTTCATCGTGCTGGCCATCGAGAATTTCTTTGAAGCCGCGGATGGTCTCCGCAATCGTGACGTATTGGCCGGGTGTTCCAGTGAAGACTTCCGCGACATGAAATGGCTGGCTGAGGAAGCGCTGAATCTTGCGCGCGCGAAAGACAGTCAGCTTGTCGTCGGGCGATAGCTCGTCCATTCCCAGAATCGCGATGATGTCCTGCAGATCCCGATAGCGTTGCAAAACCTTTTGGACCCCCCGTGCGACGGCGTAGTGCTCGTCTCCAACAATTTCCGGAGCCAACGCTTTGGAGGTTGAGGACAGGGGATCGACCGCCGGATAAATACCGAGCTCAGCGATGGAACGCTCGAGGACGATTGTCGAATCCAAATGCGCAAACGTGTTCGCCGGAGCCGGATCGGTCAGGTCATCGGCGGGCACATAGACCGCCTGGAATGAGGTGATGGAACCCTTTGTCGTCGATGTAATACGCTCCTGAAGGTCACCCATCTCGGCGGCGAGTGTCGGTTGATATCCGACGGCGCTAGGAGTTCGCCCAAGCAAGGCGGAGACTTCGGAGCCGGCCTGTGAGAATCGAAAGATGTTGTCAATAAAGAGAAGGACATCTTGATTCTTTTCATCTCGGAAATACTCCGCCATGGAGAGGGCCG
Organism: uncultured Verrucomicrobiae bacterium; assembly: GCA_963706955.1. Taxonomy (GTDB): domain Bacteria; phylum Verrucomicrobiota; class Verrucomicrobiia; order Chthoniobacterales; family Terrimicrobiaceae; genus DASTFP01. The sequence continues at coordinate 5,031 of CAVPOC010000015.1, read as the reverse complement.
TCAGAGCCACGCGCAGGCGCGCGCCCGGAGGCTCGTTCATCTGTCCGTAGACAAGTGCGACTTTCGAATTGCGAATATCCTTTAGATCGATGACGCCCGCTTCACTCATCTCCCCGTAGAGGTCGTTTCCTTCACGAGTCCGTTCACCTACGCCCGCGAAGACAGAGTATCCGCCATGTCCCTTGGCGATATTGTTGATGAGCTCCATGATGACGACGGTTTTACCAACGCCAGCTCCACCGAAGGCCCCGACTTTGCCGCCCTTGGTAAAGGGACAAATGAGGTCGATAACTTTGATTCCGGTCTCGAGAATGTTCGCCGTAGTATCTTGCTCGATAAGCGGAGGTGAAGGGCGATGGATCGGATACTTCTTGGTAAATTCGACCGGTCCTCGCTGGTCGGTGGGCTCTCCGACAACATTGAAAATACGGCCAAGGACCCCTTCCCCGACAGGAACCGAGATCGGTGCCGACGTGTTGACGACCTCCATCCCCCGTTGAAGCCCCTCGGTCGAGCTCATCGCGATGGCGCGGACCCAGTTCTCACCCAGGTGTTGCTGAACTTCGAGGGTGAGTTTGACGGGACCTTTGGCTCCTTTAAAGCTAATCTCAAGCGCGTCGAATATCTTTGGGAATTCCCCCTCCTTTGGGTTGAACTCGACATCCACAACTGGACCGATGATCTGGACAATTTTTCCTGTGTTACTCATGATTTCTAGTGGGGTTAGCCGAGTGCGAGTTGAGCTGTAGAGATTTCCAGAAGCTCTTTGGTGATGGCGGCCTGTCGGGCCTTATTATATTCCAAGGTAAGATCTTTGACGATGTCTTTGGCGTTGTCGGTGGCGCTTTTCATCGCAACCATGCGCGCACTGTGCTCGGAAGCACGCGTCGCCAGCAGCATCTGATAAAGTTCGAAATGCACGTAGTAAGGCACGATTTCGGCGAGGATCTTCTCTGGACTTGGTTCAAAGATGATATCGCCGGCGGGCTCGGGTATCGGAGCTTCTGAGGCGCCGGTCAACCCGGCTTCTTCGAGACTTGTTATCGGAAGCAGCGTTAGAGCGGTCGGCTTTTGGGTCAATGTATTGACAAAGCGCGGGTAGAGCACGGTGACTTTGTCGACGTCGCCGCTTAGAAATCTCTCAATAAAGAACTTTGAGATGGCCTTGGTCTCGAGAAAGGTGGGGCGATCTTTGAGCGGGAAATCCGCGATCATGTTTCGCTTCGTCCGCGCCAGAAACTGGGTGCCCTTTCGGCCAACCGAGATAAATTTTGTCTTCGGAACGTCGAAGGTGGCTGCTTCGCGAAACAGATTAGTGTTGAGAGCTCCACAAAGGCCCTTATCGGTGCTCAAGAGAACGACGAGTTCATTCTTGACGTCCCGCTTTTCGAGCAACGGGTGGAGAGCTTGATCCATGCGGTTGCGCAGCGACACGAGGACTCGGTTGAGCAGGATCGCATAGGGCCGGCCGTTGAGCGCTGCTTCTTGAGCCTTGCGCATCTTAGAAGCCGCAACCATTTGCATGGCTTTGGTGATCTGAGCCGTGTTCTTAATCGACTTGATGCGTCGGCGGATGTCTCGAAGACTGGCCATGGAGAGTTACTTGAAAAGTATCTTAAACTCATCGAGAGCGGTCCCAAGCTCCTTGTCGAGTTCCTCATCAAATTGCTTTTTCGCCAGGATTTTGTTGAGAATCTCTTCCTTGCGGGTGCTGAGAAACTCCTGAAGCTTGAGTTGAAATTCCTTCACTCGCTCCACAGGGATCGGATCAAAATAGCCCTTTTGCATGGCCCAAAGCACCGCCGCCTGGAGTTGGACGTACATCGGCTGATACTGAGTCTGTTTGAACAGTTCAACGATCCGTTGTCCGCGATTAAGGGTCCCCTGGGTCTTCGCGTCTAGATCGGAGCCAAATTGCGCGAAGGCGGCCAATTCGCGGAATTGCGCCAGATCTCCCTTGATCTTGCCCGCGACTTGCTTCATCGCCTTGATCTGAGCCGCGGAGCCGACGCGGGAGACCGACAGACCAACCGAGATGGCGGGACGAATTCCCTGATAAAAGAGATCGGTCTCGAGATAGATCTGACCATCGGTGATCGAAATGACGTTAGTGGGAATGTAGGCGGATACGTCACCAGCCTGTGTCTCGATGATTGGAAGGGCGGTAAGCGATCCGTTGCCAAACTTCTCGTTCAGGCGGGCAGAACGCTCCAGAAGACGGCTATGGAGATAGAAGACATCTCCAGGATACGCTTCTCGCCCTGAGGGACGCTTGAGCAGAAGGGAGACTTGCCGATATGCCGCGGCATGCTTGCTCAAGTCATCAAATACAATCAGCGCGTCCATGCCATTCGACATGAACCACTCTCCCATGGCCGCTCCCGTAAACGGAGCTAGGTACTGGTCGGTAGCGGCATCCGATGCAGAAGCAGCGATCACAATCGTATACTTAAGTGCGTCGTGGGCTTCGAGAACGCCCAGAACCCGCGCGATATTGGAATTTTTTTGTCCCACGCCCACATAGATCGAATAGAGCGGCCGGAAGTTGGCATCACCGGCCTCCTCCGCCGCCTTATTGATCTTGGCTTGGTTGAGAATTGTGTCGATGGCAATGGTAGTCTTGCCGGTGGCACGATCTCCGATGATCAGCTCGCGCTGTCCTCGCCCGATGGGAATCATCGCATCGACCGCCATAATTCCCGTCTGGACAGGCTGGCTGACGCTCTTACGTTCGATGATTCCGAAAGCAATGTTCTCGACCGGATAAAATTCTGTGGATTCAATTGGACCTTTGCCATCCAACGGCTGTCCGAGCGCGTTGACAACACGTCCAAGAAGTCCTTTTCCCACGGGAGTTTGCAAGAGTCGACCCGTCGTCTTGACCTCATCGCCTTCGCTAATCGTGGTATAGTCGCCGAGGATGATCGTGCCCACCTCCGTCTCTTCGAGATTCAGCGCCAAGCCGTAAATCCCCCCGGGAAATTCCAGCATCTCGTTAAGCATCGCAGCACTGAGACCTTCAATTTTTGCGACACCATCGCCGATCTCGCGGACTATGCCGACATTAGCCTTAGTGGTGGATTCGCTGTGAATGCTCTCGATCTTGCTTTCGAGTTCTTGCAGAATATTGCTCATGGATGGATCGGTTTAAAGTTGCTGAGAAAAGGTGGCCAGCCGGCTGCTGATACTTCCGTCCCACACATCGCTTCCGAGCTTGATGCGCAGTCCGCCGAGAAGGTCTGGAGAGGTGCGAAACTCAGTGGTAATATCGTCGCCAAACTTCTCCTTCAGAGTGCTGGCGATGTTTGCCGCGCTGCTCTCATCCAGCGGGGACGCGCTCTCAACAATAGCGTGGCGGCGTTCGAGTTCCAGCCGAACCAACCGGCTGAATTCCTTCAAAACCTCCAGGTAGTTACGAGGCTTTTCCGTGATCAGGCGTTCAGAGATCGCGGAGACGCGACTCGCCTCCAGCCGTCCGTCGGCAAGGCTTAGGCGGAATAACTCACGCGCCAAACGTCGGGCTTCCCTGCTGATCTTCATACTTCAAGCGGCGACTTGTTTGACCGTTTCTTCCGAAAGGCGCTTTTGATCATCGGGCGTCATGATTTTGCCCACGACCTTGGATGTCGTCTTGACGACGAGATCGACCATCTCCTTCTTCACTTCGGCCACCATCTTGTTTCGTTCCTGCCCAATCGTATCCTGGGCTTTGGCGATGATACCCTCGGCGTCCTTAATGGCCTGCTGGAGCTGTTTTTGACTGATGGCGTCGCTGGTCGCGCGCGCCTCTTCCAGTAACTTGGTCGCTTCTTCGTTGGCCTTGCGCAGGACTTCTTGATAGCGCAGCTCGGCGTCGGCGAGCTGCTTTTTGATCCGTTCGGCATTATGCTGGCCCTCCTCGATTTTCCGACGGCGCTCGGCAAGCATTTTGATCACGGGTCCGAAGGCATATTTGTTCAAGACCCAGTAGACCACCAAAAACAAGATGACCTGCGCGATGAACTTCGGCCAGCTAACTCCGAAGTTCGTGAAAATTTCTGTAATAACGTCCATTTCCGAAGGGGTTGGGCCGTCCGCCGCGAAGGCGGACGGCCAAATGAGCTTAGCGGCCTTGGAAAGCGAGAATCAGCGCGTAAATCGCGATCGATTCCGCAAGAGCCATGCCGAGGATGCTGAGCGTAAGCACGCGCCCAAAAGCACCTGGGTTGCGGCCGACAGCTTCCGCCGCCTTCGCGCCGACCAGGCCGATTCCGATTCCGGAACCGAGGCCCGCCATGCCTAGGGTAAAACTGCCGGTTATACCCGCGGCGACGGCTTCTGCAGCAAGAATAGGAAGAATCATAATTTAGCTTTGTTATGGGTTGTTTTTCTCACCGTCCGCAGACTTGCACGGTCCCGGCGGGAAATTTTTTAGTGCTCCTCTTCCTCATCATGAGTTGTGGAGAGCTGAATATAGACAGCGCAGAGCAGAGTGAAGACGAGCGCCTGCAACACTCCGACCAGCAGTTCAAGAAAGTAGAAAGGTATTGGGACGATGATACTCATCAGATAAGTGATGGCAGCCGGAAAGCCCAGTGTGTGGCCCAGAGTGATCATTGAGGAGAGCAGCGTTTCCCCGGCAAAAACATTTCCAAAGAGTCGCAGGGAGAGGGAGACTGGTCGAACCAAGATGGAGACGATCTCGATGACCCCCACAAAGAGGAAGATGATCGCGAAGAGCAGCTTCATGACGCCCTTGAGACCACCCTTGGGACCAAAAGTGTGAACCAGGAAACCCCAAACACCCACTTCGCTGATGGTCCAATAGAGCCAAAGACAAAAGGCGACCAGAGCCATCCCCAGCGTCATGTTGAGGTCCGCAGTCGTCGGTCGCAAGAGGGGGACCTGAACCTCAAAGCCGTGATCGGGAACGTCGTGCCCCCATCCGATCGATCCGACTCCTGGCAGGAGGCTAAACCAGTTGGCGAAGAGAATAAAAATAAACAGAGTCGCGAGCAGGCTGAAGGCACGCGAGACCATGTGCTTGCCCAC
>CAVPOC010000014.1:0-98281 GCA_963706955.1 uncultured Verrucomicrobiae bacterium | reverse complement strand
GCTATCGATTCGCTTGGTGGCCACGGTCCGAATCGCCGCTTGGTGGACCTTCGCCGAGTGGCAAACCCTGGCCGGCCACCCATCGACCCTGTTCGGGCCAATCTCACAACTGATACCACATTTCGAAAACAATGGGACGCTTCCAGGAAAGCAACGGACGGCTCGGAGAGCCGTCCCTACCTTGTAAATGGCAGGGTTGCCTCTCCGAGGCGACCGTAGTTTTGACCGCACGATCGTCCAACTCTTTGATGGAAATGAATCAGGTAGCCGCTCGCCGGGAGGCTCGCCCTCCCCTCGGGTTTCGCGGAGGCGACTTGCGAGAACCATTCTAACTTTGAGATTTGGTAGTGTCTCATTTTGTGGAAGCCGGTCAGAAAATGTGGGACAGGCGTCTCGCGGCGTCTCGCCTGTCTTCGTGCGAATCGCAGGCGGGACGCCAGTAGTGTTCGGCAAGGAAATTGCTGTTGGCTCCTTGCAGGATTTTGATGTCGGGTGAGGGCTGCGATAAAAGAGGGAAGCGTGCAGGTGCGAAGACAGAGGGCAGCATTGGGGCATGCGAATGCTCGGCGACTTCGAGCGACAAAGACGCCTAGCAGGCAAGTTAAGATTGTGGTGCTTTGCTTTTCTGCAGACGCAGCAATTGGCGTTGCCAGCCAGCGTGCAGATCTTGGCTGCTGGCCACCCCGAGCAGATAAAGTTGGATAAGCTCCAGCATCCGGCGGTTGGGACGCCGCCCGCTGTAGAGTTGCAGGAGCAGAGCGGCGATGAGGGCGAGATAAATTTCAATGGCCACCCCGCGGGGGGACTCCGCCAGCCAATGCCGACAACCCAAAATGCATTTGATCCAGCGGAAGAACAGTTCGATGCGCCAACGTTGGTGTGGGGACAGAGCGGCCACCAGTTCGGCGGCATCTCCTCGGGCTCTTGGTTGGTCACCAACAAGAGCACCTCCTTAGAGGTCTCTACCCAGAGCAGGCGCACGCGGGTGCTGCCGTAACGCGCCTTACAACCCAGCACGACCCACGCTTGGCGCCGCGACGAGGCCGCCCGGGATTGTTCGCTCCAACGAAAGCCGGCCGTTCCGGTCGAGACAGAAGCCGGCGCCTTTCGTCACGACGAGACCGCAATTTGCGTAGAGGAGCAAATTTCAGGTACTGATCAAGGTCCTTCCACGAGCGTTCCCAAAGGCGACCGCAGCATGAGTGCACCGTCCGCGAGACCGCGCACATAAATCGGTACGCTCTTCGCTTCGACGAAAACGCGCCACCCGAGAAAATCGACGATCTCAATCCCCGGCGATTCCGAGCGAATCGCCTCCTCCAAGCCTTGCAACGCCTCATCGCCAAGAGAAGTTTCTTTCGTTCCCGCAATGGATCAAGACGGGCGTTCCGCCGCATTATCCAGCACTAAACCAGCGTCCGATCCAATCGTTTCAGCCGTTGTGACCGTTTCGTAACACAATGATTTCAGCGGACCTTTGATGAAGAAATAAAGCTGCAATAGCCCTCCGAATCAAACCGGAACACCAACCGCAGGCTGCATTTAAGGTCTGAACGCTGGAACTGGCGATAAACGGGATATACCGCCCCATCCTCGGCTCGACCCTCGATGCTGAAGATGACCGGCTCGGAGCGCGGACGCAGGAAAATGACACTTCCCCCGATCTCAATCTCCTGATAGCCGGTCAGATTTCCGACTTTTTGATCCAGCACGGCGAAACGATAGCCGGAAAGCGGGGTGCCCGCGGCGTCCTGAACCTGCACCTCGATCCCAACCTCCTCCAGCGGGAAGACTTTCCAAAGGCGGCCGTAAGCATCCACTTCCCTCCAGCCCGGACTCGCGCATCCCGCGAGGGCGCCCATTCCAATGGTCATGATTACGTAGCGAAATAGGTGTCCCGATTTCATCGCAATGATTTCCGCGGAAAATGGCGCTTTCGCCACAGATTAGCCAAGAGCAAAGGCGCCGACAACGCAGAAAAATCCCGCAATTCGCCGTCGTGACCCGACGAAATCAATGCCGAGGGTTGCTGGCGCACGATACCCTGCACGGCGAAAAGCTTAGCATCGGCCGCAATGAAGTGAAACGAAGGGATTTTTTCACTCGCGATCGGCGCGGCCCGCAAGGACCAGACGACTTGCCCCGCTTTCGTAACGCACCAGACCCGGAGCTACGGAGCTCGAACGCGTGGGTCGGATTTAGTCCGCCACACTCGATGAGTTGGGTGCTCCCGCCCGCTCTGGACCTGATCCACAACAATGCTTGTTCCGATGGAATGGAAGAAGATCTGAAGATCTGGGACTGCCAGGAGCCAAACAGGGTAACAAAAGGTAACAATTTTCCCGCCAGGACTGCCTTCAACTGCACATTGAAGAGAATTTAGCGAATCGCACGCAGAGCTTCTATTTATCTTATGTACAAGGCGATTTGCCACTCTAAATGAGTAGCGACCCTAACGGGATTATCCCTGCTGCGCAGGGCTCTACGAAAGTGGCCTTCGGCTGGTAAGAATTGCGCTGGCGCGCAGGTAGTCGAACCGAGGTTCGAATTGGCTTCGCCATCGCCTCTGGCGACCCTAACGGGATTCGAACCCGGTGCTTCGCCAGCTCCCTTCACGGCAGACCTCGTTTTTTTCACCAATCTTGCAGGACAAAGCAGGACAAAAATATCGCCGAAACTGCAACCAACTGCACATGCAAGGGAATTTGCTGGATCGTCCGTACAGCCTTTATTCAAGCCATTCTCAGAGTATTTTGGCCACTGAAGAAGGGTGACCGACGGGACTCATCTCGCCTTACGGCGAGATCTACGAAAGTGGCTTCGGCCCGGAAAGGCGCTAACGCGCAGGGTAGTCGAACTACGTTCTCGTCCCGTCGGTGGGTGACCGACGGGATTATCTCGCCTACGGCGAGCTCTACGAAAATGGCTTCGCCGGAAAGGCGCTGACGCGCAGGTAGTCGAACTACGTTCTCGTCCCGTCGGTGGGTGACCGACGGGATTATCTCGCCTACGGCGAGCTCTACAAAAGTGGCTTCGGCCCGGAAAGGCGCTAACGCGCAGGGTAGTCGAACTACGTTCTCGTCCGTCGGTGGGTGACCGACGGGATTATCTCGCCTACGGCGAGCTCTACGAAAGTGGCTTCGCCCGGAAAGGCGCTAACGCGCAGGGTAGTCGAACTACGTGGGTGACCGACGGGATTATCTCGCCTACGGCGAGCTCTACAAAAGTGGCTTCGGCCCGGAAAGGCGCTAACGCGCAGGGTAGTCGAACTACGTTCTCGTCCCGTCGGTGGGTGACCGACGGGACTCGAACCCGCAACAGCCAGAACCACAATCTGGAGCTCTACCATTGAGCTACGGTCACCATCGATGGCGTTGGCCCAACGCATTCTTGCGCGTAGCCGTGAGATCTTAATTCGGTATTCGCCGCTGCTTTGTCAACCGGGGAATTCGAAGCGGCAAGCGCCGCAGAGCGACTTCGCCGGGTCACCGGTGACGCGAGGGCGAGAAGCGAGCCTCTCTAAAATCAGAGGCGGCCTTCCTTGGTCTGTTAATCCAGAGGAAGGCCGCACTTCTGCGGGGGAAATCAGCGTTGCCAGCCGAAAGTGGGACCCGGCCGGAGTTATCACCGGCGGAGGAGAAATGATCGGGGCCGGAACGCGGTAAATTCCCGTTTGGCCGTTGTCGAAAACTGGCGAGACATTGCTGAAGCTGGTCGAAGCGTCGACTGGCGACGAGACGTAGCCATAATACCACGGGTAGTAGTAAGTCGGCCAGGCGCAAGTAACGAACTTCGGATAAGGCTTAAAGGGCGGACAAACTGTGCTCGCCGGAGCACACCAGCCAGCGCCCGCTCGCGCAGAAATACCAATTTGAGGACCCGCCTGTGCCAGCTCAAAGACCACGGCAAGGGCCAAAGCCGCGCTGATTACGATTTTCGTTTTCACGGCACCGCAATATTGCCGTACATTAACGCTCATGAGCTCGCCTCGTGCAACTCTGATTCTTGCAGGCTCTGCGGGAATCTTGGTTTTGCTCGCAGGCTGCGCGTCCGTAAAATCGACCGCCGTCTACTACAAATCGCTCCAGGATTTTCCGGCCAAGCCGCCGGACGCGCAGATCCCGATTCTCACGAATCGTCCGACGCGACCATTCAAGGTAATTGGGCGCCTAGCCTTTGAAAGCGATCGAGGGCTGGAATTTTCTTCGCAAGAGCATGATCTACAATGCTCAAATTCATGGAGCGGACGCTGTCTGGCTGAAGAGCTCGAACACCCGCCGCGAGGTGACCTTCCAACACGTGCCTCCGCGGATGGACTGTGTATCCCGTTTCTCGACGCGGCAAGCATGGGAAGATAGAGACGCGCTGGGCGCCGTATATGAGACCTGAACCTCCGCATACGCTGGGTGAGAGATTTTACCGCGATTGACGCCCGGATGATCGTGTTCGACAAGTAATTCGATGTCCTCTGCCTTCTCGTCACAGGAATTCGAACGTCCGATTCTCGATCCACCCGGAGGACAGAGGCGGGTGCTCTTGCACTCCTGCTGCGCCCCCTGTTCCGGTGAAGTCATCGAGGCAATGCGAGCGTCTGCGATCGATCTGACGGTGTATTTTTACAATCCGAACATTCACCCTCGCGAGGAGTATGACCTCCGCAAAGCTGAGAATATCCGGTTTGCCGAGAAACATTCGATTCCCTTTGTCGATGCGGATTACGATACCGAGAACTGGTTTGCGCGCGCCAAAGGCCTGGAATGGGAGCCGGAGCGTGGCGCGCGCTGCACGATGTGCTTCGATATGCGCTTTGAGCGCACGGCACTCTACGCGCACGAGAATGGTTTCCCCGTGATTACCAGCTGTCTCGGAATCTCTCGCTGGAAAAATATGGACCAGATAAACGCCTGTGGCGTCCGCGCTGCCTCTCACTATCCTGGCCTCTTCTACTGGACCTTCAACTGGCGAAAGAAAGGCGGCGCGCAACGCATGATCGAAATCTCCAAAGAGGAGGGATTCTACATGCAGGAGTATTGTGGCTGCATCTATTCGCTACGGGACAGCAATAAATGGCGCGCGCTCAATGGACGGCCGAAAATTCAACGCGGCATCAAGTTCTATGGAAACGAGGCATAGCCACCTCGCCAAGACCGCTCGCTTCTTCGCTCCGGTGAAGGCTTTAGCCAGGTTTTTTTCGTCGCCGTTAGAAATGGCGGAAGGGCGCTCGCCAGCTTCTTGAAAGAGGCGAAATCGACCTGCTGCTGGCCATCGCTCAAAGCCTCGGCAGGATTCGGATGAACTTCGACGAGCAATCCGTCGGCACCCATCGCCACGGCCCCACAGCAAAGAGCAATGACGAGATCCGCGCGTCCGCAACCCTGGCTTGGGTCCACAATGACTGGCAGATGAGATTCTTTCTTCGCGACGGCGACCGCCGCCAGATCGAGGGTATTGCGGGTGTATGTCTCGAAAGTTCGGATTCCGCGTTCGCAGAGCAAGACATTCGGATTTCCGTGCGCAAGAATGTATTCTGCAGCGAGCAGCCATTCTTCGATGCGTTCGCTCATGCCCCGCTTAAGAAGGATCGGCTTGCCACTTCGCGCCGCCTCGATGAGAAGTTGATAGTTCTGGCCGTTTCGCGCTCCGATTTGCAGAATGTCCGCGACCGCGGCGACGTGCTCGACGTCGCGCTCGCTCAGCACTTCGGTGACGATCTTGAGCCCGGTCTCCTTCCGTGCGAGGGCGAGGAGGCGCAGGCCTTCCTTTCCCGAGGCCCTGAAATTCATACGGCGAGGTGCGCGGCTTGTAGGCGCCTCCGCGGAGGACGCTGGCCCCGGACTCCTTTACGGCGGCCGCGGTGGCAAGCAGCTGCTCTTCGCTCTCGACCGAGCAGGGCCCGGCCATCAGGCAGAACTGGTCGCTGCCAATTTCCAGTCCGTCGACACTGACGACGGTATTTTCCGGGTGCGATTCGCGGCTGGCCAGTTTGTAGCGCTTCTGCACGCGCAGGACGCTTTCGACTTGCGGCAAGGCGGTGAGTGATTCGAGATTCGCATGCGTCCGTTCATCGCCGATTGCGGCGACCACCGTCTGCATGGCTCCGTGAATGGGTGCAGGCGTGTAGCCGAGCTTCTCGACCTCGGAGATGACCTCCGCGATTTGTTCTTTTGACGCTTTGGGGCGGATGACTATGATCATGGGTTCGGATATTAACGTGAGCCGGAAAGACTGGGGCGATTAGCCAGAAATTCCAGCACAGGTTTTGTTATGAAAGAAAGAGTGAAGGACCCCCGGATCAAGAGTCTTGTGGCCGAAGTCGCGGAAGGGAGGCAGGCCGAAATGTTGGAAGAGATGATTGAGACCGTCTTGCGTTTCGGGAAAGACAAGACAGCCATCGCCGACCTGAAGCTCTATAACCGCGCGATGCGGGAGCTGCGGCATGCCTCAAACATCTTCGGCAAATATCAGGGCATTCGCAAAGTGGCGATCTTCGGAAGCGCCCGGATGAAAGCAGAGGCGGAGGAATACAGGCTCGCCCGGGAACTTGCGCGTCACATGGTCGAACTTGATTGGATGGTCATCACCGGTGGCGGTGATGGGATCATGGGAGCCGCTCAGGAGGGCGCCGGCGCAGAAAAGAGCTTCGGCCTGAACATCCGCTTGCCCTTCGAACAGCGGGCAAATCAAACGATTCATGGCGATCCCAAGCTGATCAATTTCCGGTATTTCTTCACCCGAAAACTTCATTTTGTGAAGGAGACGCACGCATTCGTGCTGCTCCCGGGAGGATTTGGCACCCACGACGAAGGTTGCGAGGTCCTCACTCTCATGCAGACCGGAAAAAGCCCGATCGTCCCGATGGTTTTGCTCGACCGACCAAATGGCCGCTATTGGGAGACATGGAGGCGGTTTGTCGTCAACGACCTGCTCGACCAGGGTCTGATCTCGCCGACGGATCTTAGCCTTTTCAAAATCACCCACAGTCTGGAAGAAACACTCGAGGAGGTGGTGCAATTCTATCACAACTTTCATTCCTACCGTTGGGTGAAGAACAGAATGGTCATTCGCACGACTCATCGGCTTCAGCAATCGGCCATCGATCAGCTAAATCGCGACTTTGACACGCTTCTTGCCGCCGATCGCATTGTGCAGAGCGCGGCTCTGCCCGAAGAGGCCGACGACACGCACCTCGCCCACTTTCACCGCATCGTGCTGACGCCTCATAAACGTGACTTTGGCACCATTCGGCTGCTGATAGACGCAATCAACCGAGCAGAGCGGGAAACGGAGGAAGCTCCGTCGCTAAGTCCCGCAGAGGCCGCGGCTTAGATCAGTTTTTCTGCCGTCTTCGGAAATATTTACTTTGCGGAAGCGGCGGTATCCCCTCCGGCGGGACCCTGCCGGAAATGGGGACCCCTCTGCTACGCTCATCGTAGCGTCTGAGGGCGTGATGCACAGAGAACATCCACAGTGGCTGCGCCGTCGTGAGAAAACGACCATGGCGACATCGTCGCAACAATTTTACGCGAGAGCTCAAGTTAATGAGCCGAGGGAGTATTAAATCACGAATCACTGCCGAGCTGCGAACGGCCGCAGCAGTGACCGTTACTGCGACTTTCCCTCGAATCCTAGAGATCTGCTCAGCGTCACGCGAACAAACATCCGGATCGTCCTAAGAATAGCGTTGGAGTGCGTCGAGGGCGTTGGCCGTTTCTCCGTGCGAATTTGCGGTCATCAAACGTAGCATGTCATCGGTGAGGTCGGCGACGAAGCGATCCGCCTCGACTTCCTGCGAAAGACAGTCTTCGAGTGTTTTCTTGATTTCATGCGCCTCGAGGAGCTGAGCGACGGCGATGAGATTTTTCAAGGCGGCCATGCGCAAATGGCCAGCCTTGCGCAAGACGCCCAGCAATCTTGGTTCTAGCCGCGCCGGATACATTCCGCTTTCGCGACGGAGCACTTCCTCGGCCTCGCCAATCAGGCCGCGCATGGCGTGGCATTGTCCACCGCTGGGATGGGCGTCAAACCTGGCAAGAATTTCCGCCAGAGATTTGCTTTGACTTTGCTCCAAATCTCGCCGTCGGTTGATCGCCTTGCGAACCTGCGGAGATAGCGAAGCGCGCTCCATCTCCGGAAGCATTTCAGATAATTTGGAATCAGCGTCGAACAACGTCCTCACTTCTTCGACTATCAACACGGGAAGAAACTCGATATTCACGGCTTTTGACGCCCGCTCTGGCGGTTCGGATATTTGCCGAAAAATAGGAGAGTCGCCTGGAAATTGAAAGCCTTTTGTGGCCATCAAGTTGCGTCCCATGAAGCTCCTCCTTAGCAATGACGACGGGATCGACGCTCCCGGCCTGGAGGCATTGCTGTGCGCGGCACGCGCGATCGGCGAACCGGTCGTGGTCGCGCCAGCGGGTCCGCAGTCCGGGCGTCAGCCATGCGGTGACAGCGCACGGTCCTCTGCGGATCGAAGCGCGTGGAGAGAAGCGATTTGCCGTTTATGGCACCCCGGCGGATTGCACGCGCATTGGATTGCTCAAGCTTGTTCCTGATGCGAAGTGGGTGCTCAGTGGCATCAATCATGGCGGAAACCTGGGGGCTGATGTCCACTATTCGGGAACCGTGGCGGCAGTGCGCGAGGCGGTGCTGCATGGCTGGCCGGGTGTGGCGGTCTCGCACTATCGCCGCGACAAGATGGAGTTTGACTGGCAGCGGGCGGCCTCCTGGGTGGCGCGGGTCCTGAGAGAGCTCACGCGAAGGCCGACCAAACCAGGCCTGTTTTACAACGTCAATCTGCCGCATCTCCGCCCCTCCGAAGATGAGCCTGAAATCGTTTTCTGCGCGCTCGATCCTCACCCCTTGCCGCTAAGCTACAGGCACGAGGAAGGTGGCGGGCTGTTCTATGACGGCGTCTATCATTCCCGCGAGCGCACGCGTGGTGCAGACGTCGACGTCTGTTTCGGAGGACGCATCGCCGTAACCGCGATTCGGCTGTTCTAAGCAGGTTTTACGCGACTAGTAAGTGCAGCACATTGGAGTTTCTGTGCTTTGTCGCGGCTGTGTCTGAATCGGAACTTTACAAATGCTGGCTGCACCCCGCTTTGGCGTGACCTTAACCCGTCGTGACCGAGATCACCACTTTACCGTAGCCGCGCCGGCCTTCAATCCGCCGGGAGTATGCCTCGGCGGCCCTTGCCATCGGAACGACGGCGTCGACGAAACAGCGAACTTCGCCGGAGTCGAGCAAGCGAGATATTTCCGCCAGTTGTCTTGAGTCGGGCTCGACAATAAAGAAAGCCTGCTCGGTACGCGGCTCCTTGGTTCGCTCGCTGTCCGCTGCGATGGTGACCATGCGGCCGGTTGGCTTCAGAAGATCCCACGAGCGCTTCAGGGTCTCGCCGCCGACCGTATCAAAGACCACATCAATATCACGAGTATGCTCTTCGAAACGTTCCTGAGTGTAGTCGATCATCTGGTCAGCTCCGAGCTGTGAGAGAAGCTCAAAATTCCGCGCCGAGGCGGTGGTAATTACGTGCGCGCCGGCTCGTCGGGCGAGTTGAATCGCGAAGAGACCGACCGCGCCAGATCCGCCGTGCACGAGGATGCGCTCGCCCCTGCGCAATTTCGCCCGAGCGAACAATCCTTGCCACGCAGTGAGCGCGCCAATCGGGACGCTGGCGGCCTCCAGATGACTTAGGCTCGGCGGCTTGTCCGCGACAGCTTCGAGAACGCTGACGCAGTAATCGGCGGTGGCGCCGTCGGCAAACCAATCGTTCATACCGTAAACCGCGCGGCCAATCTGACTCGGATCGACATTCACGCCGACGGCTTCGATTACCCCCGAGAACTCATGCCCAGGAATTGCGCCGGTTCTGATCCCGCCGTCTTGGGTGTGCGTGGTTGGGTACCATTGCGATTCAGTCGGCGTCACTCCGACCGCATGAACGCGCACCAATATCTCCCCTTCACCAGGATTCGGAAGGGGAGCTGTGCCGGCGATCAGGTCTGACGCATCCTGGGAATCGCTAAAGCGCATGATCCTCATCGTTATCATCGGGCACTCCTTTTTGCGTCGAGGGTAGCTGCTTATTTACTAGAGTCGAGGCGCTCCGAGATTCTCAATTACTCCGCGGAAACGTGTGCTCCCTTTTGTGGGACGGAGCGCTTCATCATGAATACGAGCGCGACCAGTGGGACCGAGAGCAAGGCTAAGAGCAGGAAAATATCGAAGTAAGCAAACGCGGAGGCTTGTTGCTGGCGCAAGTCCTCCAGTAATTGCAGTGCCATCTGTCGGGCTGCGACCGGATCCCCGCTGAGCTGAAGGAGACCGGCCTGGGCTTGCTCAAGGAACGAATTCACGGCTGGATTCAGCTGATCGAGATACTCGCCAAGGCGCAGGCTGTGGAATTGATCGCGGCGTTCGTGGATTGTTTTGGCGATCGAGGTGCCGACACTGCCACCTTCGTTGCGCAGAAGGGCCAACAGCCCGACGGCCGCGCCACGCAGTTCCTTCGGGATGTAAAGGAACGCCGCCACATTCAACGGTGCGAAAACCATGGAAAGTCCCGCGATGACGACGACTCGAGGCCAGACCACCTGCCAGGGACTGATCTCGAGCGTCAGCTGTGACGTCCAGTAGTTGCCGATGCCCATTAAGATCAAGCCCGTGGCTATGAAATAACGTGCATCAACACCTCGGGACATCAAAGCGCCGGCGAATATCAGCCCCATGACGGCGAAGAGGCCCGCTGGTGAGAGGACCATTCCGGAAGTGGTGGCATCGTAGCCAAAGAGCGATTGCAGCAACGTAGGAAGGGTGGTCGTATTTGCGTAGAGGACTCCAAAGGCGCAGAAAACAATGATGCACGACCAGCGAAAATTTCGGTCGGCCAGGGTTCGGAAGTTGATCAGCGGGTTCGAAATTCTCAGCTCACGCCAGACGAGGGTAAGCAGACCTGCGAGGAAGAGAACCAACAGCAAGTGCACCCGGTAGAAAGGATCTCCAAGCCAGTCCCATTCCTGTCCCTTGCTGAGCACGATCTCCCAGGAAATCATGGTGAGACACAGGAGACAGAGACCCAGGGTATCGAAAGGTGCACCCTTCCTACGCATTGCAGTCTGCTGGGACTTCAAGTAGTCGGGGTCGATGACGACCTTGCTGCAGAACCATAAGGCGAAGAGCCCGACGGGAATATTGATATAGAAGATCCAGCGCCAGCCATAGTTGTCGGTGATGTATCCGCCAAGGGTCGGACCGACGACCGGGGCAAGCAGGGCGGCGATGCCAAATAACGTCTGCGCGGCGCCTTGCTTCTCCGGCGGAAACGCATCGAGAAGCACACCCTGGCTCGACGGCTGCAACCCGCCGCCAGCCAAGCCTTGCAACACGCGCGACGCGATCAGCATTTCCAGGTTCATCGCCATTCCGCACATGGCGGAGGCGAGCGTGAAAACCGCAATCGAGATGAGAAAGTAACGTCGTCTTCCGAGCCTCACCGAAAGCCAGCCGGACATGGGAAGAATAATGGCATTGGCCGCCAGATAACTAGTGATGACCCATTCGCTATCGCTCGACGGTGCAGAAAGGCCGCCCGCAATGTAGCGGAGCGCCACATTGGCAATCGTCGTGTCGAGCACTTCCATGAAGGTCGGGATGATCACCGCCAGCGCGACGATCCAAGGATTGAACTCGCGCACCTTGGCGTCCGAGGGCGCCGCCGCTAACTCGGCCGTGGCCATCACGGCTTCGTTTCGGGGATAGGCTGTGCTAGTTCTTGGAGAAACTTGCCCGCATTCGGTCCGGTTGGCGCGCTCTTTACATCGACCGACGGCTCAACGGACAGGCCGACGAAGAGAGGGAGTTTGTCGGGATCGTAGTTGGTGATGTTAATCCGCACCGGCAAACGTTGGACGACCTTCACGAAATTGCCGGTTGCATTTTGCGGCGGCAGCAAGGCCAGCGTCGAGCCTGTCCCCATCGTAAACCCGGAAATGCGCCCTTCAAAGATGTGCTTGCCTCCATACATATCGACCTGGAGCTCGACGCGCTGGCCAATGCGAAGGTCACGGAGTTGAGTCTCTTTGAAGTTCGCGTCCACCCAGATATCGCGCAGCGAGCGGATCGCCATGAGAGTCTGGCCGACTTGGACATTATTGCCGGGATTCACGTTGCGGCGGGTTATCACCCCATCGATTTCCGCGAAAACTGTGCAGTAGCTCAGATCGAGTTTTGCCTGATCGAGATCGCGTTGAGCCTGTTCCACGCTCACCTGGGCTTGCTTCAGGCTCGGGGCGTCCCGAACTACTTGGGCGTAAATCTTGTTGATGTCGCCTTGCGGGTCGCGTCGGTAAAATTCCGCGATGATTTCCTTTGGCGTAAGATCGTAGGAGGAAGGCGTGATTCCCAGTTGCGCTGCGCTATGGAGAAGATCCGCCAGGGCCTGACGCACCGAGGAGAACGTCTGGTCGAGGTCCGATGGCACATCGGCGAGACTTGTTCCGGCAGGCGGCACCGCTGGCAGGCCGAGGTTCACGCGCGCCTGATAGACATTTTGCAGCGCCTGGGCAACCTGTGCGTTCGCCACGCCAAGGGCCGCCTGTTTTTGGTCGTATTCCTCCTTGCTTACGACCTTGGTCGTGAGTAACTGCTTCGCACGGTCAAACTCCTGCTGCGCCAATACCAGGCTTGCCTTAGTTTCCTCCCAGGTTGCCACGCGCTGCCGGATGAGCGCGACCTGGTTATCCACGTCCTCGATGGCATGAGCGAGCTTGAATCTGAGACTCCGAGTTTGTGCCACTAATCCCCGCACGTTCGCCTCGGCCAGAACGAGGTTTGCCTCGGCAACGTCAACAGCCGACTGCTTTATCGCCACCTGGACGCGAAAGGGCTCCGGATCGAGTTCCACGAGCACGTCGCCTTTGCGCACCCGGTTGTTGTCGTCCACTAGCACTCGCTCCACTTGGCCGGAAACCCGGGGCGCAACAAAGGTAACGTAGCTATTAACATAAGCATCGTCGGTCGAGACAGTCTTGAAAGCGCGCAGAACTCTCGGCAGTCCCACGATCAGCAAGACAAGCGCAACCAAAGCGCCGATGATGAGTTTGGTATTCCACCGCTTGGGCTTCGGGATTTGCTTGCGCGGCTCAGGCGCCGGGACTTTGACCTCTGGTAGCGGCGCCGGCTTTGGGTCGCCAGAGCTTTGACTGCTCATATTAGTCTTCGGTAAATCGCGCGCCCGACCGAAGCGTGTCGCGACGGCGAGCAACGTCCTCGACGATACTCAGACTGGTCCGAATGCGCAAGTCTCGGACGGATCGCGTTACACCCGCCTTCGCAGTTCGTCCAGACCCTAAGCGCGCGAGTCTACCGCACAAAATTTGAAAAAGCCCTTTCCATCTCGTGCTGTTGTGCGATTGCCTAAGGCGGTGCAATTCATTCCCGAAAATATGCCATGTCTTCGTTGAGGGCTCGACCGGTCGTTCCTGCGGCCATCGAGCTGCGGCGCTCTACTATTCCAAGCGCGGAGTTCCGTGGTTCCGGATTTCGTTCCGTGGCGACCCAGACACCGTTCGAAGAGCTTGCGAATACGTGGAGTGCGGCGTTGGGATTGGCGGGCGCTTTTGGGTTTGCGCTTGCACTTTTCTGGCATGGGACGCCACAGTCGGCCAATGGGTTTTCGCCGTAGCCCTCTTGATTCTCTTTCTGACATCGACTGCCTATCACGGGCTTATTGGCGAACCTGCGAAGGGCGTCGCACGCTTCCTTGACCATGTGGCGATCTTTGTGCTGATCGCGGCAACCTATACCCCGTTCGCTCTCGGACCCCTTCGCACGCATGGAGGGATCTTGCTCTTCGCTCTGGAATGGCTGCTGGCCCTGATCGGTCTTTGCTTTGTGCTCTGCGGTGGAAACAACAGCGTGCGGATTTCGAATGCTTTGTATATCGGGATGGGCTGGCTCGGACTGTTTTTCATCGCTGACTTCATCAACACCGTCCCTCTCGCTGGCATTGGATTGATCCTGGCCGGAGGCGTGTTTTACACCGCCGGCGTGGCATTCTACAGCGCAAAGAAGTTGCGTTTCTCGCATCTTGTCTGGCACCTCTTCGTGCTTGCCGGCGCTATTTGCCATGCCGTCGCCGTCTACGCATATTCGGGCTCGATCGAAACAACCAGGTAAACAGACCACGATGAGTGAACCCCTTCCTCCTGCTGAATACCTCGTAATTTCCCGAGGCCAGTGGGACCAGGCTCTCTCACGGGACGAAATAGAGAACGTCATTGATCGATTCTATGAGTGGCTCGATGGATTGGTTGACGCGGGAAAAATGCGGCGGGGACAGCGCCTTACCTACGAAGGCAAAACCATTACTCAGAAAAACGTCATCACGGACGGCCCTTTTGGCGAATCGAAAGAAGTCATTGGCGGATATTGGTTCATTCTCGCCAGCAGCCTTGATGAAGCCGCGGAGCTCGCCCGTGGCAACCCTTGCCTGGATTGTGGGTTGTCCTTTGAAGTCCGGCCTATCGATTCAGAGCGCGCCAACGCAGACAATACCCCACAAGCTTGATCCGCCGATCAAGCAACTTCCTCGATGTCCGAAATGGCGAGCGGCGTAGCGTAAGTCCGAGCTTGGCCACTGGAGTAGACCTCCGAAAATTGCCGAAGCCTTCTGCCAAGCGTTTGTAAATTCGGACTGGGCATTGGACCCCACATCTCGTCTTTCGCCCGATTCATCTGCCGTCGTGTTCGCACAATCGGCTTCTCCGCTCGCATTGATTCTATCACCTTCCGGAAAATTCTGAACGATGGCCGTGACGATCCACGGCGGTTCGCCGCCAGCCGAAAGACTGGCCCATCGACCCGTGAGGAAAGGGTGCCTACATCAATCGCTTCGGTGTGACCTTCTTCGGAAGAGATGGATAGAGCGAGTTTTCGGAGAACTTTTTTCAGAATCGCCGCCACCTCGGGAAACAGCTACACGTTCTGCCCGGAGAGAAAAATATATGCGAACAAGAGGCCAAAGAGCGGCAGAAAAGGAAAAAGAACTGAAAGCCGAAAAGATGGTGTGGACCCGGATC
Organism: uncultured Verrucomicrobiae bacterium; assembly: GCA_963706955.1. GTDB lineage: Bacteria > Verrucomicrobiota > Verrucomicrobiia > Chthoniobacterales > Terrimicrobiaceae > DASTFP01. The sequence goes on along the minus strand of CAVPOC010000014.1, from coordinate 83,197 downwards.
TATTACGGCCGGGAGGTGATGGAGCGCATCCTTGACACCATCGACGTCAAGCGGGCTTTGCATCAGCGCTTTTTCGTTCGCTACACGCTCCGTGCGGCCATGGCCGGGGTCATCATCTGCCTGATGTATGTCTTCGTGTATCAGATCAAGGCGGATCTCGGCGCTGATTTCAACTCCGCGCTGAGCAAGTATCTGATGGGTGCGAGCTTCAGCATGGCGCTCGTTTTCATCTATTTCACCAACTCGGAGTTGCTCACCAGCAATTTCATGTACTTCACCGTTGGACGCTACTACGACAAGGTGAGCTGGGGCGATACGATGAAGATCTGGGGCCTGTGCCTGATCGGCAATCTGGTCGGCATTGAGTTCATTGCCCTGTTAGTGTGGAGCTGTGGCATGCTCAGCGACGGAGTGGTGGAACACCTGGTGCACACCGTCGATGCCAAGACGGTAAGCAGCGGCGCATGGCTGATTTTTGTCAAAGCCATTTTCGCCAACTATTTTATTAACGCATCAGTGATCGTCGCCATGCAGCTCACCGAACATCTGGCCAAGATCGTGGTGCTGATGATGGGAGTGACCGTTTTCGCTTACATGGGGTTTGAACATGTCGTCGCGAATTCTGCGCTGTTTGCCATGGCTCTCTTTGAGCGGCCGGAGAGCGTTCACCTCTTGCACGTGGGCAAGAACTTCTTCTTTTCCCTTCTCGGCAACTATGTGGGCGGCGGGACTTGTCATCGGCCTCTTCTATGCTTACCTAAACGACCACCGACGGGATGCCCTTCGTCCTAAGATCTGAATCGTGATTGTCGAAGCTGCGAATCGTGCCCTTTTTCGACCTCGCTCTTCCGGCGGCCGAGTAAGGTCTCTGAAATGGACACTTCGAATTAGGCGGGCTGACTGATCCGTGCGGTGCTATTGTTGCGGCCAAAACTATGAAGACCAGTGAAGTGATCGAAAGCGCCAGGCGATTTTCAAAGCCTTATCGAGTTACCGAAGGAAAAAAGTTCCGTCTTAAGGACGTGGATCCCAAAGACACGGGCGAGCTTACGTCCGAAGACAAGTCGCGCGCAAAGGAAGCCCTCCAGAGCGGAATTGAAGCCCTGGCGAATTTGCAGGATGTGCTCTATGCGCAAGATCGCTGGGCGATCCTGCTGATCTTCCAGGCGATGGATGCTGCGGGAAAGGATGGCGCCATCAAACACGTCATGTCGGGAATAAACCCGCAAGGCTGCCAGGTAACCTCCTTCAAGTCCCCCAGCTCCGAAGATCTTGACCACGATTATCTCTGGCGCTGTGTCAAGGCGCTTCCGGAGCGTGGACGCATCGGTATTTTTAATCGCAGCTACTACGAAGAGACCCTGGTCGTGCGCGTGCACCCTGAGTTTCTCGCGGGACAGAAGCTGCCGAAACAATGTGTCACCAAAGAGATCTGGAAGGAACGCTTCGAAGACATCGGCAATTTCGAACGCTATTTAACGCGCAACGGCACCGTCGTGCGCAAGTTTTTCCTCCATGTCTCCAAGGATGAACAGAAAAAGCGCTTCCTCGAGCGACTCGATAATCCCGACAAGAATTGGAAATTTTCGGCGAATGACGCCACGGAACGAGGTTTTTGGGACAAGTATATGCAAGCCTATGAGGAGACTATTCAAGAGACAGCGACGGAAGATGCTCCTTGGTATGTCGTGCCTGCGGATCACAAATGGTTCACACGCGTCATCGTCGCAGCAGCGATTGTCGACGCCCTTGCTTCTTTGGATCTGCATTATCCAGAAGTTAGTCCGGCGAAGAAACAGGAGCTCTTTGCAGCGAGGGAAGCCTTGACCAATGAAAAGTAAGTACAGCAATTGGAGCATGTGAGGGAGAACGTTGTTACTTTCTTTGCATTGTAATCAACGTAAGATCCTCGGATATAAAGTCTACAACATCTGCGGTCCTTCCCAGTGGATCCTTCGAGTGTTCTTTTATCGAAGCGATGGTGTGTGAGGGAGAGCGCTTTTATGAACGCCTCGGCTTAAGACGCTATTGGCTTGTGGGAGCCGGATTCAATGGCGCCAAATGAACTGGACGGAATCTGGCCAATACGGCAGTGAAGAGAGGGCGAAGTCTTGCGTAGCAGAGGAGGGCGAGCGCCACCGCGATCAAAACCGCCAAGGCTGGTTTCCACCACGCGAACGACTTTGAGGAAGACGTTTGCGGTGGAGTTTCTGCCACATCGAAGACGTGCGCCGGAAAGTCAATCGACTGAAGTTGTTTGTTATCGAGGTCCCACCAGGTCAGTCGGGCGGCTGGAATGGTGAATTCGCCCGATCGTTGAAAAACATAGGTGATGACGTCCCGCCGTTCACCTCGCAACTCGCCCACGCTCAGTCTGATCAAGGATTTGATGCTTGGCGTAGACGCCGAGCCCGTCGATCGGATCCGCTGGAAACGGCGGGAAGACCATTCCTGGCAAATTCGGCGCGCTGAAAAGCCTGGCGGCAGAATCAGATACTTGCCACCCTTCCCCTTATCCACGCCGGCCGGTCCGACATCTTCCAGCGCCGTTCTGCCACGCGTCGTCGATGCTGCCTGTGATCGAGGCGCCCTCTTCCGCGGTCGGAATCTCCAGCACCATCGGCCCGACATCCTTCGTATTGAAGAAGGGGAAGACGTAAATCGTATCCGGATTTGGAGTCAACGTCTGGTTTTTCCAGCTGAGCGGTCGCGACCAATAGACGACCTGGTTGAAGTCCGCTTTGGCATCCTTCATCGCCTGAAACATCAACTCTGCGTTGACCGCCGGCATTCCCCAGATAACCGCCTCGATCGCGCGGCGGTGCAGCGTGCGCTCGGCCAGCTCTGCCGATGTGAAGGAACCGGGTTTGTCCTCTTGGGCCTTGGTTGTAGCGAGTAGTGCGCCGCACAAAGCGATTGCCCCGAAGATGACGCTGGTCGAGCGATTAACATGCTTTTTCATGGGTTCGAGTGGGTGGGGTAATCGTCCGCGTCCTCGATTGGGGCACTGGATCTCGAGGACGAAGAACGAGAACGAGGACGAGGACGGAGCTAAGGTGCGCTTGCAAGCCGTCTTTCACGGCGTTTGAGATTTCGCGCAGCGGAAACCGATGTGGCTCATGCCGGTGTCCGAAGGTGTTCCGCGGCGTGCGCTCGGACGATAGCTCTCGCAGTAACTTGGATTGCACAAGAAGGATCCTCCCTTCGTTACATGTTCGTCGTTCTCGTTAGGATGTCCGGGATTCCAACTTCCCTTGGGGCCCTGCGGATTGTGGCAGGCGGGCTCGCCCGCCATCTGCACGTGGGTGTCGGGCCGATAAAAGTCACTCACCCAATTCCAAACATTGCCTCCCATATCGTAGAGTCCATATCCGTTTGAAGGAAACGATTTCACCGGCGCGGTGCCGACAAATCCATCTTCAGCAGTGTTCCGGTAGGGAAATTGTCCGTTCCAAGTATTGGCCATGTATTTCCCTTCGGACTGAAGCTCATCTCCCCAGGCGTAACGCTTGCCGTCCAGGCCACCCTGCGCGGCAAACTCCCACTCTGCCTCAGTGGGAAGGCGCTTTCCTGCCCACTTTGCATAGGCGTTCGCATCGTCCCAGGAGACCTGAACCACCGGATGGTTCTCGCGGCCCTCGAGATTGCTCCCAGGTCCCTCGGGATGCTGCCAATTGGCCCCTGTCACCCAACGCCACCAGGCGTTCATATTGCGCAAGTCTACTGGAACGCTCGAGGGCGTGAAGACGAGCGATCCCGGCTGAAGCATCTCGTCGGGAGGCTTGGGAGTTCCGGGAGAAACCTTTTTTTTGAGTTCTTCCCAATCTATCGGTCGCTCGGCCGTGGTCTTATAACCAGTCGCCTCAACAAATTTCCGGAACTCCGCATTAGTGACGTCATGTTTCTCAATCCAGAAGCCATCGACCCAAACTTCGTGGGGAGGCTGCTCATTTCGATGGCTACCGGGCAGGCTGCTGCCCATCGTGAATGTCCCTCCGGCAATCCACACCATGGCGGCCGGGTCTGCCTCGTCGGCCATCGCAAGGGATTTGATTGACAACAGGCCGAGTGAAAAAAGCAATCCGAGAAGTGGTCGCGAGGTCCTAGTCATCAGCTCGAAGGCTAACACATGGACAAGCTTGGGTCGATTCATTAGACCGTGCCTGGCAGACCTGGACGAAAGCGGCATTCGCCGCTGCAGACTATTACCTAAGCGTGCTATCGATTCTTGACTGATTTCTGTCATAGACTCTTCTCTGTCCGATCAATTCGGCGTAGGAGAGTTGGCATGGTGATTATTATCATGGGTGTGTCGGGCTCCGGCAAAACGACCATCGGACAGACACTCGCGGACGCTTTGCACTGGAACTTCAGCGATGCGGACGATTTCCATACGCGCGAGAATGTCGAAAAGATGAGAAGTGGAATCGCTTTGACCGACAACGATCGCGAACCGTGGCTGCGCACAATTCGGGCGGCCATCGAGCAATGGCAGCGTAACGAGCCCGGTCATGTGCTCGCCTGCTCCGCACTGAAGGAGAGCTATCGTGAAATTCTGGGACGAGATGATCCCGACGTGAAATTCGCCTATCTGCACGGGGAATTTGATCTGATTGCACGGCGACTGAAAGAGAGAAAGAGCCACTTCTTCAAAGCGGCGCTCTTGCGTAGTCAGTTCGACAGTTTGGAAGTTCCGAAAGACGCACTCGTCGTCGACATTGCAGGGGAACCTCAGGAGATCGTCCGGACGATCATCGAGGCAATCGAACCGACTACCGGCTGAAACTCCTAAGGACCCGCATTTCTTGCGAAGCGCCTTCCTCTGCTGTGCCGAGATTGGAGGGCGGGATTTGTCGAAACATCCGGCCGACTCGCGCGACACCAGACCGTGGGGATGTCTCTTCCGAATTTAGAATCGATCTCTACCGTCGCTTCCTGCTACATTGGTCCGCGATTGTCGTCGCGCCGGATTGTGTTATTTCGAATAAAGGCGATGAATTTCTCCAAACTTGCTGAGGAAAACCAGTGGCCGAGATCGAAGCCAGCTACGGACCAAGGGCGCACCTCGCAGCCTTGGCAGACGCCGCTAACAGGAAGAGATACCGAATTGAGTCTTCTCAAAGATCGGTGGGAACAAGCGCAGGAGGGAATGGGTCAAGTCGTCCTCGTGATCGGCGAGGCTGGGCTGGGCAAGTCTCGCCTCGTGCAAACACTCATCCAATCATTGCAGAAGAAGGGCCAGGGGAGTCACCTGGAAATGGACGAGCAAAGGGCAGATAGGAGAGACGATAGTCCGATTCTCATCGACTGGCGATGCTCTGAACAATTTCAAAACTCCGAGCTCTACCCGGTAACGGATTATCTGGAGAGATTCATCGATGCTGGACGCGAAGAGAGCGCGGCTGATCATTTCGAGCGGTTGGCGCGACACTTGGAGGATTGCGATTTGGGGCGGCCAGAAATAGTGGCTCTGTTCGCGAAATTACTTTTGCTACCCGCGGACGAGCGGTATCCGGAATCTGCTCTCACACCGGCGCGCGAGCGCGAGCAAACCTTTTCCGCGTTGCGCGACTGGTTGCTCGCCCGTTCTCGCACTCGCTCAGTGCTCTTTATCGTCGAGGATTTGCACTGGATTGACGCCTCGACTTTGGAGTTCCTCACCCAATTTATCGGCGAGGGTGCGCATGATCGAGTTCTCACTGTCTTGACGTTTCGTCCGGAATTCAGAACGCCCTGGCCTGCCCTGGCGCATCAAACCAATCTGGCACTGAATCGACTGACACGACGGCAAGTAGCCGAGTGGATGCGCCGAGATGCAGGCGACGAACTGCCCGAAGGGCTGCTAGCTCAGATCTACACCCGCAGCGCGGGCGTGCCGCTCCTCGTCGAAGAATTCAGTAGAATGGCCCGCGAATCGGCAATGTTTGAACCGACCGGACTGCCGGCGCAGATCGGCCCTCGCACAAGATTGAACGAATTGCCGGCGACTCTGGAAGATCTCGTCGTCGCAAGACTCGATCAGATGTCGTGCGATCGAGATGTGGTGCAAATCGCCGCAACCATCGGACGCGAATTTGACTACATGTTGCTGGCGGCAGTCGTGAAGCGTCGATGAAGAAACCCTGCAACGGGAGTTAGGCAAACTTTTGTCGGCGGGCATTCTCTATGCCAGAGGGCAGCCACCCGCATCCATTTACACCTTCAAGCACGTTCTTATCGAAGAGGCCCTCTACAGCGCCACCAGCGAAGCACGGAAGAGGCAATTTCATCTTCAAGTTGCCGAAGCGATCGAAACGCGCTTTGGCCAGTTGCTTGAGACGCAGCCGGAAATGGTGGCGGAGCATCTCGCCGTCGCCGGCGCCACGGAGAAGGCCGTCGGATTCTGTCTCAAGGCGGGGATGAGATCGCGCGATCGATTTGCTCATACCGAAGCCATCAGCCACCTTTCTAAGGGTCTCAAATTGCTTGAAACCCTCGAGCCTTCGGCCGCCCGGGATAACTCGCGAGTTGGAATTGCTTGGCGCGCTCGGCACGACCTATATCGCCGCGCGGGGATACGCAGCACCGGAAGTCGGGCCGATCTTCCATCGGGCGCGCGCTCTGTGCGAGCGCGTGGAGCAAAGACCGGAGCTTTTTACCATGATGTGGGGGAACTTTCGCCTACCACATTGTCCGTGGAGATTTCCGCATCTGCAGCGAGTTGGCGGATGAAGCCCTTGCCTTCGGAGAACGCTTTCAGGATCCGGGCATCCTGATGGAAGCTCTCTTTCTTAAGGGCCTCACCCGGCTTTATCGGGGCGATTTCGCCGGCGCACAGGAATGTTGTGCCCGCGCGATCGAAGAATTCGATGATCGAGAACGCACTGCCTTTTGGGCCCGCCAGGTGGGCGAAGATGCGGGGGTGACGCACCGGTGTTATCTAGCGCTGGCCTTGTGGCATCTCGGCTTCGCCGATCGAGCACTAGCTCTCAATAAGGAAATGGTTCAGCTGGCCCGCTCCATCAATCACCCTTTCAGCCTCGAGTATGCTTTGCATCATACCGGCTGGCTTCATCAACACTGCAGGCTCGGTGCGAAAGCGCAGGCTGCGGGCGATGAACAAATTCGTATCGCTACCGAACAAGCATTTCTTTTCTGGCATGCCATCGGGGACGCTCTATTCCGCTAGCGGGATATTGCTGCAGGGCCAGTTGGAGCCAGGCATCCGACTGTTGCAGAGTGGCCTCGATGCCTATCGAGCTACCGGCGCCGAACTGGCAGTCCCATACTATTTGAGCATTTTGGCAGACGCTTGTTTGCGGGCCGGTCGATTGGCAGAGGCTCGGAGCGCTCTTCAGGAGGCGTTTTCCTATGTCGAGAAGAACGATGAGCGATTCCAAGAGGCGGAGCTTCAGCGACTGGAAGGCGAGATTAATGCTGGCGGAATCCGGAAATCAGACCATCGCGGCGGAATGCTTTCAACGTGCTGTCGCCACGGCCCGTCGCCAACAAAGCAAAGCTTGGGAGTTGCGGGCGATGATCAGTCTTGCGCGATTATGGCGGAAGCAGGGCCGTAGCGAAAAGGCCTTCGAGGCGCTGAGCGCTCGTGCACGGCACATTCACTGAAGGCTTCACCACACCTGATCTGATGGATGCCGCCGCCCTGCTCGAGAGTCTAAGCGATGACCGGATGCGCGCGGAGTTTGCCGCGGGCGTTAAATACGTTCGTGACTGCATGCCCGCGCCGATGAGCGGGCTAGTTTCCGTAGATTGGAGGTATTTGCCGGCCTCCACGCTCGGTGGTGATACGATCGGCTATCACTGGGTGGATGACGATCATCTCGCGCTCTATCTTGTCGATGTCACCGGTCACGGTCTCGATTCGGCGCTCTTGTCGGTCACCATTACCAACGTAGTTCGCGCTGGCGCATTGCCGGGCGCAGACATGAGACGTCCTGAGCAGGTCCTGGCCAGGCTCAACAACGTCTTCCAAGGCGAACAGCACGGCCAGCGCTTCTTCACGATTTGGTATGGCGTGTATCACCGCTTAAGCCGAACGATGACCTGGAGTGGAGGCGGCCATCCGCCTGCTATCGTGGTGATTCCTGGAGGATCAGATGAACTCCGGTCTGCCCTCTTCCGGTCTCATGATGGGGGTGCTGCGCCACGTGAAATTTCCGGCTCAGTCGTGCCGAATCCCCGTCGGGGGACGATTGCTGATTTTCAGCGATGGTGTGTTTGAAATATTTCGTGACGGACGTGACGCCTGGAATCTCGATGCGTGTATAGCTTACCTGGCCGCGTCTGCAGATCATCAGGGTAGCCTCATGGACGAACTCGTGCAGCATGTTTATCAGCTGCGTGGGTCGCATCGCCTCGAGGACGATTTTTCCATCATTGAGGCTCGCTTCGGCTGAATAATGTCATCGCTAGACCGGGGGTCGGCGAGTCGTCTGCCTGGTTGACTTTCCCGTGCATAGCGCCTATGGGAACTCGCCTCCACTCAACCTAGGTTGGACGCGAAATTGGCTCGACCCGCGAGGGTCTGGATCGCAAACATTGCGAACCCCCGCTGGTCGAATCAACACAGGATGCAACGCTATGTCATTTCCGAAATCACTCCCCCCATCCCGAATCAAATCCGCGAGCGACGCGCCGGCGATACGCTGGGGTATCCTCGGCGCAGGCTGGATAGCCGAGAAGTTCATTGAATCGGTTCGCGCCCATACGAAACAAGATATCGTCGCGGTTGGATCGCGGAGCAAGCAACGAGCGCAGGAATTCGCCTCGCGCATGGGCTTGAAGAAAGCGTATGGGGACTATGACGAGTTAGTGGCGGCCTCTGATCTGGATGTAATCTACGTGGCCACTCCCCACAATCTGCATCATGAAGGAGTGTCTCTGGCGCTGAACGCCGGAAAACACGTCTTCGTGGAGAAGCCAATTGCTCTCAACCGCGCGCAAACGCTCGAGATGGTGGAACTCGCTCGGCAGAAAGGGCGGTTTTTCGCGGAAGCATTGTGGACGTTCTATCTTCCAAAGTTCGATGTGCTTCGGCAATTGCTCGAAGCTAAGGCAATCGGCCAGATCAAATCAGTATTCACCGACTACGGGGAGTACTTCGCTCGCGATCACCGCATCTTTGATCCCAAACTCGCTGGTGGTCCGCTCCTCGACTTGGGAACTTATCCGGTCTCATTTCTCACCGAAATTTTTGGCGTGCCGAAGGATGTGAAGGGCGTCAGCCAATTCGATCGCAGCGGCGTTCATGGACAGTTGTCCGCAATCCTTACGGATGCGGATGGCAATGAGGGAACCGTTTGGACGACGCTCTACGGCTTCACGCCAACGAACGCCATCGTCATCGGCACCGAGGGAGCCATTCAGTTCGACAGGAACTTTCACCTTCCCGGCCCGTTCACGGTGAGTTCGGCCGACGGATCACAGACGCTGCGCTACGAGGAACCCTCCGGACGGCACTTCGAGGGTCTCTATTACGAGGCCGCTGAGGTGGCGCGATGCATCACCGCCGGTGAGTTGGAGACCCCCTACCGCACGCTCGAGGCATCACTCAACACGATGGCCACTCTGGACATGATCCGCCGCAGCGTCGGCATAGATTTTTCGGCAACAGGCCTGGTGGAGTAGTCCCGGGACGACCGTATCCCCGACACGGACGGTGGCTTCGTCGGCGGCGGGGATGCCGCCGCTAGATCGAGGACTATCTATCTCCGCCGAAACCACATTGACGACAAGATCGAAAAGCGGCCCTTGATCTCGAGGCTAATCATGACGGCGTCTGTAGCGACCGTGTCCTCACGGTCGAGGGCACCCCGGCGGTGGGGACACCGCCGCTACAAGAGGCGATCTAACTTTCGGAAATTACTTCCGAGAACGTCGTCACGGTTGGCCGGTGATTAGCTTAAGGTCGATAGACTCTGCCATGGCCTTGTAGCCAGCGTCGTTGGGATGCAAGTTATCGCCCTTGTCGTAGGCGGGGACCATTTGCTCTGGGTTAGCCGGATCGCGGACTACGGCGTCAAAATCGATCACGCCGTCGAATGCGCCGCTATTGCGAATCCATTCGTTGACTGCCACTCGCTTGCTTCCTTGTCGGCATTGTAGTAGCCCTCGAGCGGCGTTCCTTTGAAGGCAACCGCGAAAGGAGTCAACGTGGCGCCGATGATGCGCATCCCATGATCGTGGGCGCGCGCGATCAGTTGCATCGATGCTGAAGAAGGATCGCTGCGTAGAGTAGCACAGCCACTGTTCCTGTCAGCAATCTTGTCGAAAAAAATGGTTCTGCGAGCAAGCTGGACAGCGAACGCTGCGTCGACCTTCGAGGTGGCGACCTCGGTTCGCTTCGATTCTTCGGACAAATCTCTGGACTTTGGCGCCGTTTTCCGCTGCAAGACTTTGGATGATGGCTCTCGTGCCTAGGATGCTCCGGCTTTTCGGCCTTCCCTTGATCTGTCTGGCATTCTTTGGATTGTCAGGCGGACATTGGGCGGTGTTTCAGACGATTGCCTGGGCGCAGATGATACGGGACTACTCCAAGACTGGGACAATTGCCGAGGCGATCGCCAAGACGTTCAACGGGCGCTCTCCATGTGGCATGTGCACCAAGATCTCCAAAGAGCGGCAGAAAGAGAATAGCGCCCCGGCGACAGTCAAGTTCGATAAAAAGGGCGAGATTTTCTTGATGTCTATCCGTCATCATCTCCAGCGGCCGGGCATTAAGGATTACAGATATTTCGACCTGGACGACGCCACGCCGACTAAGCGTTCACAGGCGCCTCCAGCTCCGGTCCCGAGACTTTCATAATACCGGGAAATAGCGGAGCGTCCTTCTCCTCTGGCCGAAACATCGGCACAGGAGCAGAAAGGCTCTCCTAAGATCGAGACGCTCTCCGCGTTTCGATGACTTACATATACACCCGGCGTTTTGCCGGAGTGGTCTAAGCTTTGCGGCCGATCTCGCGATTGCCGCCTCATTTGACTGTTCGTATGAAAAAATTCTCTCTTTCTTTTATAGTCTTCATCGTTACCGCGTCATCCGCTCTCCCTCACGGACTCGGTGGAGATTTTTACACAGCCGACGACGAGCGCGAAGTCGCTCGCGACCGACAGGCTTCGGTCGCCGGCAAATCTTTCACTACGCCATTCGATGCACGGGATCGATGGTGGGGTGCTAGCCTCACCACCGGCTGGACCAGTAGGGAAATGCACTATGGCGTGGACGAAACTGGACTCTACGGCGCCTGGACGACTGAACTCGCCTTGCGAATTCAGAGACTGAGACTAAGCGTATGGTCCGGCTTCGGCACTGGAAATGAGTATCAGGAATGGGATTTCACTATCGCCTACACGTTCGGAACGGAGACATTCTTTTTCACGCCAGGATACAACTTTCGCTATCAACCTGGTATAATCTCAGATGAGCATTCCGAATCAGCCAGCCATGATCACGGAACGGATGAAGCCCACGAACATGTCGAGCATGAGGAAGACCATCATGCGCTCAGTCACGAGGATACCGGCCATACTGAGAGCCATTCGCATCGCACTTACGGCAACGAGCTTTTTTTCGTCGTGGGAACGAAAGTCATTCCGCACGTCACTCCTAGTCTGCTCTTCGTTTGTGACCTTAACAACACGCCCGGTTCATACCTGCAAATGCGGCTTGATGGAGCGATTCCTCTTCCTCGCAGGATCTTTCTCTTGGAACCCTATCTGCTCCTCGGACTAAACCTTGGTTACAACACAACCGCTTATTACGGGTGGAATCACTTTCAATTTGGCCTCAAGGCGAGCTGGCAGCTTAGCCGCTTGATATCGATTCACGGAGGAATTAGCTACAGCGTGGCGCTGACCGCCCTTCAACAGATCGACCAGGGAAACGAGGTTTGGGCCAATGTTGGTCTGACCTTTAGCTATTAGCCTCTATCCTCGAAACGAGCCCGCGTGATGCTCACTCTCCGCGCTTGGCCCCGCAGATGGGGCAGTGCGTGGTCGTGGTCCCGATGATATCTTGCCGAAGACGAAACGCCGATGTGCCTGGTCGGGCATTAAAGCGATTCATGAGACGCACGGTAATTTCGCGTGACCTCCTGCAGATCGTTTGGAACTGCAGCAGATGGTTCTGGCGCCTCGAAGCGCAAGGGCGAGCCATCTTCACTGGAACTCCGGAGTCTCTAAATTTCTCCGTTCGCACGCCATGGCGGCTGCCTGTTCTCGCGAAATTTGCGTGCGGCACGTCAGACAATCTGGTCACGACCGCGATTCTCGGTCCGATCCTGACGGAACGTTATGTCCCACGAACAGTTAGTGATCTTGCCGAGCGAAGTGAGGATGCGTTGTCCGCGGAAAGGATGCCGGTGAAGGACTCGTCCCCTTAGATCCCTGTCGCATTCCGTGTCTGCAAATAAGATGGTCCTACTCACTGAATAAGTCTCGACCCGATGAAAAACAACGTAACCTAAGCAGAGTTATGCTGGCACCCAGCTACGGAAGAACCATGCAACAGGGCAAGGATTTCCAGCACGGTCAGGAAGACAGTTGAGAGCTATCGACGGCTGCCAAAAGGTCTGGCACAGAGCTCGTTTAGTGCCTGGGCGGCGGGGTTAGGTACTCCTGCTAAGTTCATTGCTGGAACCGAGCTTTTCGCGCGCCTCATACAAAGGCTGAGCTCATTCAATTCCCAAACTAGAAATGAGCTATCTTTTTCCTGTCCTTTTTCCGCGCGGTCATGTTGAATGCGGCAAACGCCATTCTATGAAGCTTCCCTCTGCCGCCCTCGCCCTCATTGTCTCCTTGGTAGTGATCGGATGTGCCAATCAACCGCCACCAACTCCCGCGGAAAGTGCGCTCGAAAAGAAAGATAAGCGTGAGTATAGCAGCGAAGTGGACGGTCGAATTCAGTAGCTATTAAGAGATCGACGATATAGGCCTTATCGCTTGGCGATTCGCCGGCAAGTGGTCTCTAGCAAATCTCGGCCTGGCGGGATCAATCAAACCGGCATGGCAAGTGTTAGCTTCGCCGCTTGGCTCGAGGCGAGGCTGCTGCGGAAATGGTTGCCTTGCTCCCATAGAAACTTCGGTCGGAGGCGGACCGGCTGATCGCTATCAATAGCGGCCCGATTCCAGATTCAATTCGGAGATCGCCATGACTACGGTTGAGCCCGACGAGCGCGGACTTATCCGTGCCTGTCCGCAATGCGGTCAGCGCAACAGGTTAATCTACGAACGTCTCGGTTCGATTTTTCGCTGCACCAAGTGCCGCACGGAAATTCCCCAGCCGACGGAACCGGTCGAGGTGGCGGGTGTATCGATATTCGACTCGCTCATCGCTCGGTCTGCGCTGCCCGTGTTGGTCGATTTCTGGGCGCCGTGGTGTGGTCCCTGTAAAATGGTCGCGCCCGAGCTAATTAAAGTCGCTGCCGAGGGTGCTGGCCGTTGGCTTGTCGCCAAAGTGAACACCGACGAACTGCCCGGCGTAGGCGCGCGCTTTGGCATCAGCGCCATTCCTGCGCTGATCTTGTTTAAAGCTGGCCACGAAGCCGCGCGGCAATCTGGAGCGCTACCCGCCCCGGCCATTCTCCAATTTTTACAGCGATCACTCCAAGGGTGAGCTCAAACAAACGCTGCGTTTTCGGTCGCTCTTGCAGAGGAAACCCGTGACTACACTCGAAGATTCGATTTCAGCGGCGTCAAGCCCCACTTCAACTGCTCGCACCGGATCTGCAGATGGTTTATACCCTCGAGGCCACGGCGCACTTCGAGAATGTGCCACGCCGAACGCTCAGCTAAGGCAAATGTATTCGATGCAATGTTCTTAGAGTCAATATTTGCCATAGCCGCACGTTTTCAAACTGGCGACTATTCGCCGGTTCGGAACCGGTGCGGCGCACGCCTCGCGTTTCGTCGAGTAGACGCTGAATGAGTGTTGGTTTTCAGTTATAGAACGAGCAATACTCAAAAAGAGGTTAGGCGCTCAGCAGTGAGCGATGCCACAAATGGAGAATCATATGAAAGTTATCGAACTAGCGTTTTGCTGTTACGCGGTCACTGACATGGAGCGTGCGCGCGAATTTTACGAAGGCGTTTTGCATCTCACTCCAACCACCGTGACCAATAACGAGCACGGTCAGTGGACCGAATATGAATTTGGTCCGGACGCGCTGGCCCTCGGTTGTGCACCGGGATTCAAACCCAATCCTGACGGCTGTAGTGCCGCGCTCGAAGTGGAAGACTTCGACGCTACCGTGGCTCACTTGCAGCAGCACAATGTCAAATTTCGAATCGAGCCACTCTCCACGCCAGTATGCCGAATGGCGATGATCTTTGATCCCGATGGCAACACCATCTGCATTCACAAGCGAAATCCAGGCCGCGGGTGAGTCCAACCGCGAGAGCGGCCGCGGTTTTTTTGCGAGAGGACTGATTTAGCAAGAATCGTCGACCCGAGATCGGCAAGTTCAACGACGAACTCACTAAAGTTGCCGCGAGGTTTGTGAGAAGGTCTGGTGCGCGGTGCAAAACCCGCGCTACCAGATTGCTCAGCAGAAAGGTTCGTCACGGAGGCGTTCGCTGAGATGAAAAGCTCGGTCGGGTCTACCCAAGGTCGGCAATCCAGATTGCGTCGGAAATCATCAGCGCCGGCAAAGCGTGGTCCCAATTTATCTCGGGACCGTCTGGATACAGATTGCTTTGCCGCGGCTGTTCGCGAAAACATATGTCGGACACTCGACCGCGGTAGAGTTTGGGCCTACTTTGTTGTCAAAGAAAATAAAGGTTCTTCTCTTCCCTATGAGCAACACCCACCGCGACAGCGAGGCGGATCGAGTAGATCTGGCGCTTGCTGCCGCGGAGATGGGAACTTGGGATTTGGACGTCTCTGCTGCGGTGATTTGGTGGGATGATCGGATGCATAGCCTTTTCGGACTGGCACCCGGCGCGTGCACGGGGAGTTACGAGGATTTTCTTGGTTTGCTGCACGCAGAGGACCGGGAAAGGATTCGCGACGAATTTGCCCGCGCGGCCGAGGCACGCACCGGCATGGATACAGAGTTCCGGGTGATCTGGTCCTCGGACGGAAGCGAGCGTGTGATAAGGATGCGTTCAAGACCGTACTGCGATGACAATACAGAGGTTTCGCGGATCGTCGGCGTCGCCTGGGACATCACCGAACGGTGCAAGACTGAACTGATTCTCGCCAAAGAGCGCAACCTGCTGAAGACATTGATGGATCACCTCCCTTACGCCATCTACTTCAAGGACCTCGACAGCCGCTTCATTGCGGTTAGCCGGGCCATGACGCGTTCGTTTGGCAAGTCGGATCCGGCCGAAATCATCGGCAGGACCGACCACGATTTTTTTTCCAGGGAACACGCCGAGGGCGCCCTCGCGGATGAACGTGAAATCATTCGGACCGGCAAACCGATACTCGATTATGAGGAGAAGGAGACGTGGCCGGATCGCGACGATACCTGGGTTTCAACGACGAAGATGCCGCTGCGCGACGCGCAGGGGAAGGTTATCGGCACGTTCGGCATTTCCCGCGACATCACCGAGAAAAAGCGCGCTGCGGAAAAGCTGGCCCGACTTACCGAGGAGCTTCGGACGAAAAATGAATCTCTTGAACAAGATCTGGAAATGGCGCGCGAATTACAAAGTGCTCTTTTGCCGCAACGGTTCCCAAGTCTTCCTCGCCACGCCAACGAAGAGAGTAGCGCCGTTCATTTTTATCCGTTTTTTCGGCCATCGATGGTTATCAGTGGCGATTTTTTTGACGTCTTCGACATCTCCGGCGACAAGGTCGGGTTGTTCATCTGCGATGTCATGGGGCATGGTGTGCGCGCCGCACTCGTCGCGGCGATTGTCCGCTCAGTAGTCATCGAGTTGCGTTCCTTGTGGACGAGACCTGGCGAATTGTTGATTGGACTTAACCGCGCGCTGCTGGAGGCATTTAGAAACAGCGAGACCACGCTCTTTGCTTCGGCGTGTTACGTGGTGGCCGATCTTGCCAAGGGCCAGTTGCGCTACGCGAATGCCGGACATCCGCATCCCTTGCGCCTCGCGCGCGCAGGGAACAGATCCGCATCAACAGCCTTGCCGCTCGATGGGGGACAGCGGCCGGGCCCGGTCCTCGGAATCTTCGAAGGTGCGAAATATGAAACCCACAGTTGCAGGCTCTCGCCGCATGAGGTCGTCCTACTGTTTACGGATGGGCTGTTCGAGGTCGAGGGTTCGGAGGGCCAGCTTTACGACTATCAGCGGCTTCTCAAAGCGGTCGGCACTCGCACGCAGCTTCCCGCCGCGGAACTCTGCAGTAGCCTCATTGCCGACGTGCAGCGGTTCTCAGCGACCCATGAATTTGACGACGATGTCTGCCTTGTTGCCATGGATATCAATTCGAGAACCTAGCCTCCAAGCTCCTTTCGTCCCTTCAGAGCCTCTCCGGGTTTCAAATTCCAAGTTCCTCTGGACATTCACGATGGTGGCGAATGGCACCGTATGCGCAGGATGCTGTTACATCGCTATTTTCCGCTTTCCGGCCCCCTTCCTCTTGTCTTCATCTCGCAACATCCGGCACCTTCATTACGACGGCACCATGTCGCCCGAGAATTTGTCCGACTCGTTCATTTGCAGCGGTCCGCAAACGCTATGAAAAGGACCGGGCCACTGCGTTCTGCGTGATCGCCGTGACGAGGACTTCCAAGCTGACATGCCTAGCTACGCTGGACGCCACACTTTAGCATGGTCTGGCCTGAGCCTTGGACGCGTCGCTCGCTAGGATGCGAGAATCACCGCAGAATTCTTTTCCATGGCTGAAGAGAAACAGTCCGAAACTCATCCGACAGTGCTCACCATCGGACACTCGACTCGGACCATCGAGGAATTCATTCGTCTGTTGACAACACATGGCGCCACCTGCGTGGTCGATGTGCGGACGCTGCCTCGGTCCCGGCGCAACCCCCAATTCAACCAGGACACATTGCCAGGGTCGCTCAAGGTCGCTGGTATTGACTACACTCATGTGGCTGGACTCGGCGGCTTGCGCCGACCGAAGCCGGATTCGATCAATACCGGTTGGAAAAACGCATCTTTCCGCGGTTATGCGGACCATATGCAGACGCCAGAATTTTCGGCCAGTCTGGAGAATCTTCTCAAGCTTGCGAAGAAAGAACGCGTCGTGCTGATGTGCGCAGAAGCCGTTCCCTGGCGCTGCCATCGCTCTCTGATTGCCGACGCCTTGGTCGCCCAAGGAGTTCCAACCAGGCATATCATGAGCGAAAGTCGCACGGAGGCCCACGCACTCCGATCTTTCGCGATGAGGAGAGGCATTAACGTCAGCTATCCGTTGGGAGATGCGCAGACGGAACTGTTTTGAGCGTGCGCCAAATCTCCGGCGGGCCGATCGCAGACGATTTGCTGTGCTAGCGCCGGTGCCAATCCGCGACCGGCCCGGCGCCAGGTCGCGGACAACAAGGGTTTCTCACAATCGTCAAGATCCCAAGATCTGTCGGTTCACGTTGATCGGCCTCAGAATTTCGCTGAGTTGGCGCCTTGAACACGACGGCAAGAACACGCTTAGCGAGATACCTTTTCCCTGTTGCTCGTTACCTCTACTTCGAAGCAGCACTGGGGAGAAGGTCCGCGTTGACAGGATTCCTGCACAGGAGCGTCGATAATCTCGGCCAGGAGCGTCTCGACTAGCCTACACATTTCGGCATGCTCAGCTGTGGCTTCGGACAAGGGGCACCCGGCGCCGCGGATAAAGACCTTGCCATTCTCACGTTCAATTCGCGCCTGGCCCCCGAGGCTGGAAAGGATTTTGACTGCGTCCTCAAGCCGCTCTTCAAGCCCGGTGGAACCAGCTACAGCATGAGTCGCGGCCAGGCGATGACCAACTTGGCGCAAGACCGCTTCCAGCTGCTCAGAACCAAAGCGCTCTTTAAGCTGAGTAAGAATTTGGTTTAGGAGAGGGCCATACGCCTTCGGAAAGAGCTCCTCGCCCTCGGTCGTCAATTCATAGGAGAAATGCGGCTTGCGAAAGCCTGGCCGCTCGCCCCCTTGGCGGACGATCCCATCACGCTCCAGCGTGGCGAGGTGCGCCCGAATCGCGTTGTCGGTCAGGCTCAGCGCCTCCGCCAACTCGGCGACCGTGCGCGCCTCCCGTCGCAGAAGCAAAATGATCTTTCCGCGCGTGCTCTCAAGAAAACGACGCGCCCAACGGGAAACATTCACCAGATGACATTAACCTGTGTTTCTCCAAAACGCAATAAACACAAAAACTATTTGACTTATTATAATACTTGTTGCAGGTTTAGATCATGAAAGCAACATTCAACAATCCCAATGCAGTGATTTCCGACGCGGGGGAGATTGAGACTGATTGGAGCTCGCCTGGATATCAGGCGTTCAGAATTCTTCAACTGGGCTTTGTGGCCGCGCCAATTCTGGCTGGGCTCGATAAGTTCTTTCACCTGCTGGTGAACTGGGATCAGTATGTGCCTGCTTTCGTCGCGCAGTTTTCGCCGTTCGGTGTGCACCAACTCATGATGGTGGTCGGCGTGATCGAAATTGTCGCGGGTGTGGGCGTCGCGTTGAAGCCGCGTATCTTTGCCTATGTCGTTGCGGCGTGGCTGTTGATCATCATCGCGAATCTGCTGCTCATCCCCGGCTATTTCGACGTCGCCCTGCGTGATTTCGGTCTCTTCCTCGGCGCGTTGGCACTTGCGCGCCTAAGCGAGCAGTTTGCGCGCGGCTAGATCCGCCAACGTTCCCGGCACGGATCGGAGTTCGAACTCAAAGATCGACGCGAGAGAGTTTCCCTGGCCGCTTTGCAAGCTTGGCTCGGCTACCATTTATTAATTCGGCGAAGGTAGAAGACCGCTCCGCCAGTTATCATTGCCAGAATGATGATAAGGTAGAATGGCCAGAAGGCCTCTTCCATCGGAAGAGGCAAGGCGACGTTCATTCCGAAAAGCCCGACAACCAGGGACGCAATCATGATCGCCACCGTCCAAATGGTAAACGTTTTGATAAGTTGATTCAGGTTGTGACCAACAATGGATGCACGCGTTCCCATGAGGTTGGCGAGCACTTGGGCGTGAATCTCTGCGCGCCGGTAACACTGCTGATTTTCGATGATGAGATCCTCCAAGATTCCGGCCTGCTCGTTATTAAAACCGAGCTTCTCGGATAAAGTTTTCATCCTTTCCAGCAGCGAACCGTTCGAGCTGATGGAGTTCAGAATAAACACGAGGCTCTTCTCGAGCGAGAACATGTTGAGGAGATATTTATTCTCGAGTGAGGTATTGATCCGCCGCTCGAGAGAGTCCGCCAGCATGTTGATCGCCTTGAGATGTCCTTCGAAATGCATTGTGGCCTGATAGAGCAGGCGCAGGATGACATCATGGATTGAATGCACGCCAAAGGGAACTCGACCTTCGAAGATGGGCGAGTCGTCTGCCATCACGATGACCAAATAGTTTTCGTAAACAAAGACGCCGGTCGAGGTCAGCTTCATCAGGAAATTGTCGCCGGCACAGAAACTCTTCGGCCGCTTGAAAATGATGGATATATGACCGTGCTCGATCTCCAGGCGCGAGAGTTCGTCCGGATCGAGAGAGGACTGAAGTGTGTGGTAATCGATCTTGTATTGCTCCTGCAATTCAGCCTCGTCGTCCATGGTTGGCGACGTGTAGGCGATGATCTCGGCCGCGTTCGGCTCGCAGGGGATCAGATGGCCGCCGACCAAGCGGAAAAAGCTCCGAACGCTCGCATTATTCTCCTCGACCGAAACAATCTCCGGCGCCCGACCCTCTAGGCTCGGTGCTTCCTCGGTCGCGCTGTGAGCATTTGACGCCATGGCAGAGAATCCTTTGGGGGCAAACTCTGCCGTCGAAGTGGCTTATGCAATCGAAAAGTTCACTGAGTGGCCATTGGCCAACTCGGCTGCGCAGGATCTGTTTGAAGTTAGCGGGGAGTTGATAGGTCTAGTGGCCGCCTGGCAGAAACATCGGACTGAACATCAAGAACACGAAAAGAAGAAATATCGCGAGAGTGCATCCCTTAAGCAGCAGGCACAAACCGGACATCGTTGAATCTCGAAGCTCACGGTGTTCTCCCAAGCAAAGATACCGCAGAAAAGAAAACAGCCAATCGATGCTGTTTTTTGGAACTCCCGAGATCGTCCGCATGGCCAAATACTTCTTCCGATGACGCACACTCAGCCGCCGCACGATAGACCGGTAAAGCAAGAACCAGCTCAATGCCATTCCGCAGAGCACGAGGGAGACGTAGACGATGAGAGACTCGGACATTGCAGATTTGAAGCGCCCGCACGCTTACTCTTCTGCTGCAAATTTACAATCTATCTCGGTGTTAACATTCCCCTAAGAAGTGGGGCGCGGCCGTAGCGAATCTGTTCAAAAGAAGACGCGAGTCACGCGCAACTTCGCTTCCTTAACAAGAAGCGGTTGCGCTTTTGCTAGCCGACTCGGAATCCCAAGTTCCTGAGTAGCTTTCGCCGCGGCGAACAGAGCGGTCGGCTGTTAATTCGCCGCGGCGAATCGTAGGTTCGAAGGTATGAGCATTTGACGCCATGGCAGAGAATCCCTTCGGCGCAAACTCTGCGTCGAAGCGACTTGTGCAATCGAAAAGTTCATTGCCTGAGCAGCGGCCAGCCACAGCGGTCTGAGTTCGTTCTTTGCCGGAGATTCGTGTTCCGGCCTTCCAAATTGGACGGCTGCTCAGGAAAACCCGAAAATCGTGTGATTAAGTAACTTCGATCGGCCAAGTTGACGAGTCCGACCAGTCTCGCTCTCGTGCGGCACGTTTGTGGCGATCGTCGGCTACCAATATCACTGAATGCCAAGGTCGAATTGCAGGGGAGCAAAACGGATTCAAGGCAACAGTAGGTGACAACGAGTTCGACCGGACCCGATTTCCTCGACGTGTCTCGCAACCGCTTGGTCGTCGCGCTGGACAATTGAGAGTTCGACTCAAAAGCATTTATGAAAGCCGTTTCTGCGGTGAGGATCGTCTAATTCAAAAAGCGATCGAAGAAGCGAAGCCTTGGCGTATTGCACGGGGTATTCGCACTTGTTTCTTCCGGATTCGGTGGAAGAGACAATGGCACAATTCGGGGCATCGGAAACCAGAAGTTCGGCAATCAACTTTGACTTTTGTTTTTTCGTGATCGGAGTGGCCACAGAGCCATGCGCTCCAGAAGCCGGTCACGAACGATCAGCGTGTGGAACAGCACCGCGCTGAGATGGGCGAGAAATGTCGCGAACAACAGATACGCCAGGATCGTGTGCAACTGGCGCAAGACCGCGTAGAGCATCGGATTAGCCGGAAGAATCGGCGGCAGATGAATCGACCCGAACATCACGATTGGATAGTGGCCCGCCGACAACATGCCCCAACCCACGAGCGGCAGGGCGAACATCAAAGCGTAAAGTAACTTCTCGGATGACGAAGCCATGAATCGTTCCAGACGGGACATGGTAGGCGGGAATGGGGGCAGCGTCGTGCATATCCGGTTTGCTAGCCGTATGGCCGCTAGAATCAGGATCATGATGCCCAGTGGACGATGGATCGCGACGAGCGTATGGTAGTCTCCCAACGAGGCGACCATCGACACTCCGATGAACAGCATGGCCAGAAGCAGCACGGCCATCATCCAATGGAGGATGCGCGACTGGAGGGCGAATTGCGTGCGGGGTTTTGGCGTATTCATTTTTCAGTTTCGGGGATCGAGACCGCGCTGGGTTGTTTGCGCTCGCCTTCACGGCGCGTGAACGACTGCGAATAGGTCGCTGATCGGGCACTAAGGAGCGGATCGTCGGAACCGGCAATGCCGTCGGGTAGGATCAACGGATCGAAGTTGATGTCGCGCGCGGGACTGGTCTCCTCGCTCTCGACGTGGTCGATCGTCAACGTTCCCACTTCAACCTGCTGCCGATCCGGCGGCCAGGGAATCGTCGCATCATCGGTGGGATCCCCCGGTTCGCCCACCGTGACGACCAAACGCCATTGCAGCGGGTGGCTGTGAATGCTCGCGATCAATGCATCAAAAAGGTAATTCTTGCCGGTCTTTCCGGGGTCTGCCGTGCTGGTTGGCTCGAACGGCTGAACAGACACCATCGACCAACGGACCGGGACCACAGCGCCGCTGGTATTGATGAAACGGAAGGCGTTCAAGCTGTTGTAAGTGCTGTTGTCGAACCCGGACGAGATCGGACGATTGCCAATCAAAGGCATTGCCTTTGCGGTTTCCGGATAACTGGCCACGAAGGCTTTCATTTTCGCCGGGTCCGGTCTGCCAGTTGCCGGGTCCGGCGCCGAGGCCAACAACTGATCGTGAAATGCCTGAGGGGTTTTGACGGGAAAGACGGGAATGTTGTTCATTCCCGTGCGCCACTCCTCGCCGTCGGGGAGCTTGAAAAGCAGCGCCATGCTGCGTACCGTTTGTGGAACATCCGCGGCGTAGGGCTGCCCGCCCGCGAGGGCAAAGCGTCCAATCACCGGCACACGACCGGCGCGAAAGACAGCAGCTTTGGACAGCGCAGCGCCTCGCCCATTGCTTTCGAAATAACCGCTCACACAGACGCCCTTGGCGTGATTGCGCCGAAACCCGGGATGCGGCCCATTCACTTTTTCGAAGGTGTCGATCATTGACTTTGGCGTGAGTCTGTTCGCTGTCAGCCAGCCGCCCGCGTATGCGAACAAACCAGCAATTCCCGCGATCACCATGCCGATCGTGGCCAAGCGCAGGATTAAACTCGCTCTTGGTAATTTATCGATGGGGGTCTGTGCATTCATGGCAGAGGCGACTGCCTGTTCGCGCCGATCGACTCAGGGTGCTGCTCTCCGAGTGTCCCCCGAATCTCTTTGCGAAGTTGCGAATTTGCAATCTCTCTTGGTATTAACCTTCCCGTAAGTAGTCGCCGCGCTCGTAGCGAATCTGCCTCAAGCAGGACGCAAGTCGCGTGCAGGTTCCCTTGACAACAAAGCGGTTTGCGCTAGTTGCTAGCCGACCTCCACCTTCCGGGATCCTGAGTAGCTTTCGCCGCGGCGAATAGAGCGGTCGGCTGTTAATTCGCCGCGGCGAATCGTAGGTTTGAGGGTGTGAGCGATCGATTCTTTACGTATGCGATCATCAGTGAGCCAACGGGCGAAACATACTTGGGCAAACCGAAGACGTGCGCCGGCGAATCGTGGAGCACAACGATCCAGATAATCGCCGGAGTTTTCATACCAAGCGGCGGCGTGGTCCGTGGCTGCTTGCTTATTCGGAAGCGCACGTTCCCGCGCTGAAGCAATGAGAAGAGAACGTTTCTTGAAAACTGGAAAGGGTCGAGAATGGGTTAAAGGGAACTTGGCGACGTGGCTCGCCAAACAAGCGCCACCTCCTTGACAAGGTAGCGGTTTGCGCTTTTGCTAGCCGACTTGATCCTTCCGTAATCCTGAGTAGCTCAGTGGTAGAGCGGTCGGCTGTTAACCGATTGGTCGTAGGTTCGAATCCTACCTCAGGAGCCAACAGCTTTATCGTTGGCGAGGCGCGCTAGCGCCAATTGTTTGGGATTCGAAGCCTTGGGTTCGAGCCGAGCGCAGCGAGACAGACTGACCGGCAGGTTAGCCCCGCAGGGGTGAGGCGCAGCCGAATCAATCCTACCTCAGGAGCCAACAGCTTTATCGTTGGCGAGGCGCGCTAGCGCCAATTGTTTGGGATTCGAAGCCTTGGGTTCGAGCCGAGCGCAGCGAGACAGACTGACCGGCAGGTTAGCCCCGCAGGGGTGAGGCGCAGCCGAATCAATCCTACCTCAGGAGCCAACAGCTTTATCGTTGGCGAGGCGCGCTAGCGCCAATTGTTTGGGATTCGAAGCCTTGGGTTCGAGCCGAGCGCAGCGAGACAGACTGACCGGCAGGTTAGCCCCGCAGGGGTGAGGCGCAGCCGAATCAATCCTACCTCAGGAGCCAACAGCTTTATCGTTGGCGAGGCGCGCTAGCGCCCGTCGATTGAGATTCGAACCCCTCTCTATGTCCGTGGACTACGACAATGACAACCTTCTCAATAGGATGAAGTCCTTCGGATTGTTTTCGGGATTTGGGTGAGGTTCCGAATACTAGTCTGTTATGATCTCACTATAAGAGAGGAGTTCTCTGAATCCGGGAGAGTAGAGAGAAACGTGCGGGATGAGAGGCGTTGAAGCCTATGCCCAATGACAACTACCTGCCGTTCCCCAGTCAAACCCGACGCGCAGATGTCCCGCATTCGGCTTTGCATGGCGGCATTGCCGAAGCCATTCACAGTTGGATCAGACGGCGATGAAGATAGAGATAGAGCGGTAACACCCTCCGGGGTCTTTCACGCCCGTTGGCAAGCGTCGTCTCAGATGTCGGAAGTTCACACTCACTGATTCTGCGAGCTGTTCTGCGCGACACAACTCCGATGGTCGCCCGCCTAGTTTCGTCAAAGGACCCCGCAACTAAAGCTACTTCGTTCCCATTCAATGTTGCGTGGGAGCGAGTTGGTATTCTCGTTGGGGCTGAATGCCTGCGACCGAGCCCACCGTAGGATGCGATCGAATGATTTGCGCGAATTTGTCAGCGGAGGGCTTGAGGAGGCGGTCCTTCGTGGCGGGGTCCATTTTCGCAAGGCCGAAGGTCGCCTTGTATCCGTAGTGCCACTCGTAGTTGTCGGCCAGCGACCATGCGAAGTAGCCGCGCACGTCGTAGCCGTCGTGGATGGCGCGCCCGATGGCGGCGAGGTGGTTTTGCATGTACCATTCGCGCTTCGAGTCGTTGGACGTGGCGATGCCATTCTCGGTGATCATCATGGGCTTGCCATAGCGGGTGGCGACGCGCTGGATTTCCTTGTAAAGACCGCCAGGATCGATCCGCCAACCCATCATGGTGAAATGTCGGCCGCGGATGGATGGTCCCGCCAAAAGCGAGATCGGGCCGGGGGCCTGCGAGTAGTAATAATTGATGCCGAGAATGTCGCAGACATCATACACCCGGTCGAGGTGATCGGTGTTGCCGTGAATCATCGTGTTGTAGATGAGCCCTCCCGGGTCGAGCGGCGCGCGCTGCCACCACGGCAGCGCCTCGACGCTTACGACCTTTGCGGAGGGTTTAATCGACTTGATGCGCGCCGCCGCGTCACGGAACATGCCCGTGCTGGCCTCGATCGCCTTCCAGTAATGGTCCACCGCGAGGGTCATGGCGGGTGGCCATTGGCCGACGAGGTAGGCGGTGGTGATCTGGCCGTTGGGCTCGTTCTGCGGAGCGTAATACTTCACGTAGGGTGAGGTGGCGCGCACCATTTTCTCGACGTAGACATTCCACCGTTCGCGCACCTGGGGATGGAGCCAGTTGGATTGGCCGGGATGCTCTTTGTCATAGAGCCATTCGGGGAAGGTAAAGTGCCAGAGGCAGACGACGGGCTCAATGCCGAGGGCCTTGAGCCTGCGCGCCATCTCGACGTATCCGCGCACAGCCTTCTCGTTGTAGACCCCCGGCTTCGGTTCAACGCGCGCCCATTCGATGCTGAAGCGATAGTGCGTGGGACGGATTTTTTTCAGCGCGTCGAGGTCCTTCTCGAAATTCGACCAACTATAGAGCGCGTTCCCGCGCGGCGGAGCCTTGCGCTTCGAGACGAGGACGTCCCAGTCGGTCGAAAAATAATTTGGTTGCCCAGGCTTCACAGCGGGGTCTTCGTATTGATAGCTCGCGGTCGAGATGCCCCAAGCAAATTTCTCGGAGGCCTTCGGCGCGGGCCGGGTGCCGGGGACTTTCGGGGCGGGATCGAAACGTCCGAGCGGGTTGATCGGGTTCACGCACCCGGATAGGACGATGGTGATTGCAAGGGGCGTGAAGATTCTGGGCAAGAGGGGAAACGATTTCATCGATGGGTGTTTGATTATAAAATTAGTAATAGGTTTCAAGGGCTTACACTCGCAGCCGCACCAAAAAAGAAGGCAGCCTGATCGCCTTTGATGCCAAGACGCGGTAAACAATTAGCGATGTCATCGAGCCGCTCAAAGGTCCCTGTTCCATTGGACGGGCACGCTGATCAGGTTGGCCACCGGATTCTGCGCCATCTTCGCCAATGCTTCGTTCGAATCGGACTTTGTCGTTTGCTGTCCGCGATCGGGATGCGCGCGGCCCGAGCGTGCAACCTTGAAAACAACGAGAGACGCCTACAAATCCTACCTCAGGAGCAATGTTGTAATTGTTGTTGCTTACCTACTCGTGAGCCGATGAAAACCTAGAAAAGGGCCAAGCTCCGGGTCAAAGGCTCAGGACTTTAGTCCAAAGTCCCGCGAATACGCCGAAGAATTCAACGGCGAGTTTGCCCTCGCGGCTCCTTGCCGACGTCAATCCAAGCCGTGGTGTAGAGCGTGTCAGCGTTGGGCGCTGTCACGTCGCGATAGTTGGCATCGGGATAGTGGCGCATCCGAAGGAATTGCCCCATCGGCGCGCGCGCGCCGTCGGGTTTACGGACGTTGGTCATCACACGCCGGGTCATTTCCATGGTCACGAGCGGGTAGCCGTAGACGTAGGCGTCTATGGCATCGGAAACCGCCTCGAAGCCGTTTTCCTTGGCGTGAATTGGATCGTGAGTGAAGCCGAGCACGACACACCCGAGGCCCACTGTAAGCACACGCTGGATGTTTCCTCGAATCATCATAGGACTTGTATGGTTTGGTTGCTCTTTACGTTGTCTGTTGATTGTGAATGCGCGGGCTGCTCCTCGTGCATACGCCCGTCTTTTGCAGCAAACGGGATAGCGATGGCTATTGGACTTTGGTCCTAGTCGTCCCGTTGCATCAGTTTAAGCTCTTGTATTTTGGCGAGCCAACACAGGCTGCAGCACATCGACCCAACTAGTTTTTCTGCCAATTCTCTAAATGCAGGTGCTGTTCGTTCGCAGCATTATATCCGACCGGCTCATGAACTGGGCTGCGGTAATCTGGTAAACGGTGGCGGAGGCATCTCCTGGCGATGGCGTTGGCTCACGTGCTTGTCGCGGTAAAGCAACGCCGAGCTGGGATTCACGTCTTGTTTGCGATTAGGTAGGATAAGAACGCGGGTCGTGCGAGGCAGGCTGGCCGGAAGCTCAGCCACAGGGATGACCGACCAGAACAGAGCACATCGGCTTTCGCGGCGTTAAGGAATCCACGTGACACGTCGTGCTCGACCAAGCGAACGGGATCGGCACGACATGGTCAAGAACGAAGCGAACCGGCGGGTGGTGGACAAAAAGCGTCCCGTGCTAAGGCCGGTTCCGTCAGGCTTCGCATATGACCAACACAGAGCCGCTTTTCGGGAAACCTCCCGATAACGCGAACGGCAAAATCATAGGGACCGCTATCAACGGTGAAACCTCCACTGCTCTACCGCGCGAGCCGCACATCAAAATTGCGCGGCCAAGAATATGGTGCTCAAAGCGCGCACCGCGGACGATTTCCAAAGTTTCTTCCGGATCCGAGGCCTGCAAGTGTAACGATGTCTCGTGGCTGTGGCTTGCTCCATGACCGGCGGACCATAAAAGAGATCCGAGGGGACAAGTTGGTCATGGTCGGCGAGCGTGGCTTCGCAGTTTCTATTTCTCGAAACGAACTTTTACCTCCGTGAACTCGCCACCGGCACCGCGCTGCGAGCTTTCGATCGTCACTCTGCGAAATCCGGCTTCCTGGGCCCATTCGCCGGTTTTCGTCTTTTGCGCCGCCTCGCGCATCGCGGCTTCGTCGCCGAGTCTCTTGCCTTTGGAAATCTTAAACTGTTCATTGAAGAGCTGGAGGTTGTCGCCCGCGCCCCAGTCGCTCCTCATGCCCTTCACGGAGTCGCGGCCGAGTTTCCGCTCGAAGTAGGCTTTGGCTTTCATGAATTGCTCTTTCCCAAAAAGCGAACCCGACCGGTAGCCGCCTCCGCGCAACATGAAGTCACCGTGCATGATCCCATCGCTGCCGATCTTCATATCGACGTAATAACGCGCTTGCGGGTGGCCACCCACGCCCGCCTCGCCTTCGAAATACTCTTTCACCGCGTACCGCCGCGGATTGCCTACCTCATATTTCACCTGGCCTGTCTGGGGAACGTCCTTCGGAGGTTGGACCGCTTGTTTCGCGGGGACATTCACGGGCGGCTCGCCGCTTGGCGGTCCTTTTTTGGTCGTTGCTGTAGGCGCGCCGAGCCGCTCGCCTTTCAGCGCCGGAGTTACACTGCCATAGGTCGGTTGGTTCCCCTGCACCGATCGCACGCGCGGCATTTCCGTGAAGACAGTCTGGCCAGGCGTCAACGGGACCGGTTCTGGTTTGGGTGCAAGTTTTCTGCCAAAGCCGGCGACGGGCCGGCTAGGTGTGATTGTCGTGAGGACTTGCGGCTCGGGCCCCGGGGCAGGCGCGGGTTTGACCGGCGCATTATGTGGCAGCTCAAATCCGATCGGTCGCTTCGGCGTTACGCCGGCCTGAGGTGGCGCTTGCGGCTTAGGTAGCATCCGCGCCTCACTTTGCAATTCGAGCGCGACCTTTCTCGCGCGCAAGATCCTTAGGCTGGCCGCGGTCCTTTCCACCAAGGCAGGCATCTTTTGGACCATCTCCGGCACTTCCTTAATTGTCTTAGCTAACAAATAGATATTGACCGCTTCGCGCCCGATACCTTCCCAGTCTCCCTCGCGGCATGCCTTGAGAAAACGTCCCGGTGTTTCAATCAGGCCAGTGACCATTCCTTTCAACAGGTCACCCGTGGTTTTACCTTGTTTCGCAGCCTCGGCCATGTCGCTGACGAACCGCGGCTGGTATTTCTTCAGCGTGACGAAGTGAAGCAGTATTTGAACGAGGTCGACCACTTGCTTCGCCGCCTCGACGAAGATGCCGACGATGGCTCCCACGCCTCCTTTCACGAAGCTCGCGCCCTTTTCCAACGTCGAGACCTCGCGCGGATGAGCTTCCAAAGTCAACTGTTTCCTTCTCTCCAGATCCTGCCTCAAGCCGGAGAACTCTTGAGGATAGAACTGCGCCGCAGAGGTGCCGCTTTCGGTGGCACGGGTGGTCGCGGCTTGGAGATAGGAGGTTTCCGTTTCCACCTGGCCCATCCAGTTAGGCACAAACTTCTCAGCATCTTCGCCGCTTTGACGCAGCTCTGTCACCACGTCCATCATGTCCCGAAGTTGCTTTGCCCGGATGCGTGCTCCGCGGATCGAGCCGACCCACAAATGCTTTTCCTGATCTAGCGTCTGCTTAAGAGTAAGATATTCTTCATCCGTTATACAAAGCGCTGCGCCCTTATCCAGCCACTCGATGACCTGCTTGTATAATTCGTCCAGGTAGTTGGCTGCCTCTATGGTATCGGTTGATCTCGCCGCGCGGGAAAGCAGCCACTGGCGTTCATCCCCATAGCGCTTTTTGACCTTGGCCCATTCATTAGCATAAGTGGTGACGTTGCGCTCAATAAACCTCCGATAGCTGTTGAAGGAGTGCGCGACTTCGTCGATATCCGCGTCGCTATCTAGTTCTCCGATCCTGTTAAGTGTTCTGTTAAGTCCTTTCAGCCAATCGCTCCTGCGGCCACTTGAGTGGCCTTGCTGCGCGCGAGCGAGCCAGCCAATCAGGTTTTGGCAGTCTTCGTAGAGCTCCGCGACCTCTTGTCGATCTGCCGGGTCCAAGTTATCCCACGGGTCTTTGCCTTCATCTTTCCGGTCGCGCTGCAATACGCCCGCCGAAAGATGGTGAATGTCCCCAGCGATCGGAGACCTCTGCGCGGTAGGAGGCCCTTGTTGAACGACATGAGTGAGTTCGTGCGCCAACAATCGCCGTCCCTCCTGCGTCTCTGGCGCGAACCTGCCAGCACCAAAAACGATGTTGCGTCCCACGGTATAGGCGAGGGCGTTCACGTCGTCTGCAGAATGGCCGGCAATGGCGCCGGTATGGACTCGCACATGAGAAAAGTCGTGTCCGAAGCGCTGCTCCATGTCCTGCCGTAAGGTGGGATTCAGCGGGCTGGCGGAACTTGTCAGCGCAGCGCTGACGCTGGCAGAAGCGGCATTCGTCTCGACAGAGGCATTAGCGGCGAAGCGCTGAATTCGCGGAGAAGCCTCGCTGAGGCAAGGTTTTCCCGGTTTGCTTAGCACGGAATTAGCGACGCGGTCCGCCTCCTGTTCGTAGATATCTTCCGGCGTGCTGACCTTAAGTTTGGTTTGCAGGCCTGACCGCTTCTTCGTTCGGCACTCATCACATTCCCCCGACAGGCCCGCTGCGCCACCGCAGATGCACTTGCGCTGCAGTATCCCGCGCTGGTTGGGGCGCAACTCTAGCGCGGTGACGGATGGCTGAGAGCCTGACCTGGCGATCGAGGCTCCGCTAGCGGGCTTCGCGTGGAGGACCCCTGATCTCAACAATCGCTCCACTTCGCGATTTCCAACCGTTCTCTGAAGGAAAAAAATCTGCTCGGCGGATGAGTTTGTCGCTGAAGAAAGCTCAGGCTTATTTTCCTGAGAAGAAAAATTCCGTGTCTTTGACTCACGGGTTGTGAGTGCTTTGGCGCTGGCGCCCATATTACCGGGTCATACTACTTTGCGGCTCTGTTTTTCCGAGACCCGCCTGAGGAAGCGCGCTCACAGGTAAATTATGGTTGAGGATTGCCAGGCTGGTCAATCCCAACAGTGGAAGAGTTCCGTAGGCCCTTGAATCGTCGTCAGGAGCCAACAGCTTGCAGACTCACGAAAAGTAGCCCGCAGGCCGAGGCAGCCGAGTCAGTCCTATTTCATGGCAACACGGTCTCGGTGGAAGCTTTCAAATGATTCCGCCATTGACGCGGAGCACTTGGCCGTTGACCCATGCGCCGTCGGGTCCGGCTAAGAAGGCGACCGCGTTTGCGATGTCTTCCGGCTGACCTAAGCGCTCCAGGGGGGGTAGTTTTGAGAGATGATCAATGACCTCCTGCGGCTTGCCCTTGAGGAACAGCTCGGTCGCCGTCGGGCCAGGAGCAACCGCGTTAACAGTGATGTTCCGGCCTCGCAGTTCTTTCGAGAGCACATGAGTCAGGGCTTCGACACCCGCCTTTGCGGCCGCATAGACGGCATACGTCGGCTGATAAAGGCCGACGACGCTGGAGGAGAAGCTGATGATCCGTCCGCCACTTCGTAGGCGCTGGGCGGCCTCGTGCATGCCGTTGAATACGCCTTTCAAGTTGATGGCGATCTGTCGATCGAACAATTCATCGGTCGTCTCCGCGATCGGCGAGAGCAGCATGATACCGGCGTTGTTCACCAGCACATCCGCTCCGCCAAACTCTTTCTCCGCAATGTCGAACATCGTTTTGACGGCGATCGGATCACTAACATCCGCCCTGACCGCAAGTGCGCGGCTTCCGGCTTTCTCGATCTCGGACGCCAGCGACTCGGCAGCATCGGCTGACCCGGCATAGTTGACGATTACGCAAAACCCGTCGGCCGCCAGGCGACGGGATATGGCGGCGCCGATGCCGCGTGAAGCGCCGGTGACGATGGCGATTTTTGAGAGTGGGTTTTTCATAGCGAATCGATGTCAGTGGCTCTTTCGTTCCAGAGCGCGTCCAGCCAAGTCTTCGGTCTGTCTACATCGTCTCCTTCTCGACCGACTGACAAGAACGCATCTGAAAAATGCACGATGGGATTCAAAGCGATTCACGGCCAATGATCACCGCTCTATTGGCTATGGCGAAAGTCACTCAAAAGCACGGCAGGTGAAGTCGGCTGCCAAAGCGCAACGGCTTGCTCGCAGCATTGAGACCGGATCATATCGGCTGTGACTAACTCGCGGGCATGCTGCGCTGAAGATGAGTATTCATCCAGCTCTCGCCCCGTCGTTGGCGAGGTCATCTCGCGCCAGAATGTCGGTTCGCCCAAAAGGTACCTGTCCGATCCGGTCATTCCGCCAATTAGTGAAAAGATGACACGTCGGTCGGACAACGTGCTTCTAGCATACCAATTGCCGGGCCATTCGCGGAAACAGGAAGGCGTGAAAGGGAAAGCAAAGATACCAGTACCGCTCGTCCGTATAGTCCGCGGGGTCGAAACGTCGCGGTTTGCACCAGTTCACGCTCCGATACTTCAAATTCCAACCATGCTTCGCCCGGCAATCTCATCTCTCCATAGAGGATCAAACGTCCGGCCGCACGATCGGCGAGCAACACTCTCCAGAAATCGAGGACATCTCCTGGATTCAATAGACTAGGATGGCGGCGTCCACGTCGTAACCCAGTCCCTCCGAAAAGCCGATCGATTGCGCCTCGCAGTCTCCAAGCCCAATTCATTGATGGCCACCCCGCCTGACCTCCAAGCGTCCAAATCGCATCGAGGGCCGCTTCCCTCCCTCGCGACAGCGGTTGCTTTTGCTGATCGCGCAGGACACCGTGCTCGGGGACGTGAATCGATCTCCAGAGCTGAGGCGATAATCGCCCCGAGACCAAGGCGTCGCACCAAGAGGACGGGACGCGATTTTGAGCGATTCGCGCAAAGGCCTTTTCGATCGCCTCCCGGTAAGTTAACAGCACCTGCGGGACAATCTCGGTAATAGCGCTTTCACGGCAAACCGTCTCATGGGTCAAGCTATCGACAAGGGCACGAGCGATAGGAAAGCTCGTATTTGTAACGAAGAATAACCAAAGCGAGGAGAGCCGAAGGGTCAAGAAAGGCACTGAAATAATCGTGCGATGGAGACCGCGCATTTGCGCGTATTGTTTGAGGAGAGTTTCGTAAGAAAGACTTTCCGGTCCGCCAATTTCAAAGACACGACCGAAGGTTTGCCGCACTAAGGCCACGCCCAATAGGTAGCGGATCACGTTCCGGATGGCGATCGGTTGGCAGAGATTGCGAGTCCAGCGTGGGGTTAGCATTACTGGCAGCTTCTCGACTAAATCGCGGACAATCTCGAATGACGCGCTCCCACTGCCGACGATGATCGAGGCGCGCAACGTGGTTAGAGGGACTGCTGAGCGGGAGAGCAGTTCTCCTACTCGCTGTCGAGATCGTAGGTGCGGCGAAAGGTGGCCTCCTTCCGGCAGCAGCCCGCCAAGGAATATGACCTGCCGACAATCCGTTCTCTCGATAGCGGCCGCAAAATTCCGAGCAACGTCTTCCTCGCGTTTCGCGAAATCACCTCCACTTCCCATCGAGTGAACGAGGTAATAAGCAACGTCGACATCTTTCGGGAACGACAGCGGACCTTCCAACAAATCCAATTCGACGGTCTGGAGCCGGCCGGGCATCTTCTCGAATTCCGCCACCGGCAACCTCCGCGGATCCCTGACAGCCGCAAAAACATCGTGTCCTGCCGCGAGCAACTCTGGGAGTAAGCGAAGGCCGATATAGCCGTTTGCACCAGTTAATAACACTCTCATGCAGACGATACGCCTGGCGGCGAGGAAAGGATGGCATCGATTCTCGCCTTTGGCTGAGCCAAACAGCGTGACTTTGGAAGCGCAATTATTCGGGTTCTTGATGTCACGAAGAATGTCTCGCAGGACGAGCCAGGATCCTCGGTAATTTCTGCTTCCGTGGGCTTGGTCGATTGGGTCAAGCCGAACTGCGACTCGACTGGCTCCGTGATTCGATGCGCGAGAACATCTCTCCCCGGGTGATTTTACTTGCTCTTCATGCTCTTCCGGGCGGCTTTCAAGGCGGCCTCGGGACTGGCTCGACCGCTGGTCGCAAGCTCGAAAGCCGCTTTCATCGAACTCCAGAACTTTCCCATCTGGGGAATGTTGGGCATCACCATTCCGTTTCGGACATTTTCGTAGGTGCCCTTTATCAGAGGATTTGTGGCACTCATCTCCTCGGCGAGAGCCTTAAGTGCGGGCACGCCCAGGGGAGCCTCGGTATCGATGGCGGTGAGGCCTTTCTTGGTGCAGACATATTTCTCAAGAAACTCGACAGCAAAGTCGGCATTCGGACTCGAACGGTTTATAAGCGCGGCGAGAACTCCCACAAACGGCTTGCCCGGATTGCCGCCAACTCCGGGAAGCGGTGCCAATGCGAAGTCGATCCCGCTCTTGCGAAGATCCGTCCATATCCACGGGCCGTTGACCATCGTCGCAAGCAGGCCGCTGCTCATTTTTTGTTCGGAAATGCTCTGCGTCGAACCTTTCGGGAGCACCCCCGCGTTGATGAGGTCAATGATTGCCGTGAGACCGGCGATCGCTCCGGCATTGTTGACGCCGATGTCTTCGAGATCGTAACCGCTGGCAGTTCTCTTGAACGGATAAGCCCCGGCGCTCGCGAGAAACGGAAAACTAAAATAGGGTGAGGCATACTCCCACATGATGGCCGTTGCTCCCGGATGTTGCGCCTTCAATTGTTTGTCGAAGGCGGCGAACTCCGAGAGTTGATCCGGTGGCTTTTCCGGAACAAGCCTCTTGTTGTAGATCAGTGAGACACATTCGAGGGCGAGAGGGTATCCCCAGATCTGATTTTTGTGTGTGACCGCGTCCCACGCCATGGGAACGAACGCCCCCTTGAACTTCGACCGAATTTTTAGCGGCCTCAGTAAGCCGGCATCGGCCCATTCACCGATTCGATCGTTGGCCCAAAAAAAGATGTCCGGACCTTTCAGGGCCTGAGCGGCAGCCTGAAATTTGTTGGTGATATCATCCTGGGTCTGCACCTCCACCGAGACGCCAAACTCTTTTTCAAATTTCTGACCGAGTTCGACGAGCGCGCGATAGCCGCGATTGTCGCTGATCCAGATCAAAAGCTCGCCATCTTTCCACGCCAAAGCATGGCCTGAGGAAACGATTATCAACACTGCAAACAAAAGCATCCGTCTCATTTTCCGAGCAATCTCAGGTGCAAAAGGCATATTCCGGTATGGTGTTTGCATCTGGATTATCGGCAGACGAGCACGCGTCAAGGGTTTCGATGTGGCAGGAACCCGCTCGCATGCCAACGGGTTTGTTAGCAACTAGCAACTATATTGTCTCTCGTGGGCATCTCTGATAGCGGTCCTCATGGATCAGAAAGCCCCTTTAAACTTTTGGTGATACGTTTTTGACAATATGGCCGGTGACTGGTTGGCGCAGCAAAAGCGCTCAGGCTTCGACCTCTCGTCAGTTGCCGCTCTAGCGCTTCACCAAACCAGATTGGAAGCGCTTGAAAGTGTCGCTCTGCGCGATTCTTCCATCGAGCCCGAACGGCCAGCGTGATGCTTTCCTGGTTGTTAAGGATTCTGAAAAGCGGAGCGCTTTTCCTCCTGGTGATCCTGACAACTTTTCTTGTCGTCCGTATTTATGACACTCAGCGAGGTCCGCCACTGCGTCCCTGGCATACGTCCATGCCTCGCGAGCTAAGCATCAAGGAGCTCAATCAAGCGGACTGGAATGAATATATGAAGTCCGAAGATTCGGTCTTCGAGACAGTCCGAGAAAACGTTACCGAGAAGCTTGCTCCCGAGGACCGTGTTCCAGCCAATCGTTATTTTGAAGGGAGTCCGGTCTATCCCGGCCATTTTTCGCAGGATTGGAATCGTTCATTTCTTCTGGAACCGAATGGACCGGTGGTCGGTGCCGCTGTGCTTCTTCACGGCTTGACAGATTCCCCTTACAGTCTGCGCCACATCGCTCAAAGCTATCGCGATCATGGCTACCTTGCCGTAGTCATCAGGCTACCCGGCCACGGGACCGTGCCGGGAGCACTAGCGGACGTGGAGTGGGAAGAGTGGCTGGCGGCCACCCGCTTGGCGGTGCGGGAGGCCAGACGGCGTGCTGGTCCCTCAGTTCCCCTGCACCTGGTTGGTTATTCGAATGGCGGGGCGTTAGCCTTGATCTACGCTCTCGACGCCCTGGGGGATAGGGATCTGGCGCGGCCAGACCGACTCATACTAATTTCGCCGATGATTGGAATTACCGCCTTTGCGCGTTTCGCTGGGCTGGCCGGTCTTCCTGCGATCTTTCCCGCCTTCGCCAAGGCCGCTTGGTTAAGCGTGTTGCCGGAGTTCAACCCATTCAAGTATAATTCGTTTCCCGTCAACGCAGCGCGGCAATCGTTTCTTCTTACTGATGCAATGCAAAGGAGGATCGTCCGTTACGCCCGTGAAGCTCGACTAGACGAATTGCCACCGGTAGTCACCTTTCAATCGGTGATAGATTCCACCGTCAGCACGAGTGCCGTCATCTCAACATTTTATAATCGCCTCCCTAAGAATGGGAGCGAGCTTGTCCTGTTCGATTTAAATCGAAATACGAAGTTCGGACCACTGGTACGTCCCGAGTTGGAGACGATCCTCGATCGACTGCTGCCGAAGGCGCCACGAAACTTCCGGACGGCGATTGTGACCAATGCCACTCCGGACAGCAGCAATGTCGTGGAACGTTCAACCGAGGCGGGAGAGACGACGGAAAAGCTCAAAGATCTGGGGTTGGCCTATCCGGCCGATACGTATTCGCTCTCGCACATCGCCCTTCCATTTCCGACTACGGATTCGTTGTATGGATCGGAACCCGATCCCAACGAGAGCTTCGGAGTCAACTTGGGGGCGATCGCCGGAAGGGGAGAGCGGGGAACTCTCATCGTGAGCCTCGACATGCTCTTTCGCGAGTCATCAAATCCCTTCTTTCCTTATTTGCTCGGGCGTATCGAGGAACTCGTTCTCCCGCCGCTCCCAGTTGACACCGGGCCGCTCCAGCAGCCGCCGTAGGTTAACGCCCGCTCGAGACTTTGCGACGGCGGACGCGCTCTCGCAGCCACTTCAATGCAGGCGTTCGGACTTTCTCGAACATCAAAAGAAATAGTAGATAGGATATAAGAATCGCAACAAGGCTGTTGACGATTGCACCGATAGCAAAGGTCTTTCCCCAAAGCAGCGCACTCATTGTTCTCTCGGTTACGTCCTCGAGGTCGTCGATGACGATGGCCGGTCTAAGGAAGAGGGCCCCGGTGCGGATATTGATGTAGAAGACGATCGGCCAGATAAACGCGAGGGTGGTTCCTCCGATAAATCCGGCGACCAGGCTTCCGCCGGACAAGCGCGCGAGGAACCCTCCCAAGATACCACCCAAACCAAAGGTCGGATAAAAATTGCAGGCCAGCCCGATGGCAAAACCTCGGGCGGCCTTCTCACGAGTTCCTCGCAGTCGGAAAAACCGAATCGCCTGGTAAAGCAAGAGATCTCGGATCCCGTGAGCGCTCCATGAGAACATGCCGCGCATCCTCATCCTTTCGATCGTGTCGACAAGGCGAATCTCGCGTTGTATCTGGGAATTGGAGTTCAGAGACTCAATGGCGGCCGATCGTCTTGCACTGACCGATTGTTGCGTCGAGAACGCTGCGCATAGTCTCACCGTGATGTTGACCAATCCTTCGTCCGTATCGACAGGTCACCTGCCGTCGTCTGAACGCGTGGCGGCCCTGGTGGCCGAAGCCTATGAGCGCTTTCGTGGAGTGAATGACGGCCAGAATGCCGACTACATTCCCGCGCTCGCCGAAGTTCCGAGCGATCTGTTCGGAGTGGGTGTGACCGGGGTCAACGGCGTCGTTCACGCAATGGGGGACACGAACTATGAGTTCTCCATTCAAAGCGTTTCCAAACCGTTCGTTTTTGCTTTGGTTTGTCAGGCGATTGGTGAGGACGAGGCGCGGGAAAAGCTCGGGGTAAATAGTACCGGGCTGCCATTTAATTCGGTCATCGCCATCGAGCGAACTGACGAGGGAACCACAAATCCGATGGTTAATGCCGGAGCGATCGCCGCAGCCAGCCTAGCGCCCGGGGCAACCGCAGACAGCAAGTGGCAATTCATCCGCGACGGTCTATCCGCATTCGCCGGACGGAACCTTAGACTTAATAGCGAGGTCTATCATTCTGAGGCGGCCGCCAACCAACGGAACCAAGGCATCGCTAAATTGCTTCAGACATATGGTCGGATCTATTTTGATCCGGCAGGGTCGACGGAAGTTTACACCAAACAATGCTCGCTGAGCGTCACGACAAGGGATCTCGCAGTCATGGCTGCCACTTTGGCCAACGGGGGCATCAATCCTGTCACCAGCCACCGTGTCATCGACGCGATTCATTGCCAACACGTCCTGGCAGTGATGGTGACGGCAGGACTCTACGAGAATTCGGGCGATTGGTTGTATGACACTGGGCTGCCTGGCAAGAGCGGTGTCAGCGGCGGAATGGTCGCCGTGTCTCCGGGCAAAGGTGGACTCGGCGTTTTTGCCCCGCGACTCGACGCTGCCGGCAATAGTGTCAAGGGTCAGCTAGTGGCCAGGTTTCTTTCTGAGCGACTCGGTTTGAATCTGTTTGCCTCCCGACCAAACGACCGCGACCTCCTCCCTGAGACAAGCAGACGCTGAGGCGTCTCAGGTCTAAGAACTGGCACGAGGTTTTCTGAAGGTGCTAGCCGAACCAAGCCAGGAAGCGGGAGATGACGATGGCATTTGCAATGTCCACGAAGAACCCCGAGACGAGCGGCACGATAATGAACGCGCGGTGCGCCTGGCCGTACTTTTTGGCAACGGCTGTCATGTTAGCCATGGCGGTGGGGGTCGCGCCGAGCGAAATGCCGGCGAAGCCCGAGCAGATGACGGCCGCTTCGTAGTCGCGGCCCATAACACGAAAGATGACAAACAGTGCAAAGAACACAGCGAGGATCGTCTGCGCGGTCAGGATCGCGAGAATGGGTCCGGCGACATCAACGATGGTCCATAGCTGCAAACTCATTAGGGACATTGCTAGAAATACCCCCAGGGAAACATCCG
This sequence comes from uncultured Verrucomicrobiae bacterium, assembly GCA_963706955.1. Classification (GTDB taxonomy): domain Bacteria; phylum Verrucomicrobiota; class Verrucomicrobiia; order Chthoniobacterales; family Terrimicrobiaceae; genus DASTFP01. The sequence continues at coordinate 44,466 of CAVPOC010000014.1, read as the reverse complement.
ATACCAGCGCCAGCGACCGGGTTCCCGCAGGCCATGGCGTCTTTAAGATTTGCGGGACCGTGTTCGTCAGGATAATCGCCGCGAAGAGCGAGCAAACAAAGAGAGGAAGGTTAGCGCCGATATAACGCAGCCCTGTTTGCAGAAGGCTGCCGAGCGCAAGGCTCATGTTGAGCCAGAAGAGCGTGCTAAGCATCTTGTAATATCCGATCTCCTCTATCTTCGCGTCATAGGTGACGCCAACGTCCGGCTGATGGATGACCTTTGGCTCCAAGCCATGCCGAGTGATCAGGAACCGCGCGATCGGACCTCCGATCAGAGAAGAGATCACCAAGCCGAGCGTCGCGCAGGCGATACCAATCTCGGTCGCGTTGGGGATTCCGTGTTTTTCCGCAAATGTCGGAGCCCACGCGATGCTGGTACCGTGGCCTCCGAGCAACGAAACGGAGCCTCCGAGCAAGCCGACCAAGGCGTCCAGCCCCAAGGATGTGGCCACGGCTATGCCCGTGAGATTTTGCAGAAGCATGAATCCAATAGTCACCGCCACAAGAATCAAGAGGGGGATACCGCCTGCCCAAAGGGTCTTGATGTCCGAGTTTAAGCCGATCGAGGCGAAGAAATAGAGAAGCAGGAAGTCGCGAGTGGCGAGGCTAAACGAGATTTCGAGCCCAACAAACCAATACAGCAACGCGGTGACAACACAAACGAGCAGGCCGCTGGTTACAGGCTCAGGGATATTGAAGTCCCGCAGGATTCCAATTCTGCTATTCAGCCAGCTGCCCAGGGCAAGGACGAGGATTGCGAGATTGAATGTCGTAAAGCTTTCGAGCTGCATGGGGTTTTCGCTGACGGGTGGGTGTTTTTGTGATTTCGAGTTCGCTGATCTCCTGAGAGTAAGGGTGGCTCCAATCAAGTGTGCGGGCCGGGACAATGAGTTCCCGCATCGTTCTATCCAAGTGTTTAATTGCGGGAGCTATCCCCGCTCTTAGCATCGAAGTGATGAGGGCGAGTTGGACCCTGGGAGCGCCGGAGTGTAATGCGGCGTGAAATTACCATCGCTAAACAAAACCGCCACGCGACGGAACGCTCCCTTGGCAGTTGGTTACGATTACAAACCTCGCCATTTTATTCAAAGTCGAGGACGCATGCGGTTCGCGGGCCGGCTCCAATCCTATGAGAGGGTGGCGCCTCTGGCAGCGAACTTTAGCGACTCATTGCGAATCGTGCAGAAAAAAACTGCTAGCTTTTCGAGGCTCGAATCGCTTGAAGGGCTTTTGTATGACGACAAATGTTACTCCTACGACCGCACGCGAGGCCCTGTCGATGAGTCGCGGTTGGCTGATCACTGGTGGCGTTCTTTCTATTATCGTAGGACTCATGGCGATGAGTTCTCCTCTCTTCTTTTCGGTGGTAATCGCCCAATTTCTTGGCGCATTTGCCTTGGTCAGCGGCGCTATTGCTCTGTTCCTGGCACTTTTCGGAAAGGAGGTTACTCACCGCGCCCTTGAAGCTCTCTTTGCGCTTATCCGCATCGCAGCGGGTCTGACCCTATTAGTGTGCGTTGCTTCGAGTATCGCCGTCATCACCCTGATCTTTGCGGTCTTCTTAATTGTGGAGGGGATCTTCCTTATCGGAGGAGCTTTCCGCCTGCGCAAGCACAGTGGCTGGAGCTGGACTCTGATCAATGGGATTGCGGCGCTTATTCTCGGGATCATGGTCTACTCGAGATGGCCGTCCGATTCAGCCTGGGTGCTGGGACTTTTCTTCGGGATCAATTTGCTGTTTAACGGAATGTCCCTCCTTATGCTTGGCCTGGCGGCGCCAAAGTCCAGAACCGCTTAGAATCCTACACGTTGTCTTAGCGAAGATTCGACTGTAAGTAACTGGATTGTCTTATTTGTCCGGGTTAGCTGAGATTCTACGGGCTCGCTTCTCAGCGAATTGCTCGGGGATGAGACATTCAGTGTCGATGGGACGTGTAAAGTGACGTTGACCTTCGCGCATTGCCAGAGGGCGACGACAGGGCGTAGGAAACGCTCAATCCAGGAAGCACGGTCTGAGGAGAGGATCGGAGTGAAGCGCGGTTGCAACTTCGGGGAGACAGTCACGTGAGGAAAGGACGGTGTAGAAGTCCGATTTAATTGAGGGGGCCATCCGGACGGCGTCGAGCCATTCGGCGCGATTAAAGGGATCGTTCGCGATGACCTGCCAAAACCCGGTTGTTGTGAAGAGATCGGCGATACGGCGGGAGTTCTGGCGTTGGAGGTGGCTGACCAGATATGTCGCTACACCAACTTGAAGGCCATGAAGCCGCGGGCGCTTGCTGAGACTATCGAGAGCATGCGAAATGAGATGTTCGCTGCCGCTGGCCGGACGGGAAGAACCGCAGATCGACATCGAAATGCCATTCAAGAGCAGGGCCATGCCGAGCAATCGCATTCCTTCCAAGTCCCGGGTTGGTCGGGCCAGAAACTGGTAGACGCTTGCATCCGAAAGAAGGGCGGCAAAATCGTCCACGTTTTCGGAAACAGCATGAAAAGCCAGCTTCCAGTCGGTCACTGCGGTGAACTTGGAGACAAGATCTCCCACACCAGAGTGCCAGAGAAGCTCGGGCGCGTGCAAACAAACGGCGGTATCGATCACGACGCCGAACGGCATTCCCGAAGGAACTGGCCGGCGCTGATTCGCTATCGTGAGACTCGATTGCGGACTGCAAAAGCCATCGTTCGAAAGCGACGTCGGGACCGAAAAGTAAGGAATTCGGGACAGATAGGCGATGTACTTGGCGACATCCAGCGCCTTGCCGCCACCGAACCCGATAACTGCGTCTGCATTCGGCGGCGACTGCTGAAACGTTTCTGTTGCTTGTTCGAAACCAATCGAGCTTATCGGCAACTCCTGGAGCACGTGGACCTCTCGTGAGAGGAGCGAGGTTCTCAAGCGCTCCATGAGCTCGAGATCAAGACCATCGCTGAAGAGCAGGAGCACGCGCTTAAAGCCAGAGCGCTCCGCGTAGATTCCCACTCGCTCCAATGCTCCCGGCTTGACGCGCACCAAGGCTGGAATCGGTGTCTGCCTTGAGGTTAACACTCGCTGTGCAGATTCCAGGCCGGGATGTTCATGGCTTCAAGTAACGCGCGCGTTAGGCCCTCCGTCGGAGTCGCGTGAGCAGTGATGGATTCGCGGCTCTCATGCATGATTTCGGGATCCTGAGGGTCGACCGTAAGTTAGATACGACCTGCTTAGCGGAATAAAATCGTGCGGCCACCCGGCTGAAAATCTGGACGTTGCGGATAAAGTCAAGGTCGTTTCTCTTCGCTTCTGTTCCCGCCGGAATTATTCGTCGACTATTTCCGATGGAGAGCAGTCCCATTCTTCTGGAAACCAGCGCGTCGCCCTCGCCCTCCACCCAGTTGACCTGAGCAAACCGCCGAACTGTCGCGATTTCCAGCATCTCAGCCCGAATGGGCTTGATGACACGGGTTAACTGCGTCATCTCAGTTTAGGAGACCTAATGAAGCGCATACGTATTGTCCACAACACCGAGTATCACTACCACACGCCGGTCGCCTTCGGGCCGCACCGCGCCTTGCTACGTCCACGCGAAGGCCACGATGTGCATATCGACAGCGCGGTTCTCGAAGTGGAGCCCAAGGCTGACATACGGTGGTTGCGCGATATTTACGGGAATTCCATCGCCATTTTCAACTTCGCTCAGCAAAGCCAAAAGCTAAGGGTTTTTAGCGAGGTGAACGTCGATCATTACGACGACAATCCGCTCAATTTTGATATTGAGCCGAGCGCCTCGCAGTACCCCTTTCAATACCCGTCAACGGAACAGGTCGAACTTGTTCTCTATCGCCTTCCTAGTTATCCTTATGATGGTCCGGCGTTGCAAAGCTGGCTTTTGGAGCTGTATCGACCTGGCCAGCTGATCGGCACGTTCGAGCTTTTGAACAAGTTAAATACGCGCATTTACGATTCGTGCCAATACGCGCGTCGCGAAGAAGCGGGCGTCCAGCTTCCTTGCCAGACGCTCGCATCGAGAAGTGGATCCTGTCGTGACTATGCTGTGCTGATGATGGAAGCTGCCAGACATTTGGGCTTTGGCGCGCGATTTGTGACCGGATATATTCAGATGGGCGAGGGGCAGCACGGCGCCACCCATGCCTGGACGGAGATTTACCTGCCTGGATCCGGGTGGCGAGGTTTCGACCCGACCAACAACAAGCTGGTCGGTTTCGAGCATGTCTCCGTCGCTGTGTCAGCCGAGCATGTCAAGGCCTCCCCCCTCTCGGGCACATGGGACGGCCCGCATGATGCTTTCCACCGGATGGAAGTTTCTGTGCAGGTCGTCTCCTCCTAGAATTGACCGGCTGCGATCACTTAGGAAGCGCGTCGACGCCACCCTGCTGCTATCGATCGTCGGCCAGACCGCGATGACCTCGGAGCGGCCCGGTCGCTTTGCATGCGGAGGCCCGGCAATAGATCCTCGCCACCGGTTTTCGCAGGATATCCGCGCCGCCTGAGTTGACTTTCCTGCATGCTGCAGCGATTGCGAAGACCCAATGGGTGAGCACCATCTAATTTAAATGGGAGACTCCACGGTTTCGTCGTGGCCCCGGGCGAGAGAGCTTGTGGTCGTCTTGCACGTCGGCTTTCTCTTGATTGGCGTTGTAACGACTTTACTTGGACCGATCCTGCCGATGTTGGCGACCAAGTGGTCTCTCGATGATGGAGAGCTTGGGTTATTTTTCATGGCTCAGTTTACCGGGGCAATCATTGGCTGCGCTCTGTCGAGCTGGGTGATCGTTCGAGCCGGCCTACTGCGCCTCATGGTTTGCGGGTATGCCGCGACGGCGGGGGCAGTTGTTTGTCTTGGCATCAATTCCTGGTTGATCGGTTTACTATCAGTTTCCGTTGCGGGTTTGGCGCTTGGCTTGACCGCTCCGGCGACCAATCTCCTCATTGCGAAGATGAATCCGGAGCGTCCGGCCGCGGCGGTGAATATCTTGAACTTCGCCTGGGCGCTCGGCGCCGTCGCGGGCCCGCCGACGATTGCATTTCTCGGTCGGGACGGGCAACTGGCTCAGGCGTTGGTTGGCTTGGCCGTGCTGCTTGGGGCGGTGGCCTTCCTGACCGCGCAACTGATTGTTAGCAATTCCGCCGTTGGACAAAATCATCTAGTGCAGGGCGAAAATGATCGCGCGCGCTTTGAAGCATCTGTTCTGCGCGGCTGGTTGAGTCCGTACGCGCTCTTCACCGGCATGCTGATTTTCATTTACGTGGGAACGGAGACGGCCATCAGTGGATGGATTGCCACCTATGCCCTACGTCTTGGCGAGTCCACAAACGGGTTCGAGACGCTGACGCCATCAGCATTCTGGGCGGGATTGCTGATAGGAAGAGCCGCCGCAGCCGGGATCTTGACTCGCGTCAACGATGCGGCTCTCATCTTGCTCGGCTTACTTCTGGCGGGCCTTGGTCTGCTCCTCATCCTCGTGAGTAATGACCTCGTCAGCGTCACATGTGGCGGCGGTTTGACTGGCTTGGGACTCGCCTCGGTCTTCCCGACGACATTCGCGATCTTCGCTCGCTTTTTCGCGGACGGTGCGTCCCAAATGACCGGTTCCTTTTTCGTGATTGGCGCTCTCGGCGGAGCGCTGCTTCCGTGGCTGGTCGGATTTGTTTCGCAAGGATTTGGAGATCTGCGCGTGGGGATCTTCGTGCCATTGCTGGGTGTTGCCGTGATGATTGTCTTGCAGCTTTGCATTATCCGGATACTGGCGCAGAAATCGCAATAGCCTGGAGCGGAGGAGCGGTGCCGGAATGCCTGCAACGGCATCCGCGCTCGGGTATGAGGAGGTTTCGCGCTCACGACCGCCTTGCTTTCACGTTGTTGGTGGGCGTGGAAATCGAGACGATTGCTCAGCCATGTTCGTCCGATTTGCCGGCGGCGTCATGGCGAATATAACGTTAAAGTCACTATGAGTTGGCGCTCCTTTCGTATTGCTGCTGCTTCTGCAAACGAGCGGGAAGCGTGAGTGATCACCGGAGGCTTGCTTGAAGATCAACCGGAAGCGGGATTTCGGCGGCTAATTGCGACCAGCCGAGGCGATCCCGCACCACATCGTAGAAACCGCTTCGTTGCACATCCTGTCCTTGCAGCCGGCTAGCCAATAGGTCGGCACCGACGAGCCCTTCGCTGAACGTGAAGATGCCATCGCCGGGAACCAAATCGTAATTCCCCCACCGGCTGCGATAGAGCCCTTTGCGATCCCAACGCACCGCCCAGGCAAAGGCCTCGATGAGACCGAACAACGGGAATAGGCATCCATAAAGGCGGGCCAGATCGCAGCAGACCGATGCAAAGTAGGTGATGTTCGGACCGTGCCACGCGCTTCGCAAGGGCTGCGGAAGCAAACCAAAAAGGTTCGAGATCCCGAGTCGAGTTGGGCCTTTGAAGCGCGCGAAGCTGAGAAACGGAATTCCGCGATGGGCGAGTAGCACTGAGGGGATAAAGCCCACGAGTTCGGGATGACGGAGTGTGACGTCCCCGAGCGCCGCGCGAATCTCCTCTTCCCGCGCGCAGGCGCCATCCCACCACGCTTCGGTGATGTTCAGATACTGGGCGCCATGTTGCGCAATAACCTGGGCCAACCCGGTCCGCCTGAGGAATTCAAGCTCCTGCTGCTGGATCCACCTGCGGTGCGTCTTGGCCTGACTCTCCCAGTCCCAGTTCGCGCCGCCCAAGTTTCGGCTACTGGTATGGCCCTCGAGCAGAATCGCCTTCCCAGGGAGTGCACGCAACAACAAGTCCAAAGCGAGGGCGTCGGTGTATGTTCCTGTGGCATAGCCATGCCAGGTGACCTTTATCAAGTAGCGATCTGCAGGTGGAAGAACTCGCGAGAAGATTTCGGCCAAAGCATCCGGGCTACGCGCCCGGGCAAGAAAGACCGAGCAGGGTTTCGAGTCTGCGGCTCGCGGTGAACCCCAGCTCCCGTTGTGCCACACCTCAGGGGAGCAGGAGTGCTTTTGGCGAATCCGCGAAGGCATCCGCGCGACCTGGCGAGCGCGCTTTTGCTGCCAGAGATCGCGAAGGCGGTGCTCGAGCCACGCAAGGATCATTGGATGATCACCAACCGGCTCAACAAAAAGCGAAGGGTATGCGGTGGGATTCGCCCGTTGGTGGTCTGCGAGTATTAATTTGGCATGCTGATACATTTCGCCGTCCCATTGGCACTGTGGGAGCAGAATCCAGTTGAGAGGTTCACGTAGGCATCGCTGCAGAGCCGCCGATAAGAACGGCTGTTCATGACGCACGAATCCAACCTCGCCGAGACCCACGCCCGTTTGTTCCCAAAGCAGGCGCATCAGCCGATAGGAGTCAGCCCGGCTTCCTGGATCACCTTGTCCGTTGGCTACGAGCAAAAGCCCGGCGTTCCGCGGAGGAATGCCTTGCTCAACCAGTGTCTGCAAAATCTTGTCGGCGAGGCAATCAACCAGGAGGGGGTGGCTTGGATTGATATCGTCGTGATGAATCGAAACGGCTGGATGAAGGCGCCGAATCTCGCTCAATGTCTGTCCGAGGAGCGCCCGCTGCCAAATGTTGAGCTCGAAAGGCAAAGGCAGAAGGATGAGTTCCGACGCGCCATTAGAAATCTCGCGCTCGATTACCTGAACGAGATGATGCTGATCATCGGTTCGGTGCGTTGGTAGCACGGCGAGCGTCGCACGTGCCCCAAACCCGAGAAGACGAGTTGCAAATGCGGCCAGGCTCGAGGCCTGCTCCTCAGCCTTCGTCCAACAAGTGGCTCCCGGCTCGATTTCGCTAGCCAGGATGAAGACCGGTCCAGCCACGCCTCCTTTGATCAGTTGAGTTCGAGGCGATCGCCGATGCCTCGGTTTTCGACCATTGGGGCGGGCCCTACCATCCACCGAACGGGCGCAGCGAGCTCATCTGGAAGATATCGTGAGGCGTTACCTCCCCCGACAGGCGAAGCGCAAGATCCGTAAGAGGACATCGGCAGATCTTGAAAGTGCGCCAGGAGAAATTCAACCATCAAGTCTCGGCGCAGTCTTGTCTCAAAATCCGCGCTCGTGTGTCTAGCGCCATATCATCTTGCTTGATTTGACGGGTCTTGCTAAAGATTTGGGCGGTTCTCTGGCGCTAGGAACCTTCTCAGCGATGAAACTGGTCCAATATCTTACTATATCCCTACTTGTCTGCTGGCTGATCACGCCGGCATTGTCCGAAAGCCGCACGGAGGAATCCTCCCGTAGCAGCTTGGGACGCATTGATCCCCAGGCGCTTGAAATTCTCAAGCGCATGAGCACGACTCTTGGCGCAGCCAAAGCTTTTACCTTTCATTCGAGAATTGTCATGGAAGTTCCAATCAGGACCGGGCAGTTCATCACCCTGTTGTCTTCGGCGGAGGTATCTCTCAAGAGGCCCGACAAGCTTCGCGCACGACTCAGGGGAGAGGCGCCTCATTTCGACTTCTATTTTGACGGGACCACCGCCTCTGCGTTCGCTCCGAAAGACAAGGTCTATTCAACGACAAAAGCTCCGGCGACCGTCGACGCGATGCTCCCTGAATTGCAGCAGGAAACCGGCATTCGATTTGTTTCGGCACCGTTGCTTTTCAGCGATCCCTACGAAGTGCTGACACGAAGGTTGATCAGTGGCGTTGTGGTCGGGAGTGCCAGCGTCAATCGAATTGCCTGTTATCATTTGGCGTTTCGATCGCCTGGCGTGAATTGGGAAATTTGGATCGAGGCGGGAAAGCGCGCTCTGCCTTGGCGCCTGGCGGTGACTTTCACCGATCGAGCGAATTTTCCACGGACCTTGGTCGAATTCACGCGGTGGAACCTTCATCCATGGCTGAACGCTCGTGACTTTGTCTTTTCCAAACCAGCTGGAGGACGGGAAATCCCATTCGTCGCCGTGATCCAGCCGCGGTCTCGCTGACAGGAACAATCAGACTTCGATGAAAAAAATTTTATCACTCAGCGCGGTAGCGACGCTCGCGGTCATGTTTTCAGTTTCGCAAACTGGCTGCACTGGAGGGTACGTGGTTACGTCAGACCCGGGGCCCGCGTATAGTCCCTATTGGGGTGGCTACTACGGCGGCGCAGGATTCTATCACGGCGCCTACTATGGGAATACCGGCTACTACCGAAATCGGTATGGGGGCTCTGCCTATTGGCATGACGGTTCAGGGAGCGCCTACGGTGCGCGAGGCGGCTCCGCCCACTGGAATGATGGGTCCGGAAGCGCAACCGGTTGGCGCGGCAGCACGGCTTCGTGGGATCATGGCTCGGGTCACATCAGCGGATATCGGGGAGGCTCGGCGAACTGGGGCGGCGGATCGGGCTCGTGGCACGGCGCCGGTGGTCGCTCGGGTTCGTGGAGGCGTTGAGCCCACACCTGCCTTGGCGCAAGAAAGTGCGCCTTACCCCGCAAGCATCGTCCGCCATCGGGCTGGCAGATCGCGGTTACGAACGGTTGTCTGGCGCGCGGCTTTCTGATTGAACCATTGAATGAAGCTTAGCGCACGGAACATGCTGAAGGGACGGATCACGAAGATTGTCGATGGGGCAGTGAACTGTGAGGTAACCCTTGAAGTTGCACCGAAAGTAGAAGTTGTCGCGATTATTACCAGGACCTCGGTTCAGTCTCTCGAGCTTGCCGTGGGTCGCGATGCTTTCGCCATTATCAAGGCCTCGAGTGTCATGATCGCTGTTGAATAGCTGGACACACACACTTGCTCAGGAAAGTGACGAGCGAAGCCCGTTCAATGTCCGACCCGCCGTTTTGACTTGTTCAGTGAAAAGCCGTGCCAGGCCGAGCTATCAAGATGAAAATGCGTGAGCTGTTTAGCGGTCACTAACCGCTGGGACGGCGATTTGCTAGCGGTCGCCTCGAATTCCGGCATAAGATGTAAAAACTCCTTACAACTCCATGTCATCGAGTATCGCACAGAACACGGCGCAGCGCCGAGTGGTGATTACCGGCATCGGCATCGTAGCTCCTAACGGGCTAAGCGTCTCAGAATTTTGGCGCAATACCGTGAATGGTGTCAGTGGCATCCGCCGATTTTCGGCCTTCGATGCCAGTGACTATCCGTGCAAAATAGCCGGAGAGGTGGTTGGTTTCGAGCCGGCGCTTTATTTTCGGGAAACGAAGTCGGTCAAACGCTCAGAACGGTTCGGGCAATTCGCGGTGGCTGCTTCGAAAATGGCTTTGGAAGACGCCAACATCGATCTTGAACGCATCGATCGAGATCGATTCGGAATCTCAGTTGGCACTGGCATCGGCGGACTCGAAAGCATGGAAAGATCAGGGCATCGTTTGGTCGAAAAAGGGGCGGCCCGTATTTCTCCATTCGCCATCACCGGAATGATGGGCAATGCCGCGAGCGCGAATGTCTCCCAGGAATTTGGCTTGCGGGGCCCGAATATCTGCATTGTCTCAGCCTGTGCCACGGGAGCGAACTCGGTGGGAGAGGCTTGGCGGGCTATTAAATTCGGTGACGCAGACATCTTTCTTGGGGGAGGCTGCGAGGCAACCATTACGCCATTCGGGGTAGCCGGCTTCGCGGCCATGAAAGCTTTAAGCTTGCGGAATGACGAACCGGAGAAAGCGAGCCGCCCATTCGATAAGAACCGCGACGGGTTTGTCATGGGCGAGGGTGGGGGAGTCCTGGTTCTCGAGGAGCTCCAGCATGCCAGGGACCGCTCGGCGTCGATCTATTGTGAACTCGTCGGCTACGGGTGCACTGCGGACGCCCATCATATGACCCAACCGCATCCCGAAGGACGAGAGGTCGCGCGCGCTATGCGAATGGCCATGAATCACGCGAAGGTTGATAGCGGCGACCTCGACTACATCAACGCCCATGCGACTTCGACACCCATCGGTGACATCTTCGAGACACGAGCAATTAAACTCGCTCTGGGACGCGACGCTTTCAACGTAGCGATCAGCTCAACGAAGTCGATGACCGGCCATCTCTTGGGCGCAGCCGGAAGCGTCGAGTTGGGCGTTTGTGCACTCGCCATCAAGAACGGGATAATTCCACCGACCATCAATCTCGAAAGTCCCGACCCAGAGTGTGATCTAGATTATGTTCCGCGGACCGCTCGTGAAAAAAAGGTGCGCGTCGCCATGAGCAATTCGTTTGGCTTTGGAGGGCACAATGTCAGCCTCATCGTTAAGGAATTTTGCGACTGATCATTCGGAGGGCGGCTGCGCTGATAATCTCATCGCTCGGAGGCGTCCAAGCCGGCCAGCCTGTCGGTGGAGAAAAATCGAGAACTTGTAGAAGCGCCCTACAACCTGCCGATCTCGGCTTTCGAATTTGCTTTTCTGTCCGTTGGTTACCCCCTCAATTGCTCGACGAACTGACTGGCCAGCTCGCCGGAAGGGCAGAACTCCACGACAGGTCGAACTTCCACCTGAACGCCGTGTTCAAGTCCCGGGCAATGTCTGGCGATCTCGATAGCCTCCTCTTCATTTTCGACATGTAGCAGAAAATAGCCGCCGATGGCCTCCTTGGATTCGACAAATGGGCCATCGATGACTGTGTGGCCCTTGTTCCCCGACACGATCTTGCCCTCGTAGGCAAGTGGATGTCCCGAGGTCGCCCTGCCTTGCTCAACCAGCCGCTCGAACCAATCGTACCATTGGTTCATCACAGTTTGCACCGTTTCGGAAGAAAGCCCGTTATGCCAGCCCGTGCCGCGAAACAGCAGCATGTATTTAGGTTCAGATTGCGAAATATTTCTGCTCATGATGTTGTCGTGACTGTTGGTTCCAAAATATTGCATCTTTTCCCCAGGAAGGCGCATGCCCGTGAAGAAGGAAATGGGATTCGAAATCTCACCGTTAAAACGATGTCCCAGCTGGCTGGATAGGTCAAAAGACCGGATGCGGTAATTTCGAGCCGGGATAATTGCGCCCGCTGAAACACCGGGCGCTACGATTGCGGAGCCGAGCCGCGGCGGACAACGTTTTCAGCGATGACCTTTGGGAGAAGAAAATTGAGAAGATAGTCGGGTCCACCAGCCTTCGTTCCTCCGCCCGACATCCCAAATCCTCCAAAGGGGTGGCGCGCCACAATTGCGCCGGTGATTTTGCGGTTGATGTAGAGATTGCCGACATGAAATTCAGATTTGACCCGTTCGATTCGACGAGGGCTGCGGGAGAAAAAGCCGCCGGTCAGCGCGTATGCCGTGCTATTCGCAATCTCGAGCGCCTCATCGAGATCGTGGGCATCGATCACTGAGAGGACCGGACCAAAGATCTCCTCCTGGGCTAATCTCGACTCGGGGGAAACGTTCGCAAAAATCGCCGGTCCAACAAACCACCCCGTGCTCTCGGCGACCGGCATCTCAAATGCGAGGGTCGCCTCGCGGTGTCCTAGCCCGACATATTCTCGCACGCGCTTTTGAGCCGATTCGTCAATCAACGGGCCGATTGTTACCGCAGGATCGATTGGATCCCCCATGCGAAGACTTTCGGTTGCTTCGATGGTCCGCCGAATCAGGCGGTCACGGATGCCTGGAAGGACAATAAGCCGGGAAAGCGCGGAACATTTTTGTCCTTGATAGCCGAAGGCGGAGGCGACGATGGCAGGAACGGCCTCGTCAAGATCGGCGTCATCATCCACGATGATGGCATTCTTTCCGCCCATCTCGCAGACCACCTTCTTGAGTTGTGGCTGGTGAGGCTGTGTGCGACCGGCAGCCTCCCAGATCCTCAACCCGACTTCGCGCGAGCCGGTAAATGCGATTAGGGTAACTTCAGGGTGCTCCACCAGGGCTGCTCCGACCTCTGCGCCGGAGCCTGGCAAGCAGTGAAGGGCCTCGGCTGGCACGCCCGCCTCGTAAAGAACGCGCGCAAAGACTGTCGCAATGACCGCGGACTGCCCAGATGGCTTCATGACAACGGGGTTCCCAGCGACGAGGGCCGCCGCCGTCATTCCGCAAAGAATGGCGAGAGGGAAGTTCCATGGTGCGATCACGGCGGTCACTCCACGCGCAGTGTATTCGTTGCGGATGTCCTCCCCGGGAATGCTAAGCCGGCTCTTCGAGAGCCGAAGCATTTCTCCTGCATAGTAGTGGCAGAAGTCGATCGCTTCGCAAACGTCGGCATCCGCCTCGGACCATGTCTTGCCAGTCTCGAAGACTTCGAGAGCCGCGAGTTCAAAGCGGCGGTGTCTGAGCAGCTCGCCAGCACGCTGCAGGATTTTTGCTCGCGCCTCGCTTGAAGTATTCGACCAAGTCGGAGCTGCCGAGGCTGCCATGGCCACCGCAGTGTCGACGTCTTCCTTATAGGCGGCCTCGACCTGCCCGACGATTTCGGCTGGCTTCGCAGGATTTCGTGAGATGATCACTTCCCGAGATCGGGTTCCGGCCCGGCCGAGGCGGAGGGCGTGCAAATTTCCAAACATCTTTGCGGCTTCGCGAAGTCCTTTTCTCATCTGCTCGCGAAGTTCACCGCGTGAGAAATCGGCGAGTGGTTCGTTTATAAATTCCGGATGGCGCCACTCGGACGGGGTATGGTGTAAGGTGGCAGGATCGCCGAGCAGGATCTCCGGGGAGGCTCCTTGGCTAAATGTCGCGCGCAGAAACCCTTCATTGGAAGTATTCTCAAGAAGGCGACGCACCAGATACGCCATCCCGGAAAGCATCTCGCCGAGCGGGCAGTATTCGCGAACGCGATAGCCGAGCTCGATTAACGCCTCTTTGATCGGCTCCGCCATGCCGTAGAGCATCTGGAATTCTAAACGCGACGACGGCAGTCCGACCCGCCGTGCGTTGGCGATACATGCGGCAATCGTGCGCACGTTATGTGTGCCAAAGGCGGCATCGATGACATCCGAACGCTTAAGAAGGCGGAGCGCCAGACGTTCGTAAGCCGCGTCGGTCTCTTCTTTGCCTTCGTAGACCGGAGACGGCCAATTCTGCTGGCGCGCTCTGATCGTCTCGGTATCCCAGTAGGCTCCTTTGACCAGGCGGACTGTTACGCGCGTCCCTCTTTGTGCGGACCATTCGATCAAGCGGTCCAGATCTTCGGGTGTTTCGCGCAGGTAGGCCTGCATCGCAATGCCAAAATGGGGATAGTGCCGGAATTCCTTCTCATGCAGAAGTGACATGAACAAGCGCAAGGTCAGCTCCTTGAGAGAATGCATCTCCATATCGAGGTTAACGAAGACGTGACGCGCCATTGCTAAGCGCAGGAGTGGACGCAGCCGTTCGGCCAAGTGCTTGATGCTGTAATCAGGCGCCTCAGGCTTGATCTGCGAAAATAGCGCGGAGACCTTTACCGAGATGTTGACCGCCGGGATAGCTCCGCGGTCGTCGCGATCTAACGTTGGACTGATCGGCCACGCCGCGGCAGCACTGGCGAGAACGTTCACTAAGTCGAGGTAACGGGCCGCGAATTCCTCCGCTTCGCGCTCGCTCAACACCGTTTCGCCCAGCAGATCAACGGTAAAAGCTGTCGAACGATCGCGCATTGCTCGCAGACGCGAAACCGCCTCCGTCGGATCTCGTGCAAGAATGAAGGACCGCGCGATTCTTCGGACAACCTGTCGCGTCGGCGGTGCGGTGAGAAAAGGGACTTGGCGGGCCAACCCCAGCACCCTTTGCATAGCCGGGGGCAATGCGTCGGAACTGTCGCCAAGATATTCGGCAACGTGGCGCGCAACCTCCTTGTTGGATTCGAGCACCGGCAGAACATCGACCAATCGGAAGAGCTGCATCTTCAAAGCCTCCTTCTGCATCGACCACTCCAGAAGTTGTCCCGTGAGGTTTGAGTGGGAAAAGAGCTTCGGTTTCGCTCCGGCAATGCGGGCAAAAATCTCGCGACCAATCGCTTCAACCTCAGATTGTATCTCTTCGTCCATCTGTTGCAGCCCCCTAGGACGCGACACAATATAGCCGAAGAATTTGGGCGGCACGATGCGCCTTACAGAGGTGAAGAGAAAAATGGTAGCCTTGCGCGGCAGGAGGGAATAGGGAGAGCTATCCGTAGCGAAATGAATTTCAATGCTCCCAGAGCCATCCTCTTTGACTTCGGCGGCACTCTCGATGCTGACGGGATTCCGTGGAAAGAGCGATTTTATCCCATCTATCGCGAGGAGGGAATAGACTGGGATTTTCACACATTTGCGCGGCTTTTTTGCGCATCGGATGATTCCCTCAACGAAGAGAAATTGCACGAGGTGGACTACGCGGGAACGCTCCTAGAGCAGGTGAGCAGGGTCCTCCGGTGGGGAGATCGACAGGATCATCGTTTGGCGCGCCGCATCGCCGAACGCTTCCATGTGGACTCCTTGCGTTGCCTTGAGCGGAACAGGGCGCTGCTCGAAGAACTTTCCGCGCGTTACCGCCTGGGAATTGTCTCAAACTTTTACGGCAACCTCGAATTCCTTTGTGAGGAGATTGGCTACCGCCAATTCTTCGACACGGTCATCGACTCGGCACGCGTGGGTGTGTCAAAGCCGCAGCCGGCAATCTTTCAGGCCGCCGTCGAAAAGATCGGTTGTCTACCCGAGCAGGTGATGTTTGTGGGTGACAACCCACTCCGGGACATGGCGCCTGCCAAGGCACTGGCCATGCCGCACGTCTGGTTGAATACACTGCATCCAGAGCGACCGGCATGCTGCCGAGACGATCATGTGATTCGATCGTTGCTGGACCTGCGTGAGATTCTGCGATGATAAGCTCCGCAGGTATCATCGCGGCAGGCGAGGGTCGCCGGCTGAAAATGGATGGCCTCACCTTCAGCAAACCGCTTATTCCCATCGCCGGCACTCCCTTGATTGGGCACACTCTTCGCCAGTTTCTCGAGCTCGGAGTCGAGCGTGTGGCAATTATCTTCAACGAAACGCAACAGGAGTGCGCCGATTGGGTGCGCGCTCATTTCGCAGCTCTCGAGCTAAAGATCCTTGTGAAGACGACACGCTCGTCCTCTGAGAGTTTCTGGCGAGTAGGACGCGCCCTCGGGCCCGGGAGGCACCTGATTTGTACCGTCGATTCGATCTGTTCGCCGCAGGATTGGCAGACGATGCTTGCTTCTCCGGCAGACTCGGACCGTGAGGTCCTGCTGGCGGTCACTTCATTTGTCCACGACGAGAAACCACTTTGGGTCGCCACGAAACCGGGGAGTTTAGAAATCGTGAACCTGGGCGCTTCCGGTGGAAAATTCGCGACGGCCGGGATCTATGGAGTCACCGCTGCTATTTTCGAGCGAGAGTGGGAGGATGGGATTTCGTCGTTGCGCGCATTCCTGGGACAACTCCTGCGGGAGGGATTTCCCTTTCGGGCCGTGCCGCTTGGCGATGTCATCGATGTGGATACCGTTGAAGACATTAATCTTGCCGAACGTTTCCTATCGCGGATAAGAGGTGACGTTTGAGAGCGCGTCCACTGATTGGAATTTTTAGAGAGACCCTTCACTCACCTGATCGCGTCTTCGATGATTTTGAGATCCTGCGCTTGACCGCAGAGGCTCTTGAAGCTGACGGCGTCGAGGTTGAACTTGTCCGGCCGGAGCAAATCTCACCGGGGTGGTGGAAGCGTGCTCGTCCAGAGACAGCGTTTGTGATGTGTGAGCAGGAGCGGATGCTGGAGCGTTTAGGCGCTTGGGAACGACAGGGAGCCACGCTGATCAATTGCGTCAGCGCCATTCGGAATACTTACCGGCATCGGATGATCCCGCTCTTGTTTAGCACGGGGGTGCCCTTCCCAAAAAGCGAGCTTGTCGCGACCCGTTCGCCGGATCTGGAAGATCGTTTGCGGTCGCACTTTCGACATGCAGGCACACGTTCACTCTGGATCAAGCGCGGCGACGTTCATAACACCCAGGAAGGAGATGTGTCGCTGGCCCGATCGGCCGAAGAGGCTTGGGCGCTCGTCCGGGCTTTCCGATCACGCGATGTGACGAGGTCGGTGTGGCAGGAGCACATCGAGGGAGATTTGGTAAAGCTCTACGGAGTCGGCGAGTCGGGCGAAGTCTGGTTCAAATGGTTCTACCACGAAGACCAGGAATTAAAGGGCCATCCCTTCTCCGAAAGTGATTTGAAAGAGGCCTTCTTCTCCGCAGCGAGAGCGCTCAGGCTAGAAATTTTCGGAGGAGACGCCGTGGTTGCTTCCGACGGTTCAGTGTATCTCATCGACATCAACGCGTGGCCGAGCTTTGCACTATTTCGAGGCGAAGCTTCCGCGGCGATTGCCCGTCATATCCTCACGAAAACTTCCCATCCGGTGGCCTAAGACCGAAATGAAGAAGACGGAGTTTGGGGCGCGCAGAGTTCATTCGCCTCAGCAGGCGGGCGGCACCTCGAGAGCAGCCAAGATCTTTGCCGAGGAGCAAAACTACATCTCGCCCGGTTTTCAAGGGATTGCGCTTCATGCGGGCGTTGCCTTGGCGCGCGGACGCAACGAAGTCGTTACCGACGAGGATGGCAAGCAGTATATCGACTTCGTGTCAGGAATCGGCGTTGGCAGCGTGGGTCACTGCCACCCATACTATGTGAGAGCGCTGAAGAGGCAGCTTGAGGAGCTGACCTTTGGAAGCTTCACGACCGAGGTGCGCACGAAGTTCTTTCGCCTGTTGGCCTCTCTCTTGCCCCCGCCGCTGACCCGCATTCAACTTTTTTCGGGCGGTGCCGAAGCTGTCGAGGCTGCTTTCAGATTGGCAAAATCGGTGACCAAGAAATTCGAGTTTGTCGGTTTTTGGGGCGGATTTCATGGCAAGACCGGTGGGGTCCTTGGCCTGCTGGGCGACGAATTCAAGAAGGACTACGGCCCCTTTATGCCCGGACTCTATCTCTCTCCGTTTGCGTATTGCTACAGGTGCCCGTTGAAGCTCCGCTATCCCGCCTGCGGGATTGCTTGTGCAGAACATCTCCGCCAGGTCATCAAACTGCAAACCCAACAGCAGATTGCCGCCATCATTGTGGAGCCGATTCAGGGGACGGCGGGAAATGTCGTTCCGCCACCGGAGTTTCTACCCGCCGTCCAGTCGATCGCGAAGGAGTTTGGCGCTCTCCTCATTGCTGATGAGATGCAGACGGCTTTCGGGAGAGCCGGAGCGATGTGGGGGTTTTTGCACGACCAGCTTGCGCCTGACATCTTGACGGTCGGCAAAGGAATTGGCGGAGGGTTTCCGTTGAGCGCAGTCATCTCG
This sequence comes from uncultured Verrucomicrobiae bacterium, assembly GCA_963706955.1. Lineage (GTDB taxonomy): Bacteria > Verrucomicrobiota > Verrucomicrobiia > Chthoniobacterales > Terrimicrobiaceae > DASTFP01. The sequence continues at coordinate 26,267 of CAVPOC010000014.1, read as the reverse complement.
ACCGATGAGCATAGTCGGGCGAAACCGTATGCGCTCCCTTCGGGAAGTTCGTCAAGCTATGGAGGCAATCCACTCGCGGCCGCAGCCGGCTTGGCCACTCTGGAGATTATTCTGGATGAGAAGCTCGCTGAGAACTCCCGAAAGATCGGTGATGTTCTCCTCAAGCGATTTCAGGCATTCGTCGAGCGCTTCGAATTCGTAGGGGATGCGCGAGGCCGCGGCCTGATGCTCGGAATCGAGTTGGTGAAGAACAAGAAGTCTAAAGAGCGCGTAAACAAGGCAGTTAGCCGTCGGATATTCGAGCGTTGTATGGATCGCGGACTACTGTCCATGACCTATACCAATCCGATTCGCATTATTCCGCCTTTGACGATTTCCGAGAGGTCCGCTCTCCAGGCGGCAGAAATTCTCGAAGAGGTTTTTGCGGAGGTGCAACAAGATGGCACATACAGGATGTAGCGCGATTCACCGGGATCCGCGGTGGAGAGTGACAGCAAGAAATTGACGCTCGGGTTGTTCACATTGCATTCTCCCATGTATAAAGGCGCGATCATTGGATTGGGGAACGTCGCCTTGAACGGGCATCTGCCGGGTTGGAAGAGCAAGTCGGAATTTCGAATCGTGGCAGGCGTAGATTCTCACTCCGAACGGCGCAACTTGTTCTCGAGAGCATTGCCGGAGGCGCTCTGCACGGATAGCCTCGCGCAATTGCCCCAAGATCTGGACTTCGTCGACATTTGCACCCCGCCGCACACCCATTTCAACATGGTCATGGAAGCACTTGGACGAGGGTGGAACGTTCTCTGCGAAAAGCCGCTGGTCCTTGCGACCTGGCAACTTGATCAGATCGTCCAGCTTGCAAAAGAAAGGGAGAAACTCGTTTTCACCGTCCACAACTGGAAGTTCGCGCCGATTTGCCGGAAGATCACCGAGCTAATTTCGAGCGGTGCACTGGGTCAGATCCATCATTGCGACTGGCAGGTGCTCCGCACCGGACCCTCAATCGCGACGGAGGCGGACAACTGGCGGCTGGATCCCGACAAAGCTGGGGGTGGTATCCTCGTTGATCATGGCTGGCACGCCTTCTATCTGGTGATCGACTGGATGGGAGCCGATCCGTCGGCGGTGCAGGCTTCACTGGAAAACCGCAGTCATCTCGACCTCGCCGTAGAGGATACCGCGGTAGTGACGATCAGATTTGACAGCATCAATAGGCAGGGCGGCACCGCGAAGATCTTCCTTACCTGGGCGTCGCCGCAGCGTCGCAATTTGGGAACGATCCAGGGAACGCTGGCCCGATTAACGATCGCGGACGATTGGCTGAAGCTGGTGCGGAACGATGGAGGCGAGGAGAGGTTTCACTTCGAGACAGAGCTCTCGAGCGGATCACATCATCCAGAGTGGTTCAGGTGCGTCGCGGAAGAATTCGCCGGAGAGTTGGAGGGTTCGTCTCGTCCGGGCAGCAATCTTAGGATCGCGGAGCTTTGCCTGCGTTTGGTTGAACAATCCAAAGCTTCCAGCCGCGCGCAGGAGTATTTACCACTATGATCTCATGATCGAGGCGTTGGTCATTCCTTTCTGGGGCGCATGCCCTTCGGCTCATGTTCGTCTGCTGGGATTGGACTTCGAGGATCGTGTCGCGTTGCAGGCGCAAAAATTGGGGTTTAAGCAAGTAATCACGCGTCTCAGGCTGCGCGAAGCTGCCGAGTTGCCCGAAGGCTTTCTCGTGCTGTTCCCGGACGTTCTGCTCAGTGACGCGGGCTGGAAGCGGCTGAGCGCTCTCCAGCCTGAGCCGGAAACCCTCACCATGGTTGGCGGAACGGATTCGCTCGCCGCTGTGCGGTGCAGTGATCGACAATTTCTTTCTTCGACGTTTGAAACATGTGAAAGCTACCCAGCTCTCGTTGCCAAATTGAAAGAACGCCTGGGATGTAAGTGCATCAGCCTCGGAGAGCAGGAGTGGGTACGGTTGCAGAGCGACGCTGATCGCGAACAGGTCGAGCGATGGCTTCTTCACGGACTGATAAAGGAGTCGGAGGGTTTCATGTCGCGCCATGTGGAACGCAACATTTCTCTCGCGGTGACCAGACGGCTCGTAGACACGAGGATTACTCCGAACGAGATGACGCTGATCAGTATCGGGGTTGGCTTGATTGGGGCTCTCTTCTTCGCTGGTCCAAGGCCGGCCCAGCATCTGCTCGGCGCGACTCTTTTTTGGCTCCATTCGGTTTTAGACGGCTGCGATGGCGAGCTGGCGCGCCTGAAATTCGCGGAATCGCGTTGGGGTGGCTTGATCGACTTTTGGGGTGATAATGTCGTCCACTCGGCAGTCTTCTCGGCGATTGCCGTGAACCTGCATGCCGAGACACCAGGACCTGGACCATTTCGTCTCGCCGCCTCGGCAGTCGCGGGGACGCTGCTGTCCGCCGCGCTGGTCTATTGGACGACGATGAAGGAAAACGCCTCGAACGGCCCGCTTTTTACCTCGGTCGTCCATGCACCCGCACCTGGGAGGAATAATTCCGATTCCATTGCCAGAATCGCGGACCAATTGGCGCGACGCGATTTCATCTACCTGGTCGGCGTCTTGGCTGTCGCCGGAAAGGTCAAATGGTTCTTGTATATGGCTGCTGTCGGTGCCCCCTTGTATTTTCTGGTGTTGGCCGCCCTAAGCTTGAAGAATTCGTCCGCGGGAAGTCACCCCATTATCTCTCAGAAACTTATCCCATGAGTACCCGAAACATCGTACTATCCAGAGCTCGCCAAGGAAATCCAACCTGCCGACGGACGGCTGGGGGTCTTGCTTCCCGGCCTGGGCGCAGTCGCAACAACCTTCATCGCGGGAGTCCTTCTCGTGCGTAAAGGCCTGGCCCAGCCGTTTGGTTCGATTACGCAACTACAACGAATTCGTTTGGGAAAACGGACGAACGCCCGCTACCCATTGATCAAAGAATTCGTTCCACTGGCGGATCTGCAGGACCTCGTTTTTGGCGGGTGGGATGTTTCCGGGGAGGATTGCTATCGCACGGCGATTCGCTCGGGTGTGCTTTCTCCTCATGTTCTTGAGCCGGTCCGCAAAGAGTTGAGCGAGATTCGGCCCTTCCGGGCTGCCTTTGACCGTCGCTATGTGCGCAGGTTGGAAGGTACGCATGTAAAACAGGCCAGCGACAAGATGGAACTGGCGCAGGCGATCATTCGCGATATCGAAAGTTTCAAACGAAAGCACCGCCTGAAGCGCGCCGTGATGGTTTGGTGCGGGTCCACTGAGACCTATATGGAGCCGAAGCGTGTCCACGCTTCGTTGGAAGCCTTCGAGAGAGCCCTGCGGGAGAATTCGCCGGACATATCGTCGTCGATGATCTACGCCTATGCAGCGCTTCAGACTGGCACCGCTTATGCAAATGGCGCACCGAACCTCTCCGTCGACATCCCAGCCCTGATCCAATTAGCTGAGAAGAACAAAGTTCCGATCACTGGAAAGGATTTCAAGACGGGCCAAACGTTGATGAAGACAGTGATCGCACCAGGCCTAAAGGCACGGATGCTCGGCGTGAAGGGTTGGTTTTCGACGAACATACTCGGGAATCGAGACGGCGAAGTTCTGGATGACCCCGACTCCTTTCGAACCAAGGAGGTCAGCAAGGCGAGCGTTTTGGATACGCTGTTGCAGCCCTCGCTTTATCCAGAACTTTATAGTGAAATCTTCCACAAGGTCCGCATCGAGTACTATCCGCCGCGCGGTGACGAAAAGGAAGGATGGGACAACATCGACATCTTCGGATGGTGTGGCATGCCCATGCAGATCAAGATAAACTTCCTTTGTCGGGACTCGGTCTTGGCTGCGCCCATCGTCCTGGATTTAGCGCTTTTCCTGGATCTGGCGCAGCGCGCGGGGATGGGTGGCATCCAGGAATGGTTGTCGTTTTACTTCAAATCGCCGTTGTCGCGGCCCGACTTGAAGCCGGAACACGACCTCTTCGTTCAACATCTCAAGCTCCAGAATACCCTTCGGATCCTGATGGGCGAAGAGGTGCTCGATCACTCAGGCCTGGACTATTATGAGTCCGACACCGCGGCCAGGGGGAGCAATCGCACTGATCGGACGGCGGGCGTTCGCCGATCAACGAAATCGAAGACCTAGCGGGTTCCTTTTTTTACTCGTGTGAAAGCCGCCCGTTTTTTCCTGGTCGCCATTGTTGGCATCACTGTTGCGGGTTGCGGCTCGTACTCCACCGTCAAGGAAAAGCGACCTTTATTTCGTGCAGTTTCGAGTTCGAGCGCTCCTACCAGTAGGGAGTCGACGATCCTAAAGGCCCTTCGAGAACGACGAAGGCCGTTGGTTGCCCTGGAGGGTTACCTTACCGCCCTGGAGGCGGCCACCCGGGAACTTGCCCGAAATCCGAAGGACGCGGATGCGACGCGCGATTACAACTTCGCCCTGGCGCGCGTCTTCACAACGATTCGCAACGCCCAGCTTGATCCATGGACGCGGCCGCTGACCGTGCCCGGCCCGGACGGCGGCTTTGTTCTGACTCACCGCCGCGATCCGCGTCCGCAGCGGAATCCAGCGCTGTATGAATTTACGCCCACGGATCAGTTTGACGTGCATGGCAAATATGTAAGCGAGCGCACAATCCGCAATGGTGTCGGGGCACCGCTGGTGGCCATCGGGCGTGACGAATACAAGGACGCGCGGACAGAGTTTACTCTTCCGCGCATATATTACGGCGTCACCGCGATTGCCCGGTTTGAGGGCAAACGTTGCGTCCTTTCCTTTGAGGATCCTCTGGCGGTGGAAACCGTTCGCTTGAATGGAGACACTTTTCCGCTGGCCGCCGATTTTACGGTGCCAGTCGCTGTGCTGCTTGCGCAGAACAATCCGAAGAAATTTGAACTGACACGTTTGTTGCGCCCGGAGAAATACGCCGACACCGCGCGCATCGCCCGACTCCAGCCGTACGATCCCAATAAGTTTGTCGTGCTCGTGGTGCATGGTCTTATGGATACGCCAGCCACGTGGACGCCAATGATCAACACATTGCGCGGCGACGAAGAGATCCGCCGCAATTACCAGTTCTGGTTCTTTAGCTATCCGAGCGGTTATCCCTATCCCTATTCGGCAATGATCCTGCGGCGAGAGCTCGATGCCATCGAGAAGAAGTTCCCCTTGCGCAAGCGCATGGTCGTCATGGGGCATAGCATGGGAGGCTGCATCAGTCGGCTATTGATTACCGATGCCGACGAAAAGCTCTGGATGCAGCTCTTCCGCAAGCCGGTGCAAGACGTGAATCTCAAGCCGGAAAGTAAGGAGCTATTCGTAGAAGCCCTCGTCTTCCGTCATCGGCCGGAAGTTGGCCGCGTAATTTTCATTTCCGCTCCGCTTCGAGGAAGCGACATGGCAGCTCACCGCATCGGGCGGTTGGGCGCCAGCCTGGTGAGATTGCCAATCACGCTCTTGAGGGCTGGCGGAGACGCCATCAAGATCATGACTATGTCCGCCGGTGACCTCCCGTTAAGGCGGATACCGAACAGCATCGACACACTCGCACCTTCAAACCGCTTTGTTAGGGCGATCAACACGATCCCAGTAACAAAGGGAATTCCCTATCATTCGATCATGGGCGATCGTGGCCGCGGCGACACGCCGAACTCAAGCGACGGGGTGGTCCCATACTGGAGCTCGCATCTCGAGGAGGCGCAGAGCGAACTTATCGTGCCATCTAACCACAGCGCGCATCAAAACCGCCAAGCCATCGAGGAGGTGCGCCGGATCCTCAAGCTGCACGCGCGATCCCCAGCGCGAGAGAGGCTCGTGCGTCCCGCCAATTCACCAAGCGCTCCCCCGCCGGGAAGGAACGATTCTTAGCGTCCTGCGAGCCTCAAGAGCAGTGGCGCAGCCGCTTCGCTGGAGGCGGATTTTGGCCAGCGATCAGGTGTCGCGTTGAGCATGCGGCTGAAAGTCAGGTTCCGCCTTAGAAGTCCGCTTGGAGTTCGCGGAGGCCATTCTGCTCACGGTTTTTCTCAAGCACGATCAATCGCAAATTTGACAGAGATTCAGAAGCTGCAGGAGGAGCAAGGCTTCTGGAAAGCATTCCCTCCCGGAGGGACCACGGTGGTAAGCTGATACCGTGATGATGGGTATCGGCCAGGTTGTCACTCTGGAAGTTCCGGCTTCGAAATTGCGGGACGTGAATGTCGCGTTGGAAAAGACTGCTTGGAAAGCCTTTCGCACGGAATTTTATCCCACCTACGACTTGTATCCGCTGATTAGGGACAAGCTTGCCAACCCAGCAAAAAAATCTCCATAAAGAAAAGGTCGGCGATGCTCGCAATGTCTGAACTCTGTATTTTCTGTGACGCTCCCCTGAGCAACTCCGCGCTGCAACTTCTCATGCAGGGTGTCGCGGCGCACGAGTTGGTCTTTCCCAAACGCGCAGCCGGATCGGTTCTCACGCGCACGGAGCCTGATTCGGCACTGAAAAGAGCCGATATCGCGTTTGGCCAACCCGACATTGCCAACGTCATGGAGTCCGAACGACTGCGCTGGCTTCAGCTGACGAGTGCAGGCTACACGCGCTACGATACAGCGCACTTTCGATCGTGGGCCGAAGCGCGGGGAGTCATTGTCACCAACAGCTCAGGCGTCTTTGCGGAGGCTTGTGCGGAGCACGTCTTCGCCTTCATGCTGGCGCAGTCACGGCTGCTGCCGCAAAGCCTCGGCCTCCGTTACGAGAGTGGATCCCCGGAGTGGACCAAACTGAGAGAGAGTTGCGGGCCCTTGCAGGGTCAATCGGCTGTTATCTTGGGCTTCGGAGCGATCGGGGCGAGACTTTTGCAACTGCTTTCTCCCTTTGAGATGGAGGTAGTTGCCATGCGACGAAAGCCCCGGGGAGATGAAAAGGTGGCTATTGTCAGACCGGAGAATCTCCGCGAGGCACTCGCCGTCGCTGATCACGTGATCAACATTCTGCCCGAGAATGGCGAGTCCGTAGGGTTCATCTCGGCTGAGCGCCTCGGATGGATGAAGACTGGAGTGGTTTTCTACAACATCGGCCGCGGCACCACGGTGGATCAGCAGGCGCTCGCCGACTCTCTGCAATCGGGGCATCTTGGCGCCGCATGGCTCGATGTCACCGATCCCGAACCTCTGCCGGACGACCACCCTCTCTGGAAGATTCCCAATTGCCACATCACCCCGCACACGGCGGGCGGTCACCGAAACGAATCCGCAACGCTCGTGAGGCATTTTTTGGAAAACTTCGGGCGCTTTCTGGCGGACATGCCGTTACGGGATCGAATCATGTAGCGTTCGCATTGACTGCGATTGATTCTTTGCCGCTCCAAGGTTAGCGGACGGGCATATGCTTGTCAGCCGCCAGTCAGCCATTCTTGCGCTCGCAACGAAATGGCATCCGGATTTGGCCCGCGCCACCAGGGCGAGTGCAGGCCTGATGCTGCCATTGGTCCTGGCGGAAACAGGCGCGATTCCCTTGTACCTGATCTTTGCGGCGATCGCCGCGCAGAACATGGCCATGGCAGACGTTCGCGGCTCGTACTCGTTGAGACTGGCGATTCTCTCCTCGGGCGGGATGCTGCTTGGCATCGCCGCGGCGCTTGGCTCTATGAGTTCCGAACACCTCTGGATGGCGTTGCTGTTTGCGGGCGTGATGGCGGTGATCGCCGGGCTTTTGAGGCACCTGAGCTCCGACTATGGAGCGCCACTGGCAGTGCCGACGGTTTTCATTTTCTTGATGGCTTCGGCGGCTCTTCCTGGTCAGGCGGACGTCGTCTCGCACGCGGTTTCGACGTGGGCCGGTAGCGCGTTGGGGATTGTCTTGCAAATGGCTCTCTGGCCGTTTCGGCCTCAGCATCCGCTGCGCAGCGCGACTGCAGAGTGTTGGCAGGAAGCAGCGAATCTCGTCAGCATTTTCAACAGTGATCAGCCAAAATCAGAGAAGAGTGAGGCGGTCGCGACCCAGCAGACGCAACTTCGGGGAACGCTCGACCGAATGCTAGTTACTCTGAATGCCGCGACGTCGAAACGCACGCGCCCTCTGGTCGCACGGCTGGAAAAGCTTCACCTCTTGTCTGCGCGATTTGCAACCCAGGTCTTGGCGCTGGATACCGCATTGGGGACCCGAGAGCTTGAAAGTGGTTTAGCGGATACGGCCGAAGCGTTTCAACCCGTCTTCCAGTCGCTCGAGAATGTCGCGCGCTCGGTGGCGTTGACTGTCGTTTCTCGGCAGCCCTCCCATCTGGCGTCGCTCGAGGTGCGGCTCCGACGAGTAACAAACCTCGTCAGGGCAGCCAGCGCTAGGGTCAGTGCTCGCAGGAAAAGCCTTCCCCACGGGATGAGCTTGGTGGATATCCTCGGGCAGATCGAGCGGCTCGTCCCCGAGCTGAAGGCAGCGGTTCGCGAGACCATCGATCGAGCCAGTGAGCGCGGGGCTTTTTCGCTCGAGTTGCTTGACTTGCATACCTGGAGACTCGGAACGTTGCGGGCTGCCCTCAACCTGAGTCCACGGGTGGACCGTTCGTTGATGCGCTACATTCTGCGCTTGGCATCCCTGCTTGTCCCGAGCGTCCTGCTGCACGCGTGGCTGGGGATCCCGCACGGCTATTGGCTTGGGTTGACCCTTGTTGTCGTCATGCAGCCGGATTACGGATCGACGAGACAGCGTGCCGCCGAGCGCGTTTTCGGCACGCTTCTCGGAAGTGTGCTCGCGAGCACCCTCTTGTTCCTCAAGTTGCCGCATGCTGTGCTTCTCGGTGCGGCTGCAGTCAACTCGTTCCTTTTCGCCCTGTTTCTGAAGCGCCGCTACGACGTGGCCGTCGTGTTCTTGACATTGATGGTTGTGCTCCTCACCGAAATCGGCGGTCCCGTCGACTGGAGGTTGACTATTGAGCGTCTGGCTTGCACGCTTGCTGGAGGCGGCCTGGCTTTGCTAGCGGCCCATTTCTTCTGGCCGTCGTGGGAAAAGGATCGCTTCCAGCCGCTCATGAGCGAAGCTCTGCTGGCCAGCTGTGGTTACATCAAGCTGCTTTGTCGCAGGTTGCGGGAAGGGACCGGCCGGGGACCGGAGCTGATTCCGGCAAAGCGGCGACTCGAAACCGCCAACAGCGAAGTCTTTGCTTCCCTCCGACGAATGTATGGCGAGCCGAAAAACCGCGCTGACATTCTTCAGGATGCGGCGGCCATGGCCAATGGAAACTTGCGGCTGACCCGTGTGCTGAACTTGCTGCTTCTCCATCTGACCAACCGCCCCGCGCCCGTCTCCGATCCCGAGCTCTCCGGTTGGGAGAATGCTGCGTGCCATGCCTTAGACGTCCTCGCGGTCAGTTGGGACGATTTGGACGAGAAGGCGCTCGAATCGGCTTTAAACCAGCTCGAATCGCTCGACTTTGACCGATCAAGCGCCGAGAGCGACAGCGGTGCATGGGTCTTTACTCAGCTTGGCCGTGGTTCGACGGAACTGACGGCAATGATCATCGACTTGCTTCCGGATCGCGTCAGTCAAGACTCGCCACCAGCTTGAGAATTCCTCGGAGCGGAGGTTCAGTTTGTCGGGACGCAGGGCGGCCATGCCTGTGGCGCGTTGCAGTCCGGTGAAACCATACCCGGGATCGTGAGCATCGAAGAGGATTGACGGAGCAATCGGCATTCATACAGTTCGAAGTCCATCGAACCGATGGAGTGATCGTGCGGCTATAGACCTTTGCACTCGTGACGATCGCTCTCGGTAGCTTGGCTCCGACAACTCCATAAAAAACTTCTCACTATGCCTAGCAATGTACCTGATCTGACACAGCGCGCACCGCGCAGTCCGCGGGTGCGGCTCGGGGGCTATGTTCTCCTTCCGCGAATGCTCGACAAAGGTCGCGCCACTCTGGCCGGCACCCATGGACCCTATAAGTATGCGTGCCCGCTCGATCAACGCTTCCTTAGCTTTGCTGGCATTGATCCAGAGCAGCTTCGGGAACAACTCGCGCTCGGGAAGGGCGATAGCGAGATCCTGGAGTGGGTTAATGCGAACTCCGCGACGAAGCCCAGCGAATGGCAGATTGCCCAATGGTCGACCTACATGGAGCAGCGGGCCCCCGGAGACGTGGAGTCGAGGGAATTCTTCAATGAAGAGATCGCGAAACTTGGGTCAAAGCGGGAAGACATCCAAACATGGGCCGACCTTCTCGATCTTGACGACTACGTCAGCTACGGCGGCAAGCCTTGACAAACTTCGAAGAGCGAAGTTGTCGAACAGGGGGTAAACCCATCAGGGCGGAGGCGGCGATAGTCGAGCAGAATCGAGCCTGCGAGCGCACTCCTAACGCACATGCAGAGGTGAGGCGACAAAACTGCAGCCGATTTGGCTGAACACCTCGGCGTCAAGCTCTTTTGCGCGCACGGAAGTTTTTCCAGGCACGCGTGGGAATCATGGCGTACAAGGGGGCAAATCAATGAAGACCACAGTCGTAACTGTTCAATGGGAAGATGGCATTCATCTTCGCAGGGCGGGTAGCATTGCCAACTGGCCGCACGGTTCCGATCGAGCATTCTTTGCCGATTGGAGGGAAAGGTTGCGGACGCCAGAAGCATTATCAGCATACTCATTCTTTGCGCGGGGCTTGGCGCGACGCTCGAGATCGAGGCCTCCGGGCCCGACGAACGTGAGGCGATCCAAGCGATCGACGCGTTCTTCTCCTCGAACGACGATCCTAGCAGGAAGTGAGGATTGTTCGAAGAGACTCACTCCGCGGGTGTGGTCTTGGCGACACCTCGTTGACCTTGGGGCGCTGTCTTGGTAGGCTCTGCGGCGCAGCCCATGAGTGTGACCCAGGCTAACGTAGACGAGTGCGTTGCCGCCTTGGTTGCCGGTTTCCCAATCGAGGATATCTGGCTTCTCGAGCCTGCCAGGGCGAAAGAATGTCACTTGGACAAATCGGTCAACCTGATCGTGATTGTCACCGAAGGGTCCGAACCCCACCTCATTTCCGCAGATATTGAGGATTTGATTCGCAAGCGGGCTGATTGGAGCGGCATCGACATCTTTGTTTTTCCCCTCTCCGCCATTACGAGGATTCCGCGGCCTTTGCTGGTTAAGATGGCACTGTCGGGCGGAAGAAATATCTACAGCAAGTGATTCGGCCGTCTCCGCAGCGGGCCGTGTTGAGGCGGCCGCTACAAGGCACAAAGCCGAGGCGCCGAGTGTCAGGGCAGTGTAACCCCCTGCAATAATTTTATGCCTTAGCTTAGGAGTTGTCTAAGGACGAATGGCAGGATGCCTCCGTGGCGGTAGTAGTCAACTTCGATCGGCGTGTCGATGCGCAGCTTGACAGGTTGTTCGATTACCGAACCATCCCTGCGCGTAATCCGCAGTGTGACGTCCTGCCGGGGAGAGATTTCATTCGAAAGGCCGAGAACATCGGAGATTTCTGTTCCGTCGAGACCGAGGCTTTGAGCGGTCACGCCATCGGGGAATTGGAGGGGAAGAACACCCATTCCTACAAGGTTGGAGCGATGGATACGCTCGAAACTCTGGGCCACGACCGCTTTCACTCCGAGGAGTTTCGTTCCCTTGGCAGCCCAATCGCGGCTGGAACCGGTGCCGTACTCCTGTCCGGCGAAGATGATGAGCGGAACTCCATCTTCTTTGTAGGCCATGCAGGCATCGTAAATGAACGTCGGCTTTCCCGCCTTTGTGGCGGAGATTTCCTTGTCAGGAGCAGCCACCTCGCGTTGGCCGAGGTAGAGAGTATAGCCACCTTCTACGCCTGGAACCATCAGGTTCTTGATCCGCACATTGGCGAACGTGCCGCGTGTCATGATCCGATCGTTTCCGCGGCGTGAGCCGTAGCTATTGAAATCCTCCACGGGCACGCCATGTTCGAGAAGAAATTTGCCCGCTGGACTGGTCTTCTTGATGGCGCCTGCCGGGCTGATGTGATCGGTCGTGACGGAATCGCCGAAGATGCCAAGCGCGCGAGCCCCCTTGATTTCGCTGATATGACCTGGCTCCATCCCAAATCCAACGAAGAATGGCGGCTCTTGGATGTAGGTGCTCTTGGGATCCCATTGATAAACTTCTCCGGTCGACGAAGGTATCTCGTTCCATTTTGGATTTTGCTCGGCAAAATCGGAATAGAGTTTGCGGTAGACCTCCGGCTTGAGGGCGGACGCCATGGCTGAGCGAATCTCCTCCAGCGTCGGCCATATCTCCTTCAAGTAAACGTCCCGGCCATCTTTGTCCTTTCCAAGAGGCTGGGAGATCAGGTCGATATCGACGGTGCCAGCCAGCGCGAAAGCGACGACGAGCGGTGGGGACATCAGGAAATTGGCACGAATATTTTGGTGCACACGGGCCTCAAAGTTACGATTGCCGGACAGGACACTGGCCGCAACCAGATCATTCTTAGCAATCGCCTCCTCAAGTGCTGGGTGCAACGGGCCTGAGTTTCCGATGCAGGTTGTACACCCGTACCCGACGGTTTGAAACCCGAGCTTGTCGAAGTAGGGCTGAAGACCGGTCTTCTCCAGGTAGTCAGTCACGACACGTGAGCCCGGGCCCAGGGATGTCTTGACGGCTGGGTTCACCTTCAATCCCCGTTCAACAGCCTTCTTAGCAAGCAGCGCCGCGCCGAGCATGACGCTCGGGTTGCTCGTATTCGTGCAGCTTGTGATGGCTGCAATAAGAACGCTTCCGTGGCCAATCTCCGTTTCCGCTTGCTGGTAGGGAGACGTTTGAGACGTCGTTCTGTCTGGCGTTGGACGATTAGTAATGAGCTCCGACTCGTTGCGAGGCAACCCCTCTTCAGCGTGGTTGGAACTCGCATCCGTGGAGGGCATCTGAGCTTCGACAGCGGGGCGAGAACCGTTGAGGCGCACGGGGACCCTCAACGATAGATCGGCAAACTTCTTGCCATAGCCGCCGTCGGAGAGCGGTTTCTCGAAAAGTGCCTCAAAGGTCTGTTTGAGCTCCGGAAGATTGATTCGGTCCTGGGGTCGCTTCGGACCGGCCACACCGGGCACGATCGAACCGAGATCCAGCTCGAGTTCCACAGTGTAATCGACCTCACCCTTACGCGGGATTCCCCAGAGTCTCTGCGCCTTGTAGTAGTTTTCGAAAGCCGCGCAGAGCGCCTCGCTCCGCCCGGTGCCGCGCAAGTAAGCGACAGTTTCCTCGTCTACGCCGAAGAAACCCATGGTGGCGCCATATTCGGGGGCCATGTTCCCGATGGTGGCTCGATCGGTAACTGAGAGCGCCGCGGCCCCTTCACCAAAGAATTCAACGAATTTCCCGACAACTTTCTGCTTGCGGAGCATTTCCGTGACCCGGAGAACCAGATCGGTCGCAGTGACACCTTCCTTCAGGGTGCCAGTGAGGTGGACGCCGACAACCTCAGGCGTAAGAAAGTAGACCGGTTGGCCGAGCATTCCGGCTTCGGCTTCGATTCCGCCCACACCCCATCCGACGACGCCGAGACCATTGATCATGGTGGTGTGCGAATCGGTGCCGACCAACGTATCGGGAAAATAGATGGTGCCCTTCGGCGATTCGACTGAGGACGCCCTTGGCCAGGAACTCGAGATTCACCTGATGGACGATGCCGATCCCAGGCGGGACGACTCCGAAGGTCTCAAAAGCCTGCTGACCCCATTTCAGGAACCTGTATCTCTCGCGATTGCGCTTGAACTCCATCTCGAGGTTCAGTCGCAAAGCATCTGCCGACCCAAAGAAGTCCACCTGCACCGAGTGGTCCACCACGAGATCCACGGGAACCAAGGGTTCGATAATTTTGGGATTTTTCTTCAAATTGGCGACCGCCGTCCGCATCGCGGCTAGGTCCACTAACAGCGGCACGCCGGTAAAATCCTGGAGCACAATTCGGGCGACGACGAAGGGAATCTCCTCCGGCGCAGGGGATTTCGCATTCCAAGCCGCCAGCATGGCGACGTCCCTGTCGGTGACTTTCTTTCCGTCGCAATTGCGCAGAACCGATTCCAGGACGATTCGGATACTGACGGGCAGTCGCGAGATCTTGCCGAGCCCTTTTTCTTCCAGGGCTGGCAACGAGTAGTACAAGCCGGTTTTCCCTTTGCCGGCATCAAAGGTGCGCAGTGTATCAGTCATAGCCAATTATTGACGAAAAAACGAGAGTCTGCGCCAGCTATTTGTTAGCGGTAAATTGCTCTGCCTTGGCGGCAAATTGTGCTTTGGGAGCAAATCCCGCCGTGGTGTGGCGAAAACCATCAACGGGAGCATTTCGATGAAGTTTGACTCTTTCGAACCAACACGCACAATAGGGCTCCCGCCTCGGACCTCATGGTTGCCTACTTTCTCCGCCACGCCGACGCTGAGCCTCGCGCTAACAGCGATCATGACCGCAAGTTGACCGCCAAGGGCCGGGAGCAAGCCGAGAAGGTGGGAAAGTTCGTCGTCCGGTGCGGATTGTTGCCGGAGATTATTCTGACGAGTCCCCTTGTGCGGGCCCGGCAGACCGCGAAGATTGTCGCCGACGCACTGGGCAACGGCGAGGTCACTGAGGTCGACTGGCTGGCGTGCGGGATGACTCCCGAGACCTGTTTGATGGAATTGAAGGCGCTCCAGGGATCAGCATCGGTCCTGCTGGTTGGCCACGAACCGGACTTTAGTGAGACGATCGCCGCAATGTTGGGAGTCAAGGATTCCGGGGCGATCAAGGTTCGCAAGGCGGCGCTGACCGGCATCGAATTGCTGGATTTTCAGGTCGGCCAAGGCCAGTTGCATTTTCTGGTCCCGGCCAGGCTGATGTAAGAATTTATGACCCCGGAGATCATTCACTCATCAAACTTCGTCGCGGACGCCGTTGCGCTCATTGAACGAGAAGCCGACATTGCTATTTTCGAACGCGGAGAATTTCATCTTGGCTTGAGTGGGGGGAACACCCCACGGCCGGTGTTTCGCGATCTCGCCGGCCACCGGGATGCCTGGCACGAGTGGATTTTCAGTTTCGGCGATGAACGCTGTGTTCCGCCCGACAGCGATCAGAGCAACTACCGGATGGCCAAGGAAGCGCTCTTCGATCCTGCCCCAATTCCCGCGGAAAACATTCTTCGGATTCGGGGCGAGAAAGATCCTTCGGTTGCTGCCCAGGAATATGAAGAGGAGCTGCGAAAGCACGCCGCTGGTCACAGCTTTTACCGGCATGACCTTCTCCTCTTGGGAATGGGCGAGGATGGTCACACCGCTTCCCTCTTCCCCGGAACAGACGCCCTCAAGGAGAACAGCAAATGGGTGGTGGCGAACTTCGTCCCTAAGTTCAACACCTACCGCGTCACGCTCACCTATCCGATTATCAACGCCGCGCGGCATGTCTGCTTTCTCGTCAACAGCAAAGGCAAGGACGCCATTCTTGCCGAGGTTTTTAGTGGAAAGTCGAACTATCCGTGTGCGGCGGTCCGCCCGACGGAAGGCAACCTCACCTGGCTTCTTGGAACATGAATGTACTCTTCCTCACAAATGAATTCCCTCCGCATATTTACGGTGGCGCTGGCATCCACGTTCAATACCTCAGCCGCGAGCTCGCCAAGCTCATGTCGATTCACGTGCGCTGCTTCGGTGATCAGAATGTCACCTCGGGCAATCTTTCCGCGCTCGGCTTCAGCCTGAACTCGGACAAGTATACCTGCCCAAAGCCGCTCAGATCCGTTTTCGGCGCACTCCAGCGTTCGCTGGACTTCAACACACTCGAATTTAAAGGCGACCTGGTGCATTGCCACACCTGGTATGTTCATTGGGGCGGTATTCTCGCGAAGCTGAATTACGGCATTCCGCTGGTCGTTACGGTGCATTCGCTGGAG
The DNA here is from genome assembly GCA_963706955.1 of uncultured Verrucomicrobiae bacterium. Lineage (GTDB taxonomy): Bacteria > Verrucomicrobiota > Verrucomicrobiia > Chthoniobacterales > Terrimicrobiaceae > DASTFP01. The sequence continues at coordinate 10,432 of CAVPOC010000014.1, read as the reverse complement.
CCGTTGCGACCGTGGAAACGCGAGCAATTGGGCGGAGGCTACGACTTTACCTGCTGGCTTGAAAAGACGGCGATCGAAATGGCTGATGCGGTTATTGCCGTTTCACGGGAGACGAGAGCAGACATCGAGCGGCTCTTTGCTGTTCGGCCGGAGAGGGTGCACGTCATTTACAACGGTATCGATCTCGAGGAATACAAGCACGTCGAGTCCAAGGCGGCGCTGAAGCGCTTTGGAATAAACCCGGTCGAGCCGTACGTCCTCTTTGTAGGGCGCATCACGCGCCAGAAAGGCATCATTCACCTCGTCAATGCGATCAAGCATCTGAACGAGGGTTTTCAAATCGTACTCTGCGCGGGTGCTCCCGATACGCCCGAAATTGGTGCGGAAATGAAGGCGGCCGTCGCCGCGGCCCAACGCAAGCATTCGGGAGTAGTTTGGATCGAAGAAATGGTCGACACCAAGACGAAGATCGAGCTCTATAGCAATGCCGCCGTCTTCGTTTGCCCCTCGATCTACGAACCCTTTGGAATCATCAATCTCGAGGCGATGGCCTGCGCCACGCCGGTCGTGGCAACCGCGGTGGGCGGTATCAAGGAAGTCGTTGTCCATGGCGAAACAGGTTATCTGGTTTCAATTGATCAGATGCAGGAGAGTCCATTTGAGCCGGTCGCTCCGGAGCGGTTCTCACGCGATCTGGCTGCGCGCATCAATGAGCTCATGGCGGATCCCGCCAAGCGCAAAGCCTTCGGTGAAGCCGGGCGGCGTCGCGCCGAGGAGATTTTTGGCTGGCCGGCGATTGCGCAGCAAACCGCAAAGCTCTACGAATCTTTGATCAAAAAGAAGTGATCGCCGGCAGCGGACGCAACGTCCGAAAGCGGCCTCCTGCGAGTTCCAGAGCCCGGCTGGCGAAATGAAATTCGTCGATCATGTTCGTATCCATGCAAAGGCTGGAGATGGCGGCAACGGTTGCTGCAGCTTTCGACGGGAAAAGTTCGTTCCTCGCGGCGGACCGGACGGTGGTGATGGCGGCGATGGCGGCAGCATCATTCTCAAAGCCGACCCAAACACCGACAATCTCGTGTCGCTTTACTACGAGCCGAACCTCCGTGGCAAACGCGGCAGTCATGGACAAGGCAAGGACAAACACGGACGCAATGGAGAATCCTTGATTGTGAAGGTGCCCGTTGGAACGATGGTTTTTCGGCTGCCGGAGGAATTTCATCCGCACATGGCGGACCCGGAGGGCGACGAAGCTCCGAGCAGGGCCCCGCTGGACTTGCGCGAACTCGAGCCTCTCGCTGACCTTGTTGAGCCTAGTATCGAGTTCGTTCTCTGCCAGGGCGGGCGCGGTGGCAAAGGAAACACTCACTTCAAGAGCTCGAGGAATAGGGTGCCCCGTCAGACGACCGATGGGATCGTCGGAGAGGAGGGCTGGTTTGCCTTGGAACTCCGAACAATAGCCGATGCGGGTCTGGTAGGTTATCCGAACGCGGGAAAGAGTACCCTGCTGGGTAAGCTCTCCGCCGCGCATCCAAAGGTGGCCCCTTATCCCTTCACCACGCTCAATCCGATCGTTGGCGTCGTTGAATTGGACGGTTATCTACGTGCGACAGTCGCGGATATTCCCGGCCTGATCGAAGGAGCGCATGAAAACAAGGGACTTGGGCATGAGTTCCTGCGGCATATCGCTCGCTGTAAGCTCCTACTCTTCCTTCTCGATATGGCCGGCAGCGAAGGCCGCGATCCGATTGAAGATTTTCGAACGTTGCGAAAAGAGCTGAAATTGTATGACCCACGCCTGACGGCGAGGCGGTTTGCCGTCGTTGCCAACAAGATGGACCTGCCGGAAGCCGCTGCGAATCTACGTCGCTTCAACATGAAATTTAGCAAGATCAGCGTCGTGCCAGTCAGCGCCGTCAGTGGGGACGGAATCGAGAAGGTGAAGAAGTTGCTAGAGGACGCTCTCCGGTCCGATCTTCTAGGACCACTCGACTAGGCTTCGCCGAAGAGCTTGGCAATGCGCCCGGACAGTTTGCGACGTGCCACCGAATAAGAGAAAAACTTCATCCCCAAGTCGTAATTGATGGTCCCCCAGGCTTCGCGCAACGAAGGGTTATGCAGAATCTCGTGGGTCTGCTCAACGACTTCGTTGGTGACGAGCATCGACATCTCGATTGTCTTGAATCCGAGCGGATCGATGTCTCGAGCATAGACGGCGTAGGTATTGACGACGACTGGCTTTCGAAAATAGACCGCTTCGAGGAAGGCATTTCCGAAGCCTTCGTAGTAGCTCGGATAGGTGACAAGATCAGCGTGAGGGTAGATGTCAAAGAGAGTGTAGACCTTCTGGCCTGCGGCGTTAAAACCTCTGGTCTCCCCAATCCGGTCCGCCACAAAGAGCGCGTCAATGCCGGCATCCGCGATGCGGTCGTGCAACAGCCTGGCATAGGAATCGCCTTCGTCACCGCTTGGATGTGAAAGCACCAGCTTGATTTTCGGCTCCTTCAAGCGGCGGAGGAGCTCGATGGCGTGCTCGATCCCCTTTCGCGGGACGATGCGGGTTGGCTGGAGGACGAGAATATCGTCATCGCGAAGTCCGATCTCCTGGCGAAAATCTCGCGAGTATTCATCCAGCTGGGGCGGCGGCGTTTCGAAATCGATAACGTTCGGGATAATCGTGGAAGCTTGTCCATATCGACGCGCCAGGTCCTTTTGCTGCATGGAATTGATCACCACATGCACCAGCGACGGCAGCGTGGGAGGGAATGCGGCCGCCAGATAATCCGCACCGGCGGTAATCGTGAATCGCTCGCGTTCCCACGTGAAGTCATGATGGTGCGCGATCGAAGCAAGTCCTGTTTCGGCCATCACTTCGGTCATTGCCAGCCCCAGGGGGACATGCATTGGAATCGCCAGGATATTTTGAGGGATGAGAAGCTCGAGATCGAAGCGTTCGATGAATTGGTAAATGGACGTTTTTAGTCCGGTCTTCAGTTCGTGCACACGATCGGAGATATTGCGCGGCCGGGTTGTCTTCCCGAAGAGATAGCCTTGCACATCGAGAATGGCTGGATGATTGAAGAAGGCGAGCGGATCGAGGTAGCTCACCGACTCGGGCTTGTCGAGCAGTCCGGCCATCCAGAAGCAATCGGCGCCCTCCGATTCCAGGATATGCGCCCATTTGGCCGCTTCCAAGGTCACGCCGTCGGTACCGTGAAAACGCGTCGAGATAAATCCGATCCGCTTGGGAAAATGAGCAAGTGACGAACGTAACTTCATGGACTTTTTCGATTGGTTTGTGAGTAAAATGTGTCGATGAAGGAAACTGTAAAGCACCATCTGGCCTTCCTCTATGGAGAAGCGGCAGCACCTGAGCTCGAGGAGGCGATCGAGATGCTGGCCAGAAAATCGCGCCAAAACCGTTCTTCGGCGGTGGCCGCCAAGAAAAACGAGCTGACCGAAGCCGACTGCATGTTGATCACCTACGGTGATCAGGTGCGGGCAACTGGCGAACCTCCATTGGCCACGTTGACGAATTTTCTCTCCAAGCGCGTCGCCAGGACGATAAGCGCCGTCCACATTCTGCCTTTCTACCCCAGTTCGTCGGACGACGGATTTTCCGTAATGGATTACTATTCGATCGATCCAGCTTTGGGGACGTGGGGTGATATTGAGTCGCTCGGCCGCAACTTCGACATGATGTTTGACGCCGTCTTTAATCACGCCTCTGCCCAAGGCTTATGGTTTCAGAAATTCCTGAGGCAGGAGGCAGGCTGGGAGTCGGCCTTCTTTACGGTTTCCGGCGAGCCCGACCTTTCCAAGGTGGTGCGTCCGCGAACTCTCCCGCTGCTGACGGAATTTGAAACGGCTGCCGGCAGGAAACGAGTCTGGACGACATTTAGTGCCGACCAGGCAGACATTGATTTTTCGGATCCGCGCATGCTGCTTCGGATTCTCGAGGTGCTGCTCTTTTATGTCAGCAAGGGTGCCCGCTACATCAGACTGGATGCGATCGCATTTCTTTGGAAGATCCCAGGGACCTCGTGTATCCACTTGGAACAGACGCATCGCGCGATTCAGCTGATGCGAGCCGTGCTCGATGAAGCCGCTCCGGAAGTCCAGCTGATCACAGAGACGAATGTCCCGCACTCCGATAATGTCTCCTACTTCGGCGACGGATCAAATGAGGCCCAGTTGGTCTACAATTTCGCCCTGCCCCCTTTGGTCTTTCACACCATGCGGACTGGGGATGCCACGCGGCTTCGTCGATGGGCGCAAGCCCTCGTGCTTCCTTCAGAGCGTGTCACCTTCTTCAATTTCCTCGCTTCGCATGACGGGATCGGATTGAACCCCGCGCGCGGGATCCTCGATCCAGGAGAGATCGATGCTTTGGTGCAGACGGCCGTTGATCACAACGGCTTCGTCTCCTACAAAAACAATCCCGATGGGACGAAGAGCCCGTACGAGCTTAATATTAGCTTTTTCGACGCACTTTCGACTCCGACTGCCGGGGAATCTCTGCACACGCAGGCCGCTCGTTTTCTCGCCGCGCACTCAATCGTCTTGGCGCTACGGGGACTTCCAGGGATATACTTCCATTCGCTCTTCGGATCTCGAGGGGATCGCAAAGGAGCCGAGGAGAGTGGAATTCCACGCCGGATCAATCGAAAGAAGCTAGAAGTCGGTGCGCTCGACGCTGAGCTCGATCAGGCTGACAGTCTGCGCGCTCAGGTATTCGCAGGAATGCAAGGCATGCTGAAGGCTCGCGCCTCGCATCCCGCCTTTAATCCTTTTGCAGAGCAGGAGATCCCCGATGCCCCGCCTGACCTCTTCTTGATCACCAGAAAAGCAGCCAACGGAGCCCGGGTGATTTGTGCAACGAATGTGACACCCAGCGCCATTTCCTTTCCGTTGCCGGCGGATAGTTCAGGCTGGAAGCCGCTTACTGGATCCGCTGAATCTTCAGCCGACAAGCAGGTGTTTCTGCCTCCCTACGGTGTGGCCTGGTTTCAGAATTCCTGAGCAAATCGACTTTTTAGAGGAGCTCATTTGGTCGACGCCTTTGCCTCGAAGAGGAAGCGGGCCAGAGCTTCCCAATTTCCACGGTTGGCGTTTTCTGAGTGCTGTGAGAATTGCCATATTCGCCAACCTACGGTCTCAGCCGGCAAGAGGTCGTTGTCTTCCCGGTCACCGACCATGAGCGTTTCCGCGCTCGCGATTCGGCGATTTAGCAAGCGAGCACGAAGAGTCTGAAAAACATAGGGATCCGGTTTGCTGAAACCATGCTGGAACGACCAAAATGTCAGATCTGCTTGGAAGATCGCCAGATCGAGACGCGCCTTTTTCAAGGCGACCTGCAGCTCGCGGAGCGTATAGGCCTGGGCATTTGAAGCGATACCCAGCAGAATCCCACTTTCTACGCACCGACGAAGAAGCGAGCCGCATGAAGGCGTCAGCGTGAGAGTTCGGGAAAGCTGCGCGTGCTGAAAGATAAAGTTCGCCAGCTTGGCTTCAGACAAAGAATCGAGGATAGGCAATGCCCGCTTCATCACCGTCGGCCAATTGACCTCCGGATGATCGATTCCGCGCCGGCGAGCTTCACTGTGATCTTCGTCGACGATGCCTGCGCATCGCTTGGCGAGCTCGTCGAGGCCGACGTCGAGGGGGCTTCCGAACGTCTGCATAAGGAGATTGCCCCAGCGCTTCTCGGCATCCAAGGGTGCCTCGGCCACGTTCAGAATGGTCTTATAGACGTCTAAGATGATAGCGCGAACAGGGTTCATTCCTCGCCGAAAAGGATGGGGTAGAGGAAATTCGTTTTCAGCCGCTGCGCGATTGAATCGTGTTGTGCCCGTTCCACGGCGCGCGCTCTTACCGGCCGCTGCGGGATGCTGGCGACGGCATCCCAAAAGCGGGAGGCGTAGGCGCGGCCACCCACCTGTTTTTCGGCATCTCTGGGCCATCGCATCGCCTCCAGTCGCTTCGTCTCGCCGCGAGCGCGCCAGTCGCGCAGGAATGGGTTTGCCAGCACGCATGCTTCCCACGATTGCTCGGGCGCGATCGCCAGCACCTCGAGCTGACCCGTCAGGGTTAGACGGCTGAACGGGATTGGTTCGCCCGGCGCAAGATTCAGGAGGACAGGGCGCCTGGCAAGGCGGCGGCACAGCGACGGCATCGCCGCCTTCCATTCACGCCACAGCGTTTGCTGGCGGCTGCGCTCCCTCTTCAGATCCAAAAGATCCGGAGCAATCAAGATTTCCTCGTAGAGGTGCGGAAATGAGAACCCCAACTCTAATAGATCGGGAACAACGTTCGGGAGGTGACGAGCGATGAGCGGCTTTTCGAAAGCAGCCGCCTCCAAGTAAGGAAGGCCGAATCCTTCCTGGGCGGATGTTAGCAACATGACTTCTGAGGCCATGACGACATCTTCAATCGGTGGCCCGGAGTTCTTCGAATCAAGGACGCGGAACCGAGTTTTCCATTTTTCGCGCAGCGCCATGCTCTCGAGTCGCTGCGCATAGTTTTGCTCTTCGCGTGAACTGACCCCGGCGGTGGTAACGAACCATCCCTCCGGACGAAGCCATCGCGCCAACAAGACTGCCTCCGCCAGGTTTTTCCTCCGCAGAAATCGCGTCGGAAAAATCCAAATCGGGCAATCATTCCCCAGGTGAGATTTCAACCAACCGCGCGCGGCGCGAATCCGCGTGCGAGATGGTCGTCCGAAGCGTTCGGAAAGATTCGGCAGGTATCTCGCCTGTCCACCGAGATGTTTGCTCAAGACGGCATGGTCGAGCTTGTTAATAGTAACATGGCAGACGCGCGCCCTCGCCGCAAAGGAGGCCCTTGCGACCGCAGCGAGCGAACGAAATCCGCACGAGCGCATTTCGCTCCAACGCGCCCACCGATTTTCGAACCATAGGTCGTGATGATGCGAGAGAAGCGCCAGGCCCGTCCGCGCCGAAAACTTGGCGAGTTCATCGGAAAGAATCAAATTGCGCCCGACTCCCAGATTTTGCGCCCAAAAGAGTGTCTCGGCGGGTGAGAAGGTTCGCGCCAACTTGTCGAGAGCCGAACGTACTTTTCCGCGAATCACCTCGTGGGATGATCGCTGCTCCGACAAATAGCGAAAAGCGGGCTCCCAAAAGAAGTGCACCGGCGTCCCAGGCAGGCTTCGCGTCAGGATTTCGCGCCAAGTGGGCTCCGGCTTCTCGCCCGTGGCCAGAACAATCGCGGCGAGGGGATTGGGAGTGGCCAACGCGATATGCCGCAGGGCGAGTTCGATGATTCGTCGGACGCCCCCGGGACGCAGATGATAGTGGACAACGACAAGGTTACGATAAATCGGAGCGGGCGTCGGCAAGCCCATGAGACTAGCAGATTTCTTGGGTTGCTCAATTGGATCGGTCAACGGATTATTGGCCTTCATGGCGGATTTCTATCAGGACGGATCGATGGCCACCTTGCATCGGCTGGGCAAACCCAACCTGGAACATCTCGAGCAGGAGCTTCTTGAATTTTCGGCCCAGACGCCCATAGCCCTGACGCTTCCCTGTCACGTCAAAGAGTTGGGCACCTCAGCGCTGCGCGGAATCATAAAGGAATTGAAGTCGATCCAATACATCAAGCAGATTGTCGTCGGCATCGATGGGGCCAACGCTGCCAATTGGCAACGCGCGAGGAAAATGTTTAGCCAGCTTCCCCAAAAACCTGTCCTGATTTGGAATGATGGCCCGCGTGTGCGTCGTCTGCTGGAGCAATTGATCGAGTCCGACCTCGACCCCGGTCCCACGGGCAAGGGTCGCAATCTTTGGTTGTGCTTTGGTTACGTGCTGGCGAGCGGCAAATCCCACATGGTGGCTGTGCACGACTGTGACATTCTTACATACAACCGTGACTTGCTTGCCAGGCTTTGCTATCCCGTGGCGCATCCCAACCTTGGCTTCGATTTCTGCAAAGGTTACAGTGCGCGCTTTACCGACAAACTGAACGGCCGTGTCATGCGCCTCCTGATGACCCCGCTGATTCGCTCCCTTCAAAGCATCATCGGCGTAAACGACTTCCTCGTCTATCTGGACACCTTCCGGTATCCGCTGAGCGGCGAAATGAGCCTCGATCACGATATCATTCGACGAGCACGGATCCCCTCCGACTGGGGTATCGAAGTCGGAATTCTGGCAGAGGTTTTCCGCGTTTCTTCCCCGAAAAGCATTTTCCGGGTGGATATCTCCGAGCGCTATGATCACAAGCATCAGGAGCTCTCCTCCCGTGACATCAGCAAAGGCCTCAACAAGATGGCGGTCGATATCGTGAAAAGTCTCTTCCTGACCTTGGCGGGAATCGGCGTCAAGCTAGACCGGGGAATCTTCGACACCCTCCTGAGCGCCTATGTGCGCAAAGCAGAAGATAGATGCGTTTCTACGCTGCCGACGCTGAGATTAACGGACTCAAGTATGACCGGCATGAGGAGGAGTTGGCCGTGGCGACATTTTGGGCAGCATCCGCACCGCGGGGCGTGATTACCTCAGTGATCCTTTGGGAAATCCGATGATTCCAAACTGGAACCGGGTCGACTCTGCGTTACCCGATTTCCTCCAGGCGTTCAACCACGCTGTCCAACTGGATAATAGATGACTTCAGAGGGAGTAGGTCAGAAAACACTCGTCGCCTAGGACGCGCATCTCTTTGAGGCGCCCCCGGATTGTTGCACGCAGGAATTCGTCGGAAACTCCGATGAGGGTCGGCGCTTTTAACCCGCCGAAGATGAGCGGAGTCCAGGTGAGATGCAGCTCATCGACTGCGCCGATCTCGAGAAGGTTTCGAAACAGTCTCGGTCCGCCCTCGCAAACAAGTGTTCTAACTTGGTAGTCGCTGCGCAAGATCTGAGTGTTGCCGCGAGATCGACCTCGGGAGTATCGAAGACCCAAAGATCGGCCCGTTGGGCGATTGACGCGCGCGCAGCCTCCGACATCCGTGCGCCGGAGAAAACCAGAATCGCGGCTCCGGCCGTCTGAAAGACCTTCCAAGAAATGTCGATCTCTGCCGCTGTTGGTGACGATTACTCGAAGAGGTTCAGGCGCTTTGCCGAGCGAGGAACGCCGCTTGCGCAAATCTTCGGCTGTGATCCGCATGCTCATTCGATCTGTTTCGACCGTCCTGGCGCCCGCTAGCACAGCATCGCCCAGAGACCGGATCTCTAGAAGCCGTGTTTGTCGGTCTTGCTGGTAAAACCCGTCGGTGTGAGATTGCGAGTCGAAACCTTTCCATCCGCCGTGAGAGCGAAGTTCGCGATTACGCGTGGCCGCTTGGTTGCCTTGATCACACTTTGTCTTCGAGGGACCCTTCAATGGCCTGAACTTCGTCCTGGACCTCGTCAAGACGCAGCCCGCCAGTGGGACGATAAACCAGATACACGCAACCACCGACAAGGCCCCAAAAAACGACCATGAGAAAGCCGGTGATCGAAATCATCACGGCGAGGCTTTCGGGGGTTCCATAAAGAATCGAGAGCACTTTCTGGAACAATCCCTCGCGAACCCCGACTCCGGACAGGCTGATTGGAAGGGACGCGATGGTCAGGATCACCGGGGAGCACGGCAAGGATCTCGATCATGCCACTCAGGCCGGCGAATTGGCCAAAGGCCCGCGCGCTGAAGTAGAAGGAGAGAAAGATGCAGAAATGGGCCACGATAGAAAGGCCGAAGGTGATCGCGAGGGTCGAGGATCACGCGCATAGGTGGAGAAAGCGGCGGACAGTTCGAGGATGGTTACCCGCATGGGCATCCGGTGCTGGTAGTTTGTGCGCGAGATGAAAATGTTCTACGAAAACGCCGAGCGGCGATGAGCGCCAGCGAGGCGAGCATGATGAAGACGAGGCCCGTCAACAGCGCGCGAGTTAGCGGATGGGACCAACAGGAGGTCGAGTAGAAGAGAACAAAGAACAACCGTTATCGCTACCGGCCAATCATGCCGACCATCCGATCGACGATCACACTGAGCAGCGCGGCACTCTTTTTAGAAGCGGTCTCCCGCATCGCATAGTAGATCTTAACGATATCTCCACCCGTGGCGCGGGGAAAAAAGAGGCCGAAGAAGGCGCCGATTAGGTAGACGCGAAAGGTTCTCCACCACCCGAGGTTAATCTTCTGCACACTGAGCAAGCGACGCCAGCGTTCTGTCTGCAGCAGGAAAGCGCAGCCCAGGCTCACCACCCCTGGAATCAGCCAAAGGTAGTCCGCAGTTTGCAGCGCTTCGATCATCTGTGTTCGCTTCGCCGGATCGCGAAAGATCCACCAGAGCAGGAAGGCGGTGATCCCAACCTGTAAAGCGGTTAAGAAGATGCGCTTCATGGCCCGAATAGCTTTTTCAGCGTTCGGCAGCGACGAGAATTTGCTCCCGCGGTGTTTGCGGACGGAGCTCAAAAACGAACAGGCAA
>CAVPOC010000013.1:0-92406 GCA_963706955.1 uncultured Verrucomicrobiae bacterium | reverse complement strand
CTCCTCGCCGTAGTGGCGCGGTGGCGGCCAGCGCAGCATTTCATTTCCCAGGATACAGAATCCAGGTAGTCGGTCCCGTCGCGGGCGTACCGATGGAATCTTGCATGCGTGAGCGTTCTTGGGCTCATCAAGAACGGGCTGTAGATTAACGAATAAATGAAAACTTCGTTCGAATGGAGAGAAAAAGATCATGAGTAATACACTACACGTAGTAATTGTCGGGGCAGGATTTGGTGGATTGGGAGTGGCCGAGCAGTTGGCCCACGTCCCTGTCGAGGTGACTTTAATCGACCAGCACGACTACCACACCTTCCAGCCGCTGCTTTATCAGGTAGCTACTTCTTTGCTAAACGCCGAAGATGTGGGGGCGCCGATTCGCGGTCTGTTTCGGCACCAGGACAATGTAACCTTTCACATGGCTACGGTGACTCAGGTTGACATGCCAGGTCACAAAATCCAACTGAGCGATGGCAAACATGTCTCTTACGATTACCTGGTGCTGGCCGGGGGAGCGACCGTCAACTATTTCAACACTCCCGGGGCCGCGGAGCATGCGTTTCCGCTCTACACTCTCATGAATGCGGTCAAGCTCCGCAGCCGAATTTTGGAACGATTTGAAGCGGCCGACCGCGACCCCACTCTGATTGAAAAAGGTGCGCTCAATTTTGTTATTGTCGGCGCCGGGCCGACGGGCGTTGAGACCGCGGGCGCACTCTCAGATCTGTTCTACAACCTTCTCCCCCGCGATTACCACCAGCTCGCTACAGAGAAGGCGCGGGTAATCATTGTAGAGAGGGGGAAAGAAGTGCTCGCCCCGTTCAAAGACAATTTGCGTTCCTACGCCAAAGAAGAGCTTGAGCGGCGTCGAGTTGAAGTACGTCTCGGAGAAGCGGTCGCTGAGGTCGGACCAACCTTCGTGCGTCTGAAGTCGGGTGAAGAGATTCAAGCTCACACCTTGATTTGGGCTGCCGGTGTTCGGGCCAACCCACTGGCGGATTTACTCGGATTGCCGCAGGGCCGCGGCGGGCGCGTCAAGCTCAATGCCGATCTGAGCGTTCCGGACCACCCTGAGATCTTCGTCGTAGGTGACATGGGTGAAGTGGCCTCGGATGGAGAGGTTCTGCCGCAACTCGGGTCGGTAGCGATGCAGTCGGGCGAGCATGTCGGGCGACAGATAACCCGACGCGTTGCCGGTGAGCCAGGTCAGCCATTCAAGTATTGGGATAAGGGCTTCATGGCTACCATCGGGCGGGGCGCCGCGGTGGTAGAGTTGCCAAACAAGCTGACTCTGCATGGTCCATTGGCCTACTTCGCCTGGTTGGGTGTTCACCTGGCCCTACTGAGTGGAATGCGGAACAGGATCGAAACGCTGTGGAATTGGGGCTGGTCCGCCTTAACGCACGACCGAGCCGCCAGAATTATTATCGAATCTAAGGATGATGAGGTGAAGAACGCGTAATGAACTCGATCTCTCCGATCCTGCATTTTGGAGCCGGCTTCAGTTGGATAGCGGCAAGGATTCTGATCAAAAAATCCCGTCGACGCCTATATTCCTGCCAGTGCAATCTGTAGATGCTGCTCCAGCCAGCGCCACTTTTGTCGCACTGCCCATCTGTGCCCCAGGCGATCCCCACATGTCCCAGTTCATGGCCGTCACGCTGTTCAGTTGGTATCGCGCACTGAACCGACCATCGAATATTCGCCAGCTAGCGCCAGATGATCATCAGCGAGCAGCAGGCGTGCGCTCCGCGGAGCCCGCATCGTAATCGAGGAAGCGTTGGCCACGACGCCATTAGTAGCCGTAAGAGGCAACCTCCGTTATTGTCAAATTTTTACGTTAGCACGCGTAAACTCACGTGGGCTTTTTCAACATTCCGTGCTCGAGAGCATATTGCACCAGCTCGGCGCTCGTCTTCACGCCGAGCTGCTCCATGATCGAGTATTTGTGAAAGGCGATCGTGCGCGGGCTTACCGCGAGGAGGTCCGCAACTTCCTTCATCGCTCGGCCTTCCGCGAGCAGTTGCAGCACTTCGCGCTGCCGCATAGTGAGCTTCTCCGTGACAGGTTTTGTGGCCCGGCGAAGGAAGACGCCGAGTGGTACGCCTTTAGTGACGAGCGGCGTGATGTAGGTCTGGCCCGCGAGCGCCCGCTCGATGGCGGTGAAGAGCTCGCCTGACGCCGAGTTCTTCAGCAAATAGCCCGATGCCCCCAGACGGATAGCTTCGGCCGCGATGTCAGGATCTTCATTCACCGTGAGGAAGACAAGCCTTACGCTCGGCATCCGTCGCCGAAGCTGGGCACCGGCGTCTATGCCATTGAGCCGCGGCATCGCGATGTCGAGAACGATCACCTCGGGCTGAGTTTTCGCGGCCAACTCGAGGAGCGCGCGGCCGTCAGCGGCGGTCCCGACGATTTCGCACTTTGGCTCCAGCAAACGTCTGAACGCCTCGAGAAGCATGGTGTGGTCGTCGGCAAGAAGGACGCGGGGGCGGCGGTTCACTGCGCTACTGGTGTTGGATATCCTCGATCGGAAAGATCGCTTGCGGCGATCGGCACGCGGACGTCGATCCTTGTGCCTTTACCCGCATGCGACTCGATGGAAAACCGCCCATGAGCGAAGCGCGCCCGCTCGGCCATGCTGACCAAGCCGAGCGAGCCATTGACGCGTTTCGTCTCCGGTTCAAAGCCGACGCCGTCATCCGTGACCGCAAGGCGCAGTTCGCGATTCTCCATTGCCAGTTCGACTCTTGCCGTGGTTCCGCCGCTGTGCTTAACGACGTTGTGCAGCGCCTCCTGCGCGATGCGATAGAGACAAAGCGCCGTGTCCGCCGGCACCGCTCGCGGCACGGAGCCGTCGGCAAACTCTACAGCTATCTCATGAGCCGCCGCGAACTCCTTGCAGAATCCGCGCACCGCCGCTGCAAGGCCGAGCTGCTCGAGTTTGGCCGGATGCAGTTTGTAGGAAAGCCGGTGAACTTCAGAAGACAATCTCTTCACCTGGGCAGAGAATTCCTCCATTCGCGTGCCGATCTGCCCGCGCTCCCCCGAGGCACTTCGGCCGAACATCTCCAGCTCAACAGAGAGCAAGGCGAGGCTCTGACTCAAATCATCGTGCAATTCGCGGGCGAGACGCGTCTGCTCCTCTTCTTGAGCGTGGATTAGCCGCCCGCTCAGATTGTGTGCGGTTTCCTCGGCGAGTCGCCGCTCGGTGATGTCGATGGCAGAACCGATATACCCGAGGAAAGTGCCATTCGACGCAAAGCGCGGCACGCCAATGTCTAAAATCCAACGATATTCACCGTCGCTTCTCCGCAATCGGTAATCCATGGAAAACTCCCTTCGCGCATTGAAAGAATCGACGTAGGTCTTGAGACAGTGGTCGAAGTCTTCAGGGTGAACACCAGCGGTCCATCCATTGCCGAGTTCCTGCTCGAGCGCGCGACCGGTAAAGTCCAGCCAACTCTTATTGAAGAATGTGCATAACGTGTCGGTGTCCGACATCCAGATCATGACAGGCGCGGTGTTGGCCATGGTCCGAAAGCGGATCTCGCTTTCCTGCAATGCCTCCTCGGCGAGTTTACGCTGGGTGATATCCAACGAGATACCGCGCATGAAGAGCGGTCGGCGCTCGGCGTCGAACTCGGTCCGGCCGCGGGCAGCAATCCAGCGAATTCAGCCGTCGGGAAGCACGATTCGATATTCCGTCTCATAGCCCGCCGTATCCAGGAGCGCTTTGGCGAGAAGCTGACGGACTGGTTCTCGATCGGTCGGGTGCACCCGCTGGAGAAAGTCACTGCATGTCCAGCCGCTCCGACTTCTCAAAGCCGAACAATTCCCGCCACTTCTCGGTAGCCCAGATCTCGTCCCCAACGAAATGCCGAATCCAGATGCCAAGGTTAGCTGCATCGGCAGCGAGGCTCATCCGCCGTTCGCTCTCGCGAAGAAAACTCTCGGCCAGCCGGCGACGGCGGCGTTGAATCAGCAGCGCGCCGATCAAGAATGCCTGCAGACTGCACAAAGTGATCGCCCCAATAATAAACCGGTGATGGCGTTCCCAATAAGTCGCCTCTCTGAACCGGACGACACTGTCGGGCGGCAACCGCTTCTCGCTGATGCTCCATCGCCGAAGCTCGCGCCAATCAAACATCGGCGCCGCCTGGTGCGACTCGGATCGCGCGGCGGCTTGCGCGTCTTCGCCGGCCAGGACGCGCATTCCTAATCGGGCAACTTTGCGGCCGATCTCCTCAAATGTCACCATCGAGCCGCCAACAATTCCGTTCCCAAGGTAAGTGTCGTAGAGACCGTAGATCGGCACCCGGCTCGCCGGGGCAAACAAGGCCAGCGCCTGCCGGGGCGTGAAGGAAGCGCCGGTGGCATCCTCGAACATCGTCAGGTAGAGGACTATCGTGTGATCCGGCAGACGCGACAATTGAACGCGCAGGTCTGACAACGACAGGTTGGTCAGCCAAGTGAAGCTCACGCGGCCTGCAAAGAGGGCAGCTTCGCGCCGAAATCGCTCGGCTGATTCTAGGTCCTCTAGTGCGCTGCCGGCTATCACTGCAACATGGCGGGTCTCCGGCTGCAAGCCCAGAGCCAGTTCCAAAGTCGATGCGGCCCACCGATGTATCGGAATGCCGGCGATCTTGGCATCCGGCATCTCCTTCGGAAGCGCCTCAGCGTCCACTGAACAATGCACAATTGGCACGTCAGCGAACAGTTCAGCTCGGTATTTTAGCAGAAACTCGAGGGCTGGTCCGCCTCCGGCGATCACCAGATCGGGAAGACGTTCCCGATACTTATCGCGCAAAAAATCCCGCTCACGCTGTTGCTGCGCCTCGCCGGGAAATCGAGAAACGTCCAGAAATTCGCTGTGAAATTCGATGCGGTCTTTGCTTTCGGCGGCGAAGGTCGCCCGAATGGCCTCATCCGCGATGAGGTTGGCCGGAAGGAGTCGTTCATCCGAGTAGAGCACGAGGACGCGTCGCAATGGCACTGATGACGCAGGCTCGGCGTTTATGATGCTGCTTGCACATGGAACGAGCATGGCGGCAGCGAAAAGTCCCACCATGCGGACGAAACGCGTGGGCCAATTCCTACCGGGGGGTATGGAAAGAAACGTCATCAGGGTTTCCCCTTAAGAGGTACCTCGGGTCCGCATTTCGGCAAGCGACGAAAGCGAGCATGTGAAGGTGCTCTCCCCTGGACCCATACAAAACGTCCTTGCTGCAGCTTCAAGGCCGAAATTCAAATCGATCGCCGGCTCTCGCGTAAGTCGACGCGGATGACGCTCACGCACTGATTCTGGCCATTGCCACACGGGATCTTCGCCTTTCTTGATGTCGGATATGACCCAATTCGACCTTGGCCGTTTTGCTGTTGTGAGGGGATGTTGAAAGTGCTAGCAGCTGTTTATGAAGCTACCGTCCGCCGCGTTTGCACTCCTTGGCTGTTTGCTGATCATTGGCTGTGCCAACAAGAATGACCAGATAACTCCTGTTCAGGAGGCGCGCGAAGACAAATATCAGGAGCTCTGGGTCAGAGATCAGGAAGGTCGCATTCAGTAAATAACCGAGCGACATACGACGGTCTCATCCATGCTAGGTACCCGATCTTTATGCATTCTTAGTCGGGGCTGTGCTCCTCTCGGTGTTGTCTCCCTCTGATCGAGAATTTCCCCGATACTCACCGGTGGACTGGCCCCCCCAGAAGGGCTTCGCGGGTCAAGGCGGCGCCTCATGCACGCCGGAAAGGCTTACAGACCGAGGTTGACCATGAGGGCCAACTCCTCCCTTATACAGCGGGCCGGAATTGTGCACTTGCTCATCGCGACTCTTAAAAGCAGTGGACAATTTGTTGAAACCCTTTGGCCTAATCATGCCTCCAGGATACTGAAATACAAAATCCGATTAAATAGGAAAAACCCACGTAGATCCTTCATTGTTAGTAGTTTAACCAGTAGATATGGCTGGATTATCTCACTAATCTGGGCTCCATCTCTTAGTTGCGCCAAACCAGCTCTTCGCGATTCCGCGACCAAACTCGTTTGACGGCACCGTTCCTGCGAAGACGAGATTTCCCGCCGCGGGAAAACAGCCAAGCGCCCACAACGACCGTTTCCATGTCACGTGAAGGCCCTCCTCCTTTTGTGGAGCGAAGGTCACTTGTCAAACAGCTGCCTTTAGAATTGTCCGTGCCGCACAAGTGACTTCGACGATGCGACCAAAGCTAATCTTGCGAGCCTTCTTGCCAAGTTACCCCTGTAGTAGTCTCGCCGCTGCCTTCACGACGCATAACGAAGGGGTTCAGCGAATCATGCAACGGGAATCGTTTAATCCTTTCTATTCAATCGGGGTCAATCGCTCGGTCATTGCCGTGACGGTGGGCGTTGTTAAACTGGCACCATGTCGTGGCGTGTGTTGATTACGGCGCGGACGCTGGATGAAGTGGGGGCCGGTGCGCTGGAGCTACTGGAGGGCAGTGGGTGTGAGTTGATCATTCCGCCAACGCACGGGCCGCATCGCCCGGAGACACTCATCCCGCTCTTAGAGCGCGCGGATGCAGTCCTCGCGGACATAGATCGTTTTCAGGGCCACGTGCTAGGATCCAAGGAGGCGCGGGACTTGAAGGTGATTTCGCGTTGGGGCGTCGGCTACGACGCCATCGACGTTCCGGCTGCGACTCGACACGGAATCGTGGTGGCTTACACGCCGGGCCTGTTGAACGAGGCGGTCGCGGATTTTGCGTTCGGCTTGTTGCTCGCCGTAGCGCGGAGAATTTACCTCGGTCACCTTGAGATGAGCCAGGGCGAATGGAAGACGCCTTGGGGCTCAGATGTGCATGGCAAAACGCTGGGAATTATTGGCTGCGGACGGATCGGCTCGGCGATGGCGCGACGTGCGTCCGGGTTCAGCATGCGCGTTCTCAGTTATGATGTTTGCGTGAATGCGGAGGCGGAGAGACTGGGGGTGCAATTTGTCTCGATGGACGAGTTGCTCGCAAAGTCGGACTTCATTTCGCTGCATGCGGCGTTGACTGCGCAGAATGGTGGACTGATCGGCGGAGGAGAGTTGCGGAAGATGAAGTCGACCGCTTACATCATCAATACCGCGCGCGGCGCTTTGATCGACGAAGCGGCCCTGCTTCAGGCGTTGCATGAGAATTGGATCGCCGGAGCGGCATTGGATGCCTTTCTCGTCGAACCGTTGCCGGCAGAACATCCGCTCCGGAAGGCCCCGAATGTCCTACTCACGCCTCATCTGGCTTCGCTCGCGCGCGGAACCGGCGAACGCGTGAGTCTATGTGCGGCGCAGGCAATTGTGGATCTCCAGCACGGCCGCAGACCGGAATTTGTCGTCAATCCAGAGGTGTTCAGTTCCCCTGATTTGCGAACCGCAATTAAATGAAAAAAAACCACGTCCGCGCCAAGTTGAAACAAGGCCAGCCGAGCATTGGCACCTGGCTGACTCTGCCCGACGTTGTCGCCGCCCGCTTAATGGCGCGGGTCGGATTCGATTGGTTGACGGTGGAGTTCGAACATACGCCGATCAATT
Source organism: uncultured Verrucomicrobiae bacterium (assembly GCA_963706955.1). GTDB lineage: Bacteria > Verrucomicrobiota > Verrucomicrobiia > Chthoniobacterales > Terrimicrobiaceae > DASTFP01. The sequence goes on along the minus strand of CAVPOC010000013.1, from coordinate 84,856 downwards.
GGGAGACTGCGGCGAACAGCTTTGCCATCATCGCCGCCAGTGGTGTGATTCCGCTCGCCCGAGTGCCATGGAATACCGTCGAAAACATCAAGCGCGTGCTGGATAACGGCGCGTTCGGGATTGTGGTCCCGATGGTAAATTCGCGTAGTGAAGCCGAAGCGGTCGTCAATGCGGCGCGCTATCAGCCATTGGGCAAGCGCTCCATCGGTGGGCAGCTCCACGCGGCGAACTTCGAGACTGACCCTGCAACCTATTATGCCAAAGCGGATGAAGAGATTCTTGTTGTGGTTATGATCGAGCACGTGGAGGCTGTCGAGGCCGCGGATGAAATCCTGAGTGTTCCCGGCATCGACGCCGTCTTTATTGGGCCAAACGACTTGCTCAATTCGATGGGAAAACCTCCAGCGTTCGACAGCGAGCACAAGGCGTTTGTCGATGCGGTGCAGCATGTGTTGATAACCGCGCAGAAGCATGGTGTCGCCGGAGGCATGCATACGCTCGATGCGGCCGGCGCGCGTAAGCGCATCGCCGATGGCTTTCAGTTCATTGCGGTGGCCAGCGAAGCCGGGTTTATGCTCAGCAAAGCGCAGGAAGTTTTGCGCGACATAGGTATCGGCGGCGAGGGGCCGATTGCTAAATATTAAGATGAATATCGTCGTCCTGGACGGCTATACACTCAATCCTGGCGATCTCAGCTGGGACGCGCTGCGGGAACTGGGGTCATGTGAGATCTACGACCGCACCGCTCCGGATGAAATTGTTCCGCGGTCCGCCTCGGCCGAAATCGTTCTCACCAACAAGGTCAAACTGGACGGGAAATATATGTCATCGGTCCCGGCCTTGCAGTACATTGGAGTCATGGCGACGGGTTACAACGTCGTTGACGTCGCAGCTGCCCGGGAGCGGAAGGTAACCGTCACGAATGTGCCGACCTATGGAACGCCGTCGGTGGCACAAATGACTTTCGCGTTGCTGCTGGAACTTACGCAGCATGTCGGCCATCACGCGGACACCGTGCGCGAAGGGCGATGGAATCGTTCGCCCGATTTCTGTTATTGGGACTATCCGCTAGTCGAGTTGGATGGCCTGACTATCGGGATCGTCGGTTTCGGAAAAATCGGCCAGATGGTCGGCAAGCTTGCCGAAGCATTCGGAATGAAGGTCCTGACATATTCCCGCAAGCACCCCGCCGAGGAGATGGAAAAACTCTTTCGCCAAAGCGACGTCATCAGTCTGCATTGTCCGCTCACGCCAGAAACCAAACACCTGATAAATGAGGAGCGACTTGCCTGGATGAAGCCGACCGCGCTTCTGCTCAACACGAGTCGGGGTCCGTTGATCGACGAGCCTGCTCTTGCGAAAGCATTGAATGAGGGCCGCATTGCCGGAGCGGGGCTGGATGTCCTCGCCGTGGAACCACCCTCAGCCGATAATCCGCTGCTGCAGGCGAAAAATTGCTTTGTCACTCCGCACATTGCCTGGGCAACGCGTGCCGCGCGCTCGCGATTGATGGATGCGGTTGTCGACAATGTGCGCGCCTTTCTCACCGGCACCCCCAAGAACGTCGTGTCGTAACTCCGGGATTGCATGAGTCGCCGACTAATGGGGGCTCTCCATCTTGGCTGCGCCGCGAAATGGCGCTCCCGCATGGCTCAATAAGACTTCTCTTACTCAGGCAAGGCGTCGGGAAGACCCGTTGCTTTCACCACCGGCGGCGGACTCCATTTGCCGGTCAGCGCTGCCGACTTCGGGGCGTAGAGGCGCATGGTCAGATTGAACGGCCCCTTCGGCGCCGGCAGCCAGTTGGCTTCCTTGTCTTGGCCAGGGCTTTCGTTTTGGAAGTAGAGGTCTAGCGAGCCGTCTGAATTGAACTTGAACGGCATCCAACTGCTGACGGCGAAACGATTGAGCTCGTTGGCCACCTGGAATCCTTCGTTATCATAGAGAGTGATAGACCAGAAAGCATCCACTGGCGGAAGGTTCTCCTTAGCAAAGTGAATTTTAAACTGGCTTGCAGCGCCATCCAGCGGCTTGCCAGCCTCGTCCCCGAGGTTCAACGGATAGATCGCATCTTCGGGTAGGTTGGCGCCAAGCCCGAGTTGAGCGATAATGGCGCGCTTGAGATAGTAGTTGCCATAGACCCCCATCGTGTCGGTGTTCAGAGACCAGTAATTCACCACGCGGGCGAGCGTAGGAACTTTCCATTTCATGAGTGCCTGCGCTTCCGCCGGCACGCTAGCCAGCGCTTTTTGGATGGCCGGATCGAGCTTGGAAACGTCGAAGCTCTTTCCGGGTTCGATGCCGATCTTCTTCATGCGGGCGAGGATCGGCTCGTCGGTGATATGCGGTGGGATCGTCTTTAGCAACTCCGCGGCATAGCTGAAGTATTTGTCCGCCGGCATCGTATCCACTTGGATCTTTGGCGGCGTCTTCATATCGACGGTCGGATCAATCTTCACTGTCAAAGGTTCCGCGGGTTTGCCGAAGCGCGACAGAGGCGAGACCTTGTAGCCGGCCTGAATCTTGTGGACCGCTTCGTAGTCCGCTGGACCGTCGGTCTTCGTGCGGCCGATGATCCAAACGTATGGCGTCGGCGCCTTGATTTGCTCCAAGCCATCCGGCACGGCACCTGTCCAGCCCGGCGGAGTGACGAGATAATTTGCCGCTTCGGTCCCGGTCGTGCGCCAGCCCGGCGACGCGAAGACGTCTGACCACATATCCAGCATCGGGAAGAGGTAATAGCGACCTTCGGTATCAGGCACCGAGACGACCACCGGCTCTTCGATTAGGTCAAGCCAGATGCTGGAATACAGCGTGTCGAAGTTGGGGCGGACGACACCCTTGAAATCGGCAGGCGGATACTCCGGGATGTTCGAGACGCTGTTCATCGGTCCCTTGCCAGGCTCCTTGCCGGCCTCGATGTTCGTGAACTGCTTGCGGGTCACATCCATCGAGAGGACGGAGTAAAAATAGAGATAGGCATCCATGCCGATGGCGTGAGCCTCTTCCGGCGTCACCGGTTCAGAGTTGATAGCTTGGCTGGCCTGCAGACAGATGGCGGCAACGAAACCAAAGACAAGCGTCCGCGGGAGGAAGGATCGTGTCGTAACTTTCACCGGCTAGCTGTATCTTTGGCTTGTTCGTTGAGACGAGAACAAAATCATTCCGACAAGGTCGTGCTCTACACCTTGGTTGCGCTCACCCTACCGCGCCGGTAGTCGAATTTGCCGCGGCGAATTCTTATGCACCTCAACTGAGAGCTGCTGCTACCGTCGCATCACCTTCTTGGCTGCTTGCTCTTCCTCGATTGGATGCTCCAAAGCTTCCAACGCGCGGGCTCTGTCCGCTGCCTTGGCTGCGTCTCGCGCTTTCAAGGCGTCGCTAGCCGCCGTAGCCTCTGTCAACTCCGCGGCGACTCGCACCCGTTTCGCTCCGCGGAGGGCATCCAGAAGCCGCTTCAACGCGGGAATCTTGTCCAGGACCTCCAGGATCTTGGCTCCGAATCGGCTGGCCTTGGCCGTTCTGGCGGCAGCTGATATCCCTTTGCCAACCGCCGTGATCTCCTCTGCTCCGACCAGCAACATGGCGATCTCGACAGCCAGATATCCTTGCACCTTGCCGACAATCATTCCCATGACAAAAGGATCCGCGGAAACAAACTCCTTCAGAAATCTTCGGCCAGCTTCCTCCCCGCACAGGTTACCAATGTCTTCTCCTGTATCGAAGAACAGGCCTGGATTCTTTTTTACTTCCTCGACGAACTGAGGGAGCCCTTGGGCTAGGTCTTTGGCCATGCGAGCTCGACGCAAGGTAGGCGATTCCTCGCCCTTAAAGCGCGCATAGAGTTCCGTCCCGACCACACCGACCGCACTGAACTCAAGGCCCAGCTTCAACAGTTCGGCCAATCCTTTGAGGAGGTCTTCCAAACTGGCGACCATTCCCAACGGACGGCCCACCAGCAGCCCAGCTTGAAACTTCCCCTGGTTCAAAGGTTGGCTCAAGGTTTCATACAGTTTGGTCCAGGTCTCCTCGGGGATCGTGCGCTTGGCCCCAGCCAGAAAACCGACGACGAATCCAGCGGCTGCTGCGCCCCCTGGACCGGCGATTGCGAGGCCGGCAGCATCTTTCGGATCCGGCCGCGACTCCTGTTCAGGATCTAAACAGGAGTAACCGACTACTCCAGGGAAACAGGTGAGCGCCACCATTTGCCGTCCGAATAACTCGAAGCGTTGAGCAGGCACGAACACGCCCTCCTTAGTCGCCTTCACTGACTTGCCCACCGCGCCTAGGCGCAAGCACATTTCGGCGGCAAGCTTGTCAGTCGGATGCTTCTTCGCCTTTTCCGCTCCTTCAGGAGTCATCGACTTGCACAGTGTGCCTACATCAGTCAGATGACGTTGATAGCACGCAAGCTGGCTCGGTCCTAAGCTTAGACCCGAGTTGTTCAAGGGTTTGATTTCACCAAGCTCGACTTGGACAGCCTTCTCCCGGCTCACAACTCTAACCAAGTCGGCCTTTCCGCGCGAAAACTCCGGCTCGAACCTGCTTTCTGAGCAGACGTTTCCCGCGCCCGGAATGGGCAACTCAACCAAGTTGTCCGGGGGACGGACGAACCCCGCCTGAATGCGTCTGTGCGCCGCATTGCCAACTTTGGTGGCCGAAGGTGGCTCTTTACAGACCTGGTCGCCCTTGTTTCGGGCCAAGATTGGTGCGCAGGCAGGATTGATGTCGCGCTGAACAATCCCGCGGTTGCTGCCTTGCTGCTGCATTACGTGCACGAGTTCGTGCGAGAGAAGCCGCTTGCCCTCGCTATGACGGGGGTCATATCGACCAGCTGCAAAAACGATGTGATGGCCTGCGGTGTAAGCCAGCGCGCTAAGTTTTCGAGCCGACTCGGATGCTTTGCCGTCCGCATGGACTCGCACCCTGGAAAAGTCATGGCCGAAGCGACGTTCCATGTCATTCTTCACCGGCGGTTCCAGCTCCGAGCCGGAGCTGGCAAGAATCTGTTCGACGCCTGCCTCAGAAGCATCGATCTCATCGAGGGGCCCCGAAGCACGCTGAACGTGATTACGTGCCGGGGTCACGTTCGAACGCCGATGACCCGCGAGCGCCTGCTCCGCCAATCTATCCGCCTCCGATTCGAGAGGATCGTTGCTTAATCCGATCGAGAGCTTGCGCTGCAGCCTCTTCCTCCGACACTCCTCGCATTCACCCGCGGGCCCAGGTGTTCCGCCACACGCGCACTTGCGCTGAAGGATCACGCCGGACGTTTGCTTCGCGCTGTTCCGCTGACGGGGGAGGCTTGGCATTGTTTGAGAAGAGTTCGCCGCCGATGCCAATAGTTTGGCAAACGCCTGGTTGCCAATTGCGCGCTGGATGCCAAGCATTGCATCATACGGCCCGAAGCGGGCTGGTCGCTCCGTCTCCTTTTCCGAGGACTTCATGATCGGCTCGCCATTCTTAGCCTTAGACGAGTGAACGGCTGTCTTCATGCAGGTGCTCTCAATCTCTAACGGTTCTCCCCTTTCACGCCCACATCTTATCTTGCCTTGTGTTTGAAAGCGTTCATGAGCTTTGAGGTGCTCATGTCGTATCTGAGCGCCACCCTAGCGTCGATAGCAAAGCGCTTTTCCGAAGCTAAACAAGCTGCCGCAGCCACTTCGCGAAGACCATAGGCAAGACTTTATCGTTTGACTAAAAAAAGTCGGGCTCTACATCTTGGCCGCGCTCAAACTAAGCGCTATCGCGCGGGTATTCGCCACGGCAAAGTTCTCATCCAGCATAGAGATAACCACTTTCCTCTCTGCGATCTGAACGCCTTTTTCCTGGCGTTACGAAACGATCCCATTTAGGATCCAAATAAACCGATCTTCCCCAACATGGACAAGAACGAACCATCGGAAGAGACCCGACAGCAGGACATTGTGACTATCAAGCAAGTCAGCAGCGGACGCTTTCTAGTCGGCCAGTACCGCGGCGACTGGAACGTTGTGACGAGCGGCACCACCTCTCCCACCGGAGATGATCCGAGATGGGTCAGAACCTCCCAGGGAGCGGGCATCTACACCTTTCACAGACTGTTTGCCGTACAGCAGGGAACAGGCAAGCACGCGCGGTATATCGATGCACACGAGATCGCCGAGAAGGATTTCGACGTCGTAACAAGAGAGAGACAAACCTCCGACAAAACGCAACTTTGGCAACTCACCCCTCAGGGCGGGAACGTCTTCGAGATCATGCAGGTGAGCAGCGGTAGGTTTATGGATGCCCACGAAATACCCGAAATGAAATATCGCGTGGTGACACGGCCAAGACAGCACAACCCGACGCAGTTCTGGAAGGTGACCGCTTCTTCGTTGGACTCTCCTTAAACCATACGCCAGCGAGAGCTGAAACTTAGCGCTTCCGCGCGGGTAGTCGAACATATCCTTATCCAGCACAGAGGCTTCGCCCTATGCCCATAGGAGTGCTCAATATCAGCACTTCTCACATCGCGCTTCACTTTCTATTTGAGAACCGATTCGAAGCACTTGTCCCCTGCAGTTCGCTCGGAGGCTCGGAACACAATAATAGCGTATCATTATTGTAAGCGGCTGTTTCGTCGACCATGTCCTAACCTCTCACCTCAGACCTCTCGGCCAGTAAGCAAGGGATGCAGGTATGAAACGCGATTACTTTGTGGTCTGAGGCTTGCGCCGCTTTTCATCAGCAACTTGGATCGCCACTGGTTCAAGATCGTGTCGACGACCGGGATAGCGAGCGACTCGAAGTGTGGTCTGCTCTACGGGCACCGGGGCACATCGGTAATGCTTCCGTTTCCCTAGTTTTCCGTTAGAGCCGTCTTGGAAACCGGCGGCGTTCTTGGTAAGTGAGAGGCAATCGTGAGAAGCTTTCTGGCGTTCGCTGCTCTCACTGTATTTTTTCTGGTGCTTGTCGCCGACGAAAGCTTCCCGGGATTTGGGACGGGCATTGAGCGTCTAGACCCTGCTTTTGATACCCTCGTCCCGAGGGACGCCAAACTGGAGAAGCTCGCCGAAGGCTTCATCTGGAGCGAAGGTCCGACGTGGTTCCAAAGCTCGGTCGTTTTCTCCGACGTGCCAGACAACGTCATCTATCAGTGGAAGCCCGGCGATACCGTTGCAACTGTGTTTATGAAGCCGAGCGGCTTGCTCAACCCAGCGCCGGGCTTTCGCGAATCCGGCTCAAACGGTCTCGCCGTGGATATGGACGGACGTCTGCTGATCTGCCAGCAAGGCGAGCGACGTGTGGCACGTTTGGAAGAGAACGGCACGCAGACCGTCATTGCCGCAACGTTCGATGGCAAGCGCTTCAACTCCCCCAACGATCTAGCAATCCGCAAGAACGGCGACGTATACTTCACCGACCCCCCGTATGGCCTCGCCAATTTCAACGAATCACCATTGAAGGAGCTGCCACATAACGGCGTCTATCGCGTGAATCCGAAGGGCGAAGTAACCCTGCTGATTTCCGACCTCACGTGGCCGAACGGCATTGCCTTCTCTCCTGACGAGAAGACCCTCTACGTCGCCGTCAGCGACCCTGGTGACCCGCGAATTATGGCCTACGAAGTGCAGCCCGACGGCACCGTGGCTAACGGCCGCACCTTATTCGACAAACCGTTGCGCGGGCAAGGTCGCCGAGGCACGTGCGACGGACTGAAAGTGGACGCGCAAGGTAACGTCTGGGCTACCGGTCCCGGCGGCGTCCTCGTTTTCAGTCCTGCCGGCAAGCATCTTGGTTCCATTCTCACAAACGAGGATACTAGCAACTGCTGTTGGGGCGATGACGGCGGCACCCTCTACATCACTGCCCACCGGTTCCTTCTTCGCGTAAAGACCGCTACTAAGGGTGCTGGCTGGCATGACGACGCACGGCGTCAGACATGGAACGTAATCGCTCCGGTGTTGACTTGTTTGCCGAACTGGGTGCATCCAAATTTTGGGAAATTATGAGAATCGGGTGGACAAGTTCGAGCCACTTCCAGTCGTTTCCATCCGTTTCCTGAGAAACGCCTCTGAAAAGCTAAAACCCGGATAACCTTTATCCGTGCGGGTCTGGAGGTAATGGGCAGGAGTGGATTATCCCGACTGACCGCGGTCTCTACATCTTGGCTCCGCCAAACCAGCGCTATCACGCGGGTAGTCGAATTCGCCACGGCGGAATTCTCATCCACAGACAGGTCATCACTTTTCGCTTCGCGAAAACATGGGCAGGAGTGAGGAATCCATTAAGCTTGTTCGTCCAATTTTCGAAAGGCTAGTCGAGGCGTTCGACAAGGAACTCAATGCGGTCGCGCTTCAACGCGAATCGGAACTCCTAGCAATGGGCATTTTGCTTTATTCCGACCGTGTAGACGCTGCCGGCTATCCGTACAAGGAGTTCCCTGTTCACGCCGATCCCATCGTCACGGGCTGGCAATGCCGGCGTGAGTGCGCCAGGCATTCTGCGCTGACTGTCGACAGAGACACTGCCATTGGAGCAGTCCAATTTCTATGTAGCGACGAGTCGCCGATTCCCTTTCAGTGGCTCTGATTCCTAAGAAAATTCGTTACGGCGGCCAGCCCTTGGAAATCGGTGTGCCAGGGGCTGGCTTCGACCGTCGCCAGGCCGTGCGTGCTTGGGAGATCGCAGTGCGCTTGCGCGAGCAGGCGGCGCGCTTCCGCGTCGAATGCGATATCGGCGAGACGTTTCCCCAAATCGAAGCTCCAACTCGAAGCGCTTAAAGCGGGAATCCAGACGACAGCAAAGGGGCTTTCAGTAGCAGCAAACATTTGCGCCACAAGCCTGGAAGGGCTCATTGACGCGTTAGAACGTTAAAACACGGGGGTGCAGCTCTCGCGCCAGTCGCAAGTCTAACGTGAGCAATAAAGCCGCCCCCAGAGGTCGCATGTTTTGCCGTCGAAAAGCAAAGCCCGTTGAACCTGAAATCGTCGAAAACCTGCGAGCACTAGACCCCGCACATTCGGTTCATGATTGGCTTGAATGGCTTCGAATAGTCGGCCCTGGGCAAACAGCCACAAATCAAGATTGAACCTTGAAAAATCAACCGTCTATTTGTGGCGGCTAGCTCATGCATTTGGGTCGGCGGGACAATCCTTCAGTTTACGGAACTATTTTTCTGATACTGACGAGATGTCGTCCAGACCATTCCTTTTCAGAATCTCGCGGACAACATCGCCCTTCTTACTATCTTCGACGTGGACAGCCACGAGGTATCCGCCCTTTTTGATGCGATCTTCGTACGCCTTTGCCTCATATTCGGGAATTCCTAGACCGACAAGACCGCCGACGAGGCCGCCTGCGGTCGCGCCTGCCGCCGCGCCACTCAGCGCCGCCATAATGGGACCGGCGGCAATAAATGGCCCCAAGCCGGGAATTGCCAAGGCTCCAATCCCAGCTAGCAGCCCCACCGTGCCACCGATGGCACCACCACTCAAAGCACCCGTCGTTGCTCCTTCAGGAGCCTTGGTTGCTTTGACAGCTCCCAATTCCGGTGCGTCTCCAGCGTTTGGCCCGGAGTCCGGCATGAGAAGGGAGATATCGCTGGAGGGAACTAGGCCATCGTTCTGAAGATCGGCCAGCGTAGCCTCAACTTGGCTGGTGGAATTTGCGATTCCTACAATAGATTTAGACATAAGTTTGTTCTGTGGTTACGACTTTTTGATTTCGAGTTCGTTGGTGATCTTTTTTGCACCTGCTTGCTTAGCGTGGCTTTCAATCGCGGCTTTCTCTTTCTCGTTTTCGACAGGCCCCCGAAGCGTGACGGCGCCACCAATCGTTATAATCTTGACGTTCTTCGCCATCATCGAAAGAGAGTCATCGCCAACGACCATCTTGCGAATATCCGCGGTCAGCTTAAGGTCGGCTGGATCATTTGACTGATCGGTGGCTGTCACCGATTGATCGTCCCTATCACGCACGTTTTTGCCGGTGTTGTCAGCGTTTGTATCTTGTGACCAAGAGCTGCCAGCAATTGCGGCAGTCAAAAGTAGGGTAAGGGCGATTAGTTTCATAACGATTAATGCGTGAAATCGTTTGGGCGACCTACTTTGACCGTGTCAGTGGGAGCACTTGCTGCGAATACATCACTGCTGATAGCATTCTCAGTAGGGACCCCGATGAGCGCCTTTTCCTGCTTAAAGGATAGAAACAATCTGGTCAAAGTCACCACATCCTCAAGGCAACGCAGCCCGGCTAAACGGAATGTTCTTCACACCTAGCCGGGCTCCTCTTTTGGACCAGAAACGAAACGCCCTAGCGCTTGTGGCAACCCGGGTCCGTTGTGGTTTAGGGTCCGACCAAGCAATCTGCGATTTCCGTGATTGCTCCCAGTGACCCTGACCTTGGCCCTCGACAAGCGTAACCAGCCAATGGTGTTCCTAAGTCGCTTCGCTGTTTCTTCCAGGCTCCTTCTCATGCGAAGCCCCGTGCGGTTGCGCTGCCTTAAACCTCGCGATGTCGGGCGTGCTTTTCTCGAGGGCGGAGCCACTCCACCATCTCTGCGACGGTGATGCCGTTCGCTATCGACCGGCCAACGAGAACGGCTAAGTGGCTTGCCGGGTCGACTTTCCTTCGCTCCGCGCAGACTTCGAAGGCGTACCATGCTGTAGCGGGAATCTGGATCTGCAAGACCGCGTCGTCGTTGCTTGTGAATTGGAGGGTGCTAGCGCTCATGCTTTCCCATCCCAGAAAACTCAGAGCTTTGCCCAGCGTTCCCGTAACCCATTCCCGTTCGGTCAAACCGCGCTCTTTGCAAACCCGCTCAACGAGTTCTCGCGAATACTGCCGGCGGAAGATGCGTTTGCCTGTTCCTTCACGAACGAAGTCGATGGAAATCTTGTCGCTCATCATGCTCGCCGTGACCGCAGGCACGTTTCTGCTCGTGGCGTGGTTGCCGCAAGGGGCTTTTTTCCTTCCTCAGGAGCTGCCAGTCCATTGAGCGCTGGCAGTCTCACCGACCGAGCATTTTCGCCACGATGAAGATAAGTATGGCTCCGCCCAAGCCACCGCCCAAGAGCAGATACAACAAGGAATAGCCAGCTGCGGCTAGCATAAGGATTGACGCAATCATACCTATCGTTCGCGGCGGCCGTCGACGGCGGATGCCGTGCAAGCCCCCGACGCGGGCCGGGCCCTATGGCAGGAAGAGGAATTCCCATGATGGTTAACGGGCAGCTTGCTCCATTTGCAGACGTGCACAGCCCGACAAAGTAGCCCGCTCCCTTTCAGATAAAGCAGAAGCCCCGGCGCTTGTGGCACTCGCGGGGCGATTGCGAAGCAGTTTTGTTTATCGGTCGATTTGCAGAAAAAACCCTGCATCCTTATACGCAATTCAGGTTGCAGGGCTCTTAGCGGCGCATAATCTCACGCCCGCGGCAGCTTCCCTCTAAAATGGGCTTTTCCTGAGGTAGGCTGCCGTATCCATTTTCGCAGAGTTTCGCAAGGTTGCAAAATGCATAAAGTTGCGCAGAGTTGGCTTGCTTCTGCGAGATGGAGAAACGCCGCCCGTTACGCCGTCAGCCCGACAACCACAACTTTGGCTCGCTGCTGTAACTGCAGGCGCGTTTCTGCTCGTCGCCGGAGGTGCCGCAAGGCTGTTTTATTGCTCCTTCAGTAAGTAAGCTTGAACGGCGCTACCGTATCGTGATATTACACGTCATGAACCGCGCCACGTTCATAGAGAAGCTCACCGAGGTGCAACAGATAGTGGGACAGTTGTTGAGGCTGTTGCAAGCTAGCGAACATGACAAGTTTGTTGCTCACCTCTACCAAGCTCGAAAGCATTACCGGTTCCTCTGCGAGCGACCTAACAAGGGAAACAAGGCAATCGAGCGCGAGCTTATCTCAAGCTGCCAAGTCGCGCAGAGCTTGGGATTCAACGGCGACTTCCGCGCGTGGCAGCATTTGCTGCGGATTCACGCGTGAAGCAAGGGCCGGCCCCGGCCATTTCTGACGCAAGCTAGACGTGAGTTCCGGAATAGGCTAAACGCCTCCACAAATCATGCGCACTATCGCCGTCATTCTAGGAATCGCTGCGGCTCTGGCCTTGGCTGGCTTTGTCACCCAAGTGGCGCATCACAGGCCGGCGCTGTGCGATACTGGAGACTGTCCGACTTCTGATTGTCCATAACAGCGAGCCTGCCGCGGCTCGCTAACCAGGGCGACTTGAGAACACGCTTGCAAGGAAGGCCAGTGCGAAGTCGAGTAGGAGAGATACTCCGATAACCACTAACATAGCCGCTTCACCGGGAAAATTCTCTGGTTTTGCCCTCTTCATCACCATGCCCAACAACATTCCCTTTTTAGCCGTGGAGACTGTTCGTACCTATAGGGGAGTATACGTATTGGCGGCTACGAACTTTCGAGAAGCTGCGACGACAGGAGACTCCGTAGGGCTTTTGCAGTGATCGCCCCGACTCCCGGAAATGCGCAGGGGCGCTACAATGCTAACCGAACGCACGGGCCGCTTTCTTCAATCCACAGTTGGCAGCCGCCCTCCATAGCCCGCCTCGGGCGCGGTTCCCGGGGCGGGCTCTTGTTGGGTTGAGAGTTGGTTACGCGGCGACAGGTTCGATGGTTCCCTTCGAGACAAGAAACTTCTCCAGCTCGCCTCGCAAAAATGCCTTGCGGGCTTCCTCGAACTCAATTCCGTGTTCGCGGCAATGCAGCCAGATCCAATGCCAATGAGAGTATCTGGAATCAAACATTCCGACGTCCCACTTCCCATCGTCGTCGAGGTAGACCTCAAAGATCGCCGTTTCCTCGAACTTCGGGCGGACCCGATCCACGAAGGCCCGGCACTCCGCTTCCGTTTTCCAGGGCGCGACCTGGCTGATGATATCGCACCATTCGCCTACGGTGCTGGCCTTTTCCTCCACCAGGTTGGTCAGGACCCATCCGCAGTGCTCGTCTAGGAACTCTGCGAGTGGTCTCTTGTCATCGAGCAAGTAGGCAAGTTCGCGCAGATTGTTGGCGAATCTCGTTGAGACGGTTATTTGTTTCAGTTTTGGCGACCTTCTGGCCGCCCCGGTTTGATCGAGTGTTCATAACTTGTGAAAAAAGCCTGCCCCCGAAGGTGCAACCCTTGTTGCCGCACAGCACGATCTGGAACGGCTATCGGAGGACAGGCTTGTTTTCTCGTTGTCATTATATCGCACGCGGCTCGTGAGGCCGAGTTTGAGAATTGCGGCTCGCTGGTTGCACAGCGAACGAGGAGAAGGTTCAGCTTCTAGTGAGTTTGCTGCCAACTACTGCCAATAAAACTCGCATTTTGATGCTTTTCTGTGCATCGTGGTGCAAGTGCGGAAAAATACGAAAAAAGCCCGAAGAACCTGATTTTATGGGCTTTTCAGAGTAATGGGCAGGAGTGGATTATCCCGACTAAGTCGGGCTCTACATCTTGGCTCCGCCCAAACGAGCGCTTCCGCGCGGGTAGTCGAACAAATTCTCATCCACCAGACAGGTCATCACTTTTCGCTTCGCGAAAACATGGGCAGGAGTGGATTCGAACCACTGAAGGCGTAAGCCAGCGGATTTACAGTCCGCCCCATAACAGGTAACCTTGACTTAGGTGCCAATTTGGTGCCAAGGTTAACCCCATGAACAAATCATGGCCAATCATTAAGCCGGTAATAAAGAACGGCAAGCCCGCGGTGCTGGTGGACGCCAGAATCGCCGGGAAGGGACAGCGCCTATTCTTCTCAAGCGAGAAAACAGCTGAGGCATGGGCGCAGGTTCAGCGCGCCAGGCGGAAGAGCGAGGGAGATTCAGCTTTTAGGTTTCGTGCGACTGACAGAATAGACGCCGAAGCCGCACTCAAATTGATCGCTCCCTATAAAATCTCGCTTCGGGAATGCGCGGACTTTTACGGGCGCCATGCTGCGACCGCTACCGGCGACAAGACCATCAGACAAATTGTGGACGAGCTTCTTTCGGTAAAGAAGGCTGCGGGGATGTCTGCACGCTATCTAAAGGATCCTCGCATCCGACTGAATATATTTGCGCATCGTTTGGCGATGAGCGCGCCGTAGATGTCAGCCAGCAAATGGTTGACGACTGGATAACCGCGATCCCCTACTCTGGCACGACCAAGAACAATTACCGCCGATTGCTGGGCGTCCTATTCGGCTTTGCTGTCGATCGCAGGTACGTCCTCCAGGTGCCAATCTCCAAGCAGTCGAAATCGAGCGTGAAGCGCGGCAAGCCTGGGATTCTAACCGTGGATGAATGCGCACGACTCCTCTCCGCTTGCGATGACAAAATCCTTCCTGCGGTTGCGCTTGGCATGTTCGCCGGCCTTCGCCCCGAGTCCGAAGTCTGGCGCCTGCATTGGAACAGGATCGATTTCAAGCGGAAGCTAATCGATGTGGAACCGCTATCGACCAAGAACAGCGGAGACAACGCCTCTGTGCGTTGGGTGCAAATGCCCGACAACCTCATTGAGTGGCTCATGCCGTATCGGAAAAAAGCTGGCCTCGTATCTCCCCATGGTGACTCTTACTTTGCCCGCCTTCAAAAGGCCAGGGAGGCGGCTCGCATCAAAACGTGGCCGCCCGACGCGCTGCGACACTGCTTTTGCTCATACCATTACGCGCTGCATAATGATGCCGGCCTAACGATGGCTCAAGCCGGCCACACCAACCCACGCACGTTTTTCCGTCACTACCGCGCCAGGGTTCAGCCTGAGGACGCGGAACGATTCTTCTCGATCGTGCCGAGCGAGAGTCGAGAGAAGATTGTGGCGATTGCCTGAACTCCCTTCGGATTCCCGCGGATATTGAAGATTCGGTTAGTCAACCTCCAGAACCGCCCATTCGAGAGCATGCCGAGATTGCGTCGTGCGAGCGCTCCCGCGAGTCTCCTTGCATTGGCGTAGTCGCCGCCGGTCTGTCCTCCGAGCCAGGAAATCGCTTTCTCGTCGGCATTCGTGAATTCAACTCTGGTCCGCCCATAAGACAAAGTGGTCGGCAGGGACGCGAATCGCGACAATACCCTTTCCAACCGACTCCGCTTAGAGCCATCCAGCAGGAAAAGCTTCGAGAGGAATTTCTCGAACTCCGGCCTTCAGTTCGAGCAGGCTCCCACTTGCGGCGCCGCGCCGAACCAAAGTGCCGGGGAAAATACTCGCCGGTTTGCGTTGAGTGCGCCAAGTTTAGGTCTTCTAGGTCGTGGCGCGAGTTTTTCGAGAGCGATAGCTGCCAATCGGGACGCATAATTAGCCGATGGCGGTCACCACTAAAGTTCTGAATCATGGGGGAAACCTTATACCTCCAGCCACCTTTCCAGAGGCAACGGTAGATGTAGTGTTTTGCTTCATTCCACATTTCCATGAAGGTCGCCTCCCTTGGCAATACAGGCTTACTACGCCGGTATTCCATACGCGGAGGGCGGCCAATAAGCGTGGCAAACTCAGCCTCTAGAGTCGCGTTGCTGGAGTTCACCCTGCCGGAAATTTCTTGCTTCAGGTGCTTTAGAAACGGGCGAGGCGAGTAAAGGGTAAGGAGAATACCCATTGCGAGCAGTCGGGGTCCTTGCGGCAGCGTGACACCAAAACCTCAAGGACCGTAAAAGGACTGATTCGCTCTCGGCGGCAACGAATCTCAAAGACCTTCCACCTCGGGGTATTGAAAGTAGCTCCGCAGGCGGTGCTTCGTAGTCGCGGAGAGGCCTTCCCACGCCGATTCTTCGTCAATTTTCCGGTTCGCTGGACCTTCCCGCGCCTTATCCGTGCATATATTGTTTGCCGCGTAACACCTTCACGTCAGCCAGTTCAGTGACAGTCATAATGTAAACACCCTGCCAGGGTAGCTCACACGCAACACAATGCAAGCAAACCACTACACGACCGAGGAGGAACTGGCGAAGGAACTGCGGGTAAGTCAGCGACACTTGATCAACATGCGGAACAGACCGGCTGCTTCCTCACCTAAAGCTCGGGCGCCGAGTTATTTACGACAAGTTGCCGTCCAGAAAGCCCTCGAGAAACTGACCATCAAGGAGATCAACTAATATGGCCGGCGAAAACGAAGAGCGCTGGCTTCAAACCGGTGCTGATCCGCCGAAGTCTGTACATGCAAACGGCCAGCGTGATGCACTGGCCGCTCGCGGGTTTACGGATGTCGGAGAATTCTTTGCACGCATAGCTAGCGAGGCCAAGCAGGAACCGGAGCGGCTAATCGAAATTCTGAAAACGGGAAGGGCTTCTGCAATGAGCGGCACACGATCACGCACACCAGAGCCGCCCTTCTGCTGGCAGAACAAAGAGGCGCTCCGAAAGATACGAGAGCGCCTTGATGGAGATAGCCTGCTTCCGTATGCACTAGGCGTCTATTGCGCGCTTACCGAAAACGCGAGCGACAAAGGAGCAGAAGAGATCACAACGCTCCAAGGTCACCTTGCGCGCTTAGCGGGAAATATATCAACCAAAACCGTCCAGCGCGTTCTCCCGCTTCTTCGAGAGATAGGGGTCATCGAATACGAGACGCCGAAGTTGCGTGGCCCGATTACGTTCCGACTGCTATCGGTTGCGACTGACCGTCCCAGCGTTGCGACCAGCAGTCCTTACGTTGCGACTAATCAGAAAACGGCCTTCAGTCCTACAATAGAAAGAACAAAGAAAGAACATAGAAGGAACGGAGAACTAACAGGGCTTCAAAAACTCGTCGGGAAACCTGCGCCATTCCGACTATGAGCCTGCCCCAAAACCAAACGGCCGAGAGATCAGCTCTCTCGCTCCTACTTCACAGCCCGGAATGCGTGGCCGACTTCAAGCCAGAATTCTTTCACCACCCGTCGCATCGAATCATCTTCGCTGAAATCGAACAAGCCGCCACGGAGGGACACCCCACCGACGAAATCGCGCTCACGTGCAGATTGGAGGCTAATGGCAAACTCGTATTGGTGGGGGGACCAGGGACACTAAGCGAAATTCTTTCGACCCTCCCCGCAGCCAATCCTCGCCTGATTCCATTTTATCGCGACAAACTCGTCCACGCCCATGTCGCCCGCGAGACGGTGCAGGCTGTCCATGACAATCTCAAGGATCTTGAGCAGATGCGACTCGGCCCCGGTGAATTCTCCGACAAGGTCGCCAGTGCTGCACAGGGGCCAGAGACTATCGAGCGTCCCACGCTTAAGCAATACCTCGATAGACTGCTCGCAGACCTTGAACGCACGGAGCCACGCGAAGTATTCTCAACCGGACTGACGAGCTTAGACCTCGCCCTCGATGGTGGCATTCATCGCGGCGAACTATTCGTTGTGGCTGGCGAGACATCGGGAGGCAAAAGCATTCTGCTCACGCAAAACGCGCTGCCGTGTTTGCAGGCGGGTAAGGCAGTAGCGTTCTTCTCGCTCGAAATGCCCGCCACGGACGTCCTAAAGCGAATGGCGGCCAATCTGGCGGGCCTTCGGATCAAGAGCATTCGCGAAAAACCAACCGCACGGGAGATGGACGCACTCAGCGCTGCAATCAATTCGCTCTACTCAATGCCCCTGACAATCATCGACAAGCTTGCAAGCCTTGCTGCCATCGAGGCAGAGGCAAGGCGTCTTATCCGCACCAAGAAAGCCGATGTTGTCATCGTTGACTACGTGCAACTCGTTGAGAACTCGGGAGCAGAAACAAGAGAGGCGTGCGTTGCCGAGGTGGCGCGGAAATTTAAGAACCTAGCCCTCTCGGGCCAATGCGCTGTCCTTACAGCCTCACAGTTGAACGAGGACGGGCGCCTGCGTGAATCGCGGGCCATCGGTCACCATGCAGACATCGTCGTCCATATCTCAGGGGACGCCTTAGTAATCAACAAAAACCGCAGAGGCCCGCGAGACGTGTCAATCCCTGTCACACTGCGCGGTGAACTCGGACGATTCGAAGAATGACACTTATGCAAGCAAACAAACCGATAGACCCGGGAACGGGCGAACCGATACCAAACCCTAAGCCAGATCCGAGAATTCCTGACGATTGGCCACCTAAGCCCCCTCCGCCCCGCCAAAAAACTAAAAAGGAATCTATTCGCGACTTCATTCCGGCTCGGTTGCCCGAATTCTCAAAGAGTAAGAGTGAGATGCAAAAAAATCTATGAGCAAGAATCAAACATCAAAACGCTGGCGGCGCTCGAAATGGCTCCGGTCGGCCCCGCAACCTCCAAAAGACCTGCCAGATATTGCACATTGCGGCCAACCATCTCGTGTCTGAGGGCACTGCGCGGAGGATGTGGGCGGAAGGGAAAGGCTCTCTGAAGTATTTAATGAAGGCGAAAACCGCGAAGCTTCTTGGGGAGAATTGGGGCACGCTTCCAAAGAATGAGCAACAATTTATTTACGAGACCCTGCGCGCCAAGGTTGAACAAAACCGCGAACAAGGGTGGACGTCGCGCTTATGAACGAGCAGGAATCATTCTACGAGGAGACTCACGGGCCGAAGGTCGGTTTCGTTTATCCGGTCGATGGACCGCCTGACACATTTCCCGGCGTAGATAATCCGGAGATCATGGGGCAGACGCTCGACATCCTCGAGTTGGAAAGTGCCAGGCTTGCGATGAAGCTTATGGAAAACATGGCGGCGTGGTCCCGAACTCCTGCTGCTGCCAAGCTAAGGATGCTGGTAGTGCAGCACGTGGTCTTCGGAGAACCCTCTGTTGACGACATTGCCTTTCGCATGAAGGTGAGCCCTAGAAGGGTTTTTCAGGTTGCTAAAGAGGTGAGGGGACACTGCAAGCCGCTGTTGAAACTTCACCATGGTCAACCCGCTGTAAGGTACGCTACCATTAGCTACTTCCTAGAGTTAGCGAACGTTTTTGACCCGCAGAGTTTCACTCATTAACTATCACTAACATGATATCCAACAAATCATCCCTTAGACTCATCGGAGAGATTAGCGACGCGTCAGCCGCTCTGCTCGTTGACCAGATTGCTAGCCGTTCCCCTTAACCAAACAATTGAACTGCGTATTGCTTCCCCCGGCGGCAGCATCTTCGCCGGCCAGCGGATCATCACCGCTCTGCGCGAGCGTAGCGGCGAAGTGCATACGTTCAACGAATCCTTGGCCGCAAGCATGGCGAGCGTCATTTTCGCTCTTGGCACCAAGCGCACCGTGGCGAACGGAAGCCGCACGATGATTCACCGCCCGTGGGTTGGCAACATATCGGGCGAGGCTAACGACCTGCGGAAGAGCGCCGATCTGCTAGACAGTCTGGAGAAGGATCTTGTTGGCGTGTACACCTCAAGCCACAGGTCTGCCAGAGGACCGTATCGCGCAGTTGATGGCTGACGAAACATGGTTCAGTGCCGACGAAGCTGTCGCGATTGGTCTGGCAACAAATGCCTTCGGCAAGATGAACAGCGCTATCCCTGTTGAATACCTTGCCAAGTTTGAGCACGTCCCGGCGGATCTGCTTGAGCAGAACGAACCGGAGGCCGAAGCGGCAGTGCCTAATACCATGGCAGGACTGCGGGCGTCCGTTCGCACGCTCAATGTAGAGCTTGTCGCTCGCACGAAGGAGCGCGACGACGCCAGGAACGCTTTGGCTCGGACTAAGTTTCTCCTGAGCGCGCTTGAGCGTTCTTATGGCCTTGCGGCTGCGCAGACTATCGTTCCCATGCCGTCGGGCGCGGGCGGTGAGTCGGTCGACGTCCTTGAGAGGCTTAACTCTCTTGATGGGGAAGCTCAGACAGAATTTTACCGTGCAAATAAAGATGCCATCTGGCGCGCGCAAAACGGACGTCAGCGGTAATGACTGAAGCTGAAGAACTCATCCAGGGCGATGAGTCGGCCACGGTTGCCGGCGTCGTCGCGCTAATCGAGGGCTGCGCTGATGACCTGAAGCGCTTAATGGCGAATCGCGAAGTGGTGAAGTGCCAGAACCTGCGATTGCTGGTCTATCGACTCGATCAAGCCAGCATGGCGTCACGAACCGTCCATGAAAAAATGAACGAAGTTTTTAACTCCACAAAAGACAATCAGAATGACTAAGACACAAGCCACATCTAAACAACCCAAGACGCCTTTTGTTTCCGCTCCGTTGCCATGGAGCTGGAATTTCGTGCCACCCGGCGGCATACCTGGACGCGACCGCTGCCAGGCCATTGGGACCCCACAGGAGCGCGAGCAAGCCATTGCGCTCGTTGCTGCCTATCGCGAACAGGAAGAGATTGCGGCCGTGAACGACATCAGCGGAATGAGTGAGGCCCTGGGCAAGCTTGCTAGCGTGTCCGCCAGCGCTGGCGGCTTTGAGGGAGAGATGATGCGCCGCAAAATCCGAGCAGCTGATCCTGACAAATACGTCGCAGCGCAGACGCGGCTGGCTGAACTGCAGCAAGAGGCAATGGAGCTAATAGCGCCCGTGCTTAGGCGCGTGCTGGTAAATTATTCGGAGTCGCTTGCTCAAGCAGCCGTCGCCGCAGAGTAGCAGGCTCGAAGTCAATGGATTGCAAATTCGTGACGACTCGCGGGTGAGTATTAATTCTCCGCGTGCGGACGTTTGGCTGTTGCACGATGACAGCGTCTGCCGCGCTTTGTGGAGCTGCCGAATTAAGATTGAGAAGGTTCTGTTTGAGCTCCAGCCGATCAACGCGATCGGCGCGACCCGGTTCTTCCTCACCAACGAAGAGCACACGCCCTTTAGCTGGCCATCCTAACATTTTGCGTCGACTCCGCTGGTCTTTCGGCGTATCCAGCGGGGCCGGCCAAGTTCCCCCTTAGATCGGATGAGTGGCAAAGCAGCCAAGCGCGGCAGATTCTTTGGCCGCAGACAGCGACGGCCCACAGAGGCAGCGGAGCGACCGATGCAAGAAGAGGAGCTGCCCAACCCGATGCGTCGCGAAGATTGGGTGAGCTGGCTGGAGTTGCAGCGCGAACTTGAATACGCGGAGAATCAAGATTACTAAAGTTCCACGCGCGCGTACCGATAGCATTATGCGTACTCTTAGTAGTCATCGCCATCATTCTCGTAGTGATCGTTGGCACTATTGTCGCTCTCGCATTAGCAATTTTGCCCTCACCCGAAAGCTAGCGGACTTAAGAATACTAGCTTATATTAGCGCCAAACGCGGCATTTTCGGGAAGATGGAGCAGGCTGAAGATGTCTCGTCCAATTGGTTCGGCTAAGCAGCCAAAAAATTTCGCTATCCAAGTTTCTATTCTTGAGTGAGTTATATTCTAGGCGAAGAATTTTGCGGATGTAGAGCTTTACAGCTTGCATGTCCGGTGATCTAGTTCGCCGCTCATGAATCATAAATTGATTGTCGCTGCTTTAATGTCACTCTTTGCCGCTAGCCTTCAAAAGGCCCCTGCCGTCCCGCTGAGCTACACGATCCTTGATTGGGACGCTAGTCTACCCTTCTTTTCAGCCGGTCCATTCAGTATCACCGTTTTGCCTGAGCCTTCGACCTTTGTTCTGGATGATTTGCAAGAAAAACTTTGGACTTCTTTTCAATCACGTCGAGCGGGTCTACCGGTTCTCAAACATCTCGGGTCCAATTTTCTTTTTTCTGATCCCGACTATAGGACAATGTTCAAGGGTTCTGTAACCGGGGCGCCGGGAGGTCAGTTTTTAACGTCTTTCTTTCATCTTTTCTCCACGGCGATAACTTCCGATCGCAGCTTTACGCTTACCCTGAGCAGCCCTTCGGGTGCCGTGAACACGCTCGGCCATCGTCAAAGCAACTATCCAACAGCTTAGTTCGAGCGCTTCAGTTCCTGACAATGGCAACACGGCGATACTCCTGGGATCGGCATTTCTGATTCTCGTCCTGGCAAATCGGCGCCGACTGGCAATTCGCTAAGCTTTAGCACTCGATGGACCGTGGCGACGTTCATCGAGAAACTCACCCAGATTCAACAGACGTGCAGCACTGCTGTAGCAATTGCAAGCCAGCGAGCACGACAAGTTCGTCGCTCACCTCTACCAAGCCCGAAAGCAATATCGGCTAGTCTGCGAGCGCCCGAACAAGGGAAACAAGGCCATTGAGCGCGAAGTAATCGCAAGCTTCCAGGTGGCGCAGAGCTTGGGATTCAACGGTGACTTCCGCGCTTGGGAGCACTTGCTGCGGATTCACGAATGAAGAAGCAAAATGCGAGGTGCAAGAGCCAAGCCAGTCATGCTTTGACTGCCGCTTTTGTGATTCGTAGCTTACGAAGAGGAGGTTCTGGAAAATGTCTAAACCAATTTATAAGCAATTTGTTTCCAAGAAATTGGACGCCTGGTATCAGTTATCCGAGGAAGAGCAGAAGAGGCTGATAGCCAAGCTTGACGAGGCTTTTGAGAAAGTAGGCGGTAAGAAGCTGATCCTCATCGACTCAAGTTGGTCCTCGGATCAATGGTCGGTTTCCGGGGTGGAGGAGTTCCCGAACATAGAGGCGGTCCAAGATTACATGGCGGCGCTTAACAAGCTAAACTGGTTCCGATACAACGACAGTAAGCATGTGTTTGGCACGAAGTTGGGGGAATAATCCTCTCGCCTTGATCGCTAACTTGCTCGCGCTTCTCGAAGCCCTCGAAAGAGACAAGTTTGCCGCGCACCTTACCTATCCCGTCAACAATATCGACGTATCTCCGAACGACCGAATAAGGGCAACAAGGCTATCGAGCGCGAGGTTATCTCAAGCTACCAGATGCGCAAAGCTTGGGATTCAACGGCGACTTTCGCGCCTGGGAGCACTTGCTGCGGATTCATGAATAATATCGCCGCGCAGAATATGCAAAACAGAGTCAAGTCAGACCATCTTTTGGCAGAGCACTGACTGCAGTCGCCCCGTCACTGTCGACTCATCGGACTACTCATGTGCTGTTCCACGCTTGCACACGCCTCCCACTCCGCGCGCTGCTGTGTTGTTTCGGGCGCGGGTGTAGATGTCGGTGTAGTGCAGCTCAGCATCGTCAACGCCACTGCAGCGACAAGGCCGATCCGTGCCCTCATGGAATCCTAGGATACGCAAAAAGGAGCTCCGCATCAAGCCTGCAGGAGCAGAAGCACCTTCTACGTATTCAAGAGTGAGGCCGCGGACGGGAAGAGGCAAAAAGCCCGCCGAGGCGAACCAGGGCGGCTCTTGTTTCAGTTGGTGCTTTATCACCGCGACCGCCTTTTTCGGGATAGCAGGAAGACGCGAAAACCTCCTCCGTCGTTCATGGGGGCGTTAAAAACGAGGTAGATTCGCTCAAATTCATTATTGGGAACTTTGATAGCGGCAATCAGTTTTTCAGTGTCCGCGACCGTCGAGAGGTGGGCACGCTGTTCGATACACAACCATGCTGCATCCACTCCCGAATAGTGCTTCTCGCACTTGTCATCAAGTTCCCGTTGGACGCGGGAGACCATGACTTTATCCGGTTCATTTGGCACACCTAGCAGCACCCAACGCGGAGGGTCCGGTTTTATCTCCCCACGCGCCATCTTAAACTCAACGCTGGCCGTGCCTTCGTCGTAGTGTGCGGTGCTGATCTCAATCCCGAGAGTTTTGCCTTCGAGTCAGTATATCAAGTCGGGTTCAATGCCATCCTTGCCGTGGCGGAGAAGCTTGCCGTCCAACTTGAGCGCTTTCAACAGCTGATTGCCGATGGCCTTCTCACGGTCTTCCTTTAATTGTTTTGAACTCACTCGGTTCCCTTTTACCCAGCGCAACCCCGAATGCAAGGTAGTCTGGTTCCAACCTAGTGCGCCAAATTGGTGCCAATTTGGTGCCAACATTACAGCCATTTTGATGCTTTTCCGTGCATCTTCTTGCAGTGCAGAGAAAAACGCGCGAAATGCCCGCAGAGTCTTTATTTATGCGCTTTACAGAGTAATGGGCAGGAGTGGATTCGAACCACTGAAGGCGTAAGCCAGCGGATTTACAGTCCGCCCCGTTTGGCCACTTCGGTACCTACCCGTCACTTCGGTTTCGCAGGGGACGCCATTTGGCTATTGGGGCGGCGCTTCGGCGAAACGTGGCTGGATGGTGATAGATTTTATCACGATTTTTGCCAATGGGAAATCGTTGCTGTCGGTAGGCTGGTTGCTGATGGAATCAAGCACGTCCAATCCCTCGAGGACCTCGCCAAAAACCGTATACTTGCCATCGAGCTTCGGCATCGAAGTGAGGCAGACATAGAATTGGCTTCCATTAGAAACTTTTGATGGATTGATGTTGTCGGGCAGACGCGCCATGGCCACTGCCCCGCGAACATGATTGCGTCCGAGTTCGGCGGGAATGGTAAAGCCGGGTCCACCCGTGCCGGACCGATCTGCGGGTCCACGGCGACTTTGCGGATCGCCGGTTTGAACCAGGGTGCTGGGAAAGGCGCGGTGAAAGCGCATGCCGTTGTAGAAGCGTTTTCGACAAAGCTCTTTGAAGTTTGCCACAGTCGCTGGCGCCGCGTCGTCATAGAGACCGATGACGACTTGCTGCAAATCTCGTTCCTTCCCGATCTTGATTTGCATGACGGCCACCTCCGGCCCAACCGTGGCGGCGACGCCGCAGGACAAAGTTACGAAGACAAGGACGAGCGCAGAAAACAGTCTTTTCATTAGGGAAGAAGAGGAAATTGAGAACGTTCCGCCGTGCCAAGGCAAGTACCACTTTCATCTTGGAGCACGAATGACGACTCGGCCGGCTGCCCTTGGAGAAAGCCGAGCGCGATGGTCTTTCGCAACTCAGGATGGAACTTCGCGCTGGTGAGGCGTCCGGATTTCCGGCCACCCGCATCCACGAGAGTGGCGGCTGCGGCAAGCGAAGGGTCGAAGTCCCCGACAAATCCGCAAAGATGGCGATTGACTCGTCCGACGCTATGGATGCGCGAGACGACCTCCTGTCCAACGTAGCAACCTTTGTTAAAATCAACTGCGATTCGATCGAGGCCAACTTCCTGAGGCAGCGTGTCCTCGGAAAGCTCGCTGCCCCAGCGCGGAAGCCCACGTTCGATCCGCAGTAATTCAACCTCGTCGGCTCCCGCTTCCCGCAAATCGTTCGGAGGCGATGTCACGTCAAGCCCCTCGACACCCAGGCGGCGAATTTGCAATCCATCCCTCCCCGCGGAGACCGAGCCAAACACATGGCAACGCTCAGCGACGGGCGTCAGCGACTCGAAGGCGACGTCGTCCGCAACAGCGTAGCGCTCGAGCCGCGCGAGAAGAGCTTCTTCGAGCGAGACGTCCGCCTCGACAATGAGCGATTCTCCATCGATCCAGACGAAAACGTCTGAACAGAGTTTTCCTTTCGCAGTGAGAAGTAGGGCTCGCATTGCTTCGCCAGGCACGAGGCGGCGAAGGTCGTTACTAAGCTGGCCATTCAGGTAACGAAGCCGGTCGGCTACCGGTGACCCGCACGCGCGCGCGTTCACCCAACACGAAAAAGCCGCCCTCGCGGCGGAGCGCGCGCAAACAGTCCGTCTCAAAAGGTTCTGTTCTTTTCTCCTCCAGCACGACATTCACGAGCGACGTCCAAAGAAGAGAAATCCCTTCTTCTTCTCTTTTTCCGCAGCGCCCATGCCATCCTCACCGGCCTTAGCTTTTGCGGAGACAAAAACCGTGTCCGGAAGCACGTTATCCTCATGGGAAAAGCCGTAGTGCCGCGCGATGCTGGAAAAGTCCAGATCGGCCCAGCCTTTTTGAATGCCGGCCATCGCCGTGCCGGCGAAGGCAGCGGTTTCGGGAAGTTCGACCCCGAATTCCTCTGCCATCGAGAGTGCGATTTGGACGTCTTTGAACATGTGGCGAAGCGAAAAGCGTGGCTCGAAATCCGCGGTGATCATTGGCGGCATTTTCAGATCGACGAGCGGCGAGTGAAGCGCGTGCTGCTCGAGGGCTTCGCCAAGCTTGTAGAGCGGGATGCCGCTCTTTGCGAGAAGGCACATGGCTTCGGCGAACGAACCCACCGCCACGGCAGCCATCAGGTTGGTCGCGATCTTGATCGCCGCGGCCTGGCCCACTTCGCCTATCTGGAGGATGGCCTTGGCATTGACCTCGAGATAAGGTCGAACTCTCTCCAGCACACCGATCTCACCACCAATGTAGAAGACGATTTGTCCAGCTTCGGCGGCATCTCGGCTGCCAGTGAAAGGTGCGTCCAGATAATTGGCGTTCCGGGCAGTGACCAAACGTGCAGCCTCGAGGGTCTCTTTAGGAGCGATGGTCGCATGGTTAAGAATAATATGTTCCGAACCCAGCGCCGGCGCCATCGCTTCGATCGTTTCGATCAAAGCAGGACCGTCGGAGACAAAGATCTGAACCACCCTGGCCGACTCGGCAACCTCTGCGGCGGACGAGAGAAAATTTGGCTCCGGACGCGGCGTGCGGTTCCAAACCCACGTCTGATAGCCCGCCTTGCGTAAGTTCGCGGCCACCCGGCTGCCGATAATTCCCAAGCCGATGACACCTGCATTCTGTCTTGCAGGACGCGCCATCAGTCTCCGGTAGGCGCGCTTGGGGAAGGAGACGACACCGGCGGAGGAAGCGTGTTCTCAATCTTGGCAGAGTCACGGAGTGACTTCAAAACCTCCTGCGCGGCCTCTTCCTGCTTCTTCGACTTAAGATAGGTCAGGAGCTGCGTTTTCACTTCATCGTATGGCAGCGTCCCTGCGGGCTTCTTCTCCGTCACTTTGATGACATGCCAGCCGAACTGAGTGCGCACGGGATCGCTAATTTCGCCGACCTTTTCGTTAAAGGCGACTTCGGCGAATTCGGGGACCATGCGATCTTTGGGAAAAAATCCGAGATCGCCACCGGATTCCTTGGCACCTGGCTCCTCGGAAAGCTCTTTGGCAAGAGCAGTGAAGTCCTCACCTTTCTTGGCGCGTGCCTCTGCCCCCTGAGCTGCTTTCAGCTTCTGATTGGACACATCCTCGGAATCTTCCTTGTTAACACGAAAAAGGATGTGGCTGGCCTTGACCGTCTCCGGCTGGGTGAACTCTGTCTTGTTCTCCTCGTAGAACTTCTTCGCCTCCTCCTCCGTGACCTCGGTCTTGCCTGCCAACTGGCTTTCGAGCCAGCGCTGTTGCTGCAACATTTTCCTGAATCGTTTCGGTGAGTTGCTCCGGAGTTTGGCCAACCTGCGCTAACTGTTTACTGAAGTCCTCATCGGAAGGAAACTGGGCCTTGATTTTGGCAATCTGTGCATCGACGTCGGCCGGTGGCACGGTGATGCCCGCGGCGGCCTTGTTCACTAGCTTTTCCGTGATCAGCTCATCGAGTATTTGGCGGTAGCCTTCGAGCTTTTGCTCGGGCGTAAGATCCGCAGCTTTGATCCCAGTCATCTGGACGGCTTTGTCAAAGGCCTCGTCAAGCTGTGCTTTCGAAATCTTATCTCCATCGATGGTGGCGACCGGGTCTTTGAGATCGAGACTCGCCGAACCATCGGCTCCCGCTGGTGTGGCCGTTGGCGATGGCGTTGGCTCTGCAGGCGTCGAGGCGGAAGATGGCGGCGGCGTCGAAGGCGGTGTCTCGGCAGGAGTTGCCGTTGCCGTCGGCGCAGGTGTCGGCGTTGCCGTCGGTGCGGGTGTCGGCGTTGCCGTCGGTGTCGCGGCTGGCGTAGGCGTCCCAGCAGGCTCAGCAGGCGCGGGCGGCGGGGCTGGCTTACAGGCAAGAAGAGCCACCGCAGCGGCCAAAGTGAGCACAAAAGAGGATGCTTTATTCATTAGTAAAGAGGCCTTTCTTCGCACGGGCTGGAAGTCAAAGCCAGTGGAAATTTGCATTTTCCAATTTACAGCCTGAGACAGCAGAGTGATTGTGTGCGTTCAATCTGCTCACGTGGCGGAACTGGCAGACGCGTGCGCCTCAGGAGCGCATGGGGAGACCCTTGGAGGTTCGAATCCTCTCGTGAGCACGGCTCCGATCTCGCCCTCTGGCCCTTCCGAATTCTGAGGCAACTTCGTCATGGAAACGACTCTTCCACAACAGAACCCCAGCTTCGTTCGCCGCACCTTCGCCGCCATCGCCGCGCGCTATGATCTCGCCAATCATCTGCTCAGCGGCGGATTCGATTTCCTGTGGCGCGCGCGAGCTGCCCGCATCATCGCTGGCGAGAAACCTCACCGGATCCTCGATCTTGCGACAGGAAGCGGAGACCTTGCTTTGGCCCTGCGAAAGGCGTCTCCGCACTCGCTGGTCGTTGCGGCGGATTTCTGCCTGCCCATGCTCGAAATCGCAAGAAGAAAGCGAGTGCCAGCCCTCGTGCAGGCGGACGCACTTCAGTTACCATTTCAGGATGGAAAATTCGATGCGCTGACGGTCGCTTTTGGGCTGCGCAACATGGCGGCTTGGGATGAAGCATTGCAGGAAATGGCCCGCGTGCTCCGTCCCGGGGGAGTTCTCCTGGTCATGGACTTTTCGCTGCCAGAGTTTCCTCCACTTAGAATTATCTACCGCGTCTATTTGCATAAGCTGCTGCCGCGCTTCGCCGCAGTGATCACCGGCAACAAGGAAGCCTATGAATATCTGGGAAGCTCGATCGAGTCCTTCCCGCGGGGGCGCAAGATGGAGGAGCTAATGCAAGCCAACGGCTTTACAGAGTTCCGTGCGAGATCTCTCTGCTTCGGAGTCGCGAGTATCTATACGGCTCGAAAAGCTTATAGATAAACATCCTGTCCATTCGAACGTCCCGCCCACTTGCGCACTCGGAAAATGTGGGCGGGTCGGGTGTGTGGATTTAGCGAGACGAAGTTGCGCGCGCCGGTCCACAGGAAGCGTTCCCCCGTCAAGAGATCTTCGACCTGGAAGGTTTCGTGATGGCCCAGACCCAGATCTTCCAAGGGCACGTGAACGAAGGCCGTTTGTGAGTGGTTAGGATCCACGGTGACCGCACAGAGTATGAGGTTATCGCGCGCCGCGGTGGTCTTGCTATAAAAGAGAACGTTGTCGTTCTCGGCGTGATAAAAGCGAAGGTTGGCGTATTCGTGAAAAGCGCGGTTTTCGTTCCGGATGGCATTCAGCTTGGTGATATACTCCTTGATGTTGCCGGGAGCGTCCCAATTGCGTCCCTTGAACTGATACTTCTCTGAATCGTAATACTCTTCTTTGCCCGGAACGGGGACATGCTCGCAGAGCTCGAACCCGCTGTAGATCCCATAGACCGGAGAAAGCGTCGCCGCGAGAACGGCCCGGATGAGGAACGGCGGACGCCCGCCTTGCTGAAGAAAATGCGGCAGGATATCCGGGGTATTCGCAAAGAAGTTCGCCCGGAAAAAATCCTTCATCTCTGTCTGCGTCAACTGGGTGAGATACGTCTCGAGCTCCCACTTCGTATCTCGCCAGGTGAAGTAGGTATAGCTTTGAGTAAAACCCGCCTTCGCGAGCACAGCCATCATCTTTGGGCGTGTAAAGGCCTCACTGAGGAACTGCGCATCCGGATACTTCTCGTGGATCTCGGCAATGAGCCATTCCCAGAACGAAACCGGCTTGGTGTGAGGATTGTCCACCCGGAAAATGCGCACGCCAAGGTCGCACCAAAACGCAATCACATCGTGTAACTCCCGCCAAAGCGCCTCCCAGTTCGGATTATGAAAATTCAGCGGATAGACGTCCTGGTATTTCTTGGGTGGATTCTCAGCATACTTGATGGTCCCATCGGGGCGTTTGAAGAACCATTCTGGATGGTCCTTCACGTAAGGGTGATCGGGCGAGCAATTGATTGCAAAGTCGAGGGCGATCTCCAGCCCTCGCTTCTTGGTCTCGCCGACCAGCCACGCGAAGTCTTCCAGCGTGCCGAGTTCCGGCGCGACATCCTTGTGGCCGCCGCCATTGACCCCTTGTCGGTAATTTCCGATAGCGTACGGCACGCCCGGCTCGCCCGGCTGGCAGGTCACGGAATTGTTGCGACCTTTTCGGTTGCTCTCGCCGATGGGATGGATCGGCGGGAAATAGATCACGTCGAAGCCCATTGCTTTGGCGTCGTCGATCCGTGGAAGGCAATCGCGAAACGTCGATCCGCTATCCGGTTTCCCCTCAGCCGAACGCGGGAAGAACTCATACCAGGCGGCGAAGACAGCGCGCTCGCCATCCACCCAAATGGGCAACAAAGGATGGTAATCGGTTGAAAGGGAGCGGTCCGCCCAGACCGTCATCAAGCCGGAGAGCTCCGCGGAAGCCGCGACCTGGTTCGTTTCTTCGGGACCTGCAGTTTCTAGGCGCGTCGCGAATGCTAAGAGCAAATCCGCATCGGGTGTTCCGGCCGCACGTGTCGCCGCCTCCTTGATAAATGCCGCGCCCTCGAGCGATTCGCTCTGGAGGTCGCGGATGCCTCCGTCGAACTTCTTATGGATCTCCTCTTGCCAGGAATTGAAAGTGTCGCCCCACGCCTCAATCGTCATTTCCCAAGGGCCCGGCGCCGTCACAGTAAGCACACCGCGCCAACGGTCATTCACGAGAGCTTCCATCGGGGTTTCCAGCCAGGTGGACTCCCCGACCGGACGCCACTTCAGAAGAGCAGACACCACGTCGTGTCCTTCCTTGAATATGTCGGCCTCAACAACAAGGTCCTGGCCAACGGCGCGTTTGATGGGATAGCGTCCGCCGTCGAGTTGCGGGGTGATGTTTTCGACTATGACTGTTCCGGGGTCACTAATTTTCATGGGAGGGAATCGAGCAAGGCTACGAACTCGTCCAAGCCGTCGACGCGCGCAGCCACTTCTCGGAGCGAGCGGCGAGCGGCCGGAATATGGGCGAGGAAATCAGGGCGGCCCTTTTGAAGTCCAAGAAACCCGTAGGCGCCGAGGGCTTGCATGAGGCGTTGGAGGGCGCAAAAGTGAAATACTTCGTCGAAGTCGCTGGTCAGTTGCATGCCAGAGGAGAGAGCCACGCGCTTGTAGAAATTGAGGAGCTCGCTGCGCTCGCTACTCGTCAGGTCGACGTAGGGATCGTAGAGAAGTGAAGCGAGATCGTACTGCGGCAGGCCCGGCCGCATGCCTTGAAAGTCGATCAGCCAGGCTTGTTCATCCTGAATAATAATATTCTGTGATTGGAAATCGCGGTGAACGAGCGTGCGCGGAAGCGAGGCGAGTCGCGCGGCGATCTCGTGCATCCTGGCAAGTTGCGAGTACCTGTGCACAGCGGACTCCTCGAGTCCAAAATGCGCGCGCAAACAGTTGTCAAAAAAATACTGCTGCTCCCAAAGATAGAGCTGCTCGCTGAACTCGCGTTCGAGCCGAAGACCCGAGGTGGGAAGATCGCGAGTGGCTGCGATATGCAGCCTGCTTGCCTGGAAGAGCGCGGATTCATAGAGGGAGCGCCGATCATGCCAGGGAGAAGCGCGCCAAGCCCATAAGTCTTCGTCGCCCAGGTCTTGCATCCAGATCAACCCCTCGGTCGCATCATGAAAATAGATCGCAGGCACGCTAACACCCGAGGCCGCGAGAAACCGCGCGATCTCGACATAGTGGCGATTTTCCTCCTTCTGGCTGGAATATTTCACCAGAATCACCGGGCTCTCGTCCCCTGCGCAGATGCGATAAAATTTCCGCTCGGAGCCCCCTTTTTCCAGAGGCATGATTTCAACCCGCGAGCGATAGCGCGGAAATTTTTCCTGCGTCTGAAGGACTAATCGTTCCAAGCTCATACGGCCGCGGTGAGGTCAGCGTTCTCGTGCCGCCCAGATATGACCAGACTTCCGGCAACGACGCAACTCCGGAGAATGGACCCTGCTCGAATGGTTGCGCCTTCCCAGAGAATTGAGTCTTCGATGACTGTGGAACCTTCCAACACGCAGCCACTGCCGACCGCATAGAATCCGGTCAGACGAGCGCCGGGAGCGACCTCCGCATCGGCCGCGACGCTCGCCGGCCAGTCCTCCCCCTTGAGATAATCGGGCCGCCAGCGACGACGGCTGATCACTTGGTGGACCTTCAGGTATTCGGAACGCGATCCGATATTGAACCATTCACGCTCGTTGAGGACGACACCGCCGACCTTCCCTCCGCTTCGAAGCCAATCCACCAAAATGGGAACAAACGAGATTTTTTTGCCCGCGGGAATCCTTTGGAAAATATCGCGATTCCAAATCGACACGTTGGCGAAGTCAAAAGCCCCGGAGCGATGTCGCCCTGACTCGATTGCGGTGACACGGCCGTTGTGATCGAGAGTGACACCGGCAGCCAGGCCGGTGGTACGTAGGGCGAGAGTAACATCGTTCCCCCTGCGAAAGTGCTGCTCAATGAGTTCTTCCAGCTCGATGTTGGTGAGAATATCGCCACTATAGACAATGAACGGCTCCTGGCCGATCCACACCTCGGCATTCTTGATACCACCGCCGGTTTCAAGAAGATCTCGCTCGTAAATAAGCTTTAGTCTGCAGCCGCCATAGCTATGGTTCCGGAACAACGCCTCTATCTGGCTGGCCAGATGGTGGGTGTTGATGACGAAGGATTCCACCCCGACTGCGCAGAGATGATCGAGTGCAAAAGTGATCAGCGGTTTGCCAAAGATCGGGATCAAAGGCTTAGGCCGCACGAGCGTTAACGGCCGCAGCCTGGTTCCTAATCCGGCACCGAGGACGAACGCCGTCCCGATCCTTCCGCTCACGTCGCCGGTCTCTCGATGATGCTTACTTCATCGATATAGGCTTCGCCCCCGGGCGGAATGGAGAAACTGATCTCCAGGAGCGAGTGGGTCATCTCCTTGAGATCTTGCAAATTCTTATCCTTTAGAGCGACCCGAAATTCCTTGCGCACTTCAGACCATATCGGCGTCGGGTTAAATTTGATCGTCTCGTAAACGGTTTGATTTGCCTCATTTCTTTTCACTTCGGCTGAGCCGCGCTCTCCCTGGATAACCTTATCATCGCTTAGTTTTTTCGAGCCGCTCCATCCAATGGTGGCCTGCCCATCACCGATTCGGCCCTTCACTTTGAAGCTAAGGATGTAGCTGGTATTTGCCTTCAGGCGGAAGCGATCCGCTTGCCGCAGCATAAAATAGCGTGCCGGGCCATACATGAGTATCTGCTCTGGCGACTGATCCATTTTCGGTTCTTTGAGGCTAAAACCCGGAAATGCCAGCGTGTAAACCGAGGGGGCAGGCATAAGCTTATTTTGAGCGGGCACATAGCCCACCTTCAAACACGACTTTCCTTCGGTCGGCTGGGCGACTTTGTCTTCCTCCCCTTTGACAATACTCATAAAGGCGAGAAAATTTCCGCGCCTCACTCCGAAGTCGATGTCCCAGCCCGAGGGCACCTGGAAGGCCGGCGTGCCGGGAGTTCCCTTGAGCTCAACCGGGGGAGAGAACTTTGGCTCGGACTTCGTGCCGACGTTCAGCGCCATGGCCAGGCGTCCGTTGCTCTTGCCGACAACGAGGTCGAAAAGCCCATCTCCATTGAGATCTCCAGTCGATACCGTGCAGATCCCCCCGAAGGTTAACGGGCTGCCGGCGGGGCCAGCAATAAACGAAGCAAAGGGTATTTCTGCGGGAGGCGCATCGAGCTTTGTCGCCTCGCCTTTGTTAAGATAGACTGCTATTTTCCCCGACCGCTCAGCCACCAGGAGGTCCGGTGCGCCGTCGCCGTTGTAATCAACGACCGTAGGGGTCAACTGCTCGAGACCATCTCCGAAGGCCAGGACATAACGCTTGCTTTCGTCAAAGGCAGGCCGAGCCCCGGAGCCCTGATTAATTAACAAGTGGATGTTGTTCGCCGAATAAGACCCCTCCCCCAATAAAAGGTCGTCCTTCCCATCCGCGTTCCAATCCCAGGTACACGGAGCGAATACATTGCCCCAACGTTTCCTCGGGTCTTTCATCGTCGGGATGGCAGATCGAGAAACCTCCTGCGGCTGCTTGAAATCGGGGACTTGGGCCGACCCTCCGTTCGCGACAAAGAGGACTTCGCCAAGATAATTACCGACAACCAGGTCCTTTTTCCCGGACTTCATCATCTCGGTGGGAAAGATTCTCGGAGCGAGGCGCGCCCCCGGCGCTTCTCGTCCGATAGTGAGATCGTTTTGCGCGGTCCGCGTGAGAAAAATCCCTCCCAAATCCCCCGACGTGAACTTTGGCTGCTGCTTGTCGCCGCTATTGAAATAGATTCGCAGATAGCCAAGCACGTCCATAGTAACAAGATCGACCAGGCCATCTGCGTTCATGTCGGTCGCCCCCACGGAAATAGGCATGACGGTGTCGGCGATTTCCCCGCGCAAGGTTAAAACCGGCACCTGGCCGCGCTCACCGGTAAGAAAGCCCGCGCTGTCCACTCCCTGCCAAAGATTCTGCCGCTGAGAGGATGCTTCGAAGCCGCCATTGACGACCAAGTTTTTTGGCGCGGCGGCGGGCGCCGGTTGTGCACGCAAGCTAAAACTCGCGAGTTGACTAACCATGAGAACCAGCAGGATCGCAGAAAAGCGCATACCTAATTCACGCATTCGCACCGTAGTGGCAACAGACAGGGAAATTCAAATGCAAAGGAACTCATTCCGCCACTGCGATCGGCTCACGAGGGCGAACGACAAAGTAGAGCACGGCAATGGCTGCGAGCAGGATCGCTGCGATGAGCGGCGCGCGCGTTCCGGCGGCGGCGGTCGTGACGCGCGAGACAATCAGAAGGCCACAGATCAGGCACCCGAGAAAAGGCACCAAAAGAGGAACTTCGAACTGTCCGGCAGCTTCGCCTTTGCGCAGTTTGAGGACAATCAGCGCGCTGTTCATGAGCGCGAAAACGAGAAGCAGCAAGAGGCTCGTGGCGGAGGCGAGTTCGGAAATGTCGCCGGAGAAGGCTAAAATGGAAACAATCGCCGCCAACGTCAGAATGGCCACATGCGGTGTCCGTCGAGTGCTGTGCACCAGACCGAGAACTGGCGGGAGTAAACCTTGTCGAGACATTCCATAGATAAGGCGCGAGCCCATGATGAAATTCATGAGCGCGGTATTTGCCACCGCAAATAACGTGATGCCCGTGTAGACGTGATAAGGCAACCATGGCGCGGCGACCCTGGTAATTTGTGCCAGTGGAGCGCCCTTCTTCGAATCTGCCAAATCTGCGTAGGCGACCACAGAGATCGCCGCGATGCTGACAAGGACGTAAATGATGGCGACGGCGGCGACGGCCAGGATGATTCCCCAAGGCATGTTTCGCTGCGGATTCTTCACTTCTTCAGCGAGATTGAGCAGGTCCTCAAAACCCACAAACGCGTAGAAGGTCAGGACGGCGCCGGACATGATCAGCGGAACGGTGAGCGCGCCGGCGGACGGCGGTGTTTCCAAATAGTTGACGCTGCCAAAGTACCGCAAGCTGACGGCGATCACAAAGAGGAGCCCGCCGAGCTCGATCGTCGTGCAGACCATGTTCACCCAAACGCATTCTCGAATTCCGCGAAGGTTCACCAGTGTCAACGCCACGATAAATGCGAGGAAGATGCACCAGAGCGGAACTCCTAAGAAAGGTTGCAATGTCGCCGCAAACACCCGGCTGCCTGCCGCCATTGAGGTCAATCCTGAGCAGGCCACTGCCAAGCCGACAACATAGGAAAGAAATTGCCAGCCAAACGCACGTTGGGTGACAAACGCAGCGCCGGCCGCCCTCGGGTAGCGAGAGGCCAGCGATGCGTACGAAAGACCGGTAAGCAAGGCGGCCACCATCGAAACGAGAAAAGCCAGCCAGACAGCGTTTCCCATCTTTCCCGCGGCGACGCCGATCGTGCCATAGATTCCGGCACCAATCATGTCGCCGACGCCGTAAACGATGAGAGCAAACAGGCCGATCGAGCGTGCCAGATGGCCGTTTTCCTTCCCTTCGTTCATGGGAACGATACCTTTTCAGCCGCTTCGATGGAACGCACGGAAAAAAAGAACCCAGGGCGAACCGTTGTCATCAGTATTCTCCTCTTGGCCGCTATTGCCGCGGCTTTGACATGGCTCCGATATAGATCGCAAGCACCATCTACCGTGAACGCGCACCTCATCTCAGAAAGGCTCGTTCTGGCGAAGTTTCCATCGAACGTTGCTGGAAAAATCCGACAAGGATCGAAGGCCATCGTCACCTTCGAAACATCTCCCTCAAAACGTTTTGATGGCGCGGTCGAATCGCGCGAAACCGAAGAAGACGAGACGAGAGTGGTGATAGTTCTCAAGGACGTCCCGACAGAAGCACGCCCGGACACGCGTTGCAGCGTGACGGTGGATACGTCACTCTCTATTGACGCGATGAAAGCGGATTGAAGCTTGGCGCTCGACAGCCGGGCATGTTTGCTCTCCGCCTCGATGAGACGTTATTGGCCATGGTTATGCGCAATCCTGAGCGGTCTGCTGCTCACGTTGTGCTTCCCTCCGGCGAATCTTGGCGGCCTTTGCTGGCTCGCGCTAACTCCCATCACCGCAGCGATCTGGTTTTCTGAACCGTGGAAAAGGCGAGACGCCTTGAGACTGCTCCTGCTCGGTTACGTGACCGGGTTGATCTACATGCTCGGCAGTCTCCATTGGCTTGTCACCGTTACGGTCCCCGGATTGATCGCGCTCTGTCTTTTCCTCGGCAGCTACACGGCACTTTGGGCACTCTTTGTTGGCACGGTCGCCAGACCACGTCCGTCCTCTCTGGAGCGGGAGCCGGTCTGGACTAAGTCCTGGAACAATCTGCGGGTCGCCGCCCTCGCCTCAGCCGGATGGACCGCCCTCGAGTGGCTACGCGGAGTTGTCTTCACCGGCTTCGGCTGGAATGCCCTTGGAGTCGCCTTGAACAAGAATATCGCGCTCATCCAAATTTGCGACATCACCGGCGTCGGCGGCCTCTCCTTTCTGGTGGCCATGGTCAATGTGATAATCGTTATCACCGTCCGGCGCTTTAGGGCTGAAATTGGCCGGGAACGACTCCGGCCCCACTACGATTTCAATTTGACCATCGCGCTGGTCGCGCTCGTGTTTGTCTACGGTGTCCGGCGATTGTCTCAACCTTCTCCTCCTTCGGAGGGTTTGAGCGTCGCCGCAGTCCAAGCTAACGTGCCGGTCAGCGAAAAACGCGATCCCGAGCACGAAGCGCGCATTCTCGACCTTCATGTCGCCCTGACGCAAACCGCTCTCGCGGTCAACCCTGACCTTCTCATCTGGCCCGAAGCGGCCACGCCGCGTCCACTTTTCTCCGATCAAAGAAACTGGGATGTTGTTCGCGGCCTTGCCGAAAAGCATGCCGGTGACTTTCTGTTGGGGACGGTGCATTTTGACCAATCCGGCGACTACAATTCGGCGGTTCTGCTTACCGACAGCGCGCGCAACGCGCAGCTCTATCACAAGATCCACCTGGTTCCCTTCGGGGAGTATGTTCCGCTGCGAGGGTCGTTCCCGCTTTTCGCCTGGCTGGTGGGTGAATTGATTCCTGACGACTTCGATTTCGGCAGAGAACCTGTCATTCTAAAAATGTCGCGCAAACCGATCAGCATCGGCCCGCTGATTTGCTTTGAAGATACCTTGGGCGATTTGACGCGTCAGTTTGCCCAGCGCGGGGCGCAAGTCTTGGTGACAATGACTAACGATGCGTGGTTTCTCAAAAGTGCCGGCTCAGAGCAGCATGTGAAGCACGCACTTTTTCGCTGCGCGGAAACAAAACTGCCGATGGTCCGGGCGGCGAACACCGGAGTTACCTGCGTAATCGATCGATTCGGACGGATTGTGAACCAACTGCAAAATGACCAGGGAGATACTTTTATCGAGGGCGTGCTCTTCGCGCAGTTGGACGTCCCGATTGATCCAGCGAAAACTTTCTACACGCGGTATGGAGAAATTTTTTCGCTGGGTTGCCTTGCCATTGCCGCCATCGCCTGCGCTCTCCACATCGCCCGCAAAAAATGATAATCGGCTTGTGCGCCAAGGCAGGACACGAAATTGTTGTGGCGTGAAAGCCATCGTCACCGTCATGCCCAAGCGTTCCGTGCTCGATCCGCAAGGCGCCGCTACGGCCGAAGCGATGAAACATCTCGGGCTCGACAAAGTCGCTCGTGTCCGCGTGGGAAAGAGCATCGAAATCGAGCTCCAGAGCGATGTCGATGAGACTAAACTTCATCAGATCGCACGCGACCTCTTGTCGAATCCGATCATTGAAGATTACCGACTCGAAGTAGAGCCGTGAGCCATTCTCGGTGAACTCCTGGGCCTAACGGTGAAATTCGCAGTCCTTCAATTCCCCGGGTCTAATTGCGACCAGGATTGTATTCATGCGCTCAACTCAATTCCCGGCGGCAACGCGGACTATGTGTGGCACAAGGAGACCTCGCTTGCCGGATTCGATGCGGTTGTGCTGCCGGGCGGATTTTCCTACGGCGACTACCTGCGCTGTGGTGCTATTGCGCGCTTCTCGCCAATAATGCGCGCTGTAAAAAGCTTTGCTGCCGACGGCGGGATGGTCATCGGCATTTGCAACGGCTTCCAAATCTTGTGCGAGTCGGGGCTTTTGCCAGGCGCTTTGGTTCGCAATCGGGGGCTTCACTTCATTTGCGAGCATATACATGTCCGTGTCGAGCGACATAACAGTCCTTTCACGAATGCCACATGGAACGGAACCGTCCTGCGTCTTCCCATTGCGCATGGCGAGGGCTGCTATTTTGCTGAAGATGCCATTCTCCACGATCTCGAACGTGAAGGTCGCGTGCTGTTCCGTTACTGCGATGCGCGCGGGCGCACCACCGAGGCGGCAAACCCGAACGGCTCGAAAGACAATATCGCTGGAATTTGCAACGAGGCCCGCAACGTCTGCGGCCTCATGCCTCATCCGGAGCGAGCTTGCGACCCGCTCTTAGGTAGCACCGACGGCCTGCTCATTTTCCAAAGCATGCTCGAGTGGCCCGCCTCCCCTCTGCGCCAAGTCGCCTGACGATGCTAACCACAGAGAACACAGAGGGCACAGAGTTTCTTAATAAAGAGGTCACTGAAGCCATCATCGGCTCAGCGATTTGCGTGCACAAGGAACTCGGCCCGGGCCTGCTCGAATCGGTCTATGAAAGGTGTTTCGCCTATGAATTGAGCACGCGAGGACATGTTGTCGAAATTCAAAAGGAGATCCCCATCGTGTATCACAACATTCGGTTCGAGATGGGGTTCCGAGCTGATCTGATCGTCGACAACAAGGTTTTGATCGAAGTCAAAGCCATCGACCAACTGCTTCCGATTCACCATGCTCAAGTGATCACATATCTGAAGCTCACCGGATTGC
Organism: uncultured Verrucomicrobiae bacterium; assembly: GCA_963706955.1. Classification (GTDB taxonomy): domain Bacteria; phylum Verrucomicrobiota; class Verrucomicrobiia; order Chthoniobacterales; family Terrimicrobiaceae; genus DASTFP01. The sequence continues at coordinate 45,750 of CAVPOC010000013.1, read as the reverse complement.
GGACAGGCCTCCTTGTCAACTTCAACGTCCCAATGCTTAGAGATGGTCTCAAGCGAATCTCTCTATGACCTTCCTCTGTGTTCTCTGTGCCCTCTGTGGTTAAAATGCCTCAACAAAGACCAACCACAGAGAACACAGAGGGCACAGAGTTTGCTGATAAACAGGTCACTCGGGCCGTGATCACATGTCTTAAGCTCAGAGACGGCCTGAAGTGCATTTCTCTAATGACTTTCCTCTGTGTTCTCTGTGGTTAGCTGTGTCCTCTGTGGTTAAAAAAATGCCAGATCCACTCATTACGCCTGAAGTGATCGCCAAGCACGGTCTTACCCCCGAGGAGTATGAACGGATCTGCGGAATTCTTGGTCGGGAGCCGAACTTCACCGAGCTTGGCGTGTTTTCGGTCATGTGGAGCGAGCATTGTTCCTACAAGAATTCGAAGCTCGAACTACGAAAATTTCCCACCCGTGGCGATCGGGTGCTGGTGGGGGCCGGAGAGGAAAACGCCGGGGTGATCGATATCGGCGATGATTGGGCGGTGGCTTTCAAAATGGAAAGTCACAACCATCCCAGCGCCATTGAACCCTTTCAGGGAGCCGCCACGGGGGTGGGCGGCATCATTCGCGACATCTTTACGATGGGTGCAAGGCCGGTCTTTAGTTTGAATTCGCTGCGGTTCGGTCCGCTCACAGATCCCGCCCACCGTCACCTTTTTGCGGGCGTCGTAGCGGGCATTGCCCACTACGGAAACTGTATCGGGGTCCCTACGATTGGCGGCGAGACCTATTTCGATGAATCGTATGCCGGCAATCCGCTGGTGAATGTCTTTTGCCTTGGAATATTGCGCCACGGCCAAATCGCCCGCGGCGCCGCCACGGGAATCGGAAATCCCGTGTTTTATGTTGGGGCGGAGACCGGACGCGATGGGTTGGCTGGAGCTGCGTTTGCCTCCCGCGACTTGACCGAGGAATCGAAAGAAGATCGTCCAGCAGTCCAGGTCGGGGATCCCTTTCGCGAAAAGTTACTTCTCGAGGCCTGCCTTGAATTGCTCGCGAGCGGCTGCGTCGCGGGCATCCAGGACATGGGTGCTGCCGGTCTGACATGTTCGACCTGTGAGACGGCAAGTCGCGGCGGAACCGGCGTGGAAATCGATCTCTCGCTCGTGCCAAAGCGAGAAACTGGGATGACGCCCTATGAGATCCTTCTGAGCGAATCCCAGGAACGTATGCTGGTCATCGTGAAAAAAGGTGAGGAAGTCAGAGTCAAAGAAATTTTCGAGAAGTGGGACTTGCCTTATGCGCAGATCGGCATCGTCACTGGTGACGGATTCATGCGAGTCAAGGAAGAGGGAAAGACTGTCGTTGAAATTCCTGCTCGCGCCCTCGCCGATGAAGCGCCCGTTTATCGTCGCGAAGCATCGGAACGACATCCTCCCCCGCCACTTGATCTCACCTCTGTTCAAGAGGTGGACGTCCGCGATTCGCTGATCCAACTCTCTTCCCATCCGAGCATCGCTTCAAAGCGCTGGGTCTGGCGACAGTACGACCACATGGTGCGGCTCGGTTGCGCGGTGCGACCAGGTTCAGATGCGGCCGTCTTCATCGTGCGCGAGGCGGACAAAGTTCTCGCCGCAACCTCGGACTGCAACGCCCTCTATTGCCGGCAGGACCCGAGAGAAGGGGCGAAAATTGCTGTTGCTGAAGCCGCGCGCAATTTGACGTGCTCAGGGGCGGTCCCGCTGGCCATCACCGACAACCTCAATTTCGGAAACCCCTATAAACCGGAAAATTTCCTGCAGTTGCGTGAAGCTGTCGAAGGAATGGCCGATGCTTGTCGAGAGTTCAATATTCCTGTGACGGGGGGAAACGTCAGCCTCTACAACGAGAGCCCTGCGGGCACAATCGATCCTACGCCAACGGTCGGCATGGTGGGGCTGATCGAGAATTCGAAAGACATCACCACTCAGTTTTTCAAGCAAGCCGGGGATGTGATTTTGCTTGTTGGTGAGCTGGGAAATGAGCTGGGTGCGTCGCACTATCTTAAGATCGTGCATGGACGAAAAGAGGGGCCTCCGCCTCGGCTGGACTTTGCCCGCGAGAAAGCTCTTCAAGCGGCAGTCCGCGCCTTGATAAAGATTGGCCTGGTCGAGAGCGCGCACGATTGTTCTGAAGGTGGATTAGCTATCGCCCTGGTTGAATCTTGCTTGAGCGGACCCGAGCCGCATGGAGCCGAGGTGGATTTCGGCGAGACCGGATTGCGTGCCGACGTGCTGATCTTCAATGAAACGCAATCGCGGATCATTATTTCTGTGAAGAAACAAAACGCATCGGTAGCGCTGGCGCTCCTCGAGTGGCGCGGCGTGCCAGCCCATCGTTTGGGGATAGTTACCAAGTCCGACTCGCTAAGGATTTCGGCCGATGGCAAGACATTCGGGTGGTCCTTAACCGACCTCGACGCCGCCTGGTCCCAAACCATTGAGAAGCTCCTGCGCGAGGAGATCTAGCATGAACAGCAAAATTGTCGCCGCCCTCTTGCTGCCGCTTTCTTGCCTCTCGGCAGTCGATCCGTCGACCACCGCTGCTCGCGCGGTGAACAATCTGGCGCTCGATCTGCTTGCTCACGCCGCGCCGCCCCAGGAGAACACAGCCTTTTCCCCCTACTCGATTCAACTCGCTCTTGTGATGACTTATGCCGGCGCTGAGGGGGACACCCGGCAGCAAATGGCCCGGGTGCTTCACTATCCGCCCAGCGATCCGGATATCGTGAGAGACTTTGCCCGGCTCCAGGACGAACTCGATGAAATGGCTCAGCGGACGGCAAAGATCGCCGCCGAGTCTAAGAAAGCCGGTGGGCCAAGCGAGCCGATTACATTGACGGTTGCGAACAGGCTATTCGGACAACGGGGATACGATTTTCGACCTGCCTACCTCGAGCTGCTCAAGAAGACGTTGGACTCGCCACTCGAAGCCCTCGATTTCATCAGCGATTCTGCCGGCGCCACCAAGCACATTAACAGCTGGATCGCCGAACAGACGAGGGAACGAATCCGCGATTTGATCCCACCGAATGCGCTCAACAAGGACACACGTCTGGTGCTCGCCAATGCGGTCTATCTCAAAGCTCCCTGGAAAGAGGAATTCAAACAGAACGAGACTGTCCCAGCCGCATTTCATTTTGCCGACGGTTCAAGTGCGGATGTGCCGACGATGAGACGCCAGGATGCCTTGGGTTACGCTAAGCATGACGGGTTTGTTGCCGTCGCACTTCCGTACACAGGTGGCGATCTCCAGTTTCTCGTGCTCTTGCCAGACACCGCGGTGGGACTCCCAAAACTCGAAAGCAAATTGACTCCGGATCTGCTGGCGGAATGCGCGCGTCTGAAGCCTGAGGAAATTCTTCTTTATTTGCCCAAATGGAGGCTGGAGCCGCCTCTCTTCGCGTTGAGAAAAACCTTCGAAGCGCTTGGCATGGAAAGCGCCTTTGACGTCCCGCAAGGAAGCGCAAACTTCAACGGGATAGCGCCGCGGCGAGCGAATGACTATCTCTACATCTCCAACGTTTTTCACAAAACCTTCGTCGAGATTGATGAGAAGGGAACAGAAGCAGCCGCCGCGACTGCCGTTGTCATGATGCGGGCCACCGCCCACCTGGACAAACCGAAACCTGTCGAGGTTCGCGTCGACCGGCCATTCCTCTTTGCCATTCAGCATCGCCCAAGCGGAGCTTGCCTCTTTATTGGACGCGTCGCGGACCCGAGATAGCGATACCTTTGCTTCGGCCAGCCGATCTCGGCAGCGAAGGGTTTTCGTTTGCCATGCCAGCGGACGCACTTAACGTGGCTACATGGAAACCGTCTGGCCGGTCCTCTCGCATCCGTTCACTTGGGGGCTTGGCCTCGGCCTTTTGATCGCCGCCTTTGTCCTGAAGAGCGCCTTGTCGACCAAGGCCAACCTGAATCGGGAGATCAAGCGTTTGAAAGACGAACACGACCAGCTGCAAAAGCACCTCAATACGCATCTGAAAATCACCGCCTCGGGAAATGATCGTCTAGAGAAGGACCTCTCGTCTCTAAAGGAACAAAATGAAAACCTGAGAGTTAATATCGCGGCTCTCCAGCAAAGACCTGGCCGCGCGGAAGCGCGCCAACTGCAGATCTTGGAAACGGCCGTGGCGCGTATGCGTGAGCAGGCGCCTGGGTTTGCCCAGGCTTGGGAACTGGCGGTGCGTCAGGCGACCGCGGACCAAGACGCGGCCGAGAGTGGCTTTACCAAACTTATCCGTAAGGTGCTCCCCAGCTCTCCTTCGGGCGGGGAAAACCTGGCCCTGCCGCAGTCCCCAGAGAAGGCGCCAGGTCCCTGAACGTCCTTCGGACGCGCATGCTCCGGGCAGCGAACGGATGACGCGCCCTCTCCGTGAGTAATTCTGCTCTTGCCGGTAGTGTAGTCTGTGGAGCTCTTCTGCCACACGCGCCTATCCTAATTCCCGGCGTCGGCGGCCCTCGCCACGACGACATCGCCACGACTCTCTCCGCGATGCGTAAAGCCGCGCGATCAATCATCGCCGCAGCTGCTGATACCCTGGTCGTAATATCTCCGCATTCGCCGTGCATGTCTAAACCGGTAGGTATCTGGCGCGGCGAGCGTCTGCGGGGATCGCTCCGGGCGTTTCGCGTTCCGCACCGGACCATCGATCTACCCGCCGACGCAATGCTTGCTGACATAGTCGCAACTCTGTGCACTCGCCGCGGACTGGACATCGCTTCCATCACGGAATCCTCGCTCGACCATGGAGCGACCGTGCCTCTTTGGTTTATTGCGGAAGCAGGTTGGAATCGCCCAACTACCGTCCTGGCTGTAAACTCCGCGGACCGGAAAACTCTCATCGCACTTGGCGAAACGATTGCCGAAGCTGCAGCATCCACGAGCCGCCGAGTTGCTCTGATCGCCAGTGGAGACATGAGCCATCGGCTGACGATCGGCGCCCCACTCGGCTACGACCCGCGCGGACGGGAATTTGACTGCTGGCTCGTGGATGTCTTGAAGCGGGGCGCATACCGCGACCTTTTGCAGCTCGATCCCCACCTAGAGACCTCGGCGGGGCAAGATGTAATTGCGCCGTTGCTTGTCGTTCTCGCCGCCCTCCGGTTTTCCGCAGCCGGGGGTGAGCTCCTTAGCTACGAAGGGCCGTTTGGCGTCGGCTACAGCGTGGCTATATTGTCTCGGGCCAGAACGATCAAGCTTCCAAGGTTAGACAAAGATGGCCAAATCTGTGACTGAATCCAACTATCCCGGTCGATGGTGGCATCCCCTTCCTGACGGACGCTTGGAATGCCAGCTTTGTCCGCGTTTTTGCAAGCTGAACGAAGGCCAGCGTGGTTTCTGCTTTGTTCGAAAGCGTTTGGATAACCAAATTGTCCTGACTACCTATGGCCGCAGCAGCGGGTTCTGCATCGATCCCATCGAGAAAAAACCACTTAACCATTTTCTGCCCGGAACCAGCGTGCTCTCCTTTGGCACAGCCGGCTGCAATCTCGGCTGCCGGTTTTGTCAGAACTGGGACATCAGCAAAGCGCGCGAATGGGATAAGTTGGCCGACACCGCCTCCCCAGAAGAGATCGCCCGTGAAGCTCGGAGGCATGGCTGCCGATCGGTCGCATTTACCTACAACGACCCTGTCATTTTTGCTGAATACGCGATCGACGTCGCGCAAGCGTGCCGTGAGCAGGGCGTCAGAACGGTCGCCGTCACCGCAGGTTATATCACCCCCGAAGCTCGTATCGACTTCTACCAGCACATGGACGCCGCGAATGTGGATCTCAAAGCCTTCTCAGAGGATTTTTACCACCGACTTTGCTTCGCCAGCCTCGCACCGGTGCTCGAGACGCTGAAATTTCTCAAGGAAACTGACGTCTGGTTTGAAGTCACCACACTGCTCATTCCGGATGAGAATGACAGCGACCCGGAGATTCATCGCGCCGCGGAGTGGTTCGCCGAAAACCTTGGACTTGATGTGCCGTGGCACTTCACGGCCTTCCATCCCGATTTCAAAATGCTCAACAAGCCGCGCACTCCACGACAAACGTTGGACCGCGCGCGGCAAATAGCTCTCTCGAAGGGCTTGCACTATGTCTATACCGGCAACGTCCATGACCCGGATGGCAGCAGCACCTTCTGCCCAGGGTGCGGTAAACTTCTCATCGAACGCGATTGGTACCAGCTGGGTGAGTGGAACCTGATCGATCATCGATGCGAAGACTGTGGTGCTTACATACCCGGGCGTTTCGAGCGTCGGCCGGGAAGCTGGGGCGCAACGCGCCGGGCGGTCCGTCTCTCCTCCTGAAAGAGCGACCGATACCTCGCTTAGCATCACTGACTGCCTAAGCTGTCAGGATCCGCGGGCGGTTTTCCTACGTTGATTCGACTGTTTCGGCCTGGCCTGCCGGCCCTTAGAGGCCGCTGAAACTGCACGCCGAGTTTCTTCGGCATGGATCTCAGCCTCAGTTTCAACTTCGTTTTTTGGTAGTTTGAACCCGGTTGGCTTCATAGCAATTTGTACCCTACGAACGTCGATCTAAGCGTCAAGGACGAGGCGCCTAAAGAACCGCAAAAGTCCGCTTTCGCCCTCTTTTTAAACGACATCAGAGCTATCGAAGCGAATCGAGCAGTTGCTGATATTTAATGCGGTCGGGATGATTTGGAGCAAGCGTGCGACGTGCGCCGGCGATCAATTGGAAGGCGAGGCGTCGCGCGGCGATTTCCTGGCGTTGGCTTTTCCGAAGCACAGAATACTCGTAAAGCACGCGCAAGGTTTCCGGATGACTCGGGCCCAATGAGCTTTCCAGTCCTGCCAGCGATTTTTGATAGAGGGACTCTGCCGCGGCAAGATCTTCGCTGTCGCGCATGACATCCGCGAGAGTTGCCATGTTACCGAAGGTATCCGGGTGTTGCACTCCGAGAACGCGTTCCCGCGCGGCCAGTCCAGTTCGAGCCAACGCTTCGGCTTCCTGAAGCTTGCCTGCTTTGCGGAGGGTTCGAGCGAGATTTTCCAAGACGGCGAGGGTATCGGGATGATCGTCACCCAAGGCACTGCGTCGGGCCTCCATGCAGCGACGAAAGAGATATTCGGCCTCGGCATAGCTACCAGTTTCCAGCTGGAATGCCGCATAGTTATTGAGGGCCAGGAGGGTCTCCGGATGGGCAGGGCCTTGGACACGCTCGCGAATCTGCAAGCAACGTCGATAAATGGATCCTGCCGCCCAAGGGTCACCTTTGCGTAAGAGGAGGTTTGCCAGGTTGCCTTGCCCGGCGAGGGTGGCTGGATCTTCAGGTCCAAGCTGGGCCTCGAGCGTGTCAACGAGTTGACGGTAGAGAGGCTCGGCCGCCACATAGTCCCCCTTGTCTGAGAGCAAATTGGCGAGATTGTTCAGACACCTAAGGGTGTCGGGATTTTCCGGTCCAGCTGTCCGGCGCATCGATTCCCAGGCGCGGCGTGCATATGGTTCCGCCCCCGCCAAGTTTCCCCTGGCCTGGAGGACAAGAGCCAGGTTGTTCAGGCTCGCCAAGGTATGCGGATGGTCAGGACCCAACGTCCGCTCTCGGGCCTCCAACGCTTGCAGATGGTGAGTCTCGGCCTCGACATTCTCGCCGCGCTCGTGGAGCAAATTAGCCAGATTGTTCATCGCCGCGAGAGTGTCAATATGGTCGGGGCCCAAGGCTCGTTGACGCTCGGCCAGGCACTTGCGAAAGAGTTCTTCAGCAGCTTTGTACTCGCCCTTGTCTTGAAGTGCCAGCGCCTCGTGCTCCATCGATTCGGCGCTCTGAGAAACCGTCGCCGGTGGTAGGGCGTGCGACCGTCTCTCGAACCCAGCAGGGAAAATTACGATGCAGAAAACAATCCCAAAAACCAGTAGAGAAAGAGCCGACAGGCGCCATACTGACTGGCCTCTCCCCCGTGATTGGTTGGAAGTCTTTTTGAATAGATCGATCGCTTAGCTTAGCAGAGCATGCCAGTTGTCCAGCCAGGACCAATTTACCGGTGCGCTAAGACCTGCAGCACGCTCGTGCCGGAGGCGCCGCTCCCTCGCGGAGTAATCTCGGTCCAAAGTAGCTTCCTTCGGTTTGCACGCCGGCAAGATGGACGATAACATCCTTCATCGAACGCATGCAACCTATCGCCTTATCTGGGAAGATAATCACGCCCTCCGTTTTATGCTTGGTATGCGCGAGATAACCATGCTCTTCAATTTCACGCCGGTTGCGGACGCAAAGCGGACATGGAACCTGTAAGTCCCAAAGGCTTGTGGAGCAGATAATTCACTTCCGAAGCGAGCACGATCTGCCTTTTCCCCGTGAACTTGTCTGGCCCGTGCTCAGCAACACTGACTGGTTCAATCGTGCGCTTGGCCTGCCGGCGGTTCAGTATGAATTCCAGGCAAGAGCCGAGGGCGGGAGCTCGACGATCGCTCGAGCACGCATCGCGGGACTCGAGATCGTCTGGCAGGAACTGCCCTTCGAGTGGCTGGAGCCTGAATTCTACCGCGTCAGGCGCATCCTCCAGCGCGGACCGTTTCGCGAAGCCATCGTGGCGTTGGAACTCCAGCCACAGACAAGTGGGACTCGAGTTATTATCAGTTCCGAGGTTCTTCCCCGTAATGCGCTCGGCAAACTGGTCGCGGAAAAAATCCTCTTTCCCAAGACGAGACATGATGTCCACAGGATCATGCGCCACGTGGAGGAATTTCTGCGCGGCCAGAAGCACGTAGCTCTGCCGCGGTTGACTACTCATCCCGTCAATGAAGTCGCCCTCCGATCTGGCCTGGATAAGCTGCGGCATATTGATCTCGCGAGCGATCGGATCGATCTGCTCGAACGACTCATCAGGGAGTCGGCCGATGTCGAACTGACCCACATTCGCCCGTTTGCGATCGCCAAGAAATGGGATTCTGATCGCTGGGATGTTCTCGCCTTGTTCTTGCACGCCACCGAGTGCGGTCTTCTCGATTTTCGTTGGGAGATTCTTTGTCCAAACTGTCGTTCGTCCCGAAATCAGCTGGTTCATTCGTTGAGTGGAATCTCGCGAACTTCGCATTGCGATGTCTGCCAAATTGAATTCGATGCTGAGTTTGATAAATCGGTCGAGCTAAAGTTCGCAGTCAATCAAGCCATCCGGCCGCGCCAGGAACAGACCTATTGTCTCGCGGGACCCGGCGGGAAGCCTCACGTGATCAGCCAGGTATGGCTACAGCCAGGCGAAGAACGTCCATGGAAACTTCCGACACTCACTCGACCGCTCCGCTTGCGTTCGCCCCAGGTAAAAGGATCGAGAACGCTCGATCCGGAGGAGTTTCGCGAGCTCCGCCCGGCACTTATTCGGACAAACGCCTCGGGTTTCGAGATTGAATACGGACCGCAGTCTACATCGGACAATTCCGTGCGCGTGCACAACCCTAATCCGTTTCCCGTTGCGCTAAGTCTCGATCAGGTCGGTTGGAGTGAGGACATCCTCACGGCGGCGCGGGTGACGAATTGGCAAGAATTTCGCGACCTTTTTGCCCACGAGGTCATCTCGCCTGCTGAGGACATCACCGTCGGTTCGCAGGTCGTCTTGTTCACCGATCTGCGTGGCTCAACCGCGATGTATCGAAGCATCGGAGACGCGCCCGCTTATGCCCTGGTGCGGGATCATTTTGCAATCCTGACCGACGTCGTTCGCAGTCACCATGGGACCGTGGTCAAGACAATTGGGGATGCCGTCATGGCTTGCTTTAGCCGCGTGGACGAAGCCTTGGAAGCAGTCCGCGACATGAACCGGAAGCTTGCCGAAGGTATGCGCACGGTTCCTCTGACGCTGAAGGCCAGTCTCCATGCAGGACCGTGTCTGGCTGTAAACGCAAACGATAGATTGGATTTCTTCGGCACGACTATCAACCTGGCAGCCCGAATGATCTCGTGCTGCAAAGGAGGTGATCTGGTCGTCTCCGACGAACTCTATCACCGTCCGGAAATGCGCGAGTTTGTGAGCCAGTATACCACCGCTCCGGAGCCGTCCGATGTGCGCTTGCGGGGATTCAACGATCCCAGAAGAATTTGGCGCGTCGAGCTGGACCTTCCAAAGACACTGCTCGGTCAGCCATAAGGAGTGCTGCGTACAAAAGCAGCAAGGTTGGCTCACACTGTTTCTTCTCCTTTTCGAGAACCAGTTTCACTTATTCAGCGAAACCAGTGGAGTTAACCTTGCTATTTTTACTATCGCATAGTTTGGGGAAATTTCAAGTTGGTTCAATGGGGATTGCACCCTATCGCAAGTTGACTGCAAGAGGGCTTTCGCCCTCGTCGGCTTTGTGGTATTAGTTGTTATGGGATTAAAGTTTAGCTCGTTTGCACGCCGTGGTCCTGATACGGTCACCGAGGAATTAGTTGACGTGCTGCTGGACGCGCGTCCGTATGAGTTCAAGGCGCTCTTTGGCGTTGTCCATGCGGGACTTCGCGCGCGGAATGCAGTCAGCGGTGGCGAGGAGATGCTTCGCCTGCGGGCCTACGAGAAGCTTCAGGATCTTGTGCGGCAGGGGCGTGTCAAGAAGGCGGGCAAAGAGTATAAGGGAGTGCCAAAAGCTCTCCGGGCTTTTTCAGAGGACTTGAAAGCTCTTCGAGAACGCGGTCGATCCTTTGCCCCCAAAGGGAAGGTCATTGCCCGCAAGCGACCCTTGCCGCGGAAAGCCACGACACGCTGAGGGTTGCCGCACTTCCACAGCCGCAGTCCGGCAACTAGCCGGTTGTTATGACGGGAGCGGATGGGCGAACTGAAATGCGCCCGCTTGAAAGCTTTGTTTGAATCGCGCTTTCAGCGCTCGCCGAGATGTTTGTCTTCGTTTCCTGGGGCGTTTGCCCCAGGCTAAAACTGAGTCGCGCCGTTGGCGCTAAACGGAGTTGACGCGGAGCGCCAAAGGCGCAGGGTCATATCAGCCTCGGGCAACGTCCGAGGTCCCCTGGGGCGTTGCCTCAGATTAGTAACCGAATGGCGTCGTTGGCGCTGAGCGAAGCTGACGCGAGCGCCAAAGGCGCGGCTTCATATCAGCCTCGGGCATCGCCCGAGGAACGCATGCGAAGACGATTGCCAGCGCTGAAAGCGCGATTCAACGATTTGCAGTCGACGATGGCTCGACAAAGGCAATATCGGCGACGCAGAGGCGCACGGGTTATATCGGCAGATGGGGACAAACCGGAGTCATCTTCAATCATTTTGCCGAGGCGCTCAGCCTGTTTGCAAACAACCCGTTTCCGACCGGCCTCCGAAGTTTGTCCGTGCCACGCTCTACCGATATAAGCTCGCCGAGCCGAGCAACCCAACCACCAGTGGTGGAGGCGCCAACTACTCGGAAGCTGGCCTCCGGCGCTCTCAGCCGACGATCCTCGGCTGTGGCGCTTCTTGAAGCAGGCTGGCTGGGAGCATTAATTGGCACAAGACGGTTCCGTCGCACCGAAGTGTGGTTACCGCCGTTGGATTGACCTCGTGCGCATGATGCGTTCTATTGATATCGTTATGTCGAAATTCGTTCCCCTCATTAGCTCTGGAATCGCCGGGCCTCTCGGCGTTTTGCATTTACCGCGTCTGTGGCTCAAAGTCTCCCTCGACAGTCGAGGCAAACTGGCGGACGGCTACCCGGCTGTCGGTACTGGATTCGATCAGATGGTCATTGATGGCCTTAATCTGAAGCGCGACGCCGTCGTTTCCTTTATTTCCGAGAAACGACCTACGTATCCGCAATTTGAAAAGTGGGTTCGTGAGCAGCCCGGAGCTACGCTCGACGAAGCTTCGATCGATAAACTCAACAAGGCCATCGCCGGCTATAACCACGATGATGAAACACGACGCTCGGTACTGGGAGCGGCGAATTTGGCGGACGACACCAAGGCTGCGCGCGATGCGGTCAACCTGAATAATCTCGACGACTGGACCGAGTTCCACCAAGCGGAGTTGAAATAGCATCGAGGAACGCTTCTCAAGCTGCGTGTTGTAGCGGCGTCCCACCGCCGGAAACCTCGACCGTGAGGACACGGTCGCTACAGGAAGTGGTCGTTGCATCTGGCCTGATTGCGTCTAGTCAACTACCGAAAAGACCTTCACCGCTCCTTCGACTCCGCGGATCGTTTGCGGCGGGTAGTCCATAAACGCGACTCCTGCATTGAGCCGGTTTCTTGTGGATTCAGTAACCAGCAACTGCGTCCCAAGCTGTTTCGTCAAGCCTTCGACTCGCGAGGCAAAGTTCACGGTACCTCCGATTGCCGTGTATTCGAGCCGGTTTGGCGATCCGATGCTGCCAACGATAGCAGGACCGGTATGAATACCGATTCCGATGGCGAGGGCTGCCTCTCCCGGGAGAGCCAATTCGCTATTTAACCGTGGGAGCGCATGAAGCATCTCGATCGCGGCGGCGACGGCCGCGTCGGCGTGAGCCTTCAAACTTCCTCCGACGCCGAAAAGAGCCAGAAAACCATCGCCGAGGAACTTGTTGACCATCCCGCCATGTCGCTCCTCGACCACTTGGACCATCACCGGAAGAAACTTGTTCAAGATCTCGACCACGCGGCGGGGGGTTGCGGCAGCGCTCATGGCAGTGAAGGACCGAATGTCCACAAACATCACCGTGATAATTTCCTCGACCCCGCTAAGACCGGGATCGCGTGCCAGGATTGCCTCGGCGGCCTTTTGTCCAACGTGCAGCCCGAACGTCCGCCGAAGCCGTTCCTTTTCACGAAGCTCCACGATCATATGGTTGAACTCGCCGATGAGCAGCCCAAACTCGTCCGCCCTCACCAGTGGCACCTCTACGTCGAGGCGGCCTCGCGCCACGGCTTGGGCCGCCGAGCGCAGGTAGTCGATTGGCTCGAGAAACAGTCGACTGACCATCATTGCGGTGCAGAGTCCGAAGGCTATTCCGATGCTCCCGACAAAGACCGCCAGCCATTGCTGATTATTTTCCGCCGAAGCGGGCGCAAAGTTCAATAAGAGTAAGGATCCGATCGGACAGATGCCCGCAGAGATCACCCAGATTAGTCCCCGGCCTCGCAGCGATAGGGTTTTTGCTCCAGGCGTCAGATCGGCACGAGTCCGCTGAAAAAGTACCGGAAACAGTCCCCAATTGCTCGCTAGTTCGACCAGAAAGAAGCCGTGCGTTATCGAAATGAAACCAGATACTCCAAATGAAACCGGCAAGTGCCAAAGCAGCCGCCAATCCAGACCATTGCTAACCTGGGCAAGCGAAAGAACAAAGACTGGTATGCAGAGCAGCCAGCCCAAGCCGCAGATGATCGCGCCAAGAAATGGCAAACGAATGACACGTCGCCGCGCCTCCTGCAGCATCGTTTCGGAGATTGGCTCTCCGTTTTGCATTTTCGTAAGCGCTGGTCGAAGAGAATAGACCAAACGTAACCAGAGATACATTACCAACGGATAAGAGATGCTGTTGTAGACGATCACCGTGCTCAGGAAGCGTTGCCTGAGCGCGGCCGTCGTTAGCAACGGGTCAACAATAATGATGTTGTACCAAATGTTAAACGCGCTTCCGAGAATCTGCGGTAGCACCGGAGACAATGCCGTGATCAGCAGCGCATAGCTAATCGTCTTTGCTTGCGGAGCGGGCATTCACAGAAGCATTCATCGCCCAAAATATTCAATCAGAATCCAAGAAAGAAAAGCCGCCAGCAAGCTGCTAGGCCTCGGCTCCAATCAGCTCACGAACCAGAGAGCCCATTGTCGATCAGTAGTTTGGCGGCTGACCCGCGGCAGCTATGATAACGAGAGCACGGTCCTGGCGACGTCACCAGCTCAGATCGACCCGTGCTGTTGGCGCCCAAGCAGCACCGATTCGTCCCGGAAATCCCAGGGTAGGAAATCGCATTCTGGCAGCTCGACTCACGACGCCGGCCGCAATCCTCGAGTCGACGCCGATTGGCCAAGCAAGCCTTGGTCGGGCATCAACTGCTCGCAAAAGAAGCGGAGGAGCAGGCTCATGCAGACGTGTGCCAGCGCCGGATTATACCGCGGTCCCTCATCACGAAGAAACGCATGAGCGGCGTTAAACTCGTGCCACTCGAATTCCGTTCCCGTTTCGTTTAGCCGATTGGCGATCTTTACTCTTCCCTCAAGCGGAACATGCGGGTCCTGCCGACCCCACACGAAAAGAAAGGGAGCCTTGACTCCTCCAAACCGCTCCAAGGTGTCATCATGTTTACCTGCGCCGAGCGAATTCGAGTGAATATCCGTCGGATAGAAGGCAGCTACTGCGCTCACCTCGGGATGAAAGCCCGCCCTGACGGCAAGATGTCCCCCGAGACAAACGCCATAGCTTCCGACGCGGCCGGTGCAGCTTTCATGGCCACGAAGAAACTTCACCGTCACGTCGGTATCCTCATCATAGGAAGCGAGCTCCTTTGTATACTTCAGCTCGTTGCCCCGGGTGGAGCCTGCTTGGTCATATGCGAGCACTGCTCCTAGCGGCTCAAATTCATGATAAACCTCCGGAACCGCGACGACATATCCGTGGCCGCTCAAGGCGGAAGCCATTCGACGGATCGGACTGGTAACTTGAAAGATCTCCGAATAGAAGACGACCCCAGGATGGCGGCCGGGCGCTTGCGGCACGAAGAGGTGCACGCGCATGTCTCCACGCGAGGTTGGAAGATCGATAGAGGTTTCCGTGAGAATGCTCATAAAAGTTCTTTGTTATAGACCACGTGCACGCTCGTGCGAGCATAACTAGACCATCGCTTGTGGTGGCTGGAAGATCGCGTATTTGACAAGAACCTAGCCGAGGGCTTATTGGAAGAGTGTGAGGATCCTCCCCCGAGTAGATCTACTCTTCTCCTTCGCTCCGTCGAAGCTTTCGCTTCCCAAGCTATCCCTCGCTACGGCACCGAACGAAGTCTCTCTTTTTCCTCTACCGGAATCCGCACATATGGTACCAGGACGAGACCCCATTATTTCCATCCGCGACGCTCTTACTTGCACAGCGGATAATCCTAATACTCCCGAAGTCTCACCTAAACCTTAGAAACTATGAACCTCTTCGACACTGTCCTCGCATCCCTGAATGATCCTTCCCGCAAAACTCAGATGAGCGATCTTGAAAATCTTTCATCGGCGTTCGGAAGCGGCGGATCTTCCACAAATCAAATCGCCAGCCTTCTCGGCGGATTCTTGAAGCCCATGTTGCGGGAGCAACAGGCTGTCGCTGGTCCTGAAGGCGTTGATTCTCTGCTTCAAGAGCTTAAGCAAAGCGCTCATTCGCCTGACCAATTGCGGCAAGTCATAGGCTCCGAGCGGATGGATCAGGTGGTCGGACAAGCTGAGCAAAAGACCGGACTTGATGCGAGTTCCATCATGCGTCTCCTACCGATTGTTCTTCCGGCAATTATCGGACTCCTTCAGTCCGGCCGTCCCGCTCCCGCCTCTTCTGCGGCGGGTGCCACCGCGGGAGCCCAGCCTTCCGGTGGCACCTCTATCCCAGGCACGCAGACCGGTGGGCAAGTAAATCCCATCCTATCCCAATTTCTTGACTCTGACGGGGACGGAGACGTGGATATGCAGGATGTCGTTCGCTTGACCTCTGTCTTTTTGCGGAAGTAGGCGGCGCGGCAATTCAGTTCGTCGCGCCAGAGTCATTTCAGCCGGCAGGGCACCGCTCAAGCCATCCCCAGGTCACGTTTAATGCCCTGATCAAGGCGCAGCCCGGGTCGGCCAGTGACCGGGTTTGCATTGTCTCTCTGCGAAACTTTCCTATTTTGCGGGGATGAGAGATGAGACGCATGTTCCGGAGGAGACCTCCGACGATCTCATGCGTCGCGATGATTTTGGGAACCGGCATCCCCGAGATATCGCCGAAGGGATGCGTGACATTCCGCTTGCCAAAATCGAAGACGTTCTGCGCGCTCTTCCGAACGCGAAGGCCGCACAAGTTCTCTCCGAATTGCCCAAGGAAATTCAGGTGCGCCTGTTTGAATCGATACCCATCGTGCGCCTCTGCGACATCGTCGCGGAAATGTTCAGCGATGACGCTGCGGATGTCCTCGGGCACATCCCGGCAGCGAAGCTACGGGAAATCATGCGCGGCCTGTCGGCGCCGGAGGCGAAGCAGATCAACGATCTCCTGCAGTATCCCGAAGATACCGCCGGGGGCATCATGCAGACGGAGGTCATCGCCGTCTCGGAAGATCTCACAATCGCGGAGGCCATCGAAATGCTACGACGGGAGGAGGAAACTCTACCCAATGGCATTTTCTATATCTACGTGGTGGATGGAGAATACCGGCTGCGTGGCGTTCTTCGCGTGCGTGATCTTCTTTTCAGCTCCCCCAATCGCAAGATCCGCGACATCATGGTGCCCGAGGTGCGGTCAGTTTCAGTGCACGCCGACCAGGAGGAGATCGCGCGTTTGTTCCGTGCCTACGGATTCAGCGCCATGCCGGTGGTAGACGATTTTCAAAGGCTACGGGGCGTCGTCACCGCCGATGATGTCTTCGATATTGTCGAAGAAGAGGCCACGGAAGACATGCAGCGGATGGTCGGGCTTTCCGGCGAAGAGTCCGCGGAGACGCCCTGGAGGCATTCGGTGCGCAATCGCCTACCGTGGCTCCTCTTTAATCTTGGCACCGCTTTTTTCGCGGGATGGGTGGTCTCCCTTTTTGAGAGTACCATCGCCAAATATGCTGTCCTCGCTGTGTTTCTGCCAATCATCGCTGGACAAGGCGGAAATGCGGGCACGCAAACGCTGACGATTATGGTCCGTTCAATCGCACTCGGAGAACTGCCCGAGAAGCACCACCGCGCCATCCTCGGGAAAGAAATTGTTGTTGGACTTCTGAATGGTCTCGCCATTGGTATTATCGTCGGCGCGGTTTCTTGGTTATGGAAAAACAACGTCATCCTCGGCGTGATCACTTTTGCCGCGATGGTTATGAACATGATCGCCGCTGGCGTGGCTGGGGTGGTCATTCCTCTGGGGTTGAAGGCTCTGCGAATCGACCCTGCACTTGCCTCCGCGATCATGCTGACAACCGTCACCGATGTGGTTGGCTTTTTTCTCTTCCTCGGCCTCGCCGCCGCCGTCCTCAACTATTTCCCTTACGCCCTCTAGGACTTCCGGTTTACAAAGGACCCCGCTGGGGTTACTTTTACGTGTGAAACGGTTGGCAGGGTTAATCGGTCTTCTCATGGCGCTCGGGTCCATGCAGGCTGGGCCGGCTTTCGTCACCATGCCTCCGGCCATCACGCCAGTTGCGCCCGTCCAAGCCCCGGGACCATTGAGAGCTCCGGCGGACCTCAATCAGGCGGCGATGAGCCAGATTATTAATCAGCTCAATCAACGCCAATTTCAACTGAGTGTGGCGGCGGCACAAACCACTGTTCAGCGTCCTATCTTCATACCTCGGACAATCTCCGTTAAGCGTGCGAAGTGAAATTCCGAACCTGTTCGGGTCAGGTTTCTTCGTGAGAGCAGGAGAATACACTTGTCCGACGACCGAGCAAAAGTGCGACGCGAGCAGCCGAAAAATTCGTTAAGAAGCCCGGCCCGAAATTTGCCACTATCTTTTCATGGAGAACGCCGTTCGCATTGCTTTAGTCAGCGGGAGTTTGAATCCGGAAAGCCTCAGCCGCCAGATGGCGCAGCATGCTGAAAAAGCCCTGCAGGCACTTGGCGCTGACGTGGACTTCATCGACCTGCAGCAAATTCACCTGCCGATGTGTGACGGCGATACCGCGTATTCCGATCCGGAAGTTGCAAGGACGCGCTCGCGCATCGAGGCGGCCAAGGGAATTCTGATCGCCGCGCCAGTCTACAACTTCTACTTGAATGCCGCGGTCAAAAATCTCATCGAGTTGACCGGAAGCGCTTGGGAGGACAAGGCGGTCAGCTTCCTCAATGCCGCAGGGGGATACTCGAGCTACATGTCGGTGATGAGTATTGCCAACAGCTTGATGCTAGACTTCCGATGTGTGATCGTTCCCCGCTTTGTCTATGCAGTCGGATCGGCGTTTCGCGACGGCGCAGTTTCCGACGGCAAAGTAGCCGAACGAATCGACGAAGTGGCTAGCGAACTGGTGCGCTTTGCGAGTCGACTCGCGGCTTAAATCATCATCGAGAAACCCCGCCAGCCAAACGCCGCGAAGCCATCTCTCGCCTCCAATCAGCCGTCTTGCCCACGAGCCTCAAAGCCAAGCCGGAGAATCGATTGGAAAAAATTCGCATGACATCTCTCCCAAGGTGTGGTATGCTGAACGCTCATGCTTATGCAAAGAAAAAGTGCGTTCTCTCGTCGTCTTCCTGATCTGGTGACTGAAGAGCTGGTTGCTGCCCTGTCGAAGAAAGGATCTTCGTTTGAATTCAAGCAACTGTTCGACGTCGTGCACGAACGCCTGCGGGCCCGCAACGCGGCTAGTGGGGGCGAAGAGATGCTTCGCCTGCGTGCTTATGAAAAACTTCAGAATCTGGTCTCTCGCGGAATGGTCAAAAAGAGCGGCAAAAAGTATCGCGGCTTGGCGTCGCTTTCCAAGGCGCTGACCCCACCTGCGGAGCTTGCGGCGATAGGGAAGTAGCATCTGCTGCGCTCGCAGGAGCGCTCATCTTCGACGTCAGAGTCGTTGGTCCACACGCTTGGGCGTGGTGATGTGTGCTGCCTTGAGATAGAGGGGCTGTGGATCGTTGGGTACCCAGTCGGCAGCCAACGCTCCTAGTTTGCCGGCGCTAGGTGTTCGAATGACTAAGTCGGGGAGGAACTCGATCGGCGCAGAAGCGAAAATCGGCAGACGCGGTGCTTTGCGCAGCTCCGCTTCGACTTCATCTCGGGCGAGTAGTTTGGGCTCGGTGATAAAAGTCCCGCGCCGGACTTGAGCTAGGAAATACTGTTGGCGTCGCGCGTCTCCGACGGCGAAATAGTCGCCATCATCGAGGCCGAGAACCGAGGAAATTCCCACCAGGGGAATTTCCCTTGCGATCGCGATGCCCCATGCTGCGGCAATCGCTGAGCGAACTCCATTGTAGCTGCCGGGTCCAATTCCGACAACCACACGCCGGATTGCCTGCGCATCGCGAAGAAGCTCCTCGAGAGCGCTAAAGAGCGCTCCCCCGCGTCCGCGGGGAGTTTCGGGAAAAAGTTCTCGAGCGACTTGCCGACCGTCTAGCAATGCCGCCGATCCCCGTTGAGTAGAGGCGTCGAGTGAGAGAATCACGATTGGTGCACCGCACGGACGCGACGTCCGCCCTCGGCTAAAATCTCGATACGAACCCGCACGGCACCGGCGGGCAGGGCTTCGGGGAATTTATCTCCCCACTCGATCAGGATCGCTCCGTTGCCAAGTGAATCGTCGTAGCCGATGCCGAGTAATTCTTGCAAATTCTTGAGGCGATAAAAATCGAAGTGATGCAAAGGAAGGCGTCCGCCCGCGTATTCGTGCACGAGAGTGAAGCTGGGACTGGACGCCTCATCGCTGCATCCGAGCGCGGCCGCCACGCCCTTGCTGAGTTGGGTTTTCCCAGCCCCGAGCGGACCTTCCAGACTGATGACAGTGCCCTTCTGGATCAGAACGGACATTTCCCGGCCGAGCGCCATCATCTCTTCCGGTGTCTGGCACACGACCCCTTCATCCGAGAAGAGTTGGTCGAGCAATAGATTTCGGGTTGCCATCGAACTGCGAATTTAGTTCGCTAATTGTCTTAAGCTCAACCTCGCACTGGAGAGGATCCGGAAAATGTTTCTGACCAAAGTCTTCCGCTCATGAAGCGCCTGTCAATCGCTGTTCTTCTGAGCGCGATGCTGCTCGTCGGATGTGACAGCCCCCAAAGAACCGTCGACTCCCTTCGCAAAGAAATCCTCGAATTCAAGACCGCGCCTAACGAGAAAACGCGTGTCAAAATCGACCAGGATCTCGCAAAATTGGAACGCCAGATCGCCGAACTGCAACAACGCGGCGATCCGAGTGCAGACGAGTTATGGAACCAGCTCGTTTCGCTTCGAAGCGAATACCAGGCGGCGAAAATTTCCAAGGCAGTCCAGGACACCCGGAATGCCATTCAGGGCTTTGGAGAGGCCTTGAAAGAGACCGCGCGAAGCGTGGAGGAAGCTTTCAAGAACGCCGATACGAACAGCGAATAATTCGGACTACCACGCGCCTGGTAAAGTCCCGACTTGTCGGGTGCCGCGAAATCATCGTAGCAGCTAAAAGTTTGCTGAGCACGTTAGGCAAAGAGACTCTGCAGCTCTTTGATGCTGATGTCAGCGAGGGATTGAACCGCCCGATCGGCATGGCTGAGGAGTTCGAGTGGATTCGTTGTCGCCACTGCGACCACCTTCATGCCCGCGCGCCGCGCCGCCTCGATTCCGAAAAGCGCATCTTCAAAAACGACGCACCGCTCTGGCGAGACACCGAGAAGCTGAGCCGCCTTCAGAAAGACATCCGGCGCCGGCTTGCCATTGATGACGTCTTCCGCAGAAACGACCACGTCAAAGAATTCTCCAAGCCCCGTGGAGGCGAAGATCGCGTCAAGGTTGGTGCGCGATGTCGATGATCCCACAGCGCAAGGAATTCCGGCCTCCTTTAAGGCAGTCAGCAATTCTCGCGAGCCCGGCAGGACGGTCATCCCGCCCTCTCCGACTAACTGACGGTAGAGTTCCTCCTTGCGATTACCGAGCCGCTCAATCTCCTCGGGATTGTCACTCCAGGCGAGGATTTCGGGAATGATCAACTGATTCTTCTTTCCGAAGCCTCTCTTAAAATGACCGACCGGGAGCGTCCTACCGGTCTCGGAGGCGAGGAGTTCCCAGGATTTCTCATGATGGGCGGAAGAGTCGATCACGACTCCGTCCCAATCGAATATTGCGCCGATTGTGCTCAAGCTTGCAGCATCTCGGCGATGGCCGCTTCGTCGGGGGCGGGCCCCACGATTGCCGCGGTTGCACGACGCGGATTTAGAAAGTCGCTGGCGGCCGACTGCACCTGATCCTCGGTGACCGCTCGCAATCGAGAATGGACCTCTTCGGGATCAATGATCCTCCCGTAGACCAGCACCGAACCTCCCAAGCGCATATTCTGCGCGGAGGTGCGCTCGAGCGACATTCGACTGGTCCCGACGGCATACTCCTTTGCGCGTTTGAGTTCAGCAGGGCGAGGCGGCCGCTTCTTCAGATCCTCAAAGGTGGAGAGAATCAAGCGAAGAGACTTGTCCACGTTACGCTGTTCCAGACCAAGCGAGAGATTGAGCATGCCCGTATCGTTAAAGCTCGAGGGATGGGTGCTGACTGAGTAGCAGAGACCTCTCTTTTCTCGGAGCTCCTGGAACAACCTCGAGCTGGCATTGCCACCCAAGATGATGTGCAGGATCTGCATTGCGTAGCGCCGCGGATCGTGGTGACTGGGCCCGGGAAAACCAAGCGCGAGCTGGGTCTGTTGGACGTCCCGCCTTTCGGAGGCAATTTGCGGCTTGAAGGAATGATCCGGCGCCTTTTCATAACGGATGGGCTTTCGAGAAGGGATCCGTTCGAGTAAGCTCGCCGCCATCTCAACAACGTCCTCATGGCGTAGTTTTCCTGCGGCGGAAATCACTGTGCTCCCCGCATGATAATGGGTCGCTCGATAGGCGAGAAAATCGTCGCGCTGCATGCTCTCGACAGTGTCCGGCGTTCCGGTAAGTGGACGACCGAGCGGATGGTCGGGCCAGAAGTAGCGGTTGAGGAGCTCTTGGACGTGGGAAGAAGGCTCGTCACGGTACATGAGGATTTCCTCACAGATGACTCCGCGCTCCCGCTCAATGTCGGGGGGAGCCAACTTTGGATTCATATAAAGATCGCAAAGCACGTCACAGAGTCGCGAGAAGAACTCGGCGGCCGCGACCGCGTAATAGCAGGTGCGCTCCTCGGCCGTGTAAGCGTTCATGTCCCCTCCTACCCCTTCGACTTCTTGCATAATCCGCCGAGCGGATCGCCGTGCAGTGCCTTTAAAGAGCATATGCTCAATAAAGTGCGATATACCGCTGAGCTTTGCCGATTCGTGGCGGCCTCCGACGCCGGCCCAAATCCCAAGGGCCGCCGTTTCCGCGTGGGGCACTTCGCAAGTGGCTATTCGGAGACCATTCGGCAGGCTCGTTAGGCAGCTCTTAGTCAGCCCAGAGGTCTTCGTCATTTCGCAGGCGCCCCTCCGCGGCTCTGGAGAATCAGTTCGGCGAGCTCGAGATCGCGTGGATAGGTAACCTTGATGTTCCAGTCAGAATTTTCCACGACCTTCGCCTTACCCCCCGATCGGATCAGCAGGGAAATCTCGTCCGTTATAGTTCCACCCGCCTCGTGCACATCCTGAAGAAGGGACTCCAGGGCGACTAGCTCGAGGATTTGCGGAGTTTGCATCCGCCAGAGATTTTTGCGCGAAACCGTCTCGATAGTGAGCGATTGGTTGTTGACGCGATGAAGAGTATCGGTGACAGGCTCAGCGCTCACTGAGGCTCCAAACTCGCGCGCGGCTTGGTAGCAGGCGGAAACCACCTCGGCGGTGATCAATGGGCGTGCCCCATCATGGACGGCGACGAAGATCGGTCGAGGATCAGTGAACGCGGACATGCCTGCCAACACCGACTCCACACGCTCCTTTCCCCCGGCAACAACGCTCCGAAGCTTGAGAAATTCCGTCTGGAACGATTGAAACTCCTTCACTCGATCGGCGGCGCACACCAGAACGATACGATCGACATCCGCACAATCGTTAAAGGCGGCCAGACTATGCGCAATGAGTGGACGTCCGGCAAGCGGGGCTGAAATCTTGTCGAAACCCATCCGGCGGCTCGCGCCCGCCGCGACGACGATGGCGGCTAAATCTGAAGGTGTCTCGTTCAAGGGAGGAGTTTTTGCACCGCTTGGCTCAGAGTTTTTCCGTCAACGCGTCCGGCCGCCTTGGCGGTGGCGATCTTCATCACCGCTCCCATTTGCTGTTTCGAGGTGGCGCCCGCTTCTGTGATAGCCTCTCTTGCCAAGGTGGTAACTTCGTCGGTTGAGAGCGCCGCGGGAAGATAGGCGGAGAGGACCTCGATTTCGGCCCGCTCAGCGGCCGCGAGCTCAGGCCGGTCACCCTTCTCGAACCCCTCAATGGCGTCATGGCGTTGCTTGATTTGCTTGCGAATGACGGCGCTGGCTTCCGCATCGTCCAGCGTGCTCTCCGCGCCGCCCTTCTCGATGGCTGCATTCTTCATAGCCGATTTCAACAGCCGCAATGCATTCAGCCGCACTGTCTCCCTCGCGCGCATGGCGTCTTTGATATCATTGTCAACTTGGGATTGGAGAGTCATCAAGAAAATCAATAGACAGGATTCGCAGGATTTACAGGATTAAGAAATGGCAGTCCGCACTCGCTTCGCTCCATCGCCCACTGGCTACCTCCACGTGGGAGGCGCCCGCACGGCGCTTTTCAACTGGCTTTTCGCACGCAAGAGAGGAGGCAAATTTATTCTCCGGATTGAAGACACTGACGAGAAGCGGAATACCGCGCAGGCCAGAGAAGCCATTTACGAAGGATTGAAGTGGCTGGCATTGGATTGGGATGAAGGCCCCGACAAGGGAGGGGCCGTGGGCCCTTACCTGCAGAGCCAGAGGGAGGAAGTCTATCAACGATACCTTGCGCAGCTCGAAATCAAAGGGCACGTCTATACCGATGAGGGATCGATTCGTTTTCGTTCGCCGCGGAAAACCGTGGTTGTCGATGACATCGTCTGCGGTCGCATCGAATTCGACATGACAAATCCGGGAACGCACCCGGACATGACCATCCGACGTCCCGACGGTTCATGGATCTTTCACTTTGTGAACGTGGTGGATGATTTGGAGATGCAAATCACGCATGTGATCCGCGGCGAAGATCACCTTTCGAATACTCCCAAGCACATCGAGTTGTATCATGCACTTGGCGCCAAACCTCCCGCATTTGCTCACATCCCTCTGATCCTGAATCACGAAGGCAAAAAGCTTAGCAAACGCGACGGGGGATCGAGCGTGGCTTACTTTATCGAGGCGGGTTACGCGCCAGAAGCGCTGTGCAATTACCTCTGTCTACTCGGTTGGTCTCCGAAAGATAACCGCGAGATGCTCGCTCTGAATGAAATCCTCGAGCTTTTCGAGCTCGAATCCATCAACAGGCGGAATGCGATCTTCGACCTGGACAAATGTTTTTGGCTGAACGGCCAATATATCCTGCAAATGAGCTTGGAGCGGTTTGGTGAGCTTTCCCTTCCTTTTGTGGAACGGGCCGGCATCACCTATCCGTCGCGGGAGGCGCTGCTGCGTGCGCTCGCCATCGTCAAACCGAAAGTCAAGCATCTTAGCGACGTCCCGGAGTGGATCAGTTTCCTCTTCACTGAGGATTATCCTTTCGAGGAGAGCTCTCTGGAGAAGGCACTCCGAAAACCCGCGGCGATTGAACGCCTGCGAACTCTCGGCGAGGCTCTCAAAAATCTTCCTGAATGGAACCACCCCTCCATTGAGGCAAAGTTGAAAGAAACCGCGGCTGCCCTCGGTGTCAAAGCCGGCGAATTGGTTCATCCAGCCCGTGTCGCCGTTACCGGCAAATCGGTTGGCCCCGGTCTTTACGAAACCTTTGAGATTCTTGGTCGGGAACGCGTTCTCGAGCGCTTCCGACGCGCCGCCGAGTTCACCATGCAGAAGTTCGAGCCGACCGGCTCGGCCTGATCTTAGATCCTCGACGTAGCGGATTCGGACAATTTCTTCTCACGATGAACGAAACCATTTATGAAGCCAGTCAGCTCATCTCCGGAGGAGATTTGTTCAAATCGCTGGCGCCGCCCGCGCGACTGTCGGTCTTCGGCGATCCAGTGGCCCATTCAAAATCGCCTCTCTTCCAGAACGCCGCTCTGCGTTCAAGCGGGCTCGAGATGCAGTACGTCAAGATCCACGCTCGCTTGGAGGAATTGGCTCCGGCGGTGAAGGCCCTGCCGGCGGCAGGATTTATCGGCGCCAACTTCACCATCCCACATAAGGCCGCAGCGCTCGCGATTGTGGACGAAGCTGACGACTATGCGCGCAAAGCCGGGGCAGTGAATACCATCGCGGTGGAAGGGGAAAAATTGATCGGTTTCAATACGGATGGTCCGGGGCTTCTCCGAGCTCTTCGCGAGGAATTCTACGTTGATTTGCGCGACCTCCGCGTGCTGCTCCTCGGGGCGGGAGGAGGCGCGGGCCGGGCCATTGCCGTGCAGTGTGCGTTCGAGAGTTGCGAGCGTCTCGTGCTCGTCAACCGCACCTTCGAAAAGGCCGAAGCCCTGGCGCAGGAACTATCCTCCTACTTTCGGAGCGACCGGCTCGTCGGCCCGGCCGAACGCCTTGAGGCAGTTCCCCTTGAAGAGCGTGCCCTCCGCGAACAACTCTCCAAGAGCGACCTCGTCATCAACGCGACTTCGGTCGGCATGAGGCGCACCGATCCGCCTTTGATCCCCGCCGGACTACTCACCGCGAACCTCATGGTTTACGACACCGTTTATGCCACCGGGAAGTCGCGCCTGATCGAGGAAGCAGAAGCCGCCGGAGCCCGGGCCACGAACGGCCTTTCCATGCTGCTACATCAAGGCGCCTTGGCTTTCGAAATCTGGTTTGGCAGGGCTGCGCCGCTCGAAGTCATGCGCGCGGCACTGAAGTCTGCGCACTGAGAATTTTGCGCGCCGATTCTGCATCGCGCGCAATCTGGGCACGTAGTTCCTCCAGGGAAGAAAACTTTTTCTCTGGACGCAGAAAGCGCTCGAACTTGACCTCGAGATCGCGGCCATAGCAGTTCTCGGAAAAATCGAAGATGTGGACCTCGAGAACGCGCTCCAGAGCGTTGCCCACCGTCGGGCGCACCCCGACATTGGCGACACCATCCCGCCACGTCGCGTCTATGCGCACGCGCACCGCATAGACGCCGTTAGGTGGGAAGCGTTCGTTGTGTGCGGAAAGGTTGGCTGTCGGAAATCCTATGCCGTGTCCCCGACCCGCTCCCGTTTGGACCGTGCCAAGAATGGTGTAGTCTCGCCCAAGAAAACGACGGGCCGTCTCAAAATCTCCGGTTTCAACGGCCTTTCGGATGCGCGTGCTGCTGACCAGCTCGCCGTCGATCTCCACCGGTTCGATCTCCACCGTTTCGAACCCGAACTTCTCGCCGAGTGTCGAGAGCAGAGCGACATTGCCCGCCCGCCCTTTGCCAAACGCCCAATTGTGACCCACGCAGATCATGCGCAGGGCGCTTGACGATCGCACCAATGACTCGATGAAGTCCTCCGGTGGCTGGGCCGCGAAAGCAGAGTCAAAGCCCAGCTGGAGCAGATACTGACCGCCGAGTTCTTCGATCAGACGGAGTTTATGCGGGGTCGATGTGAGAAGGTGTGGCGCCGAATGCGGGCGCAGCACTCGTGCCGGGTGCGGGTGAAATGTGAGAACCACTGCCGAGCCGCCCATCTTCTCCGCCTCGACGATGGCCCGGCGGATGAGAGCTTGATGACCGAGATGCACCCCATCGAAAACTCCTATCGCCACGCACAACGGCGTCGGGATTTGCGCCAGCTCGGAAAGTGAATGAAGAACCTTCATGCAACGGTCGCAAGAAACGCATCCAACTTCGTTTGCATCTCTGCCTGGCTCTCAAGCACCGCGAAGACGCGAGACGGTCGGCAAACTTAAAATGCGGTTTGCCAGCTCCTCGCGGGGAACAGTTTTCAATTCTTCGACGGTCACCGCATTCTCAAGGCCAAATCGACCTGACTTAGTGCGCCTCAGAGCCCTCAAGTGGGCGCCGCAGCCGAGCTCGCGCCCGATGTCATTGGCATAGGTTCTCACATAGAATCCCTTGCTGCACACGACGAGAAAGTCGATCTCCGGGAGGCGAATCTCCCTGATTTCCTGAGCGTAGACGCGGACAAAGCGCGGATCGCGTTCGATCTGCTTGCCTTGGCGTGCCAGCTTGTAGAGAGGCACTCCATTTTTCTTGATCGCGCTGATCATCGGCGGCATCTGGTAGAAATCGCCTTTGAATTTGTCGAAGGCCCGCTCGATCTCTTCCCGCGTGAAGTTACGCACCGGGTTGGTCTCAATGATCTGACCATCGGCATCCTGGCTATCGGTAACTTCACCCAACCGAATGGTGCCAACGTACTCCTTATCCTCGCTCATGAGCAGGTCCTGGATCTTTGTCCCGCGGCCGATGGTAATCAAGAGAAGGCCGGTGGCCAGTGGGTCAAGCGTTCCGCAATGACCCACCTTCTTGGTTCCCAAAGTGCGCCGCGCAATCGCAACCACGTCGTGCGAAGTCATCCCAGGCGCTTTGTCGACCAGCAATACCCCGTCAATTTCGGTTGCGGATCTCATGACAGACAGCCTCCAGAAATTTTTCTTCGACTTCCGCGAGCGAACCTCGCACCCGTGCTCCCGCAGCGAGCGGATGCCCGCCGCCCCCGAAGGCCTTGCAAATCTCGCAGACATCTACGCGCGGATCTTTCGATCGTGCGCTCACGCGAACCCGGCTTTCCGGCAGTTCTTCGAAAAACACCGCGGCCACCACCCCCTCGACTGAACGCAAATGGTCAATAATCCCCTCGCTGTCTTCGGGCAAGACACCCAATTGGTCGACGGCAGCGAGTGAAAGCGAGTAGCTGGCAAGGTGCCCGTCGCAGGAAAAGCGAGCTTCGTTGAGCGCGTGGCGAAGCAAATCCAGTCGGCGGCGGGGCTGATTGTCATACATTCTTCGAGAAAGTGTCCCCACATCCACGCCGACGTCCACGAGAGCTGCCGCCGCCTCAAACGTCCTGGCATCCGTGCCGGGATACTGAAATGAGCCTGTATCGGTCGAGATGGCGGCAAAGAGATTTACCGCCATATCGGAACTTAGCGACGCTCCGATTTCTTTGAAGAACTCATAGATGATCTGTCCTGTCGCAGGTGCGGTCGGATCGACATAGTTCAAGTCACCATAGCCTTCGTTGCTGATGTGATGATCAATGTTGATGAGCGTTC
This sequence comes from uncultured Verrucomicrobiae bacterium, assembly GCA_963706955.1. GTDB lineage: Bacteria > Verrucomicrobiota > Verrucomicrobiia > Chthoniobacterales > Terrimicrobiaceae > DASTFP01. The sequence goes on along the minus strand of CAVPOC010000013.1, from coordinate 17,728 downwards.
CCATTGAAGCGACACCATCCAGAGCGCTTCCCAGCCGGCTCCTCACTGAATTGTCCAAGGCAACGACGACATCAAATGGTCGGGGAACGGGATCCGGTGCCGAGATGAGTTCGTGCCGGGGTAGATAGTTGTATCTTTGAGTGACCCCATGCTCGTTCCAGGCGGTGACCGTCTTGCCGAGCTCTTGTATCCACAACGCCATGGCGATGGTGGAGCCAAGGGCGTCTCCGTCCGGGCGGATATGACTGGCGACCAAAATTCGTTGGGCGTTCTCGATCGATTCGGCAATCTGCGAAAAACGAGCGTTCATTTTTTTTCGTCGAGTCCTAGATCATCCAGAATATTCAAGACACGGGAGCCACGCTCAATGGAATCATCGAGCTTGAAGTTGAGATGCGGGGTATGTTTGAGGACGACCCTTTTCGAAATTTCCGCTTGGAGCATTCCCCGGTTTTGCTCAAGGACGGAAAGGACGGCTTCGCGTTGTACATCTGTGCCCATAGCGCTCACATAAACGTGTGCTTGCTTGAGATCGGGTGTGATGTCGACGCCGCTGATGGTGACAAGCGGAGTTGGAAAGGTCAGTTCTCTCAGGATGATCTGCCCCAACTCGCGCTTGAGAACCTCACACACCCGTTCGATTCGGTGTTTCATGGCAAATTCGGAGTCGGCGAGCCTAACGCTTTCCGACAGTTGGTCTAGAGCAATCTTGCTCTCTCAATTTCGACGCTTTTTGCGACATGATTCAAGTATCGGTTGGGAAAAGACGCAATTTTCATTTGGTAATTCCCACGCCGGGCGGATACTACCCGGCCCGATATGAGTCAACCCATTGGCATCGGCCTGGCAGGCTTTGGCACCGTTGGCGCTGGGGTTTACAAGAACCTCGCCGCCAACGGCAACCTGCTTTCGCAGCGCCTCGGGACGCGCTTCGAAGTCATCCGCATCGCCGTTCGCGACTTGCAGAAGGAGCGTGTGGTTTCCGCTCCGGTCGAGCTCTTTACGACAAACGCCGACGATTTGATCTCAGATCCCAATATTCGCATCGTTGTCGAATTGATGGGAGGAATCGAGACGCCGCTCGGATTCGTCAAGAAGGCGATCAACGCAGGCAAGACGGTGGTGACAGGAAACAAGGCTCTGCTGGCGGAACACGGTCAGGAGATCTTCCACCTTGCGCGAGAGCGAAAGGTTCCTGTTTTCTACGAGGCGGCGGTGGCCGGAGGCATTCCGATCATCAAAGTGGTGCGCGAATCGTTCGCCAGCAATCGATTTGAGAGCATCCACGGCATCCTCAATGGAACCAGTAACTACATCCTCACCAGGATGACCGACACTGGCATGGACTTCGCGCCTGCGCTCGCCGAGGCGCAGCAGTTCGGTTACGCGGAGGCGGACCCGACACTGGATATCAACGGTTGGGACGCTGCTCACAAGGCGATCATTTTGGCCTCGCTCGCTTATGGCTTCTGGCTCGATCCCTCGAAGATTTTCGTATCCGGCATCGACAAGGTGACGGCCTCAGATATCCGATTCGCCGATGAATTAGACTACCGAATCAAGTTGCTGGCGACGATCAAGGCCGGGGTGGGCAATGCGATCGAGGTGCGAGTCTGCCCGACGCTGATCCCAAAAAGCCACGTCCTGGCCTCGGTCAACGGCGTCTACAACGCCATCGCCGTGCGTGGCGACATCGTCGGGGAGACGCTTTTCTACGGACGCGGCGCCGGCCAGGATCCGACATCGAGCTCGGTCCTGAGTGATCTGGCAGAGGCTTCGATCGGCCTGACCAGTCCGAGGTTTTGTTACGGCTTCACCTCGCATGACTTGTATGGCAAATGTCAACCAGTCGAAGATTCACTCTCCAAATATTATCTGCGGTTGACCGTGGATGACCGGCCTGGTGTCCTTGCGCAGATTGCCGGGGCGCTCGGGCAGGCAGAAATTGGAATTCTATCGGTCATTCAGCCGGAAACACACTCGGCGGGCACGGCAGTGCTCGTCTTGATGATCCATGATGCACTCTTCGGCGCAATGGTAGCCGCCGTGGCCCGGATCTCCGCGCTCGATTGTGTTAAGGCTCCCCCGGCACTTCTGCACGTGGAATCCTTTCCCTGAGCCTGCTTGATGAGAAAATGAAACCGGCGCCCCTATTGCTATCATTGCCCAAGGCGGCTTCCTTTCAGCCCTAAAACGATGGCTCCCGAATCTACAGTCGCGCGAAACCGTTGCGAGGAGCTTACGCCACCCCTCCACGATCGTGGGGTCATAAATCGCTTTCGGCAGTACCTTCCGATATCGGAGACAACACCGATTATCTCCTTGAACGAAGGTTCGACACCGCTCATCCATTCTCCGCGTCTGAGCGAACGCGCCGAGGCCGAGGTGTTTGTTAAATACGAGGGCCTGAATCCAACCGGGTCTTTCAAGGACCGCGGGATGACCGTGGCCGTCTCGAAGGCGCTGGAACGCGGCGCGCGTACCGCTATTTGCGCCTCGACCGGCAATACCTCTGCGGCCGCAGCGGCTTATGCCGCCCGCGCCGGCATCCTTTGCGCGGTCCTGCTCCCAGCGGGCAGGATCGCCAGCGGCAAGCTTGTGCAAGCCTACCTTTACGGAGCACGAGTGATCGCTCTGCGCGGTAGCTTTGACGATGCCTTGAGACTCGTCCGTGAACTCGGCGGACTCGAGGGAATTGCCATCGTCAACTCTATCAATCCGGACCGGATCGAAGGTCAAAAAACGGCCGCCTTTGAGATTATTGAGGAACTTGGGGACGCGCCCGATCTCCATGTTCTTCCCGTCGGCAACGCCGGCAACATCACCGCTTACTGGAAAGGCTATGGTGAGTTTTTCGCGCAAGGCAGAGCAACGAAGCTGCCCCGAATGATGGGCTTCCAAGCCTCTGGATCCGCTCCCATTTTTCACAATCGAATCATCGAATCACCCAACACGGTGGCGACAGCGATTCGGATTGGCAATCCCGCCAGCTGGCAAAACGCAACCTCCGCCCTCCAAGAGAGTCACGGCGCTATTGGCATCGTTACCGACCGGGACATTCTGGCCGCACAGAGCTGGCTTGCGAAGAGCGAAGGAATCTTCGTGGAGCCAGCCAGCGCGGCTTCCGTCGCCGGGCTGTTCCAACTCGGGAAAACAGGCGCGCGCCGGATCGTGCTGACCGTTACCGGCCATGGTCTCAAAGATCCCGACACCGCGATGACCACCGACGACTACCGACCGATAGAGGCTGAGCCCGATCTCGTCTCCATCCGGCACCTGCTCGAAAACGCCTGACTGAAATCGCCAGTCGCAGCAAAAATCTCTACCATGCCTCTCGTTGTTCAGAAATACGGCGGAACCTCAGTCGGGACTACCGACCGCATTCAGAACGTCGCTCGACGTGTGCTCGAAACTCAACAAGCGGGGAACTCGGTCGTGGTAGTGGTCTCCGCGATGTCAGGGGTCACCGACAATCTGATCAAACTCGCCCGGCAACTGGCACCCTTTCCTGCCGAACGCGAGCTGGACGTCCTCCTGGCGACGGGTGAACAAACAACCATTGCCCTGACGGCAATGACTCTCAACGCGATGGGCGGAAAGGCCGTATCGCTTACGGGTGCCCAGGCCGGCATCCTGACCGACGGGCTCCACACCAAGGCGAAAATTGCCAATATTTCTCCCCGCCAGATCCGTAGATATTTGGCGGATGGATTCATCTGCATCGTCGCAGGATTTCAAGGACAGACCCTTCAAGGACAAATCACTACGCTCGGTCGCGGCGGCAGTGATCTCACCGCTATTGCCATCGCGGCCGCTCTCAAGGCCGACCACTGCGAGATTTACACCGACGTAGACGGCGTTTACTCCTGCGATCCTCGGATCGTTCCTTCCGCCAGGAAGATCGACGTAATCACTTACGATGAACTCCTCGAGATGGCCGCTTCCGGCTCCAAAGTCATGCAGTCGCGCTCCGTCGAGTTCGCCAAGAAATTCAAGGTCCCCTTTGAGGTCCGCAGCAGCTTTAACACGAATAGAGGAACCCTAGTGAGAGAAGAAACACCCGGATTGGAAAACGTCGTTGTGCGCGGCGTCTCGGTGGAACGCAACCAAGCCAAGGTCACCATTAGCAACGTGCCCGACCGGCCAGGAATCGCTTCACGCATTTTCACCGCGCTCGCCGATGCCAATGTCATTATCGACGTGATCGTGCAAAATGTCTCCGTCAGCGGAGCGACCGACATCTCGTTCACCTTGAGCCGCGACGAACTCGAAAAGGTTGGTCACGTCCTTGATCCCATCATCAGGGACATCGGCGCCGGCCTCATCGTCAAACCGGATGGCATTGCTAAGCTAAGCGTTGTCGGCATCGGTATGCGCTCACACTCAGGGGTGGCCGCGCGGCTTTTTGAGGCCCTCGGAAATGCCGGGGTTAATATCCAGATGATTTCGACTTCGGAAATCAAGATCGCCGTGATCATCGAAGAGGCTCGACTCGTCGAAGCCGCCAACCTCGCCCATGAGGCCTTCGGGCTGACCGGAGCAAGCAGCTCATGACACTCGTAAAAGCTTACGAATAGAGTTTATCGTCTTGAGAGATGACGCGACCGCCGGGAAGCTCTCGGCCGTGCGGACACAGCCGCTATAACACCAACGCCCAGCCGTTCTGCGGTTGGATCGGCTGTTTCGGCATTACCGAAAAAATGTATGCCAAAGCTCATACCGCGTCGGATCGGGCGGCAACAGGGCATTGAAGCCTTGCATTAAGAAAGTCGCAAACGCGACCGTCAGCCCGATGACGAGAGTAAGACTGCACAGAAGGTAGACGGGGAGCCGTGGGAGCGAGACTTGTTCGTTTTGTAGCCCGCAAAGACCAATCGCACTCGAAGCAATCAGGCAGCCGAAGACGACCAGTGCCCAGGAATAGAGGTGCAAGCCAAGGACCGGCGGACCATAGCCGAGATCAGGCGGAACAATGTGCAACAAGATCTGCCTGATCGAGGCCGCAGAACCAACCAGTGCTGCTAAAATGGTCATGCCGAATCCGCGAGCCTGCCGCATCCAATCACTTCGACCCTCGGCCGATCGCAGCAAGACTCCGATCGGTCCCACGCATGCCAGCAAGAACGCCAGGCGCTGAATGACGCACAGCGGACACGGAAGCTCGCCCAGCGCGAACTGGTATGTCAGACTGCCGAGAAGCACACCGCAGACGACAAAAAGCTGCCCAGCTGCCACCAAGCCCGCCCAACGCGCGAAGAGAAAGCTTAGCACCTTAAAAGCTCAAGTTAAGCGAACTCGTGGCATGAAATCGCAGCAGCGCAGCTACGAGAACGAGCGAAAAGAAAAACAATACTGCCGTCGGTCGCGACAGACCAAAAAATTGCAAGACGAGCGCGAGGGCGACCAGAGATGCCGTTACCGATTCCATCTCAAATCAGCTCAACACGCCGCGCGATTGCCGCGACAATTCTCCAGAGCTCCTTGCTCGGGTTGTCATGCACCGCCACACCGAGAATGATAAGCTTATCAGCAACCCTGACAAGAACGGTTCTTTTGCGATCCGCAGTTGCCAATCGCAAGGACGCATCCAGGGATCTAATCCACAGATTTCACAGAATCCACAAAGATCCCTAACATCTCCAGATTTAGGGTCTCCACCGACTGATGGCGGTTCTTTCCACTCGCTCTTAACCATTAACCCGTCGAGCGATCGGCGAGGAATCTTCGGCGATAAGACATGTAGGCTGCCCGGCCGACATCGTGCGCATACGCCGCATTGAACGAAGCCCCGGTAATCGCTGCGGCAAAGGGCACAAAATGGAGGACTCCGCGCCGGATGAGCCGCAGCGACAACGATCGCGAATACTCCTCAAGAGAAACCAAATACCGGACCCGTAACTGCTCGCTAGCCAAGCTTTGCTTTCGACGCCCAGCTGCTTGCCCGCGTTGATGGGCTTCGATCCTTTTAAGAGCCTCCAGGGAAGACGCCTTACTCTTAGGATCAACCGATGAGCTTATGCGGAGCACATGGAGAATGTAATCAACTTCAGCGGGAGTATTAACGTGATATCCAAAGCAGAGTCCGATCAGACGAACTTCGCGGATGGCCAGTGAGATAACCAGCGGGACGTCCGCAAAAAAACCTATAATCCCTCCCAACCCCGCAGCGGCACCTTCTGCGGCCGCGTATTTGCAATGGTTTACCCAATGCTTCTTCGCCAAGTCATCACAAAGGCGGAGCGATTCCGCGATCCCTTTTTTCCGGCGGAGCAATCGGTTCTGTTCACGGGCGACCGCTTGCTCGTCCACGCTCAAGGCACTGGCATAGGTGGCCAAACGCAGACTCGTCTCGATCATCACGGCCGCGGATGTTTTCAGCCAAGGCGGCACCATGCGCTCAGTAAACGCTCCAGCGGGCCCCAGCACGAAGTCCGTCAGTTTGCCAAGTGCTCCGCGCCGGGAACGCTCCCAACGCGCAATTTCCCGATGAGCCCTCGCTACGTAATCCGCCCGATCGCAAATCGGCCCGCCATTGGCAGCAAACGATTTGCGGGAGGGTAAAGAGGATATTCTATACCGAGACACGTGGATGAGAAGAAATACGGCGCCGAATTCGCCTGCCCCGCACAAGAGCAGACGCTTGCTTCGCCGGCGGCAAGGAGACTGCCGCCGCCGGCGTCAGCCGGACCTCCATTTTCCGTTTCAAACCGGCCAGTGTCTTCTCCGCGAGATTGTGAACGAAAAGCTCGCCAAGCACCAACGCGGCAAGCAATCGCCCACCAATAACCACCCGCGGCGTGAATTCATAAGTCAGTCGCACGCGCACAGAGTTTTCTGCCAGCTCTTCGAAGTTCCACACGATATCCAACCCTTGCGTCGCGTTCAAGGCGCCCTCGAGATGTCGAAATGTCAACTTACGTCCCGGGAGATCGATCCGATACTCGGAAACCCACTTCAGCGGAAAGCCCTAGTCGATAACAAGACATCTCAACCAGCCCGCTCGAAGCAGTTTGCCTGATGAAGCGATTATACCGGTAGTGAGGAAGAAACTCAGGCCACCGCGCCAGGTCCGCCACGGTCAAAAAGACCTTCTCCATCGGCGAACGGATGATTGTCTCGTAACTGCTCTTCATAGGCATTCCCCCTGATCAAGACTCTCGCCGCGTCATACTCGACCACAGGATAATAAACAGGGAGAAAAAGGAAATGAGGGCTTGCACCGGTTTTGAAATACGACCAGCATGGTCGTTATATGGTCAGAATGGCGGGGCAATGGCGGAATGCCAAGGTTTTTCATTGGGGCAGTCGAGCTCCGGGGGAACCGCAAATCGGATGGGTGGCCTAGTGATGTCTGCGACGCTGCCGCCACCCATTTTTGTCAATCGGTCTCTCCGTAAACATTGCCTGTCGTATTCGGAAGTGCTCGCTCAGTCGATTTCAGTGATTGCGCCTTCGACGGTTCCGGCGGCGGTGATGGGTCTCATATTCGCGAAGGCCGGCAACGGGATTTGGGTGAGTTTCCTTTTAGGGATCGTCGGCTTAATTTTTGTTAGCTTAAACATCAATCAATTTGCGCGACGATCGGCGTCGCCGGGATCGCTCTTTACCTATATTGTGAAGGGCTCAGGGCCAGCCGCCGGCGTCTTGAGCGGATGGAGCCTTCTTCTCGGCTACATGGCAACGGGGATGTCCACGCTGTGCGGCTTTGCAATTTTCAGCGGAATTCTCCTGAAACCTCTCGGCCTTGACTTACCGGCGACAGCACTGGCCATTATCGGCATCCTAGGCGCGACCCTGGTCGCCTACAGGGACGTTCGTCTTTCTGCAAAGATGATTTTATACCTGGAAGGCGTCTCAATCATGGCGATTCTCGCGCTGGCGGTTGTCATTTGCTGGCAGAGCGGCCTGACGATTGACCACGATCAGTTGACTCTGGAGGGCGCTAGCCCTGGGGGGATTCTCATGGGGGTGGTTTTAGTCATGTTTGGCTTTTCAGGGTTTGAAAGCTCGACGTCGCTTGGCGACGAGGCCAAAGATCCGTTGCGAACCATCCCCCGCTCTCTGATCCAGAGCGTCGTCCTGGCTGGCGTGTTCTTCATCTTCATGGCCTACGTGCTTGTCCTGGGGTTCCGCAACAGCGGCGTCGATCTCGGCGAGAGCGAGGCTCCCTTGAATTTCCTCGCCGCGCGCAGCGGATTGACAGCTCTGGGATGGCTGATCAACCTTGGCACGCTCCTGAGCTTCTTTGCCTGCACCCTTGCCTGCATCAACTCAACCGCGCGGATCTTTTTCTCCATGGCCCACCATGGGATTCTGCACGATGCTTTGGGCGACTCCCACAAGAGGAATCAAACACCGCACATCGCGATAATCATCTCGGCCGGGGTCACCCTGGTCTTTCCTCTCGTGCTGACTCTCTCGTCCATTGATCCTTTCGCTGCGCAAGGCTATTTCGGGACGCTGGCGAGTTTTGGATTTCTGACGGTTTATCTTCTGGTCTCTATCGCCGCACCGCTCTACCGGCGGGGAGTCGGCCAACTTCGCAAAGTGGATATCTGGATTTCAGCGCTGGCCATTGCCTTCCTTCTTCTCCCCATTGCCGGAATGATCGGAATCCCCGGCAGCATCCTCTTCCCGGAGCCGAGCGGTCCGCACCGCTCATTCTTTGGTTATTCGCCGCGTATATGTTCATTGGGGTGATTTGGCTGCTGGTTCAGAAGATGCGATCTCCCAAGAAGATCCATGGCCTGAAGCATTCCGTCGACGAAATCCATCGGCGGTTTGATAGAGTATCCAAACGTCCGTAAGAGCTTGAGCTCGCGGCGATACTAGACAGGGATTTCGCGGTCCGGCTCGCTGTCGTGATGGTGTTCAGGGTATTCCTCGACACTCTCTAATTCATTGCCTGCCGCCTCATCGGCTTCCTCATCCTCTGCCTCCATCGAGAGATAGGGCCCCAGTTTTCGTTCGATACGACCTGCAAGACCATTGATCTGCCGGTGATGGGTCGCGAAAACAGCTCCAGTTCCGAAGTTGGAGACTAGCGCCACGGTCAGCGTGGTGAATTCTCCTAAGAAAGCTCCCGCCAAACAGAACAGGTTGGTCGCAAAGATAGCACGATAGCCATTCTTGAGGAGCTTACGATGGCGGCGACCGAGACGCCGCACCGGCACGAGGGCTCGTAGGCTTGGCTGCAACGAGACACGTCGGCTCGATCCGAAGTTATCGTCGCCGCGCCTCCGACCGGAGACACTCACGAAGCTGGCCTCTATGCTCGCGGCCGCGTCGAGAGCCGCTCCATCTCCAATCCACATCGAGCGCCCGCCAAACTCCCGAATGATTTGGGCCTTAGCTGATGCGCTAAGATTACCATAGGCAGTGGAAATGCCGATTTCGGAAGCGAGAGCGTTGGTCTTCGCCTGGGTATGCCGCGAAATCAGGAGAAAACGAGCGTTGGGGTTTCGAGCTCGCAACGTTCCAAGGACTTCGGCCGCTTCCAGTTCTCCTTGGCGCTGGAGGGTAATCACGCCCAGAATCTTGTTATTTCGGAGGATCCAGAGGGGACGCAATTGGGGCTCACTGTGGGGCACGAGCTTGGTTGGGTCGAACCACGCGGTCGGTGACTTTTCTACCGCAGCGATCAGCGAGCGCGGCACAGGGATTCGATGCGCGGAAATCCACGCAGGAGCCACAACTTGAATCAAGTCGCCCTTACTATCGCGATAGCTAATCATCCCCGCTTCGCGACGGCGGTCGGTAATCTCCTGCAAAGGCACGCCGCGAAGCAAGCAACGCTCCAGCAGGGACCGGGCACGTTCGTTTTGAAATGATGGAAAAGCTGAGGCCGCGTAACTCAGCACCAGCTCAGGAGAAGAGTGATCAACCGTAAGGATCTCTCCAACGGAAATGCGGCGCCGTTCTAAGGCAGCCGAATCGTCAAAAATGTAGATATCCGTTGCCGGCAGTCGATCGAGAGCAGCGGGATCACGAAAAAGCACGCCGCGACGCAACCCATCGCCCAAACTTTCGAGGGTCGCCAGTTGTGCCCCAAGGCGCGGACTCGTTGCATAGTCCGGACGCAATGTAGACTGTGATGGCAGGACTTCACCCGTTAACAAGAGGTTCATTCCCGCCACCGCCAGAGCTGGTGCAACCATGCTGTTGGCTACGTCCTCGGCCTCCACCGATGAAGGCAGACCGCGAAAATGTCCGTAAGGAAGCTGCTCACCGATGTGTCCCGCTAAAGACTCGAGTCCGGCAGAAGTAACCCGGAGGCGGATTTGCCCCGCTCGGAGGTAGCTCGCCGCGAAGACCGGGTCTCCCGGCGCTTTATCGAACGCTCCCGCTCGCCCGGTGAGAGGCTCTTCGTCCACCGCCGCCAGACCGGACACGATCACTCCATCTACCGGGATTACCTCACCTTCTTGGACTTCGATCATGTCGCCGATTTTCAACCGATCGATACCGATCGTGATCTCGGCATCTCCCCCCGTCGCGAGGCGGGCCCAGGTCGCCCGTTGACGATGGTTTGCAAAAAGCCTGCGTTGACCCTCGGTTAGGGTTTGATAACCCCACCGTGGCCACCACTGCATAAACATAGCCATCAGGCTCGCAGAAAACGGCATCCCACTCAGCAGGGTAAACGTTAGGGTGCCTGTGTAGAGGACAGGCAGGCCGACATGGCCGCGTCGAATGAGTTTCAAGGCTCCAATTACGTTCGGGAAGCCATAAGCCGCGACCGCCACCAAGGCCACGGGAAGCAACGAAGGGACCGCAAACTGCGCCGCAAAAGCCAGGCTGAGCATGCCTGTCGCCGCAAAAAACCGCGCGCCCGAAGGTGGCGCCTCGGCCGCCGGACAGCAGTCGCGGCCACGCGGCCTCCAAATGCCGAACCAGATGAGCAGCCGTGAGAGCTCCGGGACGGAAATCGATGCTGACGGTTGCTGTCAACCTGTTGATCCGAAAGCGGGAGACCCCGAAAACGGCGGTAAGTTCTTCCTCCAACTGATGAGCCACTTCTCGCCGTTGTTTTAGCGCAGGATGCATCAGCCGAATACGATTGCGCCGATGTGAGCAAACCTTCCAGGTGGAGAGCACCTCTCCGACACGGTTGATGCGAATCACCGATGGAGTCGGATGCGCAAGATAAGGGGAATTGAAGCTTTGCGCCGATGTGGGTGACCACGCGTCTGTGAGCGCCTGCTTTAACCTGCGCCAAATATCGGCGACGCTTCCCTGGCGACGATAGCGAATCCGGCCAGTCCCCTTGCGGCGATTTATCTCAATAACCTCAACTTCGGGAACGACAAAGGCGCGCGCCAAGAACTCTCGCCCCCAAGCGGTATCAGGCTGACGAAAGAAAGCGACATTGCGGATTTCGATTCCGTTTCGGAACGTTTTCAGGCTAATCGCCGTTTTCCTCTTCTCCTCGATCGAAGATGGACGATCTTGGCGTTCAGCGTTTTTTGCTCGATCCGGGGAGCGTTGACTCGTCCGCGACCGCGACGACATCGAAGAACGCCCGAAAATCGGTTTCATAGTTCAGTCCCCTTTGAAATAACGCCGTTCCTCCATCTCGGCCAGTCCCCGCCGAAACTACAAGTCCGCAGGATCGCGTCAAGCCAGAGACATTCTCCCGGAAGAAATATTGACTGAATTGGTCGTGATTGTAAATTCGCTAGTAAGATTGGCACCAATCGTGCCTCTCATCGTTGCCGACATTTGCCAGCATGTTTGATAATCTTCGCCCACGCTCGAAGCGGAAACCCTCTGAGGATATCCCGCTTTGGTCGCCAAAGGAGACACTCGTAGAACCGCTCCGTGAACGATGGCCGCTGATCAGAGATCAGGTAAGATCAACCCTCGAGATAGGCCGCGACAAACTTGCAGAGGCGTATGTGGTAGTCGCGGAGGTGATTACTGAAAAGAAGCAGGCGTGGGAGGATTACCGCGCGGAAAAGAGGAATGTTCGCCACAAAGCGGAAGCCTCGGGGAGTCCGAAGACTCGTCGCGGGGGGAGCAAGAAGCACGCTTAAGCAACAGCCATGGCCCAGATCCTTGCATTCCAGCCGCCCTCAGCGCGCACTCGACGCCCTTCAAAGACGTTGTCGTCCAGACGCAGGAAATCGTCGCAGGATGGCGACATACAGGTTCAGCTTGAAAGTGGACGGATCTCTTTTCAAAGCCGCACCCTTTTCTCGGACCCGCATGATCTGTTTTACGCGACGCTTTCTACACGCGAGCGTTTCAACTTGCGGAGGTCGAAACAATCGAAATCGAGGGAGATCATCGACGAGCCAAGATCTCCTACCGTGCCAATGGGTCTACGGGATCGAACATCCCTAAGAAAATCTCTCGACTACTTGCGCGAGAGGAGTCCGACAATGGCACCACGCTCATCTTCCCCGAAAGACTGCCCGAGATCCGGGAAAACACTGTCCGGCTGCATCGGCACGGCCAAGTGATTTCAGGTTGGTCGGTGCGGCACGAAACCGGCAACCGCATCCGATTTCACAATCAGGCGATTTATCGGAAACGAGGCATTTGCCAGTCGATTGAACGCGAGTTGATGAATGTTCCCGGAGTAGAACGCTATCAGACGAGCGATCTCACCGCTACGGTGCTGGTCTATTACGATGAACGCGTGCTTCCGCGGCATCAATTGGTCGAACTTCTCGACGACGCCCTGCTGAAGGCGGAGGACCTCACACGCTCTTCAGTGGATCTTGATCTTCCCATCTGCACCGCTTCGTTGGCGCTGGCCGCCGTTGGAACGATCGCCGCCCAACCGGTGATTTTGCCCATCAGCGCAGGCCTCTTCCTGTATTCGGTCGTTCCAAGCTTCCAAAATGCTCATCGCGTGCTTTTCAAAGAAAAGCGGCTCGGGGTGGATGTCCTTGATTCTATCGTTGTGCTGACCTGCCTGGTCACCGGACAGGTTTTTGCCGGAACAGTGCTTGCATGGTGCCTGGGGTTTGGCCGCAAGCTGGTGAAGAAAACCGAAGATGATTCAAAGAAGATGCTTCTGAATGTCTTCGGAAAACAACCGCGGTTTGTCTGGCTTCTCAAGGATGACATAGAAATTGAAACGCCTCTCGAAAAGCTGCAGGTTGGCGACGTCATCATCGTCCACACCGGAGAGACCGTGCCGGTTGACGGTGAGGTGGTCGAAGGCATGGCGATGATTGACCAGCATGCGCTCACCGGAGAGTCCGCTCCTGCCGAAAAGACCAAAGGTGATCGAGTATTCGCTGCCACGACCATGCTCGCCGGCAAAATCAAGGTAGCGGTGACCAGCGCCGGAAGCGAAACGACATCGGCCAAGCTCGCCCGTATCCTCAACGACACTGCCGGCTATAAATTGCGCTCGCAATCCCAAGGCGAGGAACTTGCCGACAAAGCGGTCGTCCCAACACTCGCACTCGCCAGCCTCGGCTTAGGCACGGTCGGCATCGACAGTGCGGTCGCCATCGTGAATTGCGATCTTGGCACCGGAATTCGTATGGCCGCTCCGCTCGGCATGCTCACCTCCCTGACGCTTTGCGCTCAGCATGGCATTCTCGTGAAGGATGGCCGTGCTCTCGAGCTCATGCGAAAAGTCGACACCTTCCTCTTCGACAAGACTGGCACATTGACACGCGAACAGCCGGAGGTTGGTCGGATCTTGACTTTTGCTCAATATTCCTCCGACCAAATTCTAAAGTGGGCCGCGGCTGCAGAGCACAAGTTCAGCCATCCGATAGCTAAGGCGATCATTAGCAAAGCGGTCGAGCGAGGGCTCGATATTCCAACCACCGACGAGTCCAAATACCATGTGGGTTATGGCATCACCGTTAGCGTCGAGGGCAATACAGTGCGCGTCGGTAGCCTTCGCTTTATCCGACATGAGGGCATTCCAATACCGAAAGGCCTTGACCAGGAGATGGAAGGTATTCACAGCGAGGGCAACTCGTTGATTCTTGTCGCCGTGAACGACAGGCTCGGTGGGGCTATCGAGATGTGCTCAGCAAATCGCCCCGAAGCTGCGGAAGTTATTCATGGCCTCCGAGCTCGTGGAGCAAAGCACATTGCCATCATTTCCGGGGACCACGATCGTCCCACGCGCAAGCTGGCCGAAAAGCTTGGCATGGATCGCTACTTCGCAGAGGTGCTTCCCCAGGATAAGGCAAAATACGTCGAGCTTCTCCAGAAAGAAGGGCGCACCGTATGCTTCATCGGCGACGGGATCAATGATTCTATCGCTCTCAAAAAGGCGAATGTGTCAGTCTCGCTGCGGGGGGCTTCGACCATAGCGACTGACACCGCGCAAGTCGTCTTCATGGAGGAGAGTTTGGAGAAACTCCTCCGTCTGCGCGACGTCTCCCACGACCTGCAGAAAAATATCAATCGGAGCTGGGGTATTATCATCATGCCGAACGCTGCTTGCGTCCTCGGCGCCTTTCTCGCCGGCTTCGGGGTGATGCATTCCATGATCTTTAATCAAGTCGGCGCGGTCGTGGCATTGCTAAATGGGTTGCTTCCTTTGCAAAAAGTTGCGGAAGCCCAAGCCGCAAAAGACCGAACGGCGGCATTGCTGGCTCTTCACTCGACCGGAAACGTCGATAGCAAGTGATTTGATCGGTCGGAATCGATCAGAAGCGACGATGGCCCCCGGCAGCGAGCTGCAAGACTGCCGCCGACCGAACATAATTTCCGAACATGCCCACGTTCGATAACAGCACCGATGCCATCACCGGACTTCGCAACAAAATCGCGCCAAGAATGGCAGCGATGTTCGGAAGCCAAGCTATCCGAAGGGCCGTCTCGGAATCTCGCTGGACCTCTCGCGCGAGATCGAGCAAAGGGCGAACTTTCCTAAGTCAGGCGATAGCAAGGCCACTGGGGCTGCCGAGAGATCGTTGAACGGTGGCGCGATCACAGAAACGTGGAGCGCCGCTTGCGTAGCTAGCTGGCCGTCCGAATGAGGATGTCCAATATAGACGATCGTTTTTCCCCGTGATTTTCCCTGCTGGAGAAAATCGAGCTTATCTTCTCGTGTACTGGCGGCATGAAATGCTTGAAATCCGAGCCGAGCCGCGCGATCCGCAGCTTCTTGGCCGGACAGTGAGGTGAAGAACACCGAGTCGCCTGCATCCTTGGTCGCTCGGCGAAAGGCCTCTCGCCCCTCTCTTTCCTCCTGCCAATCAACTGTCTCATCGAACAAATAATAATCCGCCGCTGGCAACAGCGCCAAAGGCGATCGTTCCCCAAGAATGACGCCGTGATTAGCCGCGTAGATTACCGTCGAGAGGCCCGCCATCTGCTCGCTGATCGCCGGACCTGTGAGAAAATCGGGGCGCAGAGCAGAACGAAATCCCGTTAAGCCGCCTGTGCATGATGCGACCACCGCCGCAAGAATATTCGGCAGAACGGCTTCATCTGCCTTGATCCGACTGAGGGTGTTCGCGCCCGAGCTTTGCTCAAGAAACACTCCGCGGGAGTTTCTCGCAAGTTGAGCAGCAGCCGTTTGAGATCCGGTTGAACGAACTCGCATTCGCATTGTTCCTTGGGCGACCCGGGTCGCCGCGAAAACCGAACTCCCGACACTCTTGCGAGAGACCTCTGCCCGACCCGTGATTAAATTCTCGTTCACCCCTGCTGCTCCCTCCACCACGACGCCGTCACCAGGGATGACGTCGCCTGTTCTCAGCGTGATCACGCTCGAAGGAGAAAGCGTCTCCAAGGAGACCTCCAGGGAAACTCCGCTCTCCTCCAGCCAGACCCGGTGCGGTCGGTGTCGATAACGTGCCAGGAAGCGTGTTTGGTGTTGCTCACACAGCAATCGGGTGCGCTTGGACCAAAAGCGGGTTAGCCGAGACATCAGGGCCGCAGGCAAAAAATTCAAAGGCGAAAATTGAAAGGCCAGCGATAAGGACATTTAGGGAATGCACCGTGAGCTTCCCACTTCGAAGTTGACTCCATGCCAAAGGAACGGACTTCTGCGTGAGTGCACCCGTCAGGGCGGCATTAGCTAATCCAGCCGACGGGAACAAGAAATCGGCTATCGGCGCGAGCGCTAGGTTGGCATCGACGAGAGCATCCTGGACCCGCGGAGAGAATGAGGTTTCCTCTGTCGCCAGCGAGCGTGTCAGAACTGGATCCAGAATTTCCGGAAACATTTCGGCTTCGATCCGAAAAGGCCGGACAATAAGCATGAGGGCTTTTCGAAAGGCAATTACACGCTGGATCGCGTCAGAATAGGTTGCCAATTCTTCCATGACCGCTCGGCGCACTAACTCGAAGCGGAGCAGCGGATGCCTCAAATAAAAGATTCGCGCGGAAGGATTGTCTACTCTCCAAAAAGTAAGACCGGAACCCCACCGACGGATCTCGACCTCGGGTGGCGATTCTCCTCCGAGGAGCACCTTGTCATGAAGCAACGATAATCTTTTCGCTGTCCGCTGCCGCATGACCTCCGCAATCGTGGCGAGCTCGTCGGAAACGGAGGATACCGATGAGGAAAATTGCAGCCGGAGACGGGCCTTTCTGCAGTCCAAGTGCAGAGATCTAAGCTCTCGCAATGCAAAAAGACGATTGATTAGTTCTCTTCGAGTGGACGCTTGGCAAACGTTGGCCAATCCGCCCCCGCCGAGCACGATCATCAAAGGGTTGCGATCGACCACCTGAATCTTCACATCGGCGAGGGGCGCGGGACGCCGGCGCCGAGTCCGAAGAGAACTCGATCCAACGCACCTGAAGGCGCCCGCTAATTCCGGTGAAACTCCGCCCTGCATTTCAGCGAAGGGCCTGGATGGCCACGGCCCGAAAGGATCGGGCAAGCCAACCCAATTAGCGCTCTCTTAGCAACTACTTTGCGGCTTTCGAGGAACGCTTGCGCGGCGGCTTAGCCGGCGCAGGCGCAGGAACCTCTTCAACTTCCTCTTCGATCTTTAGTTTGCCATGTGCATCCAAAGCGGCGTCGGCACCTTCCTCGAGACCACGCCGCAAGACACTCTCTTCCGGAAGCAGTTCGGTGACAAAGACGGCGCTGTAAACAACTCCGTATGATACCCAGTACGCCGTATTGTAAACACCAACACGAACCGCCCGACGCACACTCCCCCGTCAACGCCGCGCGTGCGCTTTCCCCTCTTCAAATCTCTCTGCCGCGGATTCCAAAGCATCCCCTAGGGAAGCAAAGGCATTGGGATCGACCGGGCTCTGTGTTTTTGTAGCTGTGCTCATTGATAATGTTGTTGGATGATATCTAAATTGATTTTCTAATTCGAAGAGGCGTTGGTCAGTCTTGTCAACAGCTTGCTTGAAGAAAAGCGGACGACCCGTTGCCGGCGTGCAGTCGCACGCATACCGCGTGGCGACCTCTCCGGGAAGGAGTTGCCAGCGGATGCAACAGCATTGTTGCGATTCACTGGAGCAAACGGATCACGACGCCGCAACTCCTCCTTTAGCGTTGTGGCTATCTCCGAACCGGTCGGCACCCTTTCGGGATTTGCCTTAAGAAAGCACGTCAGAGCGGTAATGTGTGCTTCGCCAAATGCCGTGGTAAATATCGCTGCCGTTGCTCCCGCAATCATTCCATGTAAGAGGACTCCCGCCCCCGGAATGAGATGAAGCATGTTTTGGACGAGCGAACGGCCCACCAGTGTCCCGCCGATCCCGCTAAAGGTTGCGCCGAGTAGTGTCGCCAAAAAGCCGGCGTTTACTGGTAAGCCGAAGGCGACCGTGATGC
>CAVPOC010000012.1:0-83080 GCA_963706955.1 uncultured Verrucomicrobiae bacterium | reverse complement strand
CTATCGATTACGAATCGATTGCACTACCTCTGTGCTACGCTGGCGTACGCAGGACGCGTTAAGAGAATGTGAAAACGTTCGCCGGCGCAATGAGATTCTAGCGGGCGGCGGCCTCGCGAACCATTTTTTCAAGAGCGGGTGCGGCGCCTTTGACGACGTCTTTGGGACCGGTCATCTTCACATAAACGTCGCCCGAGGAGCTCTCGAGAATGGCGCCCCGCATGGCATAGTCTTTCATCGGGGCCGTTGGGCCACCGGGCATCCCACTTGCGAACGTCCCCTCCGCCTTCACGAAAGTGATGGTCGTGCTACCGGCCTGTTCGCTCTTGGCGTCTGTATAGCCATCGGAGAATTGCTTAAACCACCGATCGACGTTTGCTTGGACGCTGCCCCCCTGCCCTGCTCCAAAGTGAAAGAAGGTCACCTCGGCGGACGGCACGCCGGACTTCCCAGGGACCGAGAGCTGTGCTTTTCGCATCGGCGAAGTCGGCGCAACCCATTCCCAGCTCTCCGGCCGCGCAAAAGTGAAGCTGCCGACAGTAAACTCAACCGGGCCCGCCGCGGTGGCCACGGCCGCAAAGACCATGAACACGACCAAGGAACGAGAAAAGACCATAGGATTTCCTATAGCAGGCCCAAGCTCGCGAGCCAACTCCGGGCGATGAGCATGTGTCCGGATGAGGAAGGGTGCACACCGTCAGGCGCCCATTCAATATCCGGTCGCTCTAACCCGGCCTTGTTAAAGGCATCATGAAGGGGCACCACAGCTCGGGCTTGGAATTTCACGCCGATCTCGCGGACAACCGTCACGTAGGGCGCAAGCGCTGTGTTGCCTTGTGCAGGCCCCGGAGGCCAAATCACCGTCGGTTCGCAAAGGACCATGGCCACCTCCGGAAGCGCATCGCGGAGTCGTTCCAAAATCTCCACGTAAGTCTCGCTGAATTTTTCAATCGAGGTTCCACCGCCGGCCTCGCCGAGCCCATGCCAGACGTCGTTAATTCCGATCTTGATGGAAACGAGTTGCGGCTCATGGGCCAAAACGTCCGACTTCCAGCGTCGGCGAAGATCCTGGATCGTGTTGCCCGAAATGCCCTTGTTGAGGATCTGCGGAGCGCGCGCTGGCATAGAGGCGCGCAGCCAGTCTCGAATGTCTCTGACGTAACCGGTCCCAACGGCTTCGGGGCACTGCCCACGGCCGGCATCGGTAATGCTGTCACCGATGAAAATCCAGCGGGCGTCCTTAAAAAGCGGGAGCGCCATGGAAGACGCGGGCGCCTAACGCTTGGAGAATTGAAACCGCTTGCGAGCCCCAGGCTGACCGGATTTCTTGCGTTCCTTCATGCGCGGATCGCGCGTAAGAAGTCCCTCTTCGCGCAAGGAGCCGCGCAAATTCTCGTCATTCCGCAAGATGGCGCGGCTAATGGCAAGGCGCAGCGCACCGGCCTGTCCGGCAATTCCACCGCCGGAGGTTTTTGCCTCCATATCAAATCGGTGCACGGCGCTGGCAATTTCGAGAGGGCGCAGGATCGTGTTCTGCATCGAGAGGCTCGGAAAATAATCGGTAAACTCTTTGCCGTTGATTTTGAAACTTCCACTCCCCTCGCGCAGGCGTATCTGGGCGATGGAGGTCTTGCGGCGGCCGGTGGCGATGATGTCAGACATGAAAGAAGAGATCAGGCAGGTTTGGGATTCTGAGCGGCGTGCGGGTGTTGATCGCCGCGATAGACCTTTAGTTTGCGATAGACGGAGCTCCCCAGGCGGTTGTGAGGAATCATCCCGCGAACAGCTCGCTCAACCAGAAGCTCAGGATGGCGTTGACGACGCGCCGCGAAACTCTCCGACTTATGACCGCCGACATACCCCGAGAAACTCATATACGACTTCTGGACGTCCTTCTTGCCCCCGACGCGGACTTTAGCCGCATTGATGACGATCACGAAATCACCCGTGTCGACGTGTGGAGTATAGATGATCTTGCCCTTGCCACGAAGAAGACCGGCGGCCTTCACCGCGACGTGACCGAGATGCTGGTCGGCAGCATCGATAATCCACCAGTCGCGGTGGACCTCGTCACGCTTGGCTGAGAAAGTCTTCATTGGAGTCTTGGCAAGAATCGGTCATGATGTGTTACTTCGCACCTTGTGTCAAACCGAATCAGGATCAGGACGTCTGCGGTCGAAAAATTCTTGACCGATAACAGCGATCCGCCAAGCCTCTGCCGCCGTGCAGCGTAACGGAGAGACGGGGCAGTTCTTGCATTGGAGGGAGACTCACGAATCCTCCGGCGAAGCCCGCCACGTCTACCGGCCTTTGTTTGAGCGGTTGGATGCATTGCCGCGGCGGCAAGTGCAGGCTTTGGATGAGCGGCTGGAGGCAACAATGCGCGAAATGGGAGTGACTTTCGACATCGCGCGGGAGAGGCCATGGGGACGGCGCCCCTGGTTCTGTGATGTCCTGCCGCAAATCTTTACTCCGGAGGAATGGGATCCCTTGGAAAAAGGTATTTCCCAGCGCATGAAGGCCTTCGAGCTATTTTTACGCGACATCTACGGGAAGAAGGAGATTCTCAAAGCCAATCTGCTTCCGATCCAGCCGGTGCTTGGAAGCACGGCGTACCAACGGGCGGCGGCGAGCCTCACACCTGCGGGTGATGCTTACTTGCATCTGAGCGGGATAAGCTTGTGCCGCGTGCCGAGTGGGAAGTTTGCCGTCAAGCAACACTACTTCAGCAACGCTTCGGGAATCTCGTATATGATTCAAAATCGGCGTGCGCTGGCGCGAGTGATTCCACAAAGCTTTCAGGATTTTTCGATTCGTTCGATCGCAGATGCGCCTGTCGATTTTCTGGAGTTACTGAGGTCGCTGTCGGACCATCCTGATCCCACGGTGGTGCTCCTTTCGTCCGGGCCAGGGAGTGCGGTCTATTCGGAGCATAGCTTTCTCGCGCGCAGAATGGGAATCCCGCTGGTGCAGGGCGGCGACCTGCTCGTCTTGAACGATGCGGTCTTTCTCAAGACGGTATGGGGCCTTGAGAAAGTCGAGGTCATTTACAATCGCATCTCCGACCAATGGCTCGACCCGATGGTCTTTCGGCGTGATTCCCTTCTGGGCGTCGCGGGGCTCGTCCATTGCATTCGCAAGGGAACGGTGGCTGTCGTGAATGCCATTGGCTCGCAGCTCTCCGATGATCGAGCTCTCTTACCGTTTGCTGGGCAAATTATTCGCTTCTACCTGGGTGAGCGTGCGCTCTTGCCCACCTTGCCGACCTACTGGCTGGGGGATATTGACCAGCGCGAGATGGTGCTCGCGGAGATCGAAAAATATACCATCCGGCCGCTCTTCGGGGAAAAGATCCTGCTCGGTGGCAATGGTCGGCATCCGACTGAGGAAGAAATTACGAGCGCGAAAGAAACGATGCTGCGCAACGGGGGTCAATATGTTGCCCAGCCGCAGGATTGTGATGCTTTGACGGTTTCCTATCACGATGGACGCAAAGTAACGCGCAGACAGGACCACATTCTTTTTTCCCTGCGCAAATCAGAAGGGGAGTACGACACTTTCCCTGGTGCCCTAACTCGAGTCTCCACCAAAGAATCTCCCTTTACGGCCAACGAGCTGGGTGGAGGAAGCAAGGATACCTGGGTGCAGGTGCCGGCGGACTTCGAGGAACCCGCCTCAGATCGCACACGTCTTCGCGAAGCTCTTGCTTCCTTCTCAGCATGTGAGTAGTCGCGTGGCGGAGGCTTTTTATTGGACCGGCCGATATCTTGAGCGAGCGCACAATTTAGCAGTCATGATTGGCGTCATTGAATCGCTCGAACTCGAGGAGCTGAACCCGATCGAACGGACGCTCTACCGTCCTGTCTGGGACAGGATCCTTCCTCCCCTAGAAAATCCAGGATCCGTTTCTCGGCGCAATATTTCAAGTCCCGCCGGCAGATACCGGCTGACGCTCGATCTGGAAGAACCCGACTCGGTCGTGCGAGCGATCCTGCGGGCGGCGGCGAATTCAGAATCGATCTTGGAATGCTTGAGTCTGGAAGCTTGGAGCGTGCTCAGCACCCTGCGATCTCGCTTTCAGCGCGCCCGCTTTCGTCCGCAAGCCTCCCAGGAGGACCTGACATCCTTCACCCGGCGATATTGCGACTCGGTCGTCAAAGCAGTTCCGGAGTTTTTTGGCACGGCTCAGGGCACGATGATTGCGGATGGCGGTTGGGCGTTTTGTGAAATCGGTCAGCTCTTGGAGCGGGCGATTATCACCGGAAACGCCGTCTGCTCAATCATGCGCCCAATGCCGCGGCGAAACGCGCCGCCTGAGCATGAGGCCGAGATCCGGCTCTCGGCATTTCTGCGTCTGATCAACAGTCGCGATGTTTATCGCCGCGTCTACCAACTCCGTATTGAAGCCGCACCAATGCTTGATCTGTTGTGGAAAAATCCTGTCGCTCCACGATCAATCACTCGGTGCCTGGAGGCCTGCCGCGAGCGCTTGCGGGGGACGGGTGAGCAAGCCACCGCGGCAACGATGCGAACGCTCGCCGGTATCGAACAGCTCCTTCACGAGATTCGCTTGACGGATTGGGAGAAGCTCTTGAAAGAAGCAGAATCGGCGCTCTCACCGAAAGCCACCACTTTGCTCGATCATGGGTTCGCCTTGCTGGATGCGACATTGGAAATTCACCACCTCATCGCCGACGGGTTCTTAAATCATCAAATTCACATGGGTCCGGACATTCAGCCGACACTTTTTGGTTTCAAGCATGCTCTTTGAGATTACCCATCGCACGGACTATCGCTACGGTCAGCCAGCGCGGGAAGCCTACATCGAGGCGCGTCTGACTCCGCCTGCCCTTCCGAGCCAGGAAATACTCTCCCACGCAATCGATTTTCATCCGCCCACCGGCGTTTCCACCTATCACGACTACTTTGGAAATGAGGTGACCTTCTATTCCATGACGCTGCGTCATGAGCGACTTACCATCGTCAATAAGCTAACGGTCCGAACGAAGGAGACTTCACCGTCTTCAGGCGCTCTGGATGTCACCATCGCCGAGGCGCGGCAACTTTTCGCTTCCAGGTTTACAGATGTCTTCGACTATCTGCAGCCGACCGCCGCCGTGCCGATCGGAACGCCATCGATCGACTGGGCGCGAAAGTTCTTTACCGGCGGGGCTCCGTTGGGCGAAGCGCTGGAGCGGCTCAATCGCGCGATTCACGAGAAGTTTCGCTACGAGCCGGGATCCACGAATAATTCGACGCCACTCGAAACCGTCTGGAAGCAACGCGCGGGAGTCTGCCAGGATTTCACCCATGTCATGCTGGGGGTGCTTCGCACCGCAGGAATACCTTCGCGCTATGTTTGCGGGTATATTGAATCCGATCCAATACAGCCGGCCGAACGTCGAACCAGGCTGATTGGATCGCTGGCAACGCATGCTTGGGTGGAAGCGCTGGCGCCCGGCATGAAGTGGCTGGCCTTGATCCAACCAATGATCAGTGGTGTGGTCCGCGACACGTTACCATTGCCTATGGGCGCGATTCGGTCGATGCGACTCCCGTGCGTGGGACCTTCAAGGGCTCTGGAGACCAAAGAATGAAAGTTCGTGTCCTAATGAAAAGAATGAACGACAAAGCGTGAGAATCTCTGTCCGCTACTCGGCTCAGTTTGACTATGCCCGCGAGGCAAGTTTTTCGCCCCATCGCGTCCGACTCTTCCCCCGCCATGAGCTGTTCATCAACATCGAGAGGATCGCCTTTTCGACCCACCCTTCGGCAGACGTCCAATACCGACACGACTTGTTCGACAACTTGACGGCCACCTGTCTCTATCCGAATCCACTGGATGTCCTGGAATTCAAGCTGGAATTCGATGCCTCGGTTCAGGCGTGGGATCCTTTCAAATTTCTTTTGGACTCCCACGCCTTGAAATTGCCGTTTGAATACCGT
Organism: uncultured Verrucomicrobiae bacterium; assembly: GCA_963706955.1. Lineage (GTDB taxonomy): Bacteria > Verrucomicrobiota > Verrucomicrobiia > Chthoniobacterales > Terrimicrobiaceae > DASTFP01. The sequence goes on along the minus strand of CAVPOC010000012.1, from coordinate 77,134 downwards.
CCTGACGAAGCGGCTGTCCTGGCGCCGTTTCGGCGAAAACGATTCAAGACGGGTGCACTGCCGGCAGCCCTCACTCCCGCGTCTCCGCGCCCGACCGTCGAAGCGATCGTCGCCATGAACAGCTGGTTGCATGAGAACATCGAATACGAGCGACGAGAAGAAGGAGATGCCTTTCCGCCAAGAACCACGCTGGAGAGGCAAAAAGGCTCCTGCCGGGATTTTGCAGTGCTTTTCGCCGAGGTCTTGAAAACCCACGGTTTGGCTGTGCGATTAGCGAGTGGGTATTTGTGGGAGGATAAGTCGGGAGCCGGCCCGGAACACGCGCAGAACGCTTTTCACGCCTGGGTCGAGACTTATCTGCCAGGGGCGGGATGGGTCGGACTCGACCCAACCAACGGAATGTTGTGCGAAGATCATTTTGTGGCGACGGCTGTGGGTCTAAGCGCCGACGACGTTGCTCCGATAGTCGGCCATTATTACGGGAAGGAGACCATCGACAGTGTTCTGACCACCTCGTTAGACATCGTCCTATTGTAAGATGATCGCGCGGTGGATGGATCAGGCTGCTTCTCGCGCGGAGACAATCTTTCGCAAGCATGGCGTGCAGCTTACCCTTGGCGGTGAACCGACGTATGTCCCGCCCAATCCGGAAGGGCCCGAATGGACCTACGCAGCGGTGGGGCCCACCAAGCTGGGGTATGCTTGGAAGGTCGCCGACCATCTTCTTGGTAATCAGATGGCTGGTTCTGCTGCATTTTTTTGTCCTGGCAAGTCCTATCCGGGAGAGGTCAATCCTCGCTGGGTCGTCCGAATTTTAGCCAACCGGGATCGCTCGCCTCTCTTTCAACTCCCTAAGCAATCAGGAGCGCTTTCGCCACATGCTCTCGGCGACTTGGCCCACAATATCTGTCGGCATCTGCGAATTGCTTCTCACTGGCGCCGTTTTGTCGATCCGAATAATCCCGGCGCAGAGATCCTGGCCATCCCCATCGACCATGATGATGCCGGCTGGCGCTCCGCGCGTTGGAGCCTCAGCAAGGATGACCGGGTCTTGTCGAAAGCGGACGGTTCGGTGGGGCTGCGACTCCCGCTTGATCGATTGCCGCCATCGGTGCCGCGAAGAGCCATGTCTATCGAAAGAAGCGGGGAGACGATGGCCATCTTTATTCCGCCACTTCTCCAAGAGCCATTCCTGGAGTTGCTTGCCGCCATTGAGGGATCTGCGAGTGACGATCGGGACTCGCCAAATCTTGCTGCAGGGTTACACGCCCGAGGATCAAGCCGGCAAGTGGATCACGCTGGGGTTGGCGGCCGATCCCGGCGTGCTCGAGATCAATCTTCCCGCATGCTCCAGTTGGCACGAATATGCGGAATGGATCGAAACGGTGACGGCAAGCTGCGAAGCCGCCGGCCTGAGATCGTGGAAGGAGTCGGCTTGGGACTTCCCGCAAGGGACTGGCGGCGGCAACCATCTTCTTTGGGGTGGGCCGAGGTTGGAGGTGAATCCGTTCTTCGGCCGCCCGGCATGGCTGGCAGCCATCCTTCGTTTTTGGCAACACCATCCGTCCCTGGCATATCTATTCACTGGGTGCTATGTCGGGGCATCGTCGCAGGCGCCGCGGCCGGATGAGTCTGCCCGCGACCTCTACGATGTCGAAATGGCGTATACATTTCTCGAATCACTTCCCGAAGGCGATCATCGAGAGCTTATCAACGAGACGCTGCGGCACCTGCAAACCGACGTCACTGGCAACTCGCATCGCAGCGAGATGAGCTTCGACAAATTTTGGAACACCTCCTGGCCCTCTGGCGCTCTCGGTCTGGTTGAGTTCCGGGCGATTGAATCTCTTCCCCGTGCGGAATGGATGTCGAGCGTGGCCCTGCTCTGGACCTGCCTGGCAGCCCATCTTCTGGAGGCGAAGACGCCGCGTGGCCTGAAGCGATTTGGCACCAGATTACATGACGAATACTTGCTTCCGGAACGCCTTTGGAGTGACCTCGAATCTGTTTTCACCGAGCTCGAAGCGGCTGGCGTAGTCCTGAACCGGCGGATCTACCGAGAAATCTGGAACTGGCGATTTCCGACTTTGTTACTTTGGAGAAAAGGCGACGCTCGACTCACAGTCCGCCGAGCGCTGGAAAGCTGGCCGCTGCTTTGCGAAACTCCGGTGGAAGGCGGAACGACGAGCCGTTTCGTTGATACCTCGATGCAGCGTCTGGAATTTTGCAGCAATCCTGCAATTTCACTCGGCCTACCGACTATATGTAAACGGTCGCGCTCTCGAGCTGCGGAGAGCTGGTGACGTATTCCTTTCCGGCCTTCGCTATCGCAGGACAAATCTCTATCCCTCCATGCATCCGGGCATCCCGACGCAGCTTCCGCTCTTGCTTACCTTGCTGGACCGGGCGTCCGGACGCCCGTCAGCACAGTTCGAGCTGAACACAAACGACATCGGTGTTTCGACGTGCAACGGGCACGAGCGTCGTGAAGCTTATCTGGGCGACCGTGTCGAGGAGGCCGAAAAAGCGATTTCACGTGCGATTTGCGTCTCGATTAGGATCAAGCGTCGTTTGGGTGAGGTATTTGCGCTCTAAATTCGCCTGAGTAAATGCTGCCCGACTGGATGATTCCCTCCGACCTCGCCCCCGGTGACGTGAAGAGCTTGGAGGGCGATTGGTCGAGTATGGAGCTGCATCGAATTCATTCTACCGACGACCCTGAATTCGACCTCGCATTTGGCGCGCTCTGGGCGGAGTTCGGCGCCAGGAGCGAAGTCGAGCAGCCGACGGTGCTTTCGCGTCGTCTCCGCTGGAATGGCGACAAACTCGTTGAAGGCTACGCCTTGCGTTACCGACTGGTGCTTCTGAAGTCTCACGGAAAGCTGGCCGCTGTTCGTGATCACACCGCGATTGTGCGCGGCGGCCAGGAAGAGGCCATCGTCCATCTTTCTCACAACTTCATTGCCCCGGAATGGCGGCGGAGTGGCCTCGCGGGTTGGCTGCGCGCCCTACCGATCCAGTCTGCCCGCAATTGCTTAGCGGAGCAGGGACGTTCCTCGGCGTCGCCGATCATCCTTGTCGGAGAGATGAAGGCCCTCGACCCGGCCGACCCGGCGAGCTATGCGCGTTTGAAGGCCTATGAGAAAGCCGGCTATCTTCTCATCGATCCCCGCAGAGTTCGCTACCTGCAACCCGATTTTCGCGAGCCGGATGAAATCGATCTGACGGGGGGCGCCAGACCTCTATCGCTTAGCTTGATAGTTCGTCGTGTCGGGCGAGAAAGCGAGCCGACGATCTCCGGCGCCGAGGTCCTTCGGATTGTCGAAGCTATTTACCGGGTCTATGGGGAGACTTTTCGGCGGTGCGATATGGCACCTGTTTTAGCCAGTCTTGAACAGTATCCCGCAACGGACGAGCTCATCGACCTATTGCCGCCGACAAGTGACTTGCCGAGGCAGTGAGGGAAAAACTGGCCCTGGGTTCTCGCAAGTGGATACTCGTCGACCTGACTAAAGTGGTCCAAGTGCCCGTTAATACTTTGGGAGTGTTAGTGAGCGAGAGGACCTTGCGCACCGGCTTCTTGCAGAGCGGAGCCGCTTAGCGGTCGGTCCCTTGAGTTGCACGCGGGACCGGGCCAAAAAAAACTTCGTATTCGAGATCGGCCGGCCCAGCTTTCCGAACCGCGGTCAGAAGCTACCAGCTCGATTTCGTCACGCCCGGAATCATTCCGGCGGCAGCGAGCTCGCGAAAGGTAATGCGCGAAATCTTAAACCGGCGCATGAATGCGCGCCGACGGCCGGTGACCTGGCAACGGTTAGTCAGCCTCGTCGGACTCGCGTCGCGAGGCATTTGCGAAAGAGACGAATAGTCTTTTTTCGCCTTCAGCTCCGCGCGCAGCTCTGCATACTTTTGCACAGTCTTGCGCTTGCGCTTGTCGCGCTCGAACCACGATTTTTTTGCCATAAAGAACCTGGTAGTTTACAGCCGGGCGGGCGCGTCGCAAGCAGTTTATGCGGTCGGCTGTTGCTGCGTAAGGCAGTGGAACGCACCCAGTCCCCAGATGAGTTCCCGACAATCGATCGGAACGATGCGCCTGTCAGGAAAGGCTTCCCTGAGCACGGAAGCAGCCCAGGCATCATTTGTGTCGTGATAGGCCGGCAGGAGAACTACCGTATTGGCCACGTAAAAGTTGGCGTAACTGGCGGGCAACCGCTGGCCCTCCCGGACGATGCGAGAGGGCATCGGCAGCTTGAGGACTCTGAGCGGCGAGCCGTTGGAGAGTCGCATCGTCCGAAGGCGTTGCAGGTTTAATTCGAGCGGTTCGTAGTTCAAATCCTCCTCGTCCTCTTCGACTACGGTGACCACAGTGTTCGGGCTGACAAAGCGCGTAATATCATCGACGTGTCCGTCGGTGTCATCGCCTTCGATTCCATCGCCCAGCCAGAGAATTTGAGAAACACCAAGCGCGTCGCGCAGATTCGCCTCGATTTGCTCCCGCGACAGGTCCGGATTGCGATTAGGATTCAGAAGACACGATTCGGTGGTCAGCAATGTCCCCTGGCCATTGACCTCTATCGACCCGCCTTCAAGGACGAAGTCGGCGAAATCAAAAACCGGAACTCCAATCTTTTCGGCCATGAGGGTGGCGGCTGCTTCGTCATCCTCAAACGGAGCGAGCTTGTACCCCCAGGCATTAAATCCGAAGCTGACGGCCAAAATCCGCGGATTCTCCTTGCGTTTAAGGAAGATGGGACCGTGGTCGCGGCACCACGGCTCGTTTGTCGGGATCTGGAAGAACTCCACACGATTGAGAGGGCAGTCGTGGAGTAGCGCGCGCACCTCCGCCTCCTGAGCAGCATCCCTTATGTTGATGCGCACGATCTCCGACGGCACAAGCGCCCTGACCATCTCCACGAAGAAGGGCACCACGCGCTCATAAGCAGATGGGAAACTCGCTCCGTCCGGATGCGGCCATGAGATCCACGTTGCCTCGTGAGGCTCCCACTCTGCTGGCATCGAATAGCCTTCCCTGGCTGGAGTGGACTTGATCATCGCAACTAAGCATCCGCGCGACCGGAGCCAAATAACAAGGGTTTTTTGTGACCTCACCGAGGAACTCGTCCCGGACTGGAAATTTTCTTATTGGGCATTACCTTTGCCTTCCGAGTCATGCCCAGCGTTTACATTAAGACCTATGGCTGCCAGATGAACGAGCGCGATTCAGAGCAGGTGGCCCGATCGTTGGTCGTGCGCGGCTATCGCCTGGTGGATGATGAAACTCAGGCAGATGTGATCCTTCTCAATACGTGCAGCGTGCGTGATATGGCGGAACAAAAGGCGATTGGGAAGATGGGGATGCTCCAGCGCCTTCGCGAGAAGCGCCCGCATTTGGTTTTGGGATATTTAGGGTGCATGGCGCAGAGCCGCGGTGCCGAGCTGCTTAGTTCCCCCGCGCGGGTCGATTTGGTCGTCGGCACGCAGAAGTTTCACCGGGTTGCCGACTACGTCGACGAGCTTGTCCGGCGGAGAAGCGAGGACCGTATTGATGATGAGCGTCTGCCGATTCTAGATGTGGGAGAAGAGCCCGGTTCCCAATCGGCCATCCGCGACCATCTCGACGGCGCGCCAGCAACCGCATTCGTTTCGATCATGCAAGGCTGCAACATGCGTTGTGCGTTTTGCATCGTCCCGCAAACGCGAGGAACAGAGCGGAGTCGCTCGATCGAAGATATTGTCAACGAGGTTCGGGACTTGACCTCCAAAGGGGTTAAGGAAGTTACCCTGTTGGGACAGATAGTGAATCTGTATGGTCGACACGAGTTTGCCAAGCGCGCGGAACTGAGCCCATTTGTTCAATTGCTCGAGGCAGTCTGCGCCGTCGAAGGTGTCGCTCGCGTGCGTTTCACCTCGCCACATCCCATCGGCTTTCGCGAGGATCTTGTGCGGGCGTTTTCCCATCTTGAAAAGCTCGTCGAGCATGTTCACTTGCCTTTGCAAAGCGGATCAAATCGAATCCTTAAGAAAATGCGGAGGGGATACACATCCGAGATTTACTTGCGCCTTGTCGAGGAGCTTCGGCAGGCACGTCCCGGAATCGCCATAACGACCGACATTATCGTAGGATTTCCAGGCGAAACGGATGAGGATTACCAATCGACGCGGGCGATTGCCGATGGCATCGGCTTTGACAATGCCTTTGTCTTTCGCTATTCGCAGCGTCGCGACACACCAGCTGCCTCAATGCAGGATCAGGTCGCCGAGGAGACCAAAGAGTTTCGAAACCAGGATCTGTTGTCCGTTGTGAATCGTCACTCGAGGGAAAAACTAAATGCCCACATCGGACGCCGGGTGGAAATCCTGTGCGAAGGACGCAGCAAAAACAATCCGAACCGTCTGACCGGCCGCACCCGCACGAACAAGATAGTCGTCTTCGAGGGATCGCCACGTCATGTGGGTCAAATCTTCGAGGTTCAGATCGGGTCGGCATCTGCTTCGACCCTCTATGGCGACCCGGCGCTGTTCGCGTCGTAGTTGCAGTGAAAGTCTGGGTGACTCGCAGAAATTGGCCTCCTTTGCTAGGCGTGCGAATCAGGGTATCGGTTTGCTCGAGCTTAATCTACCTGCGTGAAAGTCTGTCAGAAGATGAGTCGTCGCGAGAACCTTGTGCAGCTGCGCGTTGCGGAGTTCGATTTGCGCCGAACGCTGGAAAGTGGGCAGGTATTTCACGCGATGCCGGAGGGCGATGGCTGGCAAGTCCTCGTCGATCGGACACTGCTTTACGCCGAGCAACACGGGCGAGCGCTCTCCGTCTGCGCCGGGCAGGAAAACCTTGCCCGGAATTACTTCGCCCTCGACCATCCTCTAAGGTCGATCTACGCCAAGTTTCCCTCTGATCCCTTCAGTCGCTCCGCGCTTTCGACGTGCCGCGGTCTGCGGATCCTCAGACAGCCAGCCTGGGAGTGTCTCGCTACCTTTATCGCTTCGCCAATGAAGCAGGTCCCCCACATCCGCCAAATCTCTCTGGAGTTGCGGGCACGCTATGGCGAACCAGTTTTCGGCTCGCAGGTGAATGCTTTCCCGACGCCGGCGCGACTAGCTGAGACAACGGAGGGCGAACTCCGGCAGTGCAAGCTCGGCTTCCGTGCAAAGAACCTTCTCGCCTCAGCGGTGGCAATTGCATCCGCGGAATTCGATCTGACTGCCTTGGCATCCGAAACAACTGCAGTTGCCCGCAACAGGCTTTGTTCCTTGCCGGGCGTGGGGCGGAAGGTGGCAAACTGTGTCTTGTTATTTGCCTACGAGCGCCTTGATGTCGTTCCGGTGGATATTTGGATTGCACGAGTTCTTCACGCGATGCATAAGCGCTCCGCTTCACTCATCGAATTGGAGGAATTTTCGAATCGTCAGTTCGGGCGGTATGCCGGTTACATCCAGCAATACCTCTTTCACCATGCACGGATGAGCAAGACTTTGCCCCTATGAGCTCGGCAACGCTAACAGCCTGGCGCGAGGATGACCGGCGGAAAGCCCTCGCGGCGCTCGCTGCCTCGATCTTGCTCCACCTTTTTATTATTGGATCGGTGGGTTTGGTGCTGGCGGCCCGCAGGCCGATCTTCGTTCCGCCCCCGGAGGAATCGCCCGTCGAGTTGACGCTCGTCGCGGCTCCTGACACTGCGCCAAAGCAAAGGCCTTCTTACGTGCAAACAAGCGAATCGCAACGTGCGGAGAAGCCTCCGGAGGATTCGGTTTTCGAGTCGGACAAGGATACCCATGCCGCATCGCCATTGCCCGCTGCCGGCGATGCTCCCGTGCCGACACAGGATGGCAGGGATCAACCGGGTCTCAGCTTGGAGAACAGAGAATACACGGCTGGACCTGTGCCGCGGGAGTCGTCGCCTGCCGTTCAGCCGCGCCAGGAGACAGCGCCCGAGACAGCAACCGAACCAAAGGAGGAGTCCAAGCCAAAGATGACCCCGCAACAGAGCACTCAACTCGCCTTGCTGGAACCGCCGAAGCCAAAGACTCCCCCCCGACCCAAGGCGGCGAAGGCAGTTCGGCAGGAGCAGCAGCAACAAGCGCAGACCCCCCAACCTCCCGGCTATCAGCCGCAAACCCGGATTACTCGGATTCGCGGCAACATTTCCAATAAGGGACGGGCTGCCGTCGGCGCTACGGCAACTCCACTTGGCCGATATAAGAAAATGCTCTCCGATGCCATCGGATCGCGCTGGTACTATTATGTTACGGAGCAGCTGGGTCTCTTAAATGTGGGGACCGTAGAGGTCCGTTTCATGGTTCGTGAGAACGGGAAGGTCGAGCGGGTGCAGGTGCTCCGCAACAGTTCAAACGAGAGTTTTGCAGCTTGCACCGTGCGGGCGATCATGGAAGCTGACATTCCTCCAATTCCTAAGGAACTTGTCCCAATGCTCGAAGGCAGCCGTATTGAAATCGAATATTCCTTCACCATCCTGTCAAACTAATGGAACTATTCTTTGCCTCGGTCATCCAGAATGCCCTCTCGTTCTTCATCAATGGGGGCTTTTTTATGGGCATCCTCTTGGTTGTCTCGATCGTCGCAGGCACGGTCATTGTTCTACGCGGCGCTGCGCTGCGCGAAAAGTCGGTCATTCCTCCGCCTCTTGCGTCCGAAATTGAAAGTCTTCAGCCCGGCGACGACCTCGATAAGCTCGAACGCCTCATTGCGCGCTATCCCTCCTCCCTCGGACGCGTCCTGAGCACATTGATTCGGCATCTAACTTGGTCGAGGGCTGAAGCAGTAGAGGCGGTTCAAACCAAGGCCCGCCATGAGGTCGCGCGCTTGGAGAGCGGGTTGATATTTTTAGAGATCACCACTGGCATCGCGCCGCTTTTGGGCCTGCTCGGCACCTTGTCGGGCCTGGTGAGTATTTTCACGGCCATCGGCAACGATCCGAATGCAGTTGCTCGTGGTATTGCCGAGGCTCTCAATACGACGATTGTCGGCCTCGCCGTGGCTGTGCCGAGCCTGATAACCTACAACTATTTCCAGCGCAGAATCGAGGTGATGGCTGTAGAAATGGAATCCCTCGTGGCCGATCTCGTCGTGAAATGTTACCCATCCGGTGAAACGCCGGTTGTCGAGTCGGTCCGATGAGGTTCTATACTCGCAAGCGGCGAGCCCCCTCGATCATCATCGTGTCGCTCATCGATATCCTCGCGATTCTGCTGATCTTCTTCATCGTTACGACCACATTTCGAAAGAGTCAGCCTCAGCTTCAAATCAACCTACCGGAATCCAAATCGGCGGAGCAGGCTCCGGCTGAGAAGGATGAACCAGTCGTCCTCAGCGTGAAGAGCGCCGACGAAATCTCCCTCGACGGAAAGCCTGTGACCCTCGATTTGCTAGCGGAAGCACTCAAAACCGTGCGCGCCCAGGCCCCCACTCGCCCAATCGCGATGCAGGCAGACCGGGAGGCGCCGTTTGGTGTCGTGGTAAAGGTGCTCGATGCGCTCAAAGATGCGGGCGTTAAGAACATTCCAGCCTTTACCCAGCCGGAGGAACCCAAGTGACACTGTTTGGGAGGTTGCTTACGCAATGACCTGCACGGTATTGTAAAGCATGACCTTGGACATCGTCCCATACGGCCATCCTGCGCTACGTGCCAAAGGACGGCGAATCGAGAATGTAGACGCTCGGATTCGTGCTCTGGCGAACGAAATGCTCGAGACGATGTATGCGGCGGAAGGGGTTGGCCTGGCCGCTCAGCAGGTGGGTCTGCCCGTTCAGCTTTGCGTGGTCGACGTCAAAGGCGTCAAGGATCGACCGAGTACGCTTCGCATTGCTGGCCGGGCTGTGGAGATCGGCGAGCATATGCCGTTGGTGCTGATCAACCCCGAAGTAGAGCCTTTCGGGAAGCCTGAAACCGGCGTTGAGGGCTGCTTGAGCTTCCCAGGAGTGCGAAGCGACGTGACCAGGCCCGCCGCTGTGCGCGTGAGAGCCCAATCGTTGGACGGCAAGATGCTTGAGTTCGAGGCGGGTGGACTCCTCGCGCGTGCGATTCAGCACGAGCACGATCATCTCCACGGAATTCTGTTCATCGATCGCGTCAGCGCGCGCCGAGCGCGAGAGAATCGAGGCGGAAATGATCGACGCGGCCGATCGCGTGTGAGTTCCGCATGAGAGGCGAGCTCTCGCGAGTGGAGCGCGAGCGAAGTAAGGACCCTAGACGTCTAATTTTGCCTGAACGCGCGTGCATGGAAAGCACCGCGATGGAAGCGATCCCGTTGTCCGCCTTGATCAAATCGATTTCGATCGCGAAAGAGAAGTGGTCGGAACCATCATCCTGTCGAAGGTATCTCATCTTGCAAATTCAACCTTCCACGCAGAAAAAAGAGTCCATCCTTGAAAACGATCCTCGTCACGGGCTCTTCAGGTCTCATTGGCTCTGAGGCTTGTGTGCACTTCGGCACGCAGGGGTTCAAGATTCACGGAATCGACAATAATCAACGAGCGGTGATCTTTGGGCCCCAGGGTGACACTCGCTTCAATCAACAGCGGCTGGTCCAGGAAGTGGCTGGGTTTGGTCATCATGAGCTCGACATTCGAGACCGCGCCGGTGTCAATGCGTTGATCGAGGAGTTGCGTCCAGATGCAATCATCCATTGCGCCGCTCAGCCATCCCATGACCGTTCAGCTGACATTCCTCTGGACGACTTCGACATCAACGCCACTGGCACGATCAATGTTCTTGAGGCCGCCAGACGATTTTCGCCCGAAGCTCCATTTGTTTTCCTTTCCACCAACAAAGTCTATGGGGATCGTCCGAACACGATCGAGTTGGAGGAGTCAACGCTCCGCTGGGATTTCGCGGATCCACGGTTTCTCAATGGAATCCCTGAGGATTTTCCGATCGATCAGTCTACGCACGCGGTTTTCGGGGCCTCCAAACTCGCGGCCGATATCTTGGTGCAGGAGTATGGTCGACGTTTCGGGATGCCAACCTGCTGCTTGCGCTGCGGATGCCTGACGGGTCCGAACCATGCCGCCGTCGAACTGCATGGTTTTCTTGGTTATTTGATCCGCTGCAATGTCGAGGGCCGTCAATACAAGGTTTACGGCTACAAGGGAAAACAGGTTCGCGACAACATTCACGCGAGTGACGTGGTCCGCTTCATAGAGGAATTCCTCGAAAAGCCGCGCATCGCCGAGGTTTACAATCTTGGCGGCGGCAAGCAGAACTCGTGCTCGATCCTCGAGGCTTTCGCACTCGCTGAGAAATTCTCCGGAAAGCCTCAGAATTACCTACTTCTCGAAGAGAGCCGCATCGGCGATCACGTCTGCTACTACAGCGATCTGCGAAAGATCAGGGCCCATTATCCGAATTGGGAGATGAAAATTCCCCTTTCGAATATCGTTGAGGAAATTGTCACTGCTTGGACTCGGCGCCTGACTACTGAAACCGTTCGCAGGACCTCATCCTGCTGACACAATGTCGCCGTGCGAGATCATTTGCTAGTCACCCGCTCTCCAGGGCGGCTCGTCGACGTCGACATTGCTGTGTCGGCGAAGACCTCGATACCTTCAGCTTCTCGGCTTGTATTGATCGCGGTTTCATGAGTGAAAGAAGTTCCCTTTCTCATAGCGCGATGTCGTATAGACTTTTGAAGCGCCAATTGATCATCGCACCTGCGATGATCATCTCGTTCCTGTGGGGACTTTTGTATCTGCCCCATTTGAGAACGAGTCCCCGGTGGTACGGCGATGAGACGCTGACCTTGATGATTGGCAAGAGCCTGGCCTCAGGCCAAGCAGCCGATCGGTCACTGAACGCAACGTTTTGGCACCCCAGCTACCCCTATCAGCCGGGCTTTGCCTGGCTTGCCGGAGTGATGGCGTGGATCTTTGGTGGCGATATCTTGGGCGCGCGGCTACTAAGCTGCTCAATTGCGTTACTGGTCGCTCTGCTGATCTATTTCGGAGGTCGAGCGATACTTGGCTGTCTCCCCTCCTTCTTTGGAGCTCTCTTGTTTCTATCGTACGATCAGGCTGTGATTCACTTTCGATGGATTTATCCTCACAATGGTGTCGCTCTAGGTTTCACAATTACGATTCTGGCTTTGCTTCGATCAAGTCGACCACGGGTGGACTGGACAGCCGGTTTCGGACTTGCCGTCGGCGCACTAAGCCACCCACTCTTCATTCATGGTGCTGCCGCGGCCTGGGCTTGCCGCATTAAGCGACCTAAAGCGTGGCCTCGGCTCCTTGTTCCTGCGACTATTGTTCTTGCGTTCACGATTGGCATTTCGCTCGTTCGCTACTGGCCTCACCTTTGGGTCTTCCAAGACATTGTTACCCTGGTTGAGTTCTATCGTGACTTTAGCAGAGAGAACGCCGGGGCTTGGCAAGCACCGAAAAATGTCGCGATCTTCTATTCCCACGATTTGTTCCATCTTCTCAATCTGGTTGCGATCTTCCTATGCTGCTCACGGCGATTGTATCCCATCGCAATCTTTGCTGGCACGGTCTCACTTCTCCTCTTGCAGAATAGGCAAAACCTTCCCGTCTTTTACTATCAGGCTATAGTTTTACTGCCAATTTTTGCGTTGGCGTGGGCAGGAGGGTTGCGGACTATTTCCACTTGGTTAAGACCATTGCTTCGAGGGACCTTTGCAAGGAGAGCTTTGCTATACATCGCGATGTCGGTTCCAATCAGCATGACTCTGCTCATTCTGCCTTCGTCCCTGCGAGGCAACTTGCTTTCGCGCAATGATCCTTGGGTGACCCAGGATGTGCACGAAGTCGAGCGCGCTGCTGCCTGGATTAACGAGCACGTTCGCTCCGATGAGTTGGTCATCTGTAGTCAAAATATCGGATGGCTGTTGAATTGTCGGACGGCAGATCTGCTCCAGAGCACGGCTTGGGAGAAGCGAACTACATTTGGCTTTCCGAGGGTATTCGAAGCATCTCGCTTTCGCTACGACGCAGATATCTCGAAGGCCAGATACCTTGTCTTAGGAGACATCGATTCCCGATGGACGGTTCATCAAGAGAATGTGTGGCCGAGCCTAGAACGGATTAGTCAAGAGAAGTGGCCAATTGTTTGGTCAGGCAAATACTATCTTGTTGCCGAAAATCCGACCTACCCTGGGCGTGAAAAGCTCGAGGAAGACTGAGCCGTGGCTCTAAAGAAGACCAAAGGATAAGGCACTCGCATTAGATTGCGATGGAGTTCGGACTTTATGTTCGAAAATTTGGCACGCAGTAGCATCTCGTATTCGAAAGGCGGCCGGACGTGTTCGCCGCGATCCACACGGATGAGGGCGGCAGCGATCGGATTTTCATGCGGAAGAATGGCATTGTCAAAGGACGCGAAAAACCCATCGGGTTCACAGTAAGTGATGGCAAGATCCAGCAATTCCGTCACCTCGCGATCATCCAGGTGATGCAGAACGCCGGCCGCGAGGATAACATTAAAGCGACCGCCCCGTTCGGCCAACCAGTCTCCGGCAGTGGAACAGTCCGCCTCGAAAAAGCTGTGTGAGTCGCTACCAAAGCGCCGTTTGGCGACCTCGATATATTGGGGATTAGGGTCGAAACCGACGTATCGGGCAACATGCCGAGGTAGAAACGGGATCAGGGTGCCCGGTCCGCAGCCGATGTCCAATACCCCGGCGGCCTCTGGCAAGCTCGCAAAGTGCTCTACGAAATAGCGCCTGGCGTTCGTCGCGCCGACGGTGGACTGCAACAGATTATAGAGGTACCTTCTCTCGAGGAGACGGTCTCTGCATCGCATGAGAACGGCCGAAAGACTCAAAGGATTTCCTTGATTACGAATGCAGGTTTGCCAAGAAGGCGAAGATAGACCCGGGAAAGGTATTCCCCGATGATTCCCAGGACGGAAAGTTGCGCACCGGCAAACAGGAGTATGACTGCAGCAAGGAAGGTGAAGCCTGGCACCTCTCTTCCATGTAGCAGGTAAGAAACCATCACGAAAACGAAGAGACCCGCGCCGAGCACTGCGATTAGAAATCCGAGCCAGGCTGCCGCCCGCAGAGGGACGACAGAAAGGCTCATGGCCATATCCACACCATGACGGATCAGCTTTGGCCAGGTGTAGTTTGACTTGCCGCTCGCACGGGGATTGTGCACGACCGGCACAGAAGTGACATGCTGTGCTGTCCAGCCCAAAAGTGCGTCGAGAAAAGCCGCCGGCGGCGGGTTACGAGGATAGTCGCGCATCAAATGGGATCGAAAGGCCCGGAACGAACTGACCGAGCGAGTATGGGGGACATTCAGCGCGTACTGCATCAGCCACTTTACGCCGGAAGATGCGATGTTCCTCGCAAGGCCGTGCTGTTCCTTATTTCTTGCTCCATAGACCAGATCGAATCCCTCGTCTAGTTTGCGGAGGAGCTTAGGAATTTCCGTGGGCGGAGTCTGAAAATCGTCGTCTAACGTGACGATCACTTTATAGCGGGCATTGAAGATGCCTGCGAGCAGAGCACTGTGTTGTCCGTAGTTTCTCATAAGATTAATTCCTCGCACGGAGGGATGCGCCAAATGCATCCGTTGAACAACATCCCACGTCGCATCCGGACTACCATCGTTTACGAGAATTATTTCAAACTCGCGGCTCTCAAGTAGTAGAACCTGCGAGATTTCGTGGACGAGCGATTCAAGTGCCTTTGCGTTCGCGAACGTTGGAACGACGATCGAGACGTTGGCGGGAATAGCTCTGGCCCTCATGGTCGCGTCGCACAGAGTGCATACTGAGCTCCGATAGGAATTTTCCGGAGTATTTTCCTTTCGCAAAATTCTGTGAAGTGGGTTCTGAACGGCAGGAACAAAATGTAATCTGTAATTACGCTTCCAAATCCTGCCGAACGAATGTTTTTGGCGGCCTGCCGAGCGCTTAGCAGGACGGAATCAGCGTCAAACGCACAGCGAGAGACGGCTACTCGCGTCAGAGGATTCCACGGATTATGCTCATAAATTAGAAGAACGCCGTCTGCAGCAACGATCCGGGAAATCTCGGCAAGAAAGTTTCTCCATCGATCGGGCGGAACGTGGTGCCAGACACAAATTGCAAAGACCACGTCAAACGACCGATCTCCGAACGGGAGGACGTCGTCGGTCAAGTGCCGGTAGTCGATTTCCGGATTCCTGAACTTTGCGGCTTGCAGAACCTTTTCCGAAATATCCACTCCCACCAACTTCGGCAGGTGAACTTTGAGGAGGTGATCGACCAGGCCAGTCCCACAACCCAGATCGAGCACTCGAAGCCGACGTAAGTTCTCGAATCGTCGGCGCAGTGTGTCCAACATATGGTCCAGTTTGGCATCGAGGAAAAACCGATGCGGAATCCCTGCAAAGCGAATCGCTTCCGCGACTTCGCGCTCATAACTTTCCGCGAACGAATCAAAGTCCATTATTCCGGAGACGCTCTGGTCTAGAAACGCCCAAGCAAGCCGTTTTTCAATACATTTGAAAAGAGAGGGCTGGACTCGGCGCCAGGCGGGGCGTTTGGAGGCGTGCCGAATCTGGCCAAGCACTGTTTCGACACTGTTCGCAAGTTGCGCTCCTTGACCCGACGGGTACTATGGTCGGCACGAGAGAAAGACCTCCAACAAATTTTTTGCCAGTGACATGGTCGTGACCGTCTCATTTTCCAGATGCGGATATCGATGTGACGAGATCGCTGCGGGACCGAGATCATTTCTTTCGGTGGCTGGAGGATTGGTCTTATCGCTCCCTTGAAGTTTGGTCCTTGGCTGGCCTTGTTGGCCTTTGCTTCCCTGTTCGTTGGGTTTCTTGGTTTCTCTTGGTTGGAGCAACCGCCATCGAATCAGGAGCTCCTGGCCAACTACGCGAAGGTGGCTGACTACGCCAATGCGGCAGCCTCGGTCAGGGGCCTTCCGTGGTGGACACCGAATTTTCTGCAAGGTTGCTCGCTGGCGTTTCTTTCTTTGGGAGCGCTCTCCAGTCTGACGCTGTATGCCTGCGCAGCGATGGTTGGACCGTATGCGGGCGTCAAGATCGCGGCGCTCGCCTTTCTTTTCCTATGTCCGCTGACGATGTTTTCCTTCGTCCGACGGCTCTGTCCGGGGGATGGATGGACGGCATTTTCTTGCGGCGTCGCCTACGCGCTCGCGCCGGCAGTGCTGCTGCGGCTTGGGCACGTGGAGCATCTTGCGAACGTACTGGGCTTCGCGGCGATCCCATTGGTTTTCCAGGGCGTGCTGGTCTTCCTCGAGGAGAGGACAGCTCGTGCCGCAGTGATGTGCGCGGCGACGAGTGCCCTGCTAGTGCTTTCGTATGCGAAGGTGGCGGTTCTTGTCCTCCCCTTGCTGGTGGTATTTGCATTTTGGACTTGGATCGCACGTGCTCGCTTTTACTTGCCTGCAGGACGGCTCGTCTTGCTGTGCGTTGGCGTGTTCGTGATCTTAGGGGTGCTGCCGAACCTGCCATCCTTTCGCGAAGCAGGTGGGGTCGCGATGTTTGATTTCGGACCTTTCGAGGCGTGGCAGAGAAGCTACTCCGCCGAATCGATGATTTCGTGGATCGATCGGGAAGGTTTCCTTACTGGGCGACAGCCATCGGCGCAAAGCGAGGTGCGGGCGAGCTCCTCGTATATGGGACTTCTCGGCGTAGCGTGTGTCATCGGTTTGTTCTTTGTTCGTCGGCGAGACACCTGGCGGACCGTAGAGGCGGGAATCTTTCGGCTTTTTGTGGCGTTGACGCTGCTGGCGCATTGGTTAGGACTCGGCGCGAACACGGCTCTATCGGGTCAGTTTGCTTTTCTTACCCACGCAGGTTCGGCGTGGGATCCGGCAATTGCCATCTCGTGGGGACTCCTCGTGCTTCAAGGTGTGGCGATCTGGTGTATTCTGCCAAGTGCGCTCCCAGGGCGGGGTTGGATCGCTGCCGTTGCCATCGTGGTGTATTTTGGCGTTCCAGGATTTCGCGTAATCGAGAACCTATCGCTCTATGCCGATATTCGGGCACCGCATGATTTTTTCGAGATGGGGGGGACCTTTTGCTTTTCGGTGGCCTGCGGTGTGGCTGCACGGCTCCTCCTCCGGGAAATCTGCGGCCCGAACCTGCGAGCGATTGCTGCGGTCGCTCTGCTTGGCTTAGCGTGGTTAGATTCGGTCAGCTCGGTTCCATCGTTTTTCAAAGGGCCAATCGATCGCCAGACGTTCGATGATTTTCTGGCGGCGCAACATTTTCTCTCAGAACAAGCTCGGCCTGGGCGAGTAGCTCCGTATTCAGGCCGCTATTTCTACCTGCTTACGCCCATACTGTCGGGCCGACCTATCATCGCGGAGGCATTCAATAGCCATTTGATGCTGCGTGGGGTTGCCGAGCTTCAGCGCGCATCCTTGCAGTCAAGGCAAAGCTTCCTCACTTTTCTGAAGATTGCTGGGGTTTCGCAGATATTGATCGATAAGAAAGATCCGGACACGCCGCAGAGTTTGCAGGAATTTCTCCGGTCTGTCGGAATCCCGGTTTTTGAGAACGAGCACTTCGTCATTCTCGACAATCCTGATTCGCTCTATCCGGCAGCGTATTCAAAATACTTCATGGATCTCGACGGGACGCCTGAAGAGATTGCGGCTCGCTCGCTAGCCGCTGCGGCGGGCGGACTGCTTGTCGTAAGCGCACGAACAAGGTTCGGCGACAGCGAAGGTCTAATAAGATCTGAGGATCTCCGCCCCGCGACTCCAATCAGCAAGCTTTCCCAAGCCGCCGTTCAGAGAAGAACGGCGGAGGCACTTGAGATTGACCAGTCGGAAGAAACTGGCTGGCTTGTCATCCCGGAAGCTTATCACCGGGACTGGAGGGCAGTCCGGGCCGGACACGACCTTGAACTTGCCAAGGCATACGGCGCCTTGATCGCGATTCGCCTCGACGGAAAACCAGGCAAGATTGCTTTGTCGTTTAAGGCCCCCTGGTGGTACCCCGTCAGTGTGTGGACCGCTCTTGCCGGATGGCTCGGAGTCATCGGCATTCTTGCACTCGAGAAGCTGGCGCTAGTCCCGGCAAGGTGGCGAACTCCTTGGTTGGGCGCGCCTCGGGCCCAACCTATGGTTTTACCCTCCCCGCACAAGAGAATGAACGAGGACGCGCCGTCGCGAGTCCTCGCGATCATTCCGACTTACAATGAGGCATCCGGAATCGATAGCATTCTTAACAGAGTGCTCAATGCGAATCATGGGTTGGAAATGGTCGTCATCGATGACAACTCGCCCGACCAGACGGCGCAGGTGGTTAAAGCTCATCGAGCATTTGGTCAGCGGGTGCATCTCCTCGAACGAAAAGGTAAACTCGGACTTGGCAGCGCCTATAAGGAAGGTTTTCGGTGGGCGATGGAGCGAGGGTTCGATACGTGCATTCAAATTGATGCCGACCTATCTCACGACCCAGACGATATTCCCCGCCTGCTAGTCGCACTCGAAAATGGAGCCGATGTGGCCATTGGTTCGCGATACTCCGGCGGAGTGCGGGTGTTGAATTGGCCCCAGGAAAGGTTGTTCCTCAGCGTGGGAGCCTCGCGATTTGTGCGAGCGTTGACCGGTCTGCCGCTGGCGGACGTGACGAGCGGCTTCAAAGCAATCCGCTGCGATGCGCTCCGCAATCTCGATTGGAAACAGTTTAGAACCGAGGGCTACGGGTTTCAGGTAGAACTTCATTACTTCCTCTGGAAAACAGGAGCACGTCTCGTCGAGGTGCCGATAGTGTTTACGGAACGACGGTCAGGGCAAACAAAGATGACCGCAGCAATCGCTTTGGAGGCGATCTGCCGCGTTCTTCAGCTCGCAATTTTTAAACGATGAGATTGGGATTGTTGAAATTTTCCGCGAAGGCCGCCTAGTAAAGGGACGATGTCATCCGGTTCTCCAGGCTCGCCAGTGGACACTCTGCTGACAAAGGGGGAAGCTCCGCGCGGCCATGCTCCTCCAGCTGTGCGGGAAAGTCTCGATGGCCCACTGGGCATCGTCGCCGGCGTAATAAGCTTTGCCGTCTACGCGTGGTCGGCCGCTCCGAATGTAACGCTCCTGGACTCGGGCGAATTTGTTGTGGCAGCGCAGCACTTCGGAGTGCCCCATCCCACTGGTTACCCGCTTTGGACTTTTCTCAACTGGCTTTTCCTTCTGCTTCCGTTAGGCAACGCTGCTTGGAAAGTGGCGATCTTTAGTGGGCTATGCGCAGCCGGCGCTGTGGGTTGCTGCGCGGCACTTCTTTCGAGCGCTCAGCTCTGGTGCTATGGGACCTGGCTTGGGGCCAAGGCAAAAATTCTGTCACGCATCGTGGCCCTCTCCTTTTCCCTGATGCTGGCTTTCAGCATGTCAATGTGGTCACAGGCAGTCATCGCCGAGGTCTATGCTTTGCATGCACTGCTGATCGCGATTTTTCTTATGCTCTGCTATCGCTGGCTACAGCAGCCTGCCAGCGATCGCTTGATGCTGAGCATCTTCTTCGTCCTTGGGCTGTCGTTTAGCAATCATCACCTCACGATGACGCTGGCGCCGCTTCCCTATCTCTTGATTCTGCTGCTCCGTCGACGTGCATTTTTCGACTGGTTCTTTGCTGGGGTCCTGACGGTTCTGTTAGGTTATCTGGCTTTCGCCATCCTGTCCGAGAATCCCGCTGTTCTTCGCACAGCCATTCGCTTCTTCTATTGTGTCGCGCTTGCCTTTGGGACGTTTGTCTGGCTGCGGCGTGGCCGGCTCCGTTGGAGATTGATTGCGTTCCTTCCCATCGTGGTTGCGGCGGGCCTTCTTCCCTACGCATATATGCCGCTGGCTTCGGCGACGAACCCTCCGATGAACTGGGGATACACTCGCGACTCGGCCGGATTTTTCTTTTCAATTAACCGGTCGCAGTATTCAGGCAGCCTTTCAGAGGTCAGCGTCAAGTCTTTGGGGCGCCTGATGGGGACGCCGCAAGGCGATCCCGAGGCAACGCGGACCGGCGCTCAAAAACAGGGCAACCGATGGCAGACCGCGCAGCTTTGGATCGGTTTTTTTTGGCAGCAACTTCTCAAGGCCTTTTCGGTTTTTGGCCTGATCGGATATTTCTCTTCGTTTGTTCTTGTGTTCGCGCTCTCCCTGCCAAAACGCATCTGGATCTATTTCTTGCACGTCGCATTTGTGCTCGCGGCATTTCTCCAGCCGCTGACCGCAAACTCGAAAATCGACAATGCAGATTGGTGGACGCAGATGCCGTACCATACCTACACAAACCTCATTTTTGCCACGCTCTCCGGGCTCGGGATGGGACTGCTCATCAGCAAATTCTCCAAGGCACGCGCTTACGTTTTCTGGTTGGCCCCGGGTCTTTTGGCGCTCCCGTTATTTACGTTTGCAGGAAGCAAAAACGCCGCGAGTCAGAAGGATCACTGGTTTGGATGGATGTACGGCCATGACATGTTGAAAGATCTGCCGGCTGGCAGTGTGGTAATTGGGGGGACCGATCCTGGACGATTTGTGCCGACCTACATGATCTTCGGAGAAAGCATGCAGCCGCCGCGCCATAAACGCGACCCAGCGTTCGACCGCCGCGATCTCTATATCATCACCCAAAATGCTCTAGGGGAGCGCAACTATATGAAGTACTTGCGCGATCAATACACCGTCGCGCGCCCGCCGCCATCGAATGCTTTCGAGAGATGGCTTGGGCGCGAGAGCATCTACCCGTCTAGGCCGTTGATTCTACCAAACGAAAAAGAAGTCCAGGATTTGGTAGACCTTGCCGCCGCAAAAGACGTGGAGAACGGCGATGCCGGGGATACCGCCGAGCTCTTCGGCACGATTCTGCAATGGGTATGGGAGAAAAATCGTGATCAGCACGAGTTCTTCATTGAAGAGAGCTTTCCGATCCGGTGGACCTATGACTACGCAGTTCCGCACGGACTGCTCTATAAGCTCAATCGGACCAAGCTCGAGGTTCTCCCAAAAGAGATTGTCGACAGGGATTTCGCCTTTTGGAAGGAATATTCCGACCGATTACTCGGCGATCCAAATTTTAAGAGCGACTTTGACGCTCGGCGGTCATTCTCGAAGTTGCGTCAAACCATAGCTAATATCTATCGACACCGCGGAATGTCTGCCGAAGCGGAGCGCGCGTATCGCGAAGCACTCGCTCTCTGGCCTGGTAATGCGGAAACGCTGGTCGCACTCACCTCTTACCTCTGGGATCGTGGAGATTTTGAAGAGGCGATTGACCTTTACAACCAAGCGCTTACCGATGATCCCAATAGCATTGACCTGTGGCGGCTCCGACTCTATGCGGAAAAGCGCAAGGAGACGGCGGGCGAAATTCACGCCCTCCGCGAGCTGCTGATCAGCCAGCCAACCAGCGGCGAAACCCTCCGCAGGTTGATTCAGCTTTATTCAAGCGTCGGCGAAACAAACAAGGCCGAACCTCTGCTGCAGCAGGCGCAAAGCCGTTTCTCTGAGGACGCGGATATGCTAAGGTTCATCATCCGCTATTATGAGGAGCGTGGCGAACTGGCTAAAACGCTCGAGCCAGCCCGGCATCTCACCCGTGTGGAGACTTCAAATGTCCAGAACTACCTTCTTCTCGCACGGGCGTGCTTCGTGCTGAACAAAAAGAGCGAATTCTACGAGGCCGCCCACGCTGCAATCAGGCTGGGCGGGCCTTCCTTGCGGAAAGCCTTTCTTAGCGACCCAACCTTCTCCACGTGGAAGAACGATCCGGAGTTCAAGAAACTGGCTGAGGAGCAATCGCTGCCTCCAGACTAACTGGATTCGTCTCCAAGTCTTGCTCGAAGGACTCGACAGGTGGGCACGAACAAAAGAGGTTCCGGTCTCCGTAGACGTTGTCAATGCGGGCCACCGCTGGCCAGAATTTGTATTCCTTTAGCCACTGCGCCGGGAAGGCGGCTCGTTCACGGCTATAGGAGTGACTCCACGAGTCAGAAGCCACCGCGGTGGCGGTGTGTGGCGCGGATTTTAGCGGATTGTCGGTGCGTGATAATTCGCCCCTCTCGATTGCGAGCAATTCAGCGTGAATTGCAATCATCGCTTCACAGAAGCGGTCGAGCTCCTCTTTCGATTCGCTTTCGGTAGGCTCAATCATGAGGGTCCCTGGCTCTGGCCAGCTCATAGTCGGCGCGTGAAAGCCATAGTCTATCAGACGCTTGGCGACGTCCTCGACCTCTATACCGGCCCGCTGGCGCCAATCCCGAAAGTCGATGATGCATTCGTGCGCGACGCGACCATTTTGTCCAGAATAGAGAACCGGGAAATACGGTGCCAAGCGGGCGGCAATATAGTTCGCGTTGAGAATTGCCACGCGCGTCGCTTCGAGCAATCCATCGCCGCCCATCAAGACGATGTACATCCAGGAGATCATCAGAATGCTGGCGCTTCCCCAGGGCGCTTCTGAGATTTCGCCGATCGAATGAGGGCCGCCGATACCGACGACCGAGTGACCCGGCAAGAATGGCGCCAGGCGTTCGACGACGCAGATCGGCCCGACACCCGGACCTCCGCCCCCATGCGGGATGCAGAAAGTCTTGTGAAGATTCAAATGACAAACGTCGGCACCGATGTCGCCGGGCCGGCAAAGACCGACCTGGGCGTTCATGTTTGCGCCGTCCATGTAGACCAATGCTCCAGCGGCGTGGACTTTTGCGCAGACGGCTTCGATGGATTCCTCGAAGACGCCGTGGGTTGACGGATACGTGATCATCAGCGCGGCAAGAGTCTCCCCGTGTTCGCTGATCTTTTTCTCAAGGTCAGCGTGGTCGATGTTGCCAGAACTGTCGCAGGCGACGGCGACGACCTGCATGCCGGCCATGGCTGCGCTGGCGGGATTGGTTCCATGCGCCGAGGTGGGAATGAGACAGATATCGCGGCCAATGTCCCCACGCGATCGATGGAATGCGCGGATGACCAGCAAGCCGGCGTACTCGCCTTGTGAGCCGGCATTAGGCTGCAGGGAAACCGCGGCAAAGCCTGTGATCTCTGCCAACCAACCCTCCAGTTGTCGAAACAGCTCGTGATATCCCCGCACTTGGCTGAACGGCACGAAGGGGTGAATATTCGCGACCTTGTCCCAGGTTACGGGAAGCATTTCCGCTGCGGCGTTCAGCTTCATCGTACAGGAGCCGAGCGGGATCATCGAGGTGGTCAGCGAAAGATCGCGCGATTCGAGTCGGCGGATATAGCGGAGCAGCTCAGTTTCCGTTTGATACTTGTTAAAGACAGGGTGTTCAAGAAACTCCGATTCACGCTTAAGTCCGCTTCCAATGACTTCAACCGGCTCGGCGCTGATGGCGGCAGGATCGAGATCGAACACCGGTAGCAGAACCGAGATGTCCTGGACCGTCTCGTCGAGCGTGAGGCTGATGGCATGATCGTCAATTTTGCGAAGGTTAATGCCATAAGCAGTCGCGCGGTCGAGAAGGTGATCGGCTCGATCTCCAGCGAGCCAGATTCGGATTGTGTCGAAGAACGGACCTGGATGCACCGCCCAAGCGCGTTCCTTGAGTGCCCCAGCTAACTGACAGGTCAGTCGATGGACGCCAGTGGCAATTGACTTTAATCCCTGCGGACCGTGATACACGGCGTACATCGACGCCATGACGGCGAGGAGCACCTGCGCCGTGCAGATGTTGCTGGTCGCTTTTTCGCGGCGAATATGTTGTTCGCGCGTCTGCAGCGCCAGGCGCAGAGCCAAGCGACCCTCCGCATCGCGCGAAACTCCCACGAGGCGTCCCGGCATTCGGCGCTTGTATTGGTCGCGCGTGGCCAGGAAAGCGGCGTGCGGGCCGCCATATCCGAGTGAGACGCCGAATCGCTGGGCCGAGCCGACGACGATGTCAGTTCCATATTCGCCTGGCGGTTTGATCAAAGTAAGCGCCAGCAGATCGGTAGCCACGATCGCGAGCGCATCTGCGGCGTGCACGAGGTCGATGATCGGGCCGAGATCGTGGATGACCCCATCCGTGGCCGGATATTGAATCAACGCTCCAAAGACAGTCTCTGACGTAAAGTCCCAGATTGGTCCGACGATCAGGCGAATTCCGAGCGGGATGGCGCGCGTCCGAACGACGGCAATCGTTTGGGGATGGCAATCATCGGCGACAAAGAAGGCGCCACCGCCCTTGACGGCGTGGGCCATGGCCATAGCTTCCGCAGCGGCGGTCGATTCATCGAGCAGGGAGGCATTGGAAATATTCATCGCGGTCAGATCACACACCAGGGTCTGAAAATTCAGCAGAGCTTCCAAACGCCCCTGCGCGATCTCCGCTTGGTAAGGTGTATAAGCTGTATACCATCCGGGATTCTCGAGGATGTTGCGTCGAATCACCGCTGGCACGCGGCAGTTCGCGTAGCCCATTCCGATGAAGGATTGTCGAACTTCGTTCTTATCCATGATCTCGCGCAGGAGTGTCAGCGCGGCCTCCTCCGAGCGAGCCGGTGGCAAATTCAACGCGTGCCTGAGCCGAATCTTCTCCGGAATCGTTTGATTGATGAGATCGTCGAGTGTCGGGGCCCCGACAACGTGGACCATTTCTTCGATGTCCTCCGGCGAAGGTCCAATGTGTCTGCGAACGAACGGGACGGCGCTCATTTCTCTGTTTGGGCGCGATAGGCCGCCGCGTCCAGCATGCTATTGAGTTCAGAAGAATCAGCGATTCTGATCTTGAAGATCCATCCGGCGCCGTAGGGGTCTTGATTGATCAACGCCGGATTTTCAGAGAGTGCCTCGTTCGCTTCGACGATATCTCCCCCTACAGGGCTATAAATGTCGCTGGCCGCCTTGACGGACTCGACGACAGCGAGTGCTTCCTTGGCGGAGACCTTGGTGCCGACCTTGGGCGCTTCGGCAAAGACAATGTCGGTCAGTTCAGCCTGGGCGTGATCCGTAATGCCCACCGTGCCGACGTCTCCGTCAACGCGAATCCATTCGTGGGTTTCGGCAAACTTCAAATCGTCGGGAACATTCATGACCTTGGCTTGTAAAATGGTTTTTTGACGACACAGGCGC
Source organism: uncultured Verrucomicrobiae bacterium (assembly GCA_963706955.1). Classification (GTDB taxonomy): domain Bacteria; phylum Verrucomicrobiota; class Verrucomicrobiia; order Chthoniobacterales; family Terrimicrobiaceae; genus DASTFP01. The sequence continues at coordinate 52,131 of CAVPOC010000012.1, read as the reverse complement.
GATAGAGGCGGCCCCTAACCTCAATTTCCAAATCCTGCCCAATCTTGGCAAGTGGGAACGGCAAATAGCCCAAAGCGATTCCGCAGCCGAGTGTCGGCGACAGCGCCCCGCTGCTGGTTTCGCCAACTTTCTCTCCGTTCACCACGATCGAGTAGTGCGCGCGAATCGGTGGCGACTTCTCTTGGACGCGGATTGCGGCGAGCTTTCTAGCGATGCCTTTCTCCTTTTGCCGCAAGAGAACGTCGCGACCGGCGAAGTGTCCTTTTTCAAAGTCCACGAAAGCGCCGAGTCCCGCTTCCAAGGGCGTGTGGTTAACCGAGAGATCAGAACCATTGAGTGGATAGCACATTTCAAGGCGAAGCGTGTCTCGCGCCCCCAGCCCGCAGGGCTTGGCTCCCGAGGCGATGAACGAATCCCAGAACCGCGTCGCTTCATTTGCGGGAATGAGAACCTCAAATCCCACTTCACCGGTATAGCCGGTGGTCGCAACCAACGAGCGAACCGTCCGGTCGAAATTCGGATTTCCGCCGCGGGCAAGTTCATTGTCGAATTCCGCGATGCGATTTCTGCGCTGCTCCCAAGAAAGAGAAAATGCTCTCGAGAAAACCTCCGGTGCCCGGGGTCCTTGGATGGCTAGAGCCGCGTAGGCATCGCTCAGATTTACGAGGGCAACCTCTTCAGCCCCGGGGATGTGGTCACGCAGCCAGGTGAAATCCTCGTCGATTTTTGCCGCATTGACAATCAGCAGAAATTCCTGCGCTCCCGTTCGGTAGACGATGAGATCGTCGATGATGCCGCCATGCTGGTTCAGCAGCAACGAATAGTGTGCCTGTCCTTCCGCGAGCTTGGTTACGGAGTTCGTGAGCAGCGAATCCAACCAGGAAGCGGCTTCGCGCCCGCGGATGAGGAACTCGCCCATGTGAGAAATATCGAAAATGCCGCAATTCTCCCGCACCGCCCTGTGTTCCTCGAGGATGCCTCCGTATTGAACTGGCATCTCCCACCCGGCAAAGTCCACCATGCGTGCCCCACCGGACACGTGCCTGTCATAAAGCGGTGTCCGGCGGTTCATCGCTTCTTTTTCTGATCGTCAAAATTGAGATAAGTGTAGGTGAAGAGGCATTTCTCGTAATCATCGAGCACACGCATCGCCTCGCTCGGCTTGAGCCGATCGCTCTTGATGGCTGCATCGACCTGCGACTTCATGCGGCGCGCAAGTTCATTTGTATCCCACTGCGTAAGGGAAAGGACCTGGCCGATGGTGCTGCCGGGAAGGACTTCCTCCACGTAATAGCCGCAGTCCTCGTCCTCATCCAGATAGATGTGCATCTCGTTCACTCGTCCGAAGAGGTTATGCATGTCACCCATGATATCCTGGTAGGCGCCCACCAGGAAAAAGCCGATGTAGTATGGTTCACCGGGTTCCCACCGGTGCAAAGGAAGAGTTTCCTTGACGTCTTGCAGGTCCACGAACTTGCTCACTTTGCCATCCGAATCGCAAGTGATGTCAACGATGGTGGCGTTGCGATCGGGCAGCTTGTTTAGTCTGTGAATCGGCATGACCGGGAACAACTGACCGAGTGCCCAATGGTCAAGAAGCGATTGAAAGACTGAGAAGTTGCAAAGGAACTGGTCACCCAAGGCCACCTCCATCTCCTTGACCTCTTCCGGAATGTAACGCATGCCTCGAAACATCGCGACGACGGCCCCGGCTATTTGCCAATATACAGTCTCGATTTTCGCCTTCGCTCGCAGATCGAGCAGTCCCAAGTCGAACATAGCCTGGGCGCGTTCACGAATTTCGTGGGCGTCGTGGAGGTTCTCGAGCCGGTTCTTTTTGCCGAGGTTCTCGAAGATCTCGACGATATCGTGAAGAATCTGGGGATTATCTTCGGTCGCTTCGATTTTTTCACCGTCGGGACTTTTCTCGATGGATCCAAAGGCCTCGACGATGAGCACGGAGTGATGGGCGACGATTGCCCGACCGCTTTCGCTCACGATGGTGGGATGTGGAACGCCCTCCGCGTCGCACACCTCCATGATGCTGTAGACAATGTCGCGAGCATACTCGTTGAGCGAGTAGTTCGTTGAGCTGTCGAATGTCGTCCGGGAACCATCGTAGTCGACACCGAGACCTCCTCCCACATCCAGATAGCCCATCTCATGGCCCATCTTTTGCAGCTTCGAATAGAAACGCGCCGCCTCCTTGGTGGCACGCTTGATCGTCCCGATATCAGGAACCTGGGAACCTACATGAAAGTGGACGAGCTTGAGCGCATGAGCCAGACCAGCCTCTGTCAGCAAGTCGCTTGCGGCGACGAGCTCGGCCGTAGCGAGACCGAACTTGGCGTTTTCTCCTCCGCTTGTCGCCCATTTACCGGCTCCCTTTGAGAGCAGACGCACGCGGAAGCCAACGTATGGCTCGACCTTCATCTGGGCGGAGACCTTGAGGATATGCGTCAACTCCTCGACCTTCTCGACAACCAGGATAACGGTTTTCCCCAACTTTCGTCCAAGCAGAGCCGTGCGCACGAAATCAGTATCCTTGTAGCCGTTGCAGACGATCAGGCTTTCATAATCCTGATGAAGGGCCAGAGCCGCCATGAGCTCCGGCTTGCTTCCCGCCTCGAGACCAAAATTCCAGCGCTTGCCGGCGTCGAGGATCTCTTCGACGACTTCCCGGAGTTGGTTCACCTTGATCGGAAACACGCCTCGATAGACGTTGCGGTAGCCCATGGTCTCGATCGCGTCGGCAAAGGCCATGTTGATGGTCTCCACGCGATCACGCAATAGATCGTGAAAACGCACCGTCAAGGGAAAGCCGAGTTTGCGCCGTTTTGCCTCTGCAACAACCTCCATCAGGTCGATCTTTTGATCGCTCGAGCGATTGGGTAGAACGACCATATGACCTTTCCGATTCACGGTGAAGTACCCCTCGCCCCAGCGGTCTACGTTGTAGAGAGAGATGGCGTCTTCTCGGCCGAAATCAGGCATGGTCGCGCGGAAATATCAGCGTGATGCGCGAAAATCCAATCCCCATTTTCGGCCTTGGCGAAAAAACGCTACTTATGTTTGCCTTGTCTTCGGCGGATGAGGAGATTGAAACGGTGACCAAGGTGCGGAAAAGGCTTTAACGATGATGCTATTTGAACTGGGATGGCAGCTTCTGGTCATCCTTTTGCTTGTCTGCGCGAACGGATTCTTTGTGGCGGCGGAGTTCGCCATTGTGAAGATCCGGGCCAGTCAGCTCAAGCCCCTGCTCAAATCAGGGGATTGGCGGGTGCCGATGGCGCTCCGGGCGGTCAACAATCTGGATGCCTGCCTTTCGGCCACTCAACTTGGGATTACTCTCGCCAGCCTCGGCCTTGGCTGGCTCGGTGAGCCATTTCTGGCACACTGGCTGCAGCCGGCGTTTGCGTATCTCGGCGTGAACAGCGTCCGTTTGCAGCACTCGCTGGCGTTTGGAGTAGCGTTCACGATCATTACCTTCCTCCACATCGTCCTGGGTGAGCTCGCTCCGAAATCATTGGCCATTCAACGGCCTAAGGGCGTTTCTCTCTGGATCGCAGCCCCGCTGCTGATTTTTTATTATATTTTCTTTCCGTTTATTTACGTCCTGAACGGCACGGCAAACATGTTTCTTCGCTGGGCGGGCTTGCAGCCGGCTTCCGAAAGCGAGCACGCCTTCTCCGCCGACGAGCTGGAGTATGTCCTCAGCCATTCCAGGCACATTCATCCCGGTGACGCCTTGATCAATAAGATCATGGTCCGCTCGTTACGACTGCGCGACGTTACTGCGCAGCAGGTGATGCTTCCCCGGACAACAGTGGTGGCGCTCTGGGTGGACAAGAGCATCGATGAGAATCTTAGGATTGCGCAAAAGAGTGGTCACAGTCGATATCCCGTCTGCCAGGAATCTCTCGACAATGTGCTTGGAATGGTCCTGATCAAGGAATGGCTCTGGCAAATTCAAGCGCTTGGGAGAAAAGTCGTCGTTTCAACCGCTGATGCGTCCTGTGTTGACCTTTTTCCCGATGACACCATTGCCGACAATGATGGAGCTGTTTCGCTCCTCGCGCCGTCACTTGGCTGTCGTCATTGATACAAATGAGGCGATGCTCGGCATCGTTACCTTCGAGGATGTCCTTGAAGAAATCGTCGGAGAGATCCGCGACGAGCTCGACATCGAACGAGGCCCGATCTTCGAGCAAACCGAGCACTCCATCGTGGTCGATGCTTCCCTCCCCATCCGCGAACTCCGCGCGGAAACCGGTTGGAACTTTGAGTTTCAACCCCGTGAGACGGTCGAAGCCTGGGTAAAGCGACTCGCGGGACGACTCTTGCAACGAGATGAAAGTCTGCGAATCGGCGAGTTTGAGATCACTGCATTGCAGACACACGCTTCCGGGCTACGTCGGGCGCGGATTACCCTCTTGGCGACCGACGAAGTCGAAGCGAAAGAGCCTGTTCGCGAATGAGGCCAGCGCTTGGGGGAAGACTCTTGCGCCTTCCGAGCGATTGTGGATTAATATGCGACGTCGCTCCAATTGCCACGTGGATGGCTGGAGAGCGCAAAACAAAGCCGCCGGATGGAGTTCTCTTTCTTGGTTTTGGGGCCGGACTGCGGGTTGGTAGCTCAATGGTAGAGCAGCGCCCTTTTAAGGCGTTGGTTGAGGGTTCGAGTCCCTCCCAACCCACTCCCCCAGCTGAGTGTTCTAGTGATATACCGAGGCGAGGCGACTGGGCTTGCGAGCATCAGAGGTTTGACGGACCGGAGGCGCTTCCATTACCCTCAGGTCCCACAATTTACTCGATGAAGGATAGAGAGCGGGAACAGTCCGATAATGAGAAACCGGTGCCCTATAAGGCAGTTCGCGTCTGGCTTCCAAACGGAACCCGCACCTTGGGAATGTGGACGGGCAGCCGTTGGTGGAGCACCAAGGGCGAGATCAATCCCGTCAAGTGGGAACTTGAAGTCAGAAAGAAAAAGAAGACCGAGAAGATCCTGAAAAGGCTTCCCAAGTCGGAGCGCCCCACCCCGGCGGCAGACGAGGAAGGGAACTGACCTCGCTAGAAGATCATTGCTAGCGGTTCAGCAATCTTGCCGTGTCGATTGAGCGACAATCGCACGAGCGCCCACCTAACTTGAGCCCGCGACGGGCGCTGAGACTTCAAAACGTCCACGCGTCGCACGCTTGGTCCGTCGGCTGAAGCGCAAAATCGGAGGAAATAGCGATTCTAGTTCAGGGACTGAAGCGCGGCCTGGACCTCCTGGGCGTGTTCCTTCGTCTTCGCCTGCGGAGAAACCCACGCGATCTTCCCCTCTTTGATAATAAACGACTGCCGTTTGGCGAGACCCATGGTTATGGGCACTCCGAAGGCCTCAGCGACCTTGCCATCGCTATCCCCAATCAAGGTGAATGGAAGTTGGTTCTCGTCCCTGAACTTCTTTTGAGACTGGACGGTGTCTTCGCTCACGCCGATGATTTGCAATCCTTTCTGATTCAAATCCGCGAACGAGTCGCGGAGCGAACATGCTTGTGCCGTGCAACCAGCGGTGCCCGCCTTGGGGTAGAAATAAACCAGCGTCGTTCCCTTGGAGTAAACATCCGCAAAGTTGATGGCCTGACCGTCTTGATCTTTGGCGGTGATAACAGGCGCGGGCGTGCCGACGGTGAGTGGTTCAGCTCTGCCCGTCAACGCAAACAAGCTTATCGCGGAGAGGACGAGAAGTGGTAGTTTCATGGCTTAGTGAGAAAAGTCGCAGTCTCTTGAAGAATGTCTAGGTCGTCGTCTTTCAGATACGCGATATTTGGCGTCGCTGCCTCCGTTATCTGCGGTTTCTTGCATTCCCTGCCCTTTCTCAGTGGCTTTCCTACGCAGCGGAGCCTGGCAGCGGCAATCCGTGGCTTGGCGTCACTCCGGAGGATCGAGGGATTTGGGAATGCGTCAGTGTCGGACTTGGTCGCGGGCCGTCTCTGGGAGGCTGGCGGAGCCTCCCTGCTGGCTACCGGACAATGGGTGGCGGTCTTTGCCGGCTGGACGCTGGCAACGCTGTTTTCGCTGGCGGTAATTTACGCGATTGTGCGACTGCTCGATGATCGGCGCTCCCGGGCGATTCTTTTCGGTTCTGCCATTATCCTTGTCTTGGCCACGTGTGTCCCGCCAGTGTGGATGAGCTGGAGAAACCGCGGGGAGACGGCATCCGATCTGCGCCTCCTGCTTCCATCGGAATTGGCTGACGAGGTCCGGCGGCTGAGCGGAGAGAAGGTGTTTGCAAATCCCACCGCATTGAGGCATTTGCTCTTGCTTCTTCTTCCGAAGGAGGGAGGCGGCGTTTCGCTAGAGGATTCTGCCCGCCTCGCGCTAAATCCCAGCCAATGGCGTGAGGCATTTCGCCGGCAGCGATGGCCTGCCGTCGTTCTGTCCGGCCCGATCGGAGAATACAGACCCTTGCTGGATCACCTGCTGATATCGCCCGACTGGCACCTTGCTTCTGTGACCAACCATGGCTTTCTCTTTCGCCATGGTCCCGGGCTTCCGCCACGGGCTCTCGAGGAGACCTTTCAATTTGGACCGGATAATGGAACCGCGCTCTATTTAGCCCAGATCGCTGGTTACTATGAAGCGATTCGGCGGACCGGAGATGCGCGCGCTTGCCTTGAGCGTGCACTTCGCTTGGCTCCTGAAAACACCTCAGTGCTCTCCCACGCGGCCAACTTTGCCGTCGCGCAGCGGCGTTGGCAGGACGCCCTTGCCCATAGCAGAAAGGCTCTCGAGAGCAACCCTAACCTTGGCCATGCGAAGTTGGTTCAGGCGTTGGCACTCTTCGAAACAGGTGAGACGGAGCAAGCGGAGAAGCTTACTGAGGAGGTGCTCCTCGAGTCGCCCAATGATTCATACACTCTGTTTCTCTCGGCGCGAATTCGGAGAACCCTCACTGACTACAGCGGCGAAGCCGCATCCCTTGAAAAACTCGTCACCAACGCGAGAAACGCGGGGGTCTCCCCCGTTGATTATCAGATCTACCTGGGGCAGGCCTACGCCAAACAGGGCTTGGCCGAGTCGGCGCTGCGCAGCTATCGTGCTGCGCTCGAAAGCGACCAACTTGGGCCTCGGGAAAGAGACGACATTCGCGACGCCATTGAAGCGATCGAATCGAAGAGAGCCCGTTGAGGCTAAGGTTTTGGCTTTGCGACCTTCCAGCCACTTATCTAATGTGGTTAGGTCCATGAGAATCAAAGTCTCTGCAAAAAACGGTTTGCGTCCATTCTCGTCCGTTGTCCTGGACGGCGAGAGCCGCGCTCCGAGCCGTGCGATGTTGTATCCGATTGGTTTCCGGGAGAACGATTTTTCCAAACCGCAGATTGGTGTTGCCTCGACCTGGAGCATGGTCACTCCGTGCAACATGCACATCGATCAACTTGCGCGGGAAGCCGCTGCGGGAGTCAACGACGCCGGAGGAAAGGCGACCATTTTTAACACCATTACCATATCGGACGGAATTTCGATGGGAACGGAGGGAATGAAGTATTCGCTCGTTTCGCGCGAAGTGATTGCCGACTCAATCGAAACGGTGGTTGGTTGCCAGGGCTTTGACGGCTTTGTGGCGATCGGCGGCTGCGACAAGAATATGCCGGGCTGTTGCATTGCCATGGCGCGGCTGAACCGGCCAGCGGTGTTTGTCTATGGTGGCACAATTCTGCCGGGATGTCTGAACGGCCGGAATCTCGACATCGTTTCCGTTTTCGAAGCGGTTGGGGCCGAAGCCGCCGGTAAGATCAACAAGGAGGAAATGCATGCTGTCGAATCCTGCGCTATCCCAGGTCCTGGATCGTGCGGGGGAATGTACACCGCCAATACGATGGCCTCGGCGCTCGAGGCGATGGGCCTTAGTTTGCCAAACAGTTCGGCACAGGCAGCAATCTCCGAGCACAAAGTCCGCGATTGTCACGATGCCGGCGCCGCGGTCATCCAGATGCTGAAACGGGGCATTCGGCCTTCGGACATTTTTTCCAAGGAGTCGTTCGAAAACGCGATCACGGTGGTCATCGCTTTGGGGGGTTCCACAAATGCGGTGCTTCATATGCTGGCCATCGCACATGCGGCAAATGTGCGTCTCGACTTGGATGATTTTACGCGAATCGGAAAGCGCGTCCCGGTCTTAGCCGATCTCAAACCGAGCGGTCGCTTTATGATGAGCCAGTTGGTCGAGATCGGCGGCATCGTTCCCTTGATGAAAGAGCTCGTCCATGCCGGCTTGTTGCACGGCGATTGCCTGACGGTCACCGGCAAGACGCTTAAGCAAAATCTCGCGCCGTTTAAAGCCTATCCAAAGGGTCAGCAAATCATCGCTCGGCTGAGCAAGCCTCTGAAAAAGGACAGCCATTTGGTCATTCTCCGCGGCAATCTGGCACCGGAGGGAGCCGTTGCCAAAATCAGCGGCAAGGAAGGCGAGCAATTTAGCGGAACTGCCCGGGTCTATGACAGCGAAGAGGCGGCTATGCATGCGATCCTTCAAGGAGAGATCAAGAGAGGAGACGTTATCGTTATTCGCTACGAGGGACCACGCGGAGGACCCGGGATGCGCGAGATGCTCTCGCCGACCAGCGCGGTCATGGGCCGCGGCCTCGGCAAGGAAGTGGCGTTGGTCACCGACGGACGCTTCTCCGGTGGCACTCACGGTTTTGTGGTGGGGCATATCACGCCCGAGGCGTTCGACGGTGGACCCCTCGCAATTGTCAAGAATGGCGATATTATCACGATCGACGCGGAAAGTCGGACCATCGATCTTCGCGTCTCACAAGGTGAGATCAGAACGAGGCTGAAAAGCTGGAAGCGTCCAAAGCCTCGTTATCGCCGAGGGGTTTTGGCTAAGTATGCGGCACACGTGACGACCGCTTCGCTCGGGGCGGTGACGGACGCTGGCCTTTGATTCCTCAGCATGCGCGAGTCACCCGCCCACCCTGCTCAAACCACTGCTTGTTTTCTACATGCTTCTTCTCCTTCGGCGGCGTTTCAAAACATCCAGTTGTCGATAAGTCTCGGGGAAGCCTGTCCGGCAGCCCGCGTCCGCCAGGCTTGGCAGCAGGTCACCGCCAACTATGGCGTCCTTCGCTCAAGCTTTTTCAAGGTCCCGGCGGGTGACTTTCTCTACCGCGAGCACGATGGGATCGAGGCCTCATGGCGATTGCTCGATTGGACGAAGCTGGCTGCCGAAGAGGCGCCTGAGCGCTGGTCTGCGTTACTCGAAGAAGATGCCGCTCAGCCGTTTGATCTCGCTAAACCGCCCCTGGTTCGATTCATCGCGATTGAGTTGCCGCAAGGCCACTGCCACTTGTTAATGACCTATCCGAAGGTCCTCCTTGATGAAGATGCTGTCTTCCGCCTGCTTTGTGCATGGCTCGGTGCCTTGGAAGGAGCATTACCTTTGGATGCGGAAGAACCATCCAGACTATTCGAGGCGTCTGAGACGACGGCCGACTGGTGGTCCAAACATCTTGCCGAGGCTGCCCAGCCCCGGATGCTTCGGGTCTACCCCCATCGGGCGCTGGATTTGCCTACCAGTGCGCGTGCTGAAAGCCACCTTACGATGGACCGCGAGGTCTCTGCGTCTCTCCAGAAGCTATGCCGACAGCTCGGAGTTTCGGCCCGGGACGCATTCCTCGCGTTTTGGGCGCTGGCAATCGGCCGATTGACCGACCGCGATAACCTGACTTTGTTGGCAAGCTGTTCCGTGGCCGGTCCGAGAAATTTGGGCTGGGGTCTGATCGAGAATCTTCTACCTGCGCTTGTCTCGATTCGAGATGAACGCACGGCAACCGAATGGTTGAAGAGTATTGCCTTCGAGGAGGAGGAACGTCGCTATCACGCCGCCATCAGCCTTTCCCAAGCCCTCCAGTCCTCGCAGCCGAATCGCCCTCTCAGCGAGTTTCCCGTCGCCTTTTTGTGGTTGCCGACGGCGCTGAATGATCGTATCCACCGCGCACTTCCCCGCTGGATTCGCTTCGACGTCAAGGCGATCCAGCGCTCGATTTTTCCCTTCACCATCGAGGTGCGGTCGGGACAACAATTCGAACTGCGGGTTGAATTCGATCCCGAGTTCTTTCCTTCTTTGGAAGCGACAAATCTTTTGGAGCGGATCGTGCGGGTGACCGAGTCGGTCATCAAAGACCCTGCGGGGAAGGTGGGGTCGCTCTCTATTCTCACCAAGGCCGAAACCGAAATCCCCCAACCTAAGGAGCTCGGGCGGCTGAGCGAAAAGCCGAGCCTGACCCTTCAGGAGAAAATCGCCGCGGTGATTACGCGACAGCCTTTATCACTCGCGATTGAGGGACCAAACGATGCGGCGCTCTCCCTTGCCGAGCTCGACTCATGCGCAAAGCTGCTCGCGGCTCATCTTCGCACTGAAGATCCCGCCCATACTGGCCGTGTCGCGACATGTCTGACACCGACGCCCTGGCTGCCGGTCGCCGTCCTGGGAATTCTTATCGGTGGGAAAACGTGCGTGCCTCTAGATCCAAATTCCAGTGCGACGTGGCTCGCCAGCAAGCTCACCGCTCTCGATGTGAACATTGTTCTCTGTGATTCAATCACCGCGCCCTTGTTCGCGAACCTGAGGTGCAAGCTCATTATCTTGGATCAAAAGTGGGATGTGATCACCGCGACATCCAGCGGGGAAGTTCCGCCAGTGGCCGACCCCCAGCCCGCTTTGGTTCTTACGGGCACGGAATTTGATGAGCCGCCTGCCGTGCAAACTTTAAGCTCACAACTGCTGCTCGAGGCGTGTCTGGAGACCATTACTCTCTGGGAGCTGCAACCAGGAGATAGAATTCCTCTCCTAACAACCGGTGGGACTGCCGCTTTCGCAGAAATAGTGCTTTCGGCAATGCTCGCAGGGTCGACCATCATTCTGCTCGGAGAGGGAGAACTCGCCGCGACGCTAAGAAATGCTAGGCCTTCGCATCTGCGTCTAACTTCCGCGCAATGGCGGAGCTGGACAACAGGGCTACGAGGAGAGCGGGCGGCTTTTCCAGATTCGCTGCGTTGTGTATGCATCGAGCGGAAAGTTTTGGCGCCGGCAATCCATCGACAGTGGCAGGAGATCAACGACGGCCGGGCGAGAACGATCTTCTTTTCCAGCCCGGTGGGATTTTCCGGTTTGAGTGTTAACTATGAAGCCGGGGATCGACCGGGCCTTTCCGTCTCCATCACCGAAGTTCCTCTTGGAACTCCACGCGCCGGAGTTGCAGCGCGCTTGATCGATTCGGCCGGCCATCTCATTCCGCCGCGCTACCCAGGACGATTGACCATTCAGCTCCGCGACCATGCAGAGAAGTTCGCCGCGCCCGCCTGGCGCGACAAATCGGGCGTCATTCATCTGATCCCCTCGGACGACGAGCTTATCGAACGATCGCTGACCGAGATTGCAGGAGTTCAAGACGCACATTGCGTAACCATGGCAGGCGGTGCCAGGGCCGCTCGCCATGCCTGGTTAATTCTGCAAGATCGCAGCCTTCATGTCTCGGAGACAATACAAAGTGCAATTAGTGCTCAGCCAAAAACGATGCAGCCAGACTACCTGCATGCCGTCGCTGAGTTTCCACTCACCGCCGGCGGGAGAATTGATTCGGCGAGGCTGCATCGATCGTTGACTGACGTGCTCACGAAGACTTCGCCGACAGTCCATCCGGCCGATTCGATCACCTGGCAGCCGCTGTTGCTCCTGCACACTACTCCCAACGCTCCCACGTTGTTCCTTATTCATGACGTCGAAGGGAGTCCGGAAAAATACCGAGAACTCATCACACTGCTCGCCGAAGATTGGACACTGATCGGGACAACAGCCCGCGGGCTCACCGAACCGGCAGCATGCCATCAAACCGTGGAAAGTGAGGCTGCCGCCCTGGTTGAAGCGGTGCGAATGCAGGACCCCGATGGCCCGTATCATCTCTTGGGTTACGGTTTCGGGGCGGTTCTCGCGTTTGAGATGGCTCACCGCATGCGCGAGGCGGGTTCTCGCGTCCGTTATCTTGCCTTGACGGGCTCGCGCGCTCCTTTGCTCAACGGAAAGGCCGATGACTGGATGCGTTCGCTTTCACGAGCATTTTCGCGCTCTGGTAAGCGCGAGGTTCTTGTCGATTCAAACATGCGCTCGGTCGAGATCTCGCATGCCAATGCCTTGAGAGAGTTTCGCACGCGACCGCTGAGCGGTCCCTGCTGCGTAGTAATGGGGACGACGATGGCGCGTGATCACGAAGCCGCCTGGCGAGCTTGTGCCCCCGACGCGGCCATTAATCGATTGAACTGCGATCCCGATCAGATGCTGAGCCAACCCACCGTTAAGGTCCTGGCCGGGATTTTGCGGGAATACGCGAAAACATCCTTCGATTGATGCCAGCCCAGGGGCGCCTCTTGGTTTCAGCTGATCTTTCCGGGCAGCAAAGCTCGCAGGAACTGGAGCCACACGCTTAGGCGATGGACCTTCACGCGCTCCCTTGACGGATAGCGCTCGACCAGATCGAGAGTGGCGTTTCCCAGGTAGAGCGGGAGAGTGCAAGCAACCCGCAAGCGATAAATCCGCAGCGAATCGACGTATTGCCGGGCAGCATCAAGATGCGCGCGAGCCTCCGCCAAGGCGGCCGCGAACCGCTCAGGAGGCACATAGATGCGCCCCATCAGCGCGTCGCCGTGTCGATCGCGCAGTATGTTGACGAGTTGAAGCCCTTTGCCGAAGCGGATACCCAAATCGCGCAATTTGGAGAATTCCAAGGATGCAAAGCCAGGTATTTTCTTTTCACAAAGAAGCGTCCAAAATTCGCCGACGCATCCGGCTACGAGATACGTATAGCGATCGAGCTCCTCCGGGCTAAGTGGGGCTGAATTGGCCGAGAAGCGTTCATGGTCGAACCCCTGACCCTGGCGAATGGTTGACCAGACGCTTTCGATCTCAAGACGATCCGGCGAACAGGAAAGCCATGCCTCGATTTCCTGGCGTCGCGCCAGGAGTTGCCTTTCTGCGTCGGTGGTCGCTCCATCGACCAAAGTATCGGATAGTCTGGCGAGAAGATAAGCGAGCGCTATCGATTCGCGGACCTGTCTGGGCAGAAGCCTAAGGCTCAGATAAAAAGAACGCGAAACCCGCTTGAGCAGCGGCCAGTCTACCGAAGGCGCTCGCAACGAGGCTGAGGTTTCACGTGCAAGAAAAGCGTTGGAGGCAGGCATTGGCTCTGCTCTATCTGAATCCCTCTACCCCCACCCGGATCGTTTGAATGCGTGACTCGACGGCCTCTCCCAGCCCGAGTTCGGCAGCGGCTCCCAAGTAGGCAGTCATTGGTTTAATCGAAGGCATTTTGCTGGCTTTTCGAGCGTCCTCAATGAGCCGCAAAGCGATCACATCAATCGCGACCGGGTCCTTACTGGCAAACAAGGCATAGTTTTCAAGCGAGAAGTTTGGATCCGGAAATGGTCCGCCCGCGAATTGCAGGATGAGCGCGTCGAGAAGCGTTAACACCACCTTTTCTCGGATCAGTGGATCGGCATAGACTTCCGCGATATAAGAACCGCCCTCTGCCGCCGCCTTAGCAAAGCGGCGCCAATTGTCCAGGTTTGGAAGGGTCATATTCACGATGCCACCATTTATTCCCGTAAGGTAACTGTCACTCAAGGACGGGACGTTGATCACCTTGGTGACGTCCGTGGTGAGGACTTTGGCAAAGTAGCTTTGACTACTAAGTTGCTCGCCGCTCGAGAGAAGATCCGCGAAGCGATGCCCGCGACGATCGCCGAACCGACTGTCTCCCCAGATAAGCTTCCCGAGAACAGGAGCACTCACTCCGGCTTGCTGATCGTAGCCGCTCTTCGGATCAATTCCTTGGAGAAGGTAGCGCGTACCATCCTTCTTGAAGCCCGCAGCCAGAAGATCGTCGATACTCTTATCCCAAACGATAATGCTTTTCGAGGGGACTCCCGCCTCGGTCAAGCCCTCCACGATGGCATCGACGACCTCCGGGTTCGTCCCGCTGACCGACCTACCCGAGGCGGAAACTTTGATTCCCACCCTATCCTTTGGGTTTAAGAGCGACCTCCAAGCTGCCGCGACAGAATAAGTGCCAGTGACCCGGCAAATCAGGCTATCAACCATCCTTCGCACCACGCGTGTCTGAATCGATCGAGCGGGGCCGATTGCATTCGTATCGAGCGCGTAATAGACTCTGGCCGCATCCTGAGCAGTGGCAGGCAGGCTCACAGCCAGCAGAAACGCAAAACCGAGAACCGCCTTCATCTTCTGAATTTTGTCAATCCGCCTCGAAAATCCAGCCGAATGATCGCGCATCTTTACGTCCACGTCCCGTTCTGCCCGAAGGTGTGCCCATATTGCAGCTTTTACAAGGAATCGAGTGACCGCCACAAAACGGCAAGCTTCCTTGATGCTGTCTTGGTTGAGGCGGAGGGCCACGCCGCTGATCTGAGACCCAAGACGATATTCTTTGGCGGCGGCACTCCGACAGCACTTACGACCCCACAATTGCGCTACCTGATTAGCGGTCTGCGAGAGCGCATCGACGTCTCGGACCTCAAGGAATTCACCGTGGAAATGAATCCCGCCACGGTTTCACTTGAGAAAGCGGCGATGCTTCGTGGGATGGGCGTCAATCGCGTGAGCATGGGAGTGCAGAGCTGGGATGACGGGTTACTTGCGACGCTCGGCCGGGTTCACTCATCGCAACAGGCGAGAAGAAGCTACGCGCTCCTTCGCGAGGCTGGCTTCGACAACATAAATTTGGACCTCATGTTCGGCATACCTGGGCAGAATCGCGAACAGTGGCGAGCGACTTTAGATGAAACGCTTGCTCTCGAGTCCGACCACGTTTCGGCGTATTGCCTAACCTACGAGGAGGACACTGAATACTTCGCACGCATGACCCGTGCGGAATATGTTCCTGACAAGTCGCTCGAGGCCGATCTGTTCGAGATGGCGATGGAGATGCTGGAAGGCTCCGGCTTCTCGCAGTATGAGATCTCTAACTACGCGCGGCCGAATCGAGAGTGCCGTCACAATCTTGCCTATTGGCTCGGGGAAGACTTTCTTGGGCTTGGCCCCAGCGCGTTCTCGACTGTGGGTCACAAGCGATGGAAGAACGTCAGCGACACGGCGAAGTACGTCAGTGCCGTCGACGCGGGTCGGGAGCCAGTCGACTTCCAAGAGAGGCTCTCCGAAAGCGTGCGCCGCTCAGAACGCGTCGCCTTTTCCCTACGCACGAACTACGGGGTCGCTTCGGAGCTCGTTGCGAAAGCTCAAGCCGAGGAATTCGCCACGATCGGCCTGCTCGTTTTGAGGGAAAGTCGCTGGTTTCTGACACCCAAGGGACGGCTCCTGGCAGATTCGGTTGCTGAAGCGTTCATCTGAGATTGGTGTGACCGGACAATCTCTCGGGAGCATGCCGCTATTTGCTTACGGCACACTGATGTTCGCGCCGGTGATCAGATCGGTTCTCGGGCGTGTTCCCGCGTGTTGTCCCGCGGCAATCAACGGCTATCGGTGCCTCGAGGTTCTTGGCGAGTTGTTTCCTGCCCTGATCAGGGAGAGTGGCGGCGGGAAAGTAGAAGGAATCCTTTACTCGAACATCAGCGAGCTCGAGTGGGAGCGTCTTACCGCGTTTGAGGATGATTTTTACGAGCTTGAAGAGGTGTCCGTGCTCTGCCCGGAAGGAGAGAGGCTTGCTCTTGCCTATGTCGTGCCTCCTTCCCGCAGATCCATTCTGTCGGAGAAGCCGTGGAATGCTGAGTTCTTTCGCGAACAATATCTACCCCGTTTTGCCCCGAACGCGTCGCCGTCGCGCTCGGATTGAAAGATCGCCTCAACGGAAATCGAGTCTGGCTGCAGAGGTCTCGGGAAGAATGCCGTGACGCTTCGCCAGCCCCTCAAAGTGTCGAAGACCCGCCTTCTCGTCGCTGCCGATGTCGTAGCGGATATGCTTTGTCAGATAGGCATAGGCGAACTCTGGATCGGGTTCCCGCGCAGCGATCTCTCTGCGTGCCGCGAGCCCGGCCGCTTTGACGTCGCGGAGCGCGTCGAAAACCAAAGAACTGGCACCACTGGCCACCGCCCAGACGGCGAAAACGAAGGGAAGTCCGGTATGAACTTTCCAAAGCCATCCCAGGTCGTGATAGTGCCAGGTTGATCCCTTAGATCGACGGAACGCGATGGCCGAGTCACCGATCAGGAGTCGCGCTCCTTCGTGAGGCATCTCCTCGCCTTCCGCGATTTGCGGACCTCCGGGATAAAACTCAGCAAGCAAAACCCGCAGGAGCGCTGTCGAGCTGCGGGAAGCAGGATCGAGGTGAATCTTGCGCGTCTCCAAGAAGCTTGTCCGGCTGGCGACCACCACGCTGAAGACCTCGCCATCGCAGGCGATACCAACATTATCGACAATCGATGCCGCGCCCGCTCGAAGGACGTCAACAACCGGCAGCAGGGCGATATCCAATTTTGCCGCGAAAAACTGCTCCGACAAGACCGCTGGAATATCCGTTCGAAGGAGACTCGAATTGAGGCCCCAGATCAACGGTTTGGCGTTGAGATAGGAAACCGGACCGATTCGCAGACCGGAAAGAGCGAAGACAGCTGGACTCACGCCGCCGCCAGGTGCGGGGCCCGCGGCATGGTATTGGATATGCGCTCGTAGAAGCTGTTCCGTTGCATCGGGATGCGACCTGCCTCACGGATGGCCTTCTCAAGAGCCTCTACCGTTTGCTGCTGTGGTGTTCGTGCTCCTGCCATGTGGAAGATCTTCTCTTCGATGATGGTGCCATGAAGGTCATCAACTCCGTAACTGAGGGAAAGTTGCGCGAGAGGGAGTCCAAGACTGATCCAATAAGCGGTGATGTGAGGAATGTTATCGAGGAAAAGTCGGCTGATCGCCAGGTTGCGCAATTCTTCGAATGCGGTGGCATGGGCGATTCCGTGCAGGACAGGGCGAGCACCTTCAGGCTCAAAAGCAAAGGGAATAAATCCGGTAAAGCCACCGGTCTCGTCCTGAAGTTCGCGCAGGCGTCTCAGATGATCGATCCGGTGAGAGGCAGTTTCGATGTGACCGTAGAGCATGGTACAAGTGCTGTGGCCCCCCATTTGGTGCCAGGTTCTGTGCACTTCAAGCCATTCTTCGGCGCTTTCCTTGCCCCGGCAGATCTTATCGCGAATCTCCGGATCAAAGATCTCGGCGCCGCCGCCGGTAATCGCACCCAGTCCGTTCTCCCGGAGAAGCTCAAGGGTAGCACGGAGGGGAAGTTTGAAGACGCGCTCGGCGAGGTGTCTAATCTCGATGGCGGTGAACGCTTTGATGATCAACTGCTCGTCGAGTCCGTGAAGGCTGCGTAATAACTCAAGATACCAATCCCCTTTCAGAGTCGGGTGGAGTCCCCCGACCATATGAATCTCGGTAATACCAAGGTTCAAAGCGTCACGAACGATCTGGACGATCTCGGGGATTGCCATCTCGAATGCATGCGCTTCGCGCTTCTTGGCACCGAAGGCACAGAATTGGCAGGAGAGGAGGCAGACGTTGGAATAGTTGACGTAGCGATTGTGAATATAGGTCGCAACGTTCCCATTCTTCCGCTCACGGACGATGTTTGCGATCGCCCCAATGCCATTAATGTCGGTGCTGTTATAAAGGAGGTTTGCGTCCTCTTCGGAGATGCGAAGCCCACTCTCGACCTTGCGTAGGAGTGGCTGCAAGTCTCTCGAGATCAGACGCGGATTCATAATGGGCCTGCCACAAAGTATTTCACAGACTCATGGTCGCACGGCAACTTCTTATTGCAATCGCCAGCTGCGGAGCTGAAGGCAACGTGCCGGAGTGACCATCCGCAGCCGATCGCTTGCGGCGAGCTCCGTTCCCCAGTAAATTGTTGGGTTATGTCTTTCGAATTGGCGGCCAGCTATGAGCCCCGTGGTGATCAGGAACAAGCCATCAGCAAATTGATCCGTTCGCTGGTGGCAGGAAACCGCCACCAAACCTTGCTGGGCGTTACCGGCTCAGGCAAGACCTTCACCATCGCAAATGTCATCCAGGAACTCGATCGGCCAACTTTGGTGATGTCTCACAACAAGACGCTGGCGGCCCAGCTCTACAGCGAGTTCAGGCAGTTCTTCCCGCACAATGCCGTCGAATATTTTGTCAGTTATTTCGATTATTATCAGCCGGAAGCCTACATCCCGCGGACCGATACCTACATCGAAAAGGATTCTTCAATCAATGAAGAGATTGAGCGGCTTCGACTGTCGGCTGTTAGCTCGCTGCTCTCGCGGCGCGATACGATCGTTGTGGCAAGCGTGTCCTGCATCTATGGGCTGGCCTCGCCCGAGGATTTCTTGCAAATGCTCGTCACCATCAAGCAGGGACAGACGATGAGTCGCGAGACCTTTCTGGCGAAGCTCGTGGACATGCTTTATGAGCGCAACGATATCGCGTTCGGTCGAGGGAAGTTTCGCGTTCGCGGCGACGTCGTTGAGGTGCACCAGGCACAGGTGGACGAAGAAGCCATTCGCGTTGAATTTTTCGGTGATGAGATCGAACGCATTAGCCAATTCGATCCGCTGACCGGGCGGGCTACGTCGACACTTACTACTCTAACGATCTACCCTGCCAAGCAGTTCGTAACTCCTTACGACAAGCTCCAGCGGGCGGTGCGGGCAATACGTCATGAACTTGATGAGCGAATTACCTTGCTGGAGCGCGAGAACAAACTGGTCGAGGCGCAGAGGCTTAAACAACGCACAGAGTTTGATTTGGAGATGATGCAGGAAATGGGATTCTGCAATGGCATCGAGAACTATTCGCGCCACCTCAGTGGACGCCCTCCCGGCTCGCGACCCTACACCCTGATGGACTTTCTGCCCGAAGATTTCCTTCTCGTGATCGATGAGTCTCATGCCACCGTTCCACAGATCGGTGGCATGTTTGCGGGAGATCGCTCGCGGAAGACAGTGCTCGTCAACTACGGTTTCCGGCTCCCCAGCGCGCTCGACAATCGACCGCTAAACTTCGAGGAATTCATGACGATGACGCGCCAGTTAGTCTACGTCAGTGCTACGCCCGGCGAATTCGAGCTTCGGAACAGTGTTGTCGGTAACCGAAGCTATATCGCCACTCCTGGTGACCAGCTCCGCGAGCGAGGGTGGGCTAGCTTCTCTGACGTTACGGGCCAAAATCAAAAACCGGAGGTTGCCCGCGAATTCGACCCATTAACTCCTGGCGTTCCTCTTGTGGTTGAGCAGATCATTCGCCCGACCGGGCTTCTCGATCCGAAAATCACTGTTCGAGGACTGAAAAATCAGATCGACGACACGATCGAATTGTGTCGACAGCGCATCGAGAAAGGCGAGCGAGTTCTCGTGACCACCTTGACGAAGCGGACCGCCGAGGACCTGGCGGATTACCTGCGCGACATCGGCCTGAAAGTCCGCTACCTTCACAGCGACATTGATACAATCGAACGAGTCGAAATCCTACGTGGTCTGCGCTCCGGAGAGTGCGACGTGTTGGTAGGAATTAACCTGCTTCGTGAAGGTTTGGACCTGCCAGAGGTTAGCCTTGTTTGCATTCTGGACGCTGACAAGGAGGGCTACCTGCGCTCGCAGACTTCCCTGATCCAGACGGCGGGACGAGCTGCGCGGCACGTCAACGGAGAGGTCGTTCTATTTGCGGACCAGGTGACCGGCAGCATGCAAAAGCTGCTCGATGTGAGTGACTACCGGCGGGGACGCCAACTGGCGTACAATGAGGAACACGGCATCACCCCCAAGAGTGTTCGACGTGCCGTCCAGGAAAGTTTGCATGTGATCTTGAAGGCCCGCGAAGTGGAGCAAGGCATCGTCAATGAGTCTCCGGCAGACTTCGATCTCAACGAACTCATCCGCGAATTGGAGCGTGACATGGCCTCTGCTGCTGCCGGTCTCGAATATGAACGCGCCGCTTTGTTGCGTGATCAAATTGCCGAGCTCAAGAGCGGTTCAGGGATTGCGAAGGTCGAACCAAGGAGAGTTCCCAGTAGGTATCCAAGCGGAAGGAGAGGCCGCAAACGATCGGTTGTCTGATGGTTTCGGCGAAGACGAGAGCTTCTGAAGTCCACTTCGTTACTGGATCCGATGAGGCGGCCGTAAGGAAGGCGTCCATCGAGCTCGCAAAAGAGCTGGCGCCGGATGCAGACGTATTCGGTCTCGAGATGATCGACGGCGCCGCCGACAACGCCGAGGCGGCGATTAGCGCGCTCCAGCAAGCCAGCCAGGCGTTGCTCACCCTCCCATTTCTCGGCGGTTCCAAATTGGTTTGGCTGAAGAACGCCTCGTTCCTGGCTGATCTCGGCGCCGGACGCTCGGAGAGCGTCACTCGTGCGCTTGAAAGACTCTGCGCGGTTGTTGAAACGGGACTACCCGAAGGCGTTAGCTTTCTTTTCAGCGCACCGTTGGCCGACAAGCGCAGAACCGGCTACAAGCTCTTAACGAAACTCGCGACCACGGCGGTCTATGATCTTCCCAACCTTGGATTTCGGGGAGACGAGGAGGCGATTGCGGAATGGACGGCTGTGCGGGCGCGGGAGCACGGCGTGCAATTGCGTCCGGACGCAGTGGATATCCTCGCCGCCCGCGTTGGACTGAATCCGCTTCAACTCGAGAGTGAACTCGGGAAGCTGGAGACGGCCTTCGGAACCGGCACCCAGATCAGCTCAGGAGACATCCGGCTTCTGGTGCCGCAGACCCGCGAAGGGGGCATTTTCGACCTGAGCGACGCCATTCTGCAACGAGACCTTGCGCTGGCGCTGGAAACTCTCCAACAGCTGATTCACCAAGGCGAACGTGGCATAGCCATCCTTCTCGCCGCCGTCGTCCCCACCGTGCGCAATCTTCTTCTCGTCAAGGATCTTATTTTGAGACACCACTTGTCCCCTCCCTCGCAGCCGCAGTTCTTTGCCGGAACCCTCAAGCGCCTTTCCCCGGCCGACACCGCGCATCTTCCCCGTAAGAAGGATGGCACCCTCAGCGTATATCTTCTGGGAATTGCGGCGACCGGCGCTTCCCGTTACACGCTCGAGGAGCTTAGGGAGGGATTTTCCTCCTGCGCGGCGGCAAACCAGCAACTCCTTAGCGGAACGCTCACCGACGCGGTAATCATCGAACGTTTACTCATCGACCTCTTGTCGAGAAAAGATCGATAAACCGGTTGACATCTCAAGATATTGTGGTGAATTCGCAACCAAGAGTTAAGGCACCACAATGCGTTGCCCTAAGTGCGGTTCCCTTCAAGATAAGGTGATTGACTCCCGTCTATCGAGAGACGGCGATAGTATTCGTCGACGGCGGGAGTGCCTCGCCTGCGAGACGCGCTACACAACCTACGAAGAAATTGAACGGGTCGAGTTGCGTGCGATTAAGCGCGACGGCCGACACGAGCCCTTAGACCGGCACAAGCTTCTCACCAGTCTGGTCAAGGCTTGTGAAAAGCGGCCCATCGGGATGGAACAAATTGAGCGAGCGGTTGAGGAGCTATTGCACGAGCTCGAGTCGCAACAGAAGCGCGAAATCCCCACGCGCTTGATCGGGGCTATGGTCATGGAGAAGCTGCACGCCATCGATCCCATCGCCTATGTTCGCTATGCTTCGGTCTACCGGCAATTTCAGGAGATTGGAGATTTCATCGAGGAAATCCAGACCTATCAGGAAAAGCGCTCGTCACGCTCTTCTGCGCAACCCGAACTCTTCCAGGCATGATCAGCCTTCCGAATAACTTGCCCCTCGTCCGGTTTAGCGATGGCCAAGTAATTCAATTCGAGCGTGGCTGGCTTGCCGGAACGCTGGCCCGCGCCGCGGAGCGCGCCGGATACAAGAAGTGGTGGCTAGCCCCTCATGTAACCGAAAGTGTCACCAGCTATCTCGAACAAGATTTCCCCGAAAGTATTGTCGCGATCGGACGTCTCGAAAAGGCGGTGCAATCAGTTCTTCAAGTCATCGGCTATGCGGACGTCGCCGGTCACTTTTGCGCTGTTCCTCCTCCGACGCGGATCTCACTGGTCGACCTTGCGCGGGCCGCCGGCTGCGGCTACGAACTCGCCTTCTTTGATCTTCTTCGTTCGCGTCTTCGCGAAGCTCTCGAGGCCAAGGTCGAGCGCTTGGAAATTTGTGATGCCCATTCCGGAATTAAGCTCCTGAGATCCGCCAAAAACTGGCGCCGGGATTGCTCCGGGCTTCTTGAAGAAGTCGTCAACTTCGTGCGCAACGAAGTGGACTCTTCACCGGGCGCGGAGTTGCAGATGCAATTGTCATGACCCTGTTTGAAAAAATCGTTAACCGAGAGGTTCCGGCGCAGATCATTCACGAGGATGACCGGTGCGTGGCGATTCGGGATATCAACCCGCAAGCCCCGATTCACGTTCTCGTCATCCCCAAAAAAGTTATTCCGCGGCTCGGTGAGGCGACCGAGGCCGATGAAACTCTATTGGGTCACTTGCTGCTGACGGCGGCAGAGGTGGCTAAGCGGGAGGGTATCGCGGAAAATGGGTATCGCGTCATTGTGAACCAGGGCTGGCATGCGGGCGAGAGCGTGCCGCATCTTCACGTTCATGTGCTCGGTGGGCGCCAAATGAAGTGGCCGCCCGGGTAGCCAAGCTCCTGCCCGGCTATCGATCGCACTCGCCCATCACGAAATCGAAGGAGCCTAAAATCGTCACGACATCGCTGATCATGTGACCGGGTAGGATCTTCGGCAGAATACTCAGGTTGACGAAGCTGGGTGACCGGATCTTCAGGCGGTACGGCACACCGCCTCCCTTACTGCAGATATAGAAACCGAGTTCTCCCTTCGGATTTTCGGCGCCAAAATAAACCTCGCCCACTGGTGCATCGACTCCCTCGGTCACCAAGATAAAATGATGGATCAGCTCCTCCATCTTGGTGAGAACGTCGACCTTCGGCGGCAACGTCTGTTTGGAATCGACGTAGTTGATCTCTCCAGCAGGAAGCTTCTCGATGACCTGCTCCAGAATGCGGACGCTTTGTCGCATTTCCTCCATTCGGACAAGATAACGGTCGAACGCGTCTCCCACGCTGCCTATCGGAATCTCAAAGTCGTAATTCCCATAGTCTAGGTAAGGGTTCTTACGACGGACATCATGTTCGACGCCCGACCCGCGCAAATTGGGACCCGAGAGGGCGTAGGCAATTGCCTCGGTCTTCGAGATCACGCCGACGTTCTTGCATCGATCAATGAAAATGCGATTTCGTGTGAGAAGCTTGTCCAGCTCGGCGATGGCGGGCCTGACACCAGCGATGAAATCGCGCAACTGCGAGATAAAGGAGTCTGGAAGATCCCGCGTCTGACCGCCGATGCGAGTGTAGCTCGTTGTGAAACGGGCCCCGCTCAACAATTCGACAAGATTGTAAACCTTTTCGCGTTCGAGAAACGTGTAGAGAAAAACGGTGACTGCGCCGATATCCATGGCCATCGCGCCGATTCCCAGCATGTGGGCTGAGATCCTGGCTAACTCGCAACAGATGACTCGGATTGCCTTGCCCCGCGGCGGAAGCTCCCACCCCATCAGTTTCTCGACCGCGAGCGCATAGGCCACATTATTTGCGATCGGTGCGAGGTAATCGAGTCTGTCGGTGTACGGCACAAACTGATTGTATTGCATGTTCTCGGCGATCTTTTCGTCTCCACGGTGGAGATAGCCGATGTCGGGAGTCGCTCTGGTGATTACCTCCCCATCCAAATCGAGGACAATCCGTAACACGCCGTGGGTGGAGGGGTGCGAGGGGCCCATATTCAGCGTCAGCTGCTCCCCGAGCAATTCTCCCGCCCCCTGCACTTTGCGCACTTGCCCAAGGCTTCTCGTCAAGCTATCAGGGTGTTCGATTGTTGTTGCCATGTTTGGATTTTGCTGCGCTTCTAGTTTGGACGCCTGCCCCACCTCATAGACTCTCAAAAGATCGCGAACTATGACTACTGTTTCTTCTTCGAACGAAAAAGCAAGCCTACCTACCGTTTCCTCTTCGAACGAAAAAGCAAGCCTGCCCGTGGTTGTCATCATTGGAGGAGGCTTTGCGGGGCTCAGTGCCGCCAAGGCGCTGGCCAATGCTCCCGTCAAAGTCATCCTTGTCGACAGGAGCAATCATCATCTTTTCCAACCCCTTCTTTATCAGGTAGCCACTGCCGAATTGTCGCCTGCCGATATCGCCCAGCCGATCCGCGGCATTCTTCGCAACCAACCCAACGTCCGAGTCGTTCTTGACGAGGTCAAACAAATCAATCCGGAGATCCGCGAGGTGATTACGGAAGACCTCACGTTTAAATACGACTACCTGATTGTGGCGGCGGGGGCGCGTCACCATTATTTCGGCAATGACCAGTGGGAAGATCAAGCGCCCGGTCTCAAAAGCATTAAAGATGCTCTCGAGATCCGGCGCCGCGTGCTCCTGGCCTTCGAGGTCGCTGAAAAGGCCAGTAATGATGAAGAGCGCAGGCAAGCTTTGACCTTCGTGATCGTGGGGGCGGGTCCGACGGGAGTCGAAATGGCCGGGGCAATTTCCGAACTCGCACGTTTCACCCTTCGGAGCGACTTTCGCCACATCGATCCAACATCGGCTCGTGTCATCCTGGTAGAGGCCGCTCCGCGGGTCCTTCCTCCCTTTGACCCAGAGCTTTCCGAAAGTGCGCTTCGGCAGCTTAAGGAACTTCACGTCGAAGTCCTCTTGAACAGCGCAGTGACCCGCCTGGCAGAGGGCGAAGTGGACGTTAATCAGCAGGTCATCAAGGCACGCACGGTGATCTGGGCGGCTGGAAATAAAGCTTCACCGCTGGCCGCAATGCTCGGTGGGGAGACTGATCGCCAGGGCCGTGTCAAAGTGAACCCGGACCTGACCATCCAGGGCCGTCCAGAAATCCAAGCGATCGGCGACATGATAGCCACCAGCTATGACGGCGGCAAGCCTGTGCCAGGAGTGAGTCCCGCGGCTATGCAGGCTGGACGCCATGCCGCCAAGAATATCGAGCGCCAGCTTCGAGGTGAACCGCCACTGCAATGGAACTATCTTGACAAGGGAAGCATGGCCACGATCGGGCGCTACAAGGCGGTTGCCAGCGTGGCTGGAATGAAGTTTAGCGGACACCTGGCCTGGCTGGCCTGGGTTTTCGTTCACCTGATATTTCTGATCGGTTTCCGAAACCGCGTTTTCGTCTTTTGGCAGTGGGCTTGGGCACACGTTAACTACGCAAAGGGTGCTCGGCTCATCACCGGAAAGGTCGGCAAGGAGGGCGTGCTGAAAGAAAAAGGCGCTGGTGCACCCGATTAGCAGCAGCGCAAGTGAATTTGCGGAAGGCTGGTCTCGCATCTCCAACCTGGCTGATACCGGCTATCCAGCGACCGAAAGAGCAGAGCTTGAGAGGGGTTTCGAAGCCTGTCTGTCGGAAGCGCGTTCAACTTAAGAGTTAGTTTGTGTCAGCCGTCGGCAAAGTCGCCGTCATCGGTTCGGGATCGGTCGGTCTTTATTACGGCGGGAAGCTGGCTGCCGAGGGGGTGGATGTTCATTTTCTACTCCGCTCCGGCTTCGATGAAGCGAGTCAGCACGGGATATCCATCTTTAGCGTCAACAGCGAAGAGGTTCACCTCGATCGGCCGAAGATATTTCGCGATGTTCGTGAAATTGGCCAGTGCGACGTTGTCATCGTGGCGCTAAAGACGACTTCGAACGGTGCTCTCGAGAGATTGGTTCCGCCCCTTCTCCACGACGGGACCATTTTGCTCACGCTGCAGAACGGCCTCGGCAACGAAGAACTGCTGGCAGCGTTTTGCGGAGCCGAGCGCGTGTTGGGAGGCTTGTGCTTTGTTTGCCTCACTCGACGAACGGCAGCCAGCGTTGACCACTTTGGTCACGGGATGCTTTCCATCGGCGAATATGCCAGATCTCCCCTCGCCCGCACAGGTGCACTCGTCCAGGCATTCTGCGAGAGCGGTATCGACGCGCGGTTGGTAAAGGATTTGGCCACCGAACGCTGGCGCAAGCTCGTCTGGAATATTCCGTTTAACGGGCTGGCCGTGACGGAAGGCGGCCTTACGGTAGACAAGATACTCGGAGACCCAGGGCTCAAAATACGCTGCCGCGCGTTGATGGACGAGACGATCACCGCGGCAACCGCCCTTGGTTATCCGATCGAGCGACAATACGCCGACCTGCAAATTGAGCGGACCTATCCAATGGGAGCCTATCAGCCCTCGACGCTTGTCGATTGGCTCGCGGGAAGGGAATTGGAAATCGAGGCAATGTGGGGAGAACCCCTACGTCGCGCGAACAAAATCGGACTATCGCTTCCGCACCTCCAGCTGCTCTACGAGCGTCTTAAGCAACTTCAATCTCCCTTGCCCCAAGCAGCCGAGGGTCGCCCCGCTTGATGAGGATACGGACCGCACTTCCATGGCGTGAAGACTTGCCCACCCTAATCAGCTAGTGGCAAACCGGGCCATCTCTGGTATCCTGTCGCGCTTTTCGCTGCATGGACGAAGCTCCGGAACCACACGACGACGATTTGGTCGCCCGCACTCAGGGCGGAGACCCGGAGGCATTTGATGAACTGGTGGTTCGATACAGTCCGAGGCTCTATGGGCTTATCTACAATATGACTTCCAACCATGAAGATACCAACGATCTCCTCCAGGAAGTCTTCGCCAAAGCCTATCGTTCAATCAGCGGCTTTCGAGGTAAATCGAGCTTTTATACCTGGATACATTCCATCGCTGTTAACATGACGATCAACTTTGTCAAAAAACGTGGCCGACGACATGCGATGAGCCTCGATGACATGGATGCCGGCGTGCAGAACGATCCCGACTTCATCGAAGCCACCACCGGAGGCGATCCGCGGCAGGATGCGAATATTTCCGAACTGCAACAAAGATTGAACGAGGCATTGCAGAAGCTGTCTCATGAACATAGAGCGGTCGTTACCATGTTTGACATTCAAGGAATGCCCCACGCCGAAATCGCCAAGATCCTTGGGATTTCCGAAGGCACCGTCAGATCGAGGTTATTTTATGCGCACCGCCAGTTGCAAAATTATCTCGAAGAGTTTATCAAACACTGACTCAAAGGTATGGACGAAGACCCGAACGTCTCAAAGTTGCTGCGATTAAAGCGCTACGAAACGCCCCCTCCTGCTTACTTTGATGACTTTCTTCGGGAGTTCCAAAGGCGCCAGCGCGTCGAGGCTCTTCGACGTCCCGGCTGGGCGATACTCTGGGAGCGGATTGTTTCAATCGCGCCGACCTTTCGAGTTCCTCAGTTTGCCTATGCGGTGATTCTCATGCTGGCTGCGGTCGCCTCGGCGCTGATCGTTACTCAGCAGCCTTCGGGAACACTTGCGCCGGCAGATGGTTCCCGGACCTCATTCTCACTTACTGCCTCCAAACCCGTCACAATCACTGATACGCTTCCGGTCTCCGCACAAACCGGCGGGTCGCTGCCATCACACTATGTGCTTCAGTCCAGGCCCGTGAGCAATGAGCAGCCGCTCAGTTTCTAGCGCTCTGGGCGGAAAGCTTGGCGTTCTCCTTCTCCTGCTCGTGACGGTCGCGAGTCGGGCAGAAGACAACCTTGGTGAGAAAATCTCTTCCGAGGTTCGACGGCTCTTCGATGAGCGACGTGCATCGACTGTTCGGGTCGAAGCATACGACCGTCACGGGAAACTTAGTGGGACTGGTTTTTTTGCCGATCCAGCCGGCACAATTTACACGCTTTCCTACATCGTTGCGAACGCCGACGAGATTCTTGTGATCCACGGCGATCGCCGCATCCCTGCAAAGCTTCTGCTCGCTGATGCCCGCAGTGGTATCGCGCTGGTTAAGGTCGATTATAATTCTCCCTTTATACCGGTGGGCAATTCCAAGGGACTTTCACTGGCCACTCCAGTGCTGGCGATCGGCTTTCCGGTGGACCTCGCGGCCACACCCAGTTTTGGAATTGTGGCTGGATTCGACCGCCAGTTTCTCGGCAGATATTTCATGACCACGCACATCCGGGCCGTTGTCTCCGTTGAACCCGGGTTTGGGGGGGCACCCTTGATGAACCTGAGAGGCGAGGTCGTCGGAATCATCATCTCGGGAATCGAAGGCGGCGGCGCCTGCTACGCTCTGCCAATCGAGGCGGCCGAGAAGCTTCGGATGGACTACATCCGGTTTGGTGAACCAAGATATGGGTGGGTCGGCGCAGACGTAGTGGATGAACATGTTCCTGGCCAAGGGTCGCGCGTTCGAATCGCTGAGCTGGGATCGGCGTCACCGGCGGCCGAAGCAGGATTGAAAGAGGGAGATGTCGTTTCGAAGATTGGCGGCGTGAACATCGCAACCGCCGAAGATGTCATTGATGCATCGTTCTTCCTCACAGCTGGCGACCGAGTGCCCATCACCATTCAACGTGAGGGACAAGAGATGTCGGTCGAGGTGCGTCCGGCCAAGCACCCGATCGCGGATGGCACCGATAGCCCGCGCGACGGCCTGTCCGAGCTTCATGTCCTCGCGCCCGGCCCTCTCCCCGAGAACCTGAAGCTCGAATAGCTGTCAGGCGCAGTGCGAGAATTGGCTAAACGACTTTCTCTCGCAAACCTCCCAATGAGTGGGACAATTTCTTGATCCCAAGCTCAATTCTCGTCTTCACGGTGCCTAGGGGGATCTTGGTTAGCGCAGAGATTTCGCGCTGACTTTTCTCTTGGAAAAAGGCCAACCGGATAACTTCCTGTTGATTGACCGGCAGCGTCTCGAGATGGTGACGAAGCAAGGAGCGCAGGTCATCGCGAAAGGCTTCTCGCTCGACGCTGTGCGATTCATCAAAACCCTTCTCGAAGTGTTTGCAGGACACTTCGTAACGGTCGGTAGCGCGGCGATACGCGGCGTGCTGTCTAAGACGGTCAATCGCGCGGCGGCGCGCCAGCGTGCAGAGCCAGCTCATAAGCTTTCCCTTACCGGAAGAATAGCTTGGCGCGCGGTTCCATACTTGCAGGAAAACTTCCTGCAACACGTCGTCGGCCTCGGTTTCATCGTGGAGCACTTGCATGATGATTGACTTCAAGACTACCCGGTAGCGCTTGTAGAGGCGGTCAAGAGCATCGGGCCATTTGTGCAGAATCCCATCCATCAGCTGCTGGTCGTCCTGCATTGAATCACGATCAAGTGTCATTTCCATAGTCGATCTGGTTTCGACTAACGCTAGCTGACGGCCTCACATTCCCCAATCGGTGCCCTTAGCGATTGAAATATCAGTGAAAATCTTACATATCCGCATGACCCCCGACCTCCGCCTCGGGGTTTTCTCTACTGGCTGTTCAGATCGAGAGCGGAGCCTCCTCTTTTTGGAAGCGAGTGGCTTGAGAGTTTGCGCGCACTGGAGAAGACCTGTGCACCGGAAGATTATACTCGACCGATTTTCGCATGAGCACGCCGATCTCAGATTCCGAGAAGCTCGCGACGATGTCGTTTCTCGGCCGGCGACCGATGAATTTACGAACCTCCTCGAGCGTCACTTCACCTCCAGAGCGGCCCATGAAAAATGCCATCTCAAAGATCAGGTCTCGATAGGTGCGTGACCACTCATGGATGCCCGGTCCTATCGGGATCAGCAACCTGAGCGGGATAAGTTTGTTGTGGACAAGTCTCATCCACTGCTGGCGCATTTCCGAATCCTTATAAATCACACTACGGGTTCGCAAAAGAATGAAGCTGATAGCTTCAGGTCTTCCCTGACTGGCAATTCAGTAAGTGGAAAATTTGCGTTGCGAAATACGCGCGGGAGCCTTTAGGTAGCCGATCTTCGGAAACTATCAATTATGCGCATCGTCGGAATTGTTCTAATCTGCATTGGACTCCTAACGCTGGCTCTTCCCTACATTACTTTCACCAAGCAAGAGAAGGTGTTGGATATCGGCCCGATAGAGGCAGTGGCGGAAAAGAAGGAACGTATTCCCGTTTCGCCTATCATTGGTGTGGTTGTTCTCCTTGCCGGGGCGGGCATCGTCATCGCATCAGCCCGCAAGGGGTCGCTGTAGCGATGCGGCATGCGCCGCACATTCATACGCTCAGGCAAGATCCCGTCTGCGAAGTAACGATAGAGATCCGATTCCTATGAGCCTTCTATTGTTGATAATACTGATTATTCTCCTGATTGGTGCATTACCATCGTGGCCTTACAGCAGCGGCTGGGGCTATTATCCAAGTGGTGCACTGGGACTGATCCTGGTGATTCTCTTAATTCTTGTTCTGCTCGGAAGAATCTAGCCGCCGTCGGTCATTGATCAGATCGCGCGGTCGGAACAAGGTAAGGCCGCGGCGGGGATTCTTGCAAAAATTTCCGGAGGGGTTGGAAATTGATTGAACAATTCGCCATCTCCCTTGATCAAGTATCAATGATTCGGATTCGTATTTCTCATACGACCGCTTACCGTTACTCGGAACCGGTGTCGTTTGGGATCCATCGCTTGGTGATCCGGCCCCGCGAGGGCCACGATCTCCAGGTCGAAAATCTTTCGCTCAAAGTGAGCCCGGCTGCCGCCGTGAGCTGGCACCGAGACATCTTCGGCAACTCGATTGCATTGGCGTCATTTTCCGAACCGGCCGATCTGCTGGAGTTCTCCAGCGAAGCGGTTGTTTGCCGCCGTGATCACACTTCGCACCGTCGCCTGTTGGATGTTCTGCCCATAAAGTTTCCCGTGCGGTATTCGGAGATCGAAGCGTCGGTTGCGGGAGGTTATTTAGATTCGGTTTACCGCACCGAGACCGAGGAACTCCGCGAGTGGGCGGAAGCAACCTTTGCCCCCAATTCCGGCGACGATGCCGTTCTCCTTGTGGAAAGGATCAATGAATGGATTCACCGGTCCGTCCGCTATCGCCGGCGAGAAGATCGTGGGGTGCAAAGCTCACTTGAGACTTTGCGACTGGGCAGCGGCTCCTGTCGGGACATGGCAACCTTGTTGCTCGAGACCGCCAGAGCTTTGCGGCTAGCGGCCCGCTTTGCCAGTGGCTACTTGGACGGTAGCGCCTCCCGCGCGGGTCAGGCCGTCACGCATGCTTGGGCGGAGGTCTATTTTCCCGAGCATGGTTGGTTTGGCTGCGACCCCAGCCTCGGTGAGGGAACCTCAGAAAAACACATTGTCTGCGGTGTCAGTTCGCATCCGCGCGGGGTAATGCCGGTCAGTGGCTATTACTCTGGCTCGAGCGGCAGCTACCTGACGATGGAGGTTAGCGTCGATATCAAACCACTGGAGACAGCAAGTAAACCAGGATCCGAAACGCAGCAGTCACCTGTTTATGACCATCGCCAATAGATTCCAGAACGAACTTCGAGGGAAGCTTAGAAGAATGAAGCATACAGATTTCGGACCTCGGCTGCGTCACTTGATTATTGTTGGAGTTTTGATGTGCCTGACGGGCTGCATAACTGTGAAGCGAGAGACAGAGCCCATCACAACCGTCACGACCACGGAGACTCGCTCCTCGACGATCGTTCCCGCCCCCTCGACAACGGTGGAGCGAACCGTTTACTAGCGTAACTCCGCTTAGGAGACTGTTGAAAAACTCACGTATGCCACGTTGCTGCCAATTTTCGGAAGATCGCAAGGAGCCAAGCGCAGGTCGTAGCCGCAGTGCTACGGACAAGCTTGGCGACACCGCGAGGGCCGAAAATTAGCGCAACCCGGAGGGCGCGAACTTTTTGGGGCACCTCTCGGCGTCGCTCCTCAGTTACAGCCCCTTCAGGGGATGCTCCTTCGTCGCTTCACCGATATCTACCCCAAAGAGCTCGCGCGTGACATGCGTGAGTTTTTCAACAGTCTCTTAGGTGACCTGGTCGAACTAGCCGGGGTAAAACAGAACTGCGAAGGGTAGATCTGCAAGGATCGTGGATAAGCTAACGCGATCTGGGAGTGTAATCGGTCCCCTCTGTATGAGGACGTCCTGCCAACCGTGCGCCTCTGGCTTGAATCCTGTCAGGAGAGTTTCTTTCCAGACGTCGCCGGTTGGCCAAAGACCGACCCTGTAGGTGAGGCGAGGAACGATAACCAGGAGGCGCTGGGAACCAAATTTCCTCTCGAAGGCGATAACGGAATGAGAATGTTCTCCCGCGATCGGCACCTCTTGATAGCTTCCCTTCAGAAACAGTCGTTGATTTTCCGCACGAAAGGCTAAGAGACGCTTTATGACGAAAAGCTTAATCCGGCCGCTCTGCCAATCTTCGAGCAACTCTCTGGGATGCGCATGGCGCAACGACGCCAAAAGCCGTCGCCTTGCCAAATAGTCCACCTTCCGGCGGTTGTCGGGGTCGACCAGGCTAAAATCCCAGACCTCAGTCCCCTGGTAAAAATCCGGGACACCCGGTGCAGTGCACTTGATGATAGCTTGCGCGAGCGAGTTGATCGCGCCAAGTCGCGCCACCAGCTGGGCCAGTTCGGCGAGATCGCGACAAAACTTTCCGTTGGTTTCCTCATCCAGAATTTTCTCAACGAATGATGTCGTCGCCTCTTCCCAAGCTTCGTTAGGCTCGATCCAGCTGCTATTGACCTTGGCCTCTTTGACCGCCTTGACCATGTATTGTTGAATCCTGTCGACATACTCGCGACGCTCGGTATCTCGAAAATCGCTCAGCGGCCATGTTCCGAGAAGCGTCTGATAGATGAGGTACTCTTCATTTGCAGAGGGCGCGCGGTGATCATCTATTTCAACGCGATACTTCTTGTTTAGTTTGCTCCAACGGAGGATCGCCTTGCTCCAGAGTTGCGGGATTTCCGAGAGCGCAACAATGCGCAACCGAACATCTTCGCTTCTCTTGGTGTCATGCGTGGAGGTCGCCAGTAGTGTATGCGGCCAGTGGTCAGCTCTTGCCTGATTCAAGGTGTGGAAGTCGGCGAGATCGATCCCGAACTGCTCTGGCTTGCCGCCCACCTCATTGAGCGCGACGAGACGATTGTATGCGTAGAAGGCGGTGTCTTCCACCCCCTTTGCCATGATCGGGCCGCTACACTGCTGAAACTTCATCACGAACCGGACATGCGCAGCCCTTTGTTGCGGAGTGAGATGTTCGGGGAGGCGCAACAGCAAAATTCCTCTAAGGAAGTCGAGCACTGGTTTTTCTATCGAAGGATTCCGCCGACGCGCCGCGAGGATGGCACGCAAGATGACTCGTTCGTCCTCGTCGGAGACAACTCCCTCTTCGGTCGTATAAGTGCGATAAACCGGAAAGCAAGCGAGGACCTCACGAACGGCCGACGTAAGCATGTTCGTTGTGAAATCACGATAGATGCGATACATCTCCGAGAGTTCGTCGAGCAGCTTTCCGAGCGCGGCGATTTCGCTGCTGAGTGAGAACTGCATGGTGTATAGCTTCTTTTCGTAGGCCAGGGCGACGAAGTTCTCATGCAATCCACTAAAGCTCTCGAATATCTTCGTCATTCGCTTTTCCGCGCTCGGATCGGTAAAGATTTGCACCATTTGATTGGCAAACTCGTATCCGGTCGTGCCATGCACCGGCCAATTCAGAGGCAGCGATTCCCTGGTCAGGTCGAGGATCTTTTCCACGACCAGGAATAATCCTTTTCCATTCTCCGGGAGCGCTCGCAGTTGTCTGTAGCGTTCCTGCAAGCGATCCAGGTAGCCGCGCGGATTCCAGAGGCCGTCAACGTGATCGATGCGCAAGCCGGTCACAGCGCCGCTCGCAAGCAGTTTGAAGACGAGCTGGTGAGCGGCTTCGAAAACTTCAGGAATCTCGACGCGGATTGCAGCCAAATGGTTAATATCGAAAAAGCGCCGGTAGTTGATTTCTTCGGCGGCGGTGCGCCAATAGCTGAGCCGGTAGACTTGCTCGTCCAGCAGTTCGTGCAATGTGTCAAAGCTCGAGGTCTTGCCGGGCTCGCCTCCAATCGACCGAAGGACCAGATCGATTGCCTTCGCCACGGGCTCCGCACTCTCAGCGAGCTCGCGCAGGTGAACCTTGGCAGCCATTTTCGCCATGGATCGAGATTGATCTGAAGGAAGCACCGCAAACTCCCTGGCGGATGCGTCCAGCGCTTGCTGGAAGGAAGAAGCGAGGTGCTCGCGGGCGCCTTGCAGAAGCTTTGCATATGTCGCCGGACTGATCGGAAGCGTCGTCTTGGCATAGGACAGAAAGAATCCGCCCGCCTCAAACAAGAGTTTGAACCCGGCCTCCTCCAGCACTTTTCCGTAACGATCTCCAAGAATCGGCAGCAGAATTCGATCGGAAAGCACAGTCTTAATCGGGTGCCAGTCGATATCGAAATAGCGGGCGTATGGTGAGATTCTTCCATCCTCGAGGACATCCATCCACCAGGTGTTCAACGGGCCACCGATTCCCATGTGATTGGGAACGAAGTCGAGCACCTGCCCCATCTGATGTTCCTTCAACGCCGAGCAATAGGCCTGAAATGAGGCCTCGTCACCAAGAAGTGGATTCAGGCGGTTATGGTCGGAGACATCGTAGCCGTGAGTGCTCTCGGGCGCTGATTGAAAGTATGGTGATGCGTAAACATCGCTGATTCCGAGAGCTTCTAAGTAGTCAACTATCTGCCGCGCGTCGTCAAAGTTGAAATCAGCGTGGAACTGCAGCCGATATGTTGACCTCGGGATCCGAGGCGAGACGCCTTCGCTCACTGAGTTATCATGTCCTGCGCGGGCAGGTGCTTGGGCCTTTGTCGAGTCAATCCATGCCTAAGAACAACCAAGGACCTCTCAAGCAGCTCGAGCGTCCCAGCCGCAGGATATTGAACTCTCTCCTCGACGAAGCCGGCTTCTCGTGTCGTATCGAGGACAAGCTCCCAGCCCGCTCGGCTCGTCCTAAGCCTGGGCAAGCGAAAGGGAAGCTTTTCATGATGAGCGTTGAAGAAGAGCACGTAAGTATCGTCGGTGACCGGTTCGCCCCGTAAATCGCGGACGTCCATCGTTTGGCCGCTCAGCAGCAGGCCAACTGAACGGGCGTGTCCTGTGTTCCACTCGTCGTCGGTCATCTCTTTGCCGGCGGCATTCAGCCACATAATATCCTTGATACCTAATCCGCGGATCGGCCTCCCTAGAAAAAACTTTGGCCGACGGAAAACCGGGTGATCCTTACGGAAGCGAATGAGCTTGGCAACGAACTCGGCCTGTGCAATCTCGAAAGGCTTTCGCTCCCAGGAAAACCAACTCAATTCGTTGTCCTGACAATAGACGTTATTGTTCCCTCTTTGTGAACGAGCAAACTCATCGCCACCTGAGAGCATCGGCACGCCCTGCGAGAGGAACAATGTCGCCAGGAAGTTGCGCATCTGACGGCGACGCAGACGGTTAACGTTTTCATCCTCGGTGTTCCCCTCCGTCCCGCAATTCCACGAGTTGTTGTGGCTATCCCCATCGCGGTTGTCCTCTCCATTGGCCTCGTTTTGTTTTTCGTTATAGGCGACCAGATCGTGTAAAGTAAACCCGTCGTGCGCCGTGATGAAGTTGATGCTCGCGTATGGGCGCTTGCCATCCTGCTGATACAGATCGGAGCTGCCGGTCAGCCGAGAAGCGAACTCTCCAATCGTGCCCTCGTCGCCCTTCCAGTACTTGCGCATACAGTCGCGGTATTTGCCGTTCCACTCTGCCCAGAGCACCGGAAAGTTCCCCACCTGATATCCTCCTTCCCCAACATCCCATGGTTCGGCGATCAACTTGACGCGTGAGATGACGGGATCCTGGTGAACGATGTCGAAGAAGGCAGAGAGGCGGTTCACTTCATGGAGCTCGCGAGCCAAGGTGGAGGCCAGGTCGAAACGAAAGCCATCGACATGCATCTCGAGGATCCAATAGCGCAAACTGTCCATGATGAGCTGGAGCACCCTGGGATGCATCATGTTCAGGGAATTCCCACAGCCCGTGTAATCCATGTAGTAGCGCCGATTTTCGGGGACGAGCCGATAATACGCGGGATTGTCCGCGCCGCGGAAGCAGAGGGTCGGCCCCATGTGATTTCCCTCTCCGGTATGGTTATAAACGACGTCGAGAATTACCTCCAAGCCTGCTGCGTGGAGCTTCTTGACCATCTGCTTGAACTCGATGACCTGCTGACCCAGAAAGCCGCTGCTTGAGTAGGTGCATTGCGGCGCAAAGTATCCGATCGAATTGTAGCCCCAGTAGTTCGATAGACCTTTCTTCTCCAGATATTCGTCGTTTA
This sequence comes from uncultured Verrucomicrobiae bacterium, assembly GCA_963706955.1. Taxonomy (GTDB): domain Bacteria; phylum Verrucomicrobiota; class Verrucomicrobiia; order Chthoniobacterales; family Terrimicrobiaceae; genus DASTFP01. Next base: position 15,899 of record CAVPOC010000012.1, on the reverse strand, counting down.
CAAAATGGTGGACGGGCAGAAGCTCGACGGCTGTCACCCCGAGCTTCTTAAAGTAGTCAATGGCAAAATCGCTGGCCAGGCCGGCGTAGCTGCCGCGAATCTCCGCGGGGATATGGGGGCAAAGCTTCGAGAAGCCCTTGACATGCACCTCATAAATTACGGACTCGGAAAGGGGCACGTCGGGGCTCTTGTCGCCGCTCCAATCGAAATCATCACTGACGACAACCGATTTTGGGAGGCCGGCGGCGTTATCTCCAGTGTCCTTTTGTAAATCTGCCTCTTGACCGTTGAGCTGATAGGCGAACATCTGGTCACTCCATTTGATCAGTCCCGCGACTGCGCGTGCATAGGGATCAAGCAGGAGCTTAAATTCATTGAAGCGATGACCCTCCGCCGGCGTATAGAGTCCGTGCACACGGTAGCCGTAGAGTTGACCGCTGCTCACGTTCGGCAGAAAGCAATGCCAGACCCCGTCAGTAACCTCAGTAAGCCGCACTCTAGCGTTTTCCTGCACATCTTCGGGACGAGTGAACAAGCAGAGCTCGACGCCGGTGGCGTTTTCCGAGAACAGGGCGAAGTTCGTTCCCTGAGCCGTAACTTTTGCGCCTAGTGGATACGGCTTCCCGGGCCAGACTGGCGCGGTCGAGTTATCTCCCATACCTTAGAGCTCGCCCCATACTAGTAAGGTTCACAGTTCTATTCCCAATCGCATGCTGACACATAAGTGGTTTTAAGCACTTTCCGAGTGGTGCATCGCAAGTTCACCGCCCTCCACCAACCGGTTAACTGCGGCGAGTGGAATTCGAAGAAAGTCGGGACGATAATTCAACTCATAGCCGATTTCGTAAACGGCTTTGTCGAGAGCGAAGAGTTTAAGGAGCGCGTCGAACTCTCCGGCAGTCGGGGGCAGGAAGGATGCTCCCGCTGCAGTTGTTTGATAACCCTCAAGAAACTCTGTGGTGACAAGCTCGAGCCATTTCATAGCCCACGGTTGCAGCCGGTCCTGATCCTGGGCTTTCTGCTGCAAGAGACTAACCTCGACGGCATAGTCAAATGATCGCACCATGCCCGCGACGTCCACCAGCGGCGATCGCTTGAGCAGGCGTTCCCCGAGGGTTTTACGCGGCTCTCCCTCAAAGTCGAGAATGATAAAGTCGTTGCCGGTATTCAGGACCTGCCCGAGATGATAGTCACCGTGAACACGCGTCTTCGTCGCGGTGATTTTTCGCTTCAGCAGGACCGAGTAGGCCGCGAGAATTCGCGGTGTGCGAGAGAACCACTCGAGAGCTTGGGCCCGGATCTCCGTAGGCAAATCCGGCAGCTTGTTGGTGACCTCCCGCTCCGTGCGCCGGAGAAGAGTGCGCATTGTTTGGTAGAGAGAACGCTGGTAAAGAAGGGTGAAAGGTTCTGGGGCAAAATCGGACCCTTCGATCGATTCGAGACATCGATGTAATTCGGCTGTTCGAACACCGAGTTGGCGCATTCGCGGCGGAAGTTCGGCGCCGGCGAGTTCCGAGAGCTTCGGCTCTTCCTCGTCCGACTCCACTGTGCTCGAGAGCACGCGTTCAAAGAATCGAGCAATCCCATCCAGGGCATACGTCCAGCATTCGCCCTGATTCTTGACGTAGGTTGTCATAAGAGCCAAGACCCCCTCCTCGTGATCGGCGCGACAACGAATCTCCCCGGCATACCTTGGGACATTTGGAAAATTCTTGTTGCCGAGCGCGCGTATGATGTCCGCGTCCGGATGGGGACCGGGCTCGAATTTTCGCAGAAATTTGAGGAGAAACGCGTCGTCGAAGGAAAGCGTCGAATTCGACTGTTCCCCTCCGAGGAGACGTGTTTTCGACGGCCGGATTTCTGCCGTAAGGTTGTTTTTGATTCCAAACTGACGCACGCCAGATCCATGCCAGGCATCGCGACCAGCCAGAACCTCCCAGACCTTCTTGCGGCATGCGCCGACATAAAGCGCATCCCAAAGCACCATCCCGTCGGCAAACCTTGCGACTATCGCGGGCACTCCTTTCGGTTCCCCCTCATCCTCCTTTCCAATGAAGAGCGGCATCACTTGGGTGACCGGGTCTCCATCAGCAAAGGAGAGCTTCAGAAGCATCACACGAATCGCGTCGGACTTTTGCTCGGGGCGGGCCTCAAGAATTTCGATGGACCGTAGCGTTCGCTGCTTCTGGCCAAACCAGCGGCACAGGGGAAGGTACTCGGGCAACACAGTTTTCCGCAAGACTTGCAACAGCTCATCGGACCAAACCGAGGCCGTCTCGAGAGTTCGGATGAGGCTTTCCGGCGCCGGAGGAGGCAGGGCTACTGCCTTCGTCAGCAGCAGCCAATAGAAATCATTCGGTCCGATTGTGAAGAAAATTGGAGTGTCCGTGATCTCGACGAAGGGTCCGCCGCCAAAAAGCTCTTCGGCCTGATGGCCCTGAAATCGAGATAGATCGATCGTCACCGATTGCGAAAAGCGGGAGAGATTGGCGACAACCAGCACAGCCTCGCCTTTGTGTTGGCGCAGAAATGCGAGGACTTTGGCGTTTGTCGGATGGAGGAATTCAATCGTGCCATGGGAGAGCGCAGGAAGGCGACGCCGGACCGCAATGATTCTGCGCATCCACCAGAACAGCGACGAAACATTCTTCAGTTGAACGTCGACATTGACCGCCTCGAAGTGAAACTCCGGGTCGACGATAACCGGAAGAAACAGACGTTGTGGATTGGTCTTGGAAAATCCAGCGTTGCGATCGGCGCTCCATTGCATCGGGGTGCGAACTCCATTGCGATCGCCGAGATAAATATTGTCACCCATCCCGATCTCATCGCCATAGTAAATGATTGGCGTCCCTGGCATCGAGAGAAGGAGAGCGTTGATCAATTCGATGCGGCGACGATTATTGTTTAGCAATGGGGCGAGACGCCGACGGATCCCAAGATTGAGCCGCGCACGCGGGTCTTCAGCAAACAAACGGTACATGTAGTCCCGCTCTTCGTCTGTCACCATTTCCAAGGTGAGCTCGTCGTGATTTCGCAGGAAAATCGCCCACTGGCAGTTCGGCGGGATCTCCGGTGTCTGTTCAAGGATATCAATGATCGGAAAGCGGTCTTCCATTTGCAGGGCCATGAACAGCCGCGCCATCAAAGGAAAGTGAAATGCGAGGTGGCATTCATCGGCCTGACCAAAGTAGGCGGCCGCCTCCTCCGGCCATAAATTGGTGTCGGCAAGCAAGACCCGTTCGGGATACTTCTTGTCCAACTGCTCACGCAGTTCACGTAGGAATGCATGCGTTTCCGGAAGATTCTCACAAGAGGTTCCATCGCGCTCGAACAAATAAGGCACCGCGTCCAACCGGACTCCATCGACCCCAAGCCTCAGCCAAAACTCGACAACGCTGAGAACAGCTTCGCGAACAAGCGGATTGTCGAAGTTCAAATCTGGCTGGTGTGAATAAAATCGATGCCAGTAGTATGCTCCCGCCACGGGGTCCCAGGCCCAATTGGAGGTCTCAAAATCCTTAAAGATGATGCGAGCTTCTTCGAAGCGTCGTGGAGAATCGCTCCATACGTAGAAGTCGCGTTCAGGACTGCCCGCAGGCGCCTTGCGCGCACGCTGAAACCAGCCGTGCTGATCCGAGGTATGATTGATCACGAGTTCGCTGATCACCCGCAGCTTGCGCCGATGCGCCTCGGCGAGAAAATCTTCGAAGTCCTTGAGCGTTCCATACGAAGGATTGACCGAAAAGTAGTCCGCGATGTCGTAGCCATCATCACGCATCGGGGAAGGATAAAACGGCATCAGCCACAAGGTCGTGACGCCTAATTCCTCCAAATACCCGAGCTTATCAAGGAGTCCGCGAAAGTCGCCGATACCGTCGCCGGTGCTGTCGCGAAACGAGCGCACATGCAGCTGATAAATGATGGCGTCCTTGAACCAAAGAGTGCCAGCCGACGGGGCGATTGACACATCCTTGCTGTTCGGAATTTCTTTAGAGGAATTCTTGCTGGGGCGGGGCATTTTGCGCGAGCTTAAAGAGCTTCCGGCAGGAAGGCGAGCGCAATGACTCACTCACTGATCTAAAATGGGGACTGAGCCTGATTGACGTCCTCCGTTCGATATGAGCGTCTTCAACCACGGATGAACCCGGATCCATCATCGATCAACGAGGCGAGCGACAAGGTTCGCCTCTTCTTTCTTTTGATGTCGGCAGTTCTGATCATTGGTATCGCGGCCAGCTACTTTGCAGGGCGAGCCGCTCTCGATGCGATCGCAGGGATCAGAGAATTTGATGCAGCCATCGAGGCGATTCAGGATTTGCGTTCCACTGTCCAGAACGCCGAGACGGGCCAGAGAGGATACCTCTTGACTCGCGAAGAGAAATATCTCGGCCCCTATGAGGAGGCGATCGCAACCATTCAGCCGAGACTTCAAGCAGTCGACAAACTAGCCAAGGCTGGATTGCTGTCGGCGGAGCAGGTGAGTGAGTTGGAAAGGTTGATCGAGGCCAAGATTGAGGAGTTGCGAAAGACCGTGAGTCTCGTCCAGTCCGGGCGAATATCCGCGGCGATGGAAATCGTCCGGAGCGACGAAGGAGAGCGGACGATGGAGTCGATTCGCACCACCATGGCCGACATCGTCTCAGTTCAGGAAAATGGTCGCGCGGCAGCCAGCGAGCGGGCAGATGCCGCGATCCAGTCTCGCGGATGGGTATTTCTCTGCGCGATTCTTCTGAATCTCGCATTTTTGTTGTGGGCTTATCATCGAATACGCAAGGAAATGATGCATCATTTCGTGGCGAATCTCGAAACACGCCGGCAAAGGGAGATTCTGGCCGTCACACTAGCGAGCATCGGGGATGCTGTGATCATCACAGACACTAAGGGGCGCATCACCTTCCTGAATGCGATCGCCGAAAAGCTGACCGGATGGACCGCCAAGGAGGCTGAGGATCGTCCCTGCGCGGAAGTCTTTCGTATCGTCGATGAGGAAACGCGCCTTCCGCTGGAAAGCCCCGTCGACAAGGTATTGGCGACCGGCGCGATCGTGGGTCTTGCCAGCCATACTGTACTTATTCGACGGGATGGGAGCGAACTTCCCATCGACGACAGCGGCGCAGCGATCCGGGAGACAGATGGAACCGTGCGTGGGGTTGTCCTTATCTTTCGAGATTTTACAGCCCACAAGGAGTCGGAGCGCAAACTGGTGCGTGCCAAGGAAGCAATCGAAGCGTCGAGCAACGCCAAGGACAAGTTTCTGGCCGCGCTTTCGCATGAACTGCGAACCCCCCTTACTCCGGTTCTGGCCACCCTCTCGTCGTGGGAGGCCAGCAACGCGCTCCCGGCCACACTTCGCTCGGATCTTCAGCGTCTGCGGCGCAACGTCAAACTCGAGGCACGCCTCATCGACGATCTCCTCGATCTGACCAGGATCGAAAACGGGAAGCTTTCCCTCGAAAAAGAGCCGGTAGGTGTTCACTACCTTATTCAGTCCGCTGCAGCCCTCTTCCGCGAGGAAGTTCAAGCGAAAGGGCTGCGACTTCACGCTCAGCTCGATGCGAAGAATTCGTGGTTGGAAGCAGATCCCGCCCGGCTTCAGCAGATACTTCTCAATCTCATTGGCAATGCGGTGAAATTTAGTCGCGAGGGCGGCACTGTAGAAATTGTTACCAGCAACCCTCAAGGGGGGGAGTTAAACATCGCCATTACGGATGATGGGATCGGGATGCCCAAAGAGCTGATTGCGCGTTTGTTTCAGCGCTTCGAGCAAGGGGACATTCCCTCGGAAACAAAATTCCGAGGACTAGGGCTCGGGCTGTCCATCGCCAAGGCCCTGGTTGAAGCGCATGACGGAGCGCTTCGAGCCGAGAGCAAAGGCTCAGGGTGCGGATCAACATTCACCGTTAGCTTTGCCAACGCCCGCCCGCCTATGCCCACATCTGGGCCGGCGGTTGCCCCTGCTGCCCGGTCCCGACGTGATTCGAGCAGCCTTCGCGTCCTTTTGCTCGAAGATCACGAGGATACTGCCCGCGTCTTAGCGAAAGTTTTGCAGCAGATGGGATACGAAGTGGAGACATGCTCGACGGTCGCGACAGCCTGTCAGAAGCTTAGAGAGATGAAATTTGATGTCATCCTGAGTGACATTGGTTTGCCAGATGGGTCGGGTATTGACTTCATCAAAGCAGCCCGAGAGATCTGCCAAACTCCCGCGGTGGCTCTCAGCGGTTATGGAATGGCGGAAGATATCGACAGATGTCTGCAGGCTGGTTTCGAAGAACATCTGACAAAGCCGATCGACATCGATCGCCTGCAAAAAACTCTTTCGAGTATCCTCGCGAAAAAAGCAGCCTCGGAAATCGAAACATCGCCGGCGGTCGGCGGATGATCGGACACAGCGCTCTCTGGGAGGTCTCCGGGCTTGCCCTAAGATTTGGTCTCCGGCTGGGCAGAGACGCCGGACAAGACGGATCGGTCCTTTCGAAGGGCCGCCGCCGTCTTTGTCATGTTCCGCAGCGAAGAGATGACCTCGTCCCAGCCGCGAGTTTTCAATCCGCAATCGGGATTGACCCAAAGATTTTCGATGGGCAAAACGGCGGCAGCGGTGCGCAGGAGGGTTTCCATTTCCGCGGCGCCAGGCACTCGAGGTGAGTGAATATCCCAGACTCCGGGCCCGACCTCATTTGGATAGCGAAAAGCGGCAAAGGCGTCGAGAAGCTCCATGTTGGACCGCGAGGCTTCCATGGAGATGACATCAGCGTCGAGAGCCGCAATCGAATCGATGATATCATTGAACTCGCAATAACACATATGAGTATGAATCTGCGTTTCGTCGCGAACCCCAGATGATGCCAGTCGGAACGATTCGATCGCCCACTGCAAGTAGCCCTGCCAATCACTCCTGCGCAGGGGGAGGCCTTCGCGAAGCGCCGGCTCATCAATTTGAATTACCTTGATGCCAGCGGCTTCAAGATCAAGAACCTCATCTCGGATTGCCAAAGCGATTTGTCGCGCTGTTTCGCTCCGCGGCTGATCGTCGCGCACAAAGCTCCACTGGAGAATAGTGATCGGGCCAGTAAGCATACCCTTCATCGGTTTGGATGTTCGCGATTGCGCATAGCGAGACCATTCCACGGTCATCGCGTGCGGACGGCGAACGTCGCCGTAGATGATGGGCGGCTTCACGCAGCGCGACCCGTAACTTTGAACCCATCCGTTTTCGGTGAAAGCAAAGCCATCGAGTTGCTCGCCAAAATATTCAACCATGTCGTTGCGTTCAAATTCGCCATGCACCAACACGTCCAGCCCGACCTCTTCCTGCAAGCGGATGCAGTCTGCAGTTTTCTCTCGAAGGAATTTCTCGTATTCGTCATCGGCAAGTTCGCCGCGCTTCCACCGCGCTCGCGTCGATCGGATATCGGCCGTCTGCGGAAAAGAGCCAATCGTGGTCGTAGGAAGCAGGGGAAGGCCGAGAGCGGCACGTTGCTGGTGGCGGCGTTCTCGATACGGAGCCTTTCGCCGGCTATCCTCCGGCTTCACGGCTTGAGACCGAGCCTTCACCTCGGAACGATGAATGCGTTCACTGGCGCGCCGGGAATGCAACGCCACCCGGTTTCGGTAAGCGACCATGGCGTCCCCCCCACCCTCAGCCAAGCGGGCAAGCTGCGTTACCTCTTTTAGCTTTTCCTCAGCGAACGCGAGCCACTCCTTAATTTCAGCGTCGAAAGCCGACTCGTGGCGAAGTGTCACCGGAGAATGGAGCAGCGAGCACGACGGTGCAATCAGGATGCGATTCGCACTCAGGACCCGTTTCGCCTGATTGATCTGCTCTAATGATACTTCAAAATTGTTTCGCCAAACATTTCGACCATCCACCACGCCCAGCGACAAGGCCATGGAGGAAGGAAGTCGATTAACGAGCTGATCGAGTTCAGAGCCCGCCCGAGTAACATCGAGATGCAAGGCATCGACCGGCAAACTCACCGCCAGGGGAATGTTCTCCCGAAGTTCACCAAAATAGGTGGCAAAGAGGAGCTTGGTGTTGGATAGCGCGGAGCGAAGGTTTCGGTAAGCTTGGAGAAATGCTGTTTGCCAGTCGGAGCTAAGTTCAAACGCAAGGATCGGCTCGTCGATTTGCACCCATTCGGCTCCGAGCGTGTCGAGCTGGCGAAGGATGTCCGCATACACGGGAAGCAACCGATCAAGTAAGGCGAGCCGCTCGAACTCGGAGCTGCTACTCTTTCCGAGGTAGAGGTAGGTCAACGGCCCGATGAGCACCGGCTTGGTTCGAAGACCCAGCGCGAGAGCCTCCTTGAACTCGTCGAACGGCTTGCTGCCACTCAGCTGGAATTTTGTCTCCGCATGGAATTCGGGGACAATGTAGTGATAGTTTGTGTCGAACCATTTCGTCATTTCACTGGGGTGAAGCGACGTCTGTTGCTTGCCACCTCCCCCTCGAGCGATTTGGAAATAAAGGTCAAGTCCAGGAGCCTGTCCATTCCACGCAAACCGTGAAGGTATGTTCCCGAGCAGGCAGGTCATGTCCAGCATCTGGTCGTAAAAGGAGAAATCGTTGGAGGGAATAAGCTCGATGCCGGCCTCTTTTTGGGCGAGCCAGTGCGCCTTTCGCAGATTTCGGCCGACCTCCTCGAGTTCCGCAACCGAGATCTCGCCGCGCCAGTAGGTCTCGGTGGCCCTCTTTAGTTCCCGCTTTTCGCCGATGCGGGGATAGCCGAGGTTATGCGTAGTAATGTGACCGTCCATCCTGTCAATATGCCGCAGATCCGAGCACTCTCAAAATTCGTTGTTTTTGCCATGATCATTCATCAAATTTATAAAGGCCATGCTTGAATTGCGTCATCTGCGAACCCTGATCGCTTTGGCCGAGACGGGGAATTTATCCAAAGCCGGGAAGCGGCTGAATCTTTCGCAACCGGCTGTTTCGCACCATGTGCGAGCAGTTGAAGAGGAATATGCCATTCAGCTCTTTGAACGAAAGAGCGATCCGCTACGGTTCTCGCTGCCCGGTCGACACTTGGTGGATCTTGCTTATGACATCAGCCGTCGCATTCGGGATGGAGAGCGGGACGTAGCACGTATTGCCCAAGGCGAGGCCGGTATCCTTCGCATCGCGGTGGAATGTCACTCGTGTTTCGACTGGCTGATGCCATCGATGGACGCCTTCCGCGAGCGCTGGTCGCAAGTAGAGCTCGATCTGGTCTCCGGGTTTCACGCCGATCCGGTCGGGCTTCTTGGGGAAAACCGCGCCGATCTGGTCATTGTTTCCCATGCCGGAAAGCGTGCCGGGGTGATCTACCATCCCCTCTTTGGCTATGAGGTTCTGGCACTGCTTTCGCATCGCCATCCACTTGTCCGCAAGGCGTATCTCACGGCCAAGGATTTCAAGAAGGAGGTGCTGGTGACTTACCCGATCCCCGATGAACGCCTGGATCTAGTGCGCGACGTCCTTCGCCCCGCTCATGTCAATCCCACGCGTCGAACAACCGAACTGACGGTGGCGATTCTCCAGCTGGTGGCGAGCGGCCGAGGAGTGGCGGCTCTGCCGGGCTGGACGGTTCAACCATACTTGGACCGCAAGTATGTCGCCTGGAAGCCGGTGGGCAAGGCTGGCTTGCATAGTCGTCTCTATGCCGCAACCACTGAGCCGGGTTCTTCACACGCCTATATGCAGGAGTTCCTGCGCATTATGCGCGATGTGAGTTTCGCTACCCTCGAGCGGATCGAGCCGCTCCCGGGCGCCGACGGCCACCACCGCCCGCGAAAGAACGTGCATGCGCCCTTGCAGGAAGCCGGGCTCGCCGGTCTATGAATTCGGGACGAGCATGGTCTTGACGCCTTTGCGGGCCCAAGCCATTTCCAGAGCATGTTGGTAATCGGAGAGAGGGACCTCGTCGGTGACGATCTCATCGACTTTGACTCTTCCGCTCTCCAGATAGGCAAGAGCCCGGCCAAAGCTGTCCACCTGCGCGAACGAGCCTTTGATACTGATCTCGCCGCGAAATATATCAAAAGGCTTCAACCGCACAGTGTCCTTTTCCGGATAAACACCGTAAACCAGCAGCGTTCCGCGACGCCGAACGAATTGAAGCGCTTCCTCGCAAACCGATGCCGACCCTGTCGCCTCAATCACATAGTCGAACCCGTTGGGACTCAATTCGCGCAGCCGTTTGCGATGCACATCCGGATCCTGTCGATCCATCGGTGCGACTTCGTCGGCAGCCAACTTCGCAATCAAGTCCAGCTTTTTGCCCGGTGGCGCTGCGACAACCAAGCGAGCGGCGCCGTTCAACTTCACCAATTGAGCGAGCACCTGTCCGGTCGGACCGGCTCCAAAGAGAAGGACGTCGCTTCCAGGTTTGGCATCGAGAACCTCGACACCGTGGAGCGCACATGCCGTGGGCTCTACCATAATCGCCTGGCGAGGTTTAAGATTGTGGATCGGAAAAACCCTGTCGGCTTTGATTTTCAAATACTCGGCGAATCCGCCGTTGAGCGTCACCCCGTAGGCTCCCAAATTCTCACAAAGAAGAAAATCGCCGCGCATGCAATAAAAGCAGGTTCCGCAAACCGTATTGCTGTTGGCGACAACACGCTGACCGGGGTGGAAGCCCGAAACGTCGGCGCCAACGGCGACGATCTCACCGGTGAACTCGTGACCTGGGATAAGTGGAAAACGGGGCCCGAATTCACCCTCATGAATGTGCAGATCGGTCCCACACAGGCCACAGGCATGGATGCGCACGAGCGCCTCGTCCGCTGCGGGTTGAGGGTCGGCTATATCTCGGTAGGAGAATGAGTGAGGTGCGTCGTAAACCACTGCTTTCATAGGAGTAAATTAACAATCCGCTTCGCGCGAGGCGGTCACTCGGAATTTGGCAAAAACCTCCCGAAAGGCAAGATGCAATGGCGCGCTGACACGAAATACCGGACACACATTTGGTCGAACAAACCAGAGAATAGCAAGGAGCCCGCCGTAGAACCGTCGGAAAGGATGCGAGAAAAGCGCACGGGGGCGCTGCCGAACGTTTGAAGCGGCGAAGAACGCCACGATCGGTCGGTGTCATAGCAGCACCGTTCCCGCCCTCGCTGACATCCATTCAAAGCCTTTTCGCACACCGCAAGCCTTCACGGCTCTGACAGGGACGACGAAAGAGCTTCGGAAGAGGGATTCGCGGCCTCTTGAGCCGTGTATTTGACCCAATGCCTGGCAGTAGAAGTTTATGGACCAAGGTGCGGCACCGGTCTCGCTTCCCAGCAACCCAAGCGTCCCAGAGTGAACGAGCGACGGCTGCGTAACGAAGATCGGGATTGGATGGAATGATGAAGGCCGCGTCAGAGGAGAGTGGCGCGGAACCAATCGAAACCGGTCTCGTCGACAGGACTCAGGTGGACACCGCTGGACCCTTCCGCGTTCGTGGTGAACGCGACCGGCACGGTCACCGGGGTCGCCGATTTCCTCACCAGGACCTCCACCGGACTGTTTGTGGCAGTGATCCCGACGGTGCCTCCCGTCGTGAACACCTGCAGGTTGACCGCCACCGTGTGCTGGGTGTCGGCAGGCAAGCCCATGAAAAAGAAAAACAGGTGCCGAGGGAGCGACGGGGCCCCTGGGAAGCTCTCAAACCGTACGTAGGGCGGCAAGGGCGCCGATAACACGGTGTTCACGTTAGCGTACAAAATGTAGACGCCTGCCACGGTCGATCCGACGACTTGGTGCGGGGCCGCGGCATCGATGTGGAGCACCGCCTCCTGGAGCTTGTCGGCGATCCCCTTGTCTGGGACGAACTGGATTTCTCGCACTTCGGAGGCCGAGGGCAGGATCTTATGCTTGCGCAGCAGGGCCAGCACGTCGGTATACGGTTTCTCGAGTGTCTCGATGGCTTGCTGGAAGGACGATTTTCTCATGATTGATTCCCAGAACAGCGGAGGCCAAAAGGGTGCATTTCCCACGGCATCGGGGACGCCGGCGTCCTTGAGCAGCGAAACCGCGGTGTGACGCAAGCTGTGAAAGCTTCGGTCCGATCCTCGACGTTTGCCTCCCCTACCAAAAAATAGATCGCCGCAATTTCCCAGAGCAATCGAAGCGACTGTTAATTACTTCGGTTTCAGCCCCAGTTGCTCATCCAGCGACTTTCGGTCATGATAGGCCTGGTCGGAGCGAATCTTGTCACCCTCCACTTGAGTGAAGCTCGCGCCCGGGTGCGCAATGGGACGACCAGGCGGTGCGCTGCCTTCGGCTAACGGGCCAGTGTTCGTAGCACGCGCCAGCCACTGCCAGGCCACTAAGCCCCCGCCGGTATCGCCGATGCTGACGATCTCAATGGACAGGTCCGGGAAAGTCGCAAAAAGCCCTTTGGCGAAGTCCGCGATGGCTTGGCCGGTAAGGCCTTGACCTACGTCGGGATTACTGTAGGTGCCGCCTTCCACGAAGAGCGCAACGATCGCATCGGCATCGTGACGGTGCCAGGCGTCGGCATAGCGTTTTACAACCTCAATGGCGTTCATAGTTTTGATTTCTGCGGTATAAGAGCATTGCACGCGGGTTCGTGCCAGACTGATTTTTCTGCACTTTCGTCTTCAAGGAACGACAGGCAATGACTTCGGTTGCTCGTGAAAAAGCTTCCTTGCCGAGGTGGGTGTATCAATGGGGTTCGCCACAAAATTGCATGCAGTTTGCATGCGCTTTTTGCTACAAAATGATGCTATTTCGTTCAAATTCCTGCGAAATCGACCCTCAAGCATCCCCTTTCGGAAAACCAGTTAACTCGTTATAAATCAACGGAGAGGGTGGGATTCGCTCAAATCCTACTTGATTTGACGGAATGTTGTGCACCGCTCGTCAGAGTAATCAAGCACTATCCGCACGTGTTTGGAACCTAGGAGGCGACTACAACTCGGGACAGTTTTGGGTACAGGCCCAAGGTTTGAGCTCTTCAGTGTTTATGTCCTAGGGATTCGAGTCCCGTCGGTACCCCCATTTCTTTTTGGGCAAAATCGCCAGAAAACCTTGATAAATAAAGGCCCAATGCGCGTGCGCGCCGCTCGCGAGTGCAAGGCATCAGGGCGTGTTTTTGAAAACTACAAGCAAGTGCGTTTTCGCGAAAATTTGTCCTGTTTTGTAGTGCGAGCCCCAGAACGGGGTGCATAACCCGTCGCCCCTTGTCCATTTCTGAAAAGGATGCCAAGCGGATAGTGAGCCAGAACTAACACGACGAAGAGCGAAGAGTGGGTAGGGACGTATTGAAAACCGTCACTCGGGTGCCCCAAGTAGGTGATCGGCGCCCCCTCAGATATGGGCCGGCGCGACCTTCCAAATATCGCGCGCGTATTCCTCAATGGTGCGGTCGCTTGAGAATTTTCCCATTCGTGCCGTGTTTAGAATGGCCATTTTCGACCAGCGCGATTTCTCACGGAAGGCGGCGCCCACTTTCTTCTGGCACTCGCTGTAAGACTCGAAGTCCGGCAAGCAGAGGAACGGATCGCTATGGTAAAAATTGTCGCGGAGCATTGTCAGCGCGCCGGGCGGCTCGTCGGGAGTGAAGTAGTTCGACCCCACCCAGTCCACCACGGCGCGCAATTCCTCGTTCTTTTTTAAGTATTCCTGCGGGTCGTAACCTTTCTTAAACAGTTCGACGACTTCCTCGACTGTCATTCCGAAGATGAAGATATTGTCCTCACCGACCTCCTCCTTGATCTCGACGTTTGCACCGTCCAGCGTGCCAATCGTCAGGGCTCCGTTGAGAGCAAGTTTCATGTTGCCGGTGCCTGAGGCCTCCTTGCCTGCCGTCGAAATTTGCTCGGAGAGATCGGCTGCGGGCACAATGCGTTGGGCGAGTGAGACGCGATAGTTCGGAAGGAAAACGACTTTTATCCTGTCCTCAACGCGCTTGTCGTTGTTGATACAATTGCCCACCGCGTTGATAGCCTTGATGATACATTTGGCCATCTCGTATCCGGGCGCGGCCTTGGCGGCAAAGATGAAGACTCGCGGGGTGATTTCGAGATCCGGGTTTTGTAACAGGCGGCGGTAAAGCGCGAGGATGTGCAGGAGGTTCAGATGCTGACGTTTGTATTCATGGAGTCGCTTGATTTGCACATCGAAAAGTGCGGTGGGATTTACCGCGACGCCGCAGTCTCTTTTGATGATGCTTGCCAGATCGACCTTGTTCGCGTGCTTGATGTTCATGAAATCTATCTGGAATTGCAAATCGTCTGCGAACTCTTCAAGAGCGCGTAGCTTGTCGAGATCACGTTCCCAGCCATGACCGATTCTTGAAGTAATTAGGCCGCTGAGGCGAGGATTGCACGCCAAGAGCCAGCGTCGCGGAGTAATTCCGTTAGTCTTGTTGTTAAATTTGCCTGGATAAAGAGCGTCGAATTCGGGGAAAAGATCCTTTTTGAGAAGCTTAGTATGCAGCGCGGCTACTCCGTTGACGGAATGACTGCCGATCACTGCTAGATGGGCCATCCGCACCATTTGGGCAGCGCCTTCTTCAATGATGGAGAGAATCTGCTTCTTCTTTGCGTCTCCCGGCCACTTCGCTTCCACTTCCTCCATGAAGCGCTCGTTGATCTCGAAAATGATCTGCAGGTGACGCGGCACGACCTTCTGGAACAGTTCGACGCTCCATTTTTCCAGCGCTTCCGGCAAAAGGGTATGATTAGTATAGGCAAATGTGCGGGTAACAATTGACCAAGCCTTCTCCCACGTCATTCCGTATTCATCGTGCAGAAGGCGCTGCAGCTCGACCACAGCAATCGCGGGGTGTGTATCGTTGAGCTGGATGGCTACCTTATCCGGGAAGTCTTCCAGGTGGTCGTTCGTTCTGCGAAAGCGACGGATGATGTCCTTGAGCGAACAGGCAACGAAGAAATACTGCTGGAGCAGACGAAGCTCTTTTCCGCTCTCGGTCTTGTCATTCGGGTAAAGAACTTTCGAAATGGTTTCACTGTGGTTCTTTTCGCGCACGGCTTCCTCGTAACCGCCGCGGTTGAAGGCCTCAAAGTCGAATTCCTCCGACGCCCGGGATTCCCAGAGGCGCAGGAAGTTGACGGTGTTGGTTCCGTAGCCGGGGGCTGGAATGTCATACGGAATGCCGACCAGTTTTCTCCAGCCCATCCAGCGCGGAACGTAGTTGCCCCTGTCGTCGAAGACGTTCTCGACGTAACCATAAACTTGAATTTCCGTGGTCTGCTCGGGCCGGACGATTTCCCAAGGCGTTCCGTATTGCATCCATGCGTCGGGCAGTTCGACCTGATAGCCATTAAGGAATTTCTGCTTGAAGAGTCCGTATTGGTAATGGATTCCGTAGCCGATAGCTGGTAAATCGAGTGTCGCCAACGAGTCGAGGAAGCACGCCGCGAGACGGCCAAGACCGCCGTTGCCCAGCCCCATGTCGTACTCCTCTTGTCGGAGCTCCTCGTAGTCCAAACCCAGTTCCTCGAGGGCCTGCACCATGTTGTGGAAGACTCCCGCGTTGTAGAGACTGTTGGAAAAGAGCCGCCCCATGAGGAATTCCAAAGAGAGATAATAGACCCGCTTGGCGTTCTTATCGTTATTAACGGTGGCAGTGGCAATCATCCGTTCGACAACGATGCTCTGAACCGCTTTGGACGTCGCCAACCACCAGTCGCGCTTCGATGCGGTCGAAGTATCGCGCGCCAACCTGAATTTCAGGCTGTTTAAGATTAGAGCTCTAAGTCCGCCAACGGACTTCTCGAGCGAGGATTGAAACTCTGAGGACATTTCTGCCTGAATTACAAGGTGTTTGGTTTCACGCGTCAAGCCAGCCCGGAGGCAATCGGGCAATGCGGCGGCCGTATCCACGCACGGGAGTTTTCAGACCCGTCAGGGCGTGTAGCTGCGAATGTGATCCGCATGG
>CAVPOC010000011.1:0-83032 GCA_963706955.1 uncultured Verrucomicrobiae bacterium | reverse complement strand
TCCGATTGCCGGTCTGCTGGGCGGTGCGGTGCATGGAGTTTCGCTGTCCATTGCGGTGATCGCTACCCTGCTGCTTCAGCCGCTGGCCCCTCCGCCAACCACCGCACCGGCTCCTGTGATCCCGAGTGGTTGGTTGATCGGATGCTGCGGAGCCGCTTCCCTGGTCCTCGCTTGTCTGACCATTCCTTCCCAAAGTGTGGTGATGACGGTCGCGACTCTCACTTGCGTCCTGGCTTTGCCTCGCGATGGAGTGGTCAAAAAACCGCTCGGCGGCATCCTCGGCGCCGGCCTCTCCCTCGTTTTCATCGTCGCGATATCCGGCCTGACGAACAATCTGGCCTTCTTTCTTCTCGGCATGGGTGTGGTCATCGGAATCCTCGAAGCAATCGCCTGGCACAAGCCCGACTCCGCCCTCGTAGTTCGACAGGCGGCTGCCATGTTTGTCGTGCTCGCCACCATCCTCCCGCGTCCGGAAGAATCCCTGCAAGCCGTTGGCGAGCGCCTAGTCGCCGTTCTGCTCGGACTCGCCGTGGCGGTCGTTTTCAGCCTGATGGATTGGGCGGTGGAGAGATCCGCCGGCAAGGGAATGTGCGCGGCCAGGTGAATTTGCCCGTGAGGCCGCAACTCCGATCAGGTGGATTTTTCCAGCCAGCCTGCGTAGTCGGCTTCGGTGATCGCGCCGGCGGCCAAGCCCAGCGTGCGTTGGACAACCTCCTCTTCGGGGGCTTTGAAAGCGAGTGCGTTGACTTCGAGAAAGAGTGCAGCCGCCAAGAAGCCGGTGCGTTTGTTTCCATCTAGAAAGGGGTGATTCGTTCCGGAAAGAGCGGCAAGCCAATGGGAGCATTTGATGCGGATTGGCGATTGAGAATCGCTGTAGTCGCGGCTTTCGGCTTGTCCTCAACGATCGCTAGATTACGCTGTTTCAAAGACACAAAGAAGAAGGAATGAAAACAAGAATTTTAGTCAGCTTGATTGCCGTGGTTGGCATTAGCTTATCTGGTTTATCGATTAGCTACGCGGATGAATTCAAATGGGGTGACACAACAGTGCTGAAGACGCATTTGAATGACCATGTGAAGTTTCCGGCCACGGGAAAAGTCATCAAGGAGTCATGCAAGCAGGAAATGCCAGATGAGTTTACCAAAGAACAAAAGGCCTACTTGGAATCTAAAATTAAGGACGACACGACCTACAAAACCCCCGAAGAGGTTCTTTCGGCCATGGATCTGTTACTCCCATGATCACCGTCCGGATACTTAGCAAGTCCTGGTTGCTCTGGTACTCACCCCGGAGGTTTTCCGGTAGCCTACGAGGTCTTCGACGGCGACACCGGCAAGAACACCGTATATGTTGGCAATGACGAACTGTACGGCGATCCCGAATTTTAACAGAGGCATTGCACTAAGATATTGCCCGGTTGCTGAAACCGTGGCGGGAATCCTCGTGCGACGTTTCGTGCTCTCCGTCGCAAGACCAAAGTATTCATTGAGTTTTCGCTTGCGCTCTCTGGCCCTTCGCCATTTGAATCGACTACACAGTCGCCCCTAGAAAGGCTCCGACCGCTCGTCGCTAGTTCATCTATTGCTTAATAATCATAACCAATCCTAGGCCTACTGGAGACCTAGGAGCTCGTTGCCTTAAAGACCACCGCTTGCGGATTTGAGGAGTGATTTTCCGGCTCGCCGTCGCTAAAGTCTCGACGATGAACTGTGAGAAGGATGGATACAGAATTCACCGCTGAACTCGACAAATTCTTGGCAACACTCGCTCGCCTATTCGCGTACAAAAGCGCGAGTGCCGAGGTCGCACTTTGCAAGTCCTGGTTGCTCTGGTACTCACCCCGGAGGGTTTTCCGGTAGCCTATGAGGTCTTCGACGGCGACACCGGCAAGAACACCGTATATGTTGGCAATGACGAACTGACGACCCACTTGTGAGCACCTGGGCGACGACGCCGACGGCATGGAATATTACGAGATCACGCTCGAGGTGCCTCCGAGCCTCTACAATCAGGTTGCCGACCGCCACGAGACCGTCGAGAAGGAATTTCCCCCGACCAGATAACTATGGGATGGATTTACAGATTGGACCTACGGGTGATCTTTTTGCTGACGATTGCTTTATTCGCCTTAGCCACTGAAGTTGGTTTTCGATTGGGCAGGTGGGTGAAGGCAAAAGTGCCGGAAACAGCAAAGTCGCACATAGGCACGCTTGAGGCCGCCGTTTTGGCATTGCTGGGTCTGATGCTCGGCTTCTCTTTTGCTATGGCCTTGTCACGCTATGATACCCGCAGGGATCTCGTACTGGCGGAGGCGGCCGCCATCGATACCACGTATCTGCGCGCGAAACTATTACCTCCGCCTCGTAATGAAGAGGTCCCGAAATTATTGCGGAAATACGTCGATGTCCGTCTCGCGTTTTATGTAGTAGGAATCGATGATGTCGGGTTGAGAAAGGCATCTGAGGAGGCTGAGCAGTTACATCAGCAGATCTGGTCACATGCTATCGCCTTATCGGCCGAAGGGCAGCGTACCGAGATTGTCAGATTATTTATCGAGTCAATGAACAAAGTGATCGACCTTAGCGAAAAACGGGCCACTGCTATTAGCGATCATGTGCCCTCAACGGTTTTCCTGATACTTTACACGATTGCGATAATCGGCTTCGGGTTTATCGGCTATTCAGCTGGGTTCTCGGGCCATCGCCATCTCTTTGTCACGCTTCTCGTCGTCATTCTCATATCGGTTCTTATTACATTGATAGCCGATCTCGATCGACCGCGGCGTGGGCTGATCAAAGTAAGCCAGCAGGGTATGATCGATCTCCGCGAGTCCTTCGATAAGGCAAAATAGATTTCTGTTTGTTGAGATGACTCTAATGTTTCCAGTCATGAAAGACCCATCCAGCCGAGAAGCCCTGCAATTGCCACCACGATCAGTCGATTCACTTTCGTAAAAACGAAAACGATCGTGCAGATCCCGGTGATGAGATAGGCGCGCCAGTCCTGATCCACGGCCTTGCTCATCACATAACCGCTTGCCAGAACCAATCGAACGGCGGCGAATGCTTTTTCGATGGCATGGCGCACGGGAGAATTCTTAGCGCGCTCCCAGAATTGCACGACCAAATGAACGAGCAGCCCAGCCGTCGGCCGGGCCTGCATCGCAGCTGACGGGAGCTTTGACCTCGGCTCCATGAAATTGACCTCCGGGACCGTCAAAAAACAACATGAATCACTGTAAACCCAAGTCAGCTTTTTCTATGCTTGAAAGCATATTGCACCAGCTCGGCGCTCGTCTTGACGCCAAGGTGTCCCATGATCGTGTATTTGTGAAAGGCTATCGTGCGCTCGGGCACATGGAGGAGGCCCGCGATTTCCTTCATTGCGCCACCTTTCGGCGAGAAATTGCAGCACTTCGCGCTGGCCGGCGAGTGTTTGGTGGTTGGTAGAGTGGGCGATGGATGCAAACTCCTTACTGAGGCGGAGCGGCTTCATCCGGATGTCACCGTGCATGACATTACCATACCGCGGCTTGACGGCATCCAAGCGGCGCGCCAACTCCAGCGCAGATTTCAGCAAATCACCGCTGCATTCAGCCAGCCGAATGACTTCGCAAAACTCCTTGAAATTTGTTAAGGAAGGGATCAGTCGACTACGTTTAAACTATTTTCAATTCCACCCACCCTGGCAAATGCCCCGGCTCAAAAACGCGACCTCAGCTCATCGCGCTTAAACATTTAAGCCAACCCGCCGCGGGGCTCGAAGCCATCGGTTCCCAACGCGCTTTAAAAACATCCCTCAAGAACTGCACCGCTCACGCAAACCGCGTGGCGAATTATCCTTGCGTGCGCGCGCGTGTAGATGAGATCCAGGCTGAAAACGAGGCTGAATGCCGCTGGGGACGCAAGCAACTACTCGACTTTTATTGCGACTGCCTCGAACGAGGTGCAAGCACGCTGACTGCTGATGACCGCCTCTGCCAAGGCGTGGAGGAAACCACGGTGACGCATTACAATGGCAAGGGTGAGCCCGTGCGCACGGTCCACAAAAAGCGCCTGATCATGCCGGCGAAGATTGAGGCCGCTGATGGCATCCGCAAGATGCTCGGATGGGACAAGTCAGGCGAGTCTGATAATTACATCACCGAGCTTCTGGTTATGATCCGCCGGCGCTCTGGCCCCGATGAGCTTGGCGCCGCTAAGCCAGCAGAGGTCAAGGTGTTACCAGACAAGCCCGAAAACACACAAGTTCTTGGGACATTGTCTAGCGGCCACCTAGAGGCCCTTGCCGATTTCGATAAAACCTTCGGGAACAGAGTGATGCGCTAGCACTAGAGTCTCTCGGCATTATATTATGTTATGGCCCAGAAGCAGGACTCGCAAATGCATTCCCCCTCCGCCTTTGTGCGATCGCGCGATGGAAGGGATCCGTCTCGATTTGGGATCGATTAGCGACTCGGGGGCCTGGCACACGACCCCGGTGGCCCCGGGACTCCCCCTCGTACATGAGCACAGGGGATAGAATAATTGACATTCATGGAAGCACCTACGGTTGAGAGTGCTTACGAGGAGGCCTATTTGCAGGTTGAGTGGGTGAGCGGGCGAGGGTGGGTTTCGTAACGCTGTTTGAATTGTGGCGCGAAAAATAGGAGAGGACGCGGCCCCTGGAGTTCGGAGTGGACAACGCTGCTGGATCCCTAAGCGGCAAAGGAAGCCGAAGCGCCTCCCGCTGGCGAGTAAGTCCGACTTGCCATGATATCCGAAAAAGACAGATCACTTGTTCGGCAACAGTGTGATGACCTCCATACGACTTGGCAACTGAGGCTGACTTGCCAGCCATCGTCGAGATCTACAACGAGCCGATCCTTGGCGGAACGGCCACCGCAGACACAACGCCGGTAATGGTTGAAGAACGGCTCGAGTGGTTTCGGAAGCATGATCCGTCCACGCACCTGTTTTCGTTTACGAGGATTCAGGACAAATCATCGGTGGGACGAGCCTTCCTGCTTTCTACGGACGCCCCTCCTACAAGAGGACTGTTGAGGTGAGCACGCATGTCACAACCCAGCGCCAGCGAACCGCTCGACAATTTTACCGTAGAGGGCTGGCTTAGCGAATGGATGGCGACGAAGAAAGCTGCTCGGGGGCAGAAAACCGGCTAGCGATATGAAAAGCTGATCAAGAATTTTCTCTCGCCGCGGGCGGGCCTTCCGCTGCATGCTGTGACGCCGAAGGATGTGCGCTCTTTCCACGATGCGGAAAGGCTCGGGAAATCCTCCGTGACAGCAAGCTGGCTCACAGGATCGTCGCCTCGGCTCTTGGGGTCGCCGTAAAGATGGGGTAAATGGCAACGAATCCTCCCTCCGCAGTTGACTACCTCCCAACGAACGAAGCCAAGGCCGGAGGAAATCGCCGCGCTGCTGAAGGCGCCGTCGCGCTTGCAGATTTTGACGAAGCTGCGTTCTTCCGAGCGGCCGTAATCCTCGTCCCGGAGGTAAACGTAGACGGTGCGGATTTTAAAAAGGCGAAGACTTCTTGGATCGACTATCCGGTTCCCTTGACCCCTGCCAAGGAAGCAAAAAGTCATGGCGAGGCTTTTAGCGCCAAGAAGACGCTGAGCGAGAATCAATCTACAGTGGCTAGCAGGGAACGGTTCCCTCGCTAGCGCCAAAAGGAGCTTGCCCGAGGTGGCGCGATCTGCCAAACCTATGATTAAGGTATCACCCACCACTCTAAGTTACCCGTTATGAAATCGCACTCTTCTCAGCAACAGCCTAGCGTCTCCTACCTCGCGATTGCATCGTTAATAGTCGCCGTCTGCGGGCTCGTTGGGTTCGCCGGCTGCGTCACCACCGAGACCGCAACCCGGGAATCGCTGCTTAGGCAAGCGGGCTTTCAGGCGCGCACGCCATCCACAGAGAAGCAAAAGGCAGCATATGCGGCCCTGCCTGCTTATCAGGTGTTCCGCGCAACAAAGGGTGGTAAGATCACTTACGCCTACAAGGACGAGAAGGCGGGTGTAGTGTATACTGGCAACCAGGCCCAATACCGGCAGTTCCAGCAGCTTGCCGCGAAGGCGAAGGTGAAAACGGAGGAACAGATGGTGCACAATATGGACGAAGATCTGATCTATCGGTGGTATGGCTCCTGGGGGAATTTGGAGCAATCCGATGCCGGCGGGACTTGGTGAGGGAGCCTCGCGGGCTATCGTCACGATTCGCCCCCACCATCAAACCGAGAGGCGGGTTTCTTCACCCGTCCTGAAGCCTGCGTGCGTTCGCGACATTCGCCGTCTGGTTGGATGAGCGTGTCGAACGATGAACACTCATCAGCAAATTCGATACCCAACCGGACAGGCTAAAACTCTCCCTTGTCGGAAGATAAGAGGCCTCTACAGGTCATCGTCGCGCCAAGAATTGGCTCTCCTGATCTTTTCTTCCTTCACCGGGAGAAGGGGAACGCCCTTGGGGCCCTCTACGACTTGCGATCTCTACTCAAACAATACCCAACCAGCCAAGAAAACCCGCGAGCGCCACTACGACCAGTGGATTTATCTTGGTCAGGACAAAAATAAGCGTGCAGACGCCCGTGAGCAAATAGGCGCGCCAGTCCTGGTCCGCCGCCTTGCTCATCACATACCCGCTCGCCAAAACCAGACCGACGGTCAGCGGCGCAAACCCCCTTTCGATCGCGCGGCGGACCGGCGAATCCTTGGCGCGCTCCCAGAACTGCACGACGAAATAGACGAGCAGCCCCGCCGGCGCCATCATCGAAGCTGTGGCGAGAATCGCACCTAGAATCCCCACCAGTTGACCCCCGGCGCTTAGTCCCGCCTTGTAGCCAACCAGCGTAACAATCAAAATGCTCGGACCGGGCGCGGCCTGGGAAATCGCGAAAATGTCCGCGAACTGGCTGTCGTTGAGCCAATGATGGTCGTTGACGGCCTTGTAGTGCAGTTCCGGCAGAACCGTATTGCCGCCGCCAATCGAGAGCAGGGAGAGCGAACTAAACAGGAGGAAGATCTGGACCAATGTTCTTGCGCTCATGGCTTCTTCGTCCTCGGCCATCCCCAGACTAGACTCAGCGGCGCCAGGAGGGCGAGGCACGGAAGCAGATGCCAGCGCCAAACGCCATTCATAACAAAAATGGCCGCGAAAAGGAGCCACGGGATCACGCCCCGCAGGCATTTTCGACCAGTCTTGATCGCCATCGCCAGCGTCAGCGCGACCGCGGCGGCCGCCGCACCGTGTAAGACTTTTTGAAGGGCGGGAATTTGATGGAACTGAAAATAAGCGTAACCGAGACCGAGGATGATCAGCACCGGGACCAGGCATAGACCGATTACCGCCGCCGCCGCGCCGGGCAGGCCACGGAATTTCGAACCCACGAAGACCGCGAAATTTACCTGGTTCGCGCCCGGCAAGATCCGGCACATCGTGAGGGCGCTCAGAAATTCTTCCTCAGCCATCCATTTCTTCTCAACGACGACGACCTCGCGGGACCATGCCGACAGGCCGCCTCCGAACGAGGCCAAAGCTATAT
Organism: uncultured Verrucomicrobiae bacterium; assembly: GCA_963706955.1. GTDB lineage: Bacteria > Verrucomicrobiota > Verrucomicrobiia > Chthoniobacterales > Terrimicrobiaceae > DASTFP01. The sequence continues at coordinate 75,491 of CAVPOC010000011.1, read as the reverse complement.
GGTTGAACGTCCACGCCAACTCGAGGAGCGCAACCTTTGAACGCCCTTCCGCCTCATTCATGCCGCAGCTCGTGATCGTGCGGAAAGTCAGTCTCCTTGTGTTTTGAAGGGTCCAGAGGGTCTGGGGGATCGTAGCCGTGCGAAAGGTCCCAGTCGCCGTCGAAGACCTCGATGAGACGCTTCACAATGTCTTTTTCGCTAACTGTCGTGCCCAGTTCTCTGCGCAGGTCGAAGGCGCTGCGATCGATATTCATCGATCCGACCAGCGCGAGCGTATCGTCCGCGATCAGAAGCTTGGCGTGAAGTCGCAAATTTTTCTGCTTGTGAACCTTGACCCCGAAGCGTTTGAGCACGCGCAGGGAAGAGAACGTGTCCAGGACGTCCCAATCGCTGATTCCGTGCTTGCCCCCGCAGAGAACGCGCACGTGGACCCCGCGCTCAGCCGCCTCAAGAATGCGGTCTAAGATGACGGCATCGACGAATTTCGGGTGCTGGACGTCAAGTTTGTGTTTCGCCGCGTCTATAAAAGTCGACATGCGCAGGCGCGAGTTCGCGTTGCTCCAGAGCAATCCGCTATCGGCATCGGGAGCCCAGTCGCGGTGCTCCCAATCCGCTTCGAATCCCTCGATGACCTGCGCCACCCGGATGGGATCGTGCGTTACCACGCCGTAGTCGCGCGTCTGGGTGAAATACTTCACGCAAAGATTAAACGTCGAGATGAGCGCCGTTTTCCCGTCAACCACGATCGACTTCTCGTGCGTTACGTAGAACTTCGGGTTCGCCCACTGAATACCGACTCCATTCGTTTTGAAAAAATCAAAAGTTTCATCATTGGCGCGGTCGCCACCCGATCGCTTGGGATTGAGCATCACCCTTGTCTGCACGCCGGCCTTCTGGCGATCAACTACCGCCTGGAGCAGGCTCGGCTCGGAAAACGTGAATTGCTTGATAAGAAGTGTCGTCGTTGCAGAATTGATGAAATCGCGGACGGGGGCCACTCCGTCATCGGGTTCGACGATCAAATGAGGAGAATCACAAGGCATACTTAGAAAATACATACGCCGCATTCGCCAAAAGAAAAAGCCCCAGTCGCTGCGGTGGGGCCTCCTTTGCCGCTCTTTAGCTCAATAGCCGCGCATGGAAAAGCAAACGCTCGATTTGGCTTCGTGGGCTTTCTGGAACCGAAGTCCCGGCGCTGGCTCAAGGCTCACGTTCCGGGCTGCATTCATACAGACTTGGTACTACCGCATCCTGCGCATGGTCCAGATGGTGCGCGAGGGCTCGGAAACCGGCTGGCTGCCCAACAGCAGGGACTTCATGGGCGAGTTCGGCGTCTCGCGGCGCCCCGAGACCTGGATTTCCTACGTGACGAGGAGCGCACCCCGCTGGAGTACACGAGGCCCGTCTGGCGATCCCGCCCCCAAAGGTGAAGTGCTGATGGCCTGCGAGGCGATCGTACAGTCCTGCTTGATATTTGAACAAGGAAAACTCCGTGCGGTAGACATAACAACGCGCCTGCGCGGGTTTCCGATTGTGTTCAGCAACGCCTGCGAGACCGGAGTTGCCATACCAAGCGAGAGCGTCGGACCGGGTTGGGCTGGCCTTGCTGTCGCTTTTGTTGCCTTGGGAGCGGTGAACTACATTGGCACTCTCTGATGAAGCATGTTGCGCAGACAACTCTCCTGGCAAAGGACCTGGGGATCATCGTCGGTCTGGCCCGGAATCAGGAGGCTATTTCTTTCTCTGCCGCGTTTGCTGCGGGGGTGCCGTCGCGGAGGATTTTGGCAGTCCAGTGGCAAAGGCGAGGGCGGCGAGGCTGGTGGAATATTCGGCGATCGCGGTAGCGCGGGTAGAGCGGGCGAGGGCGAGTTCGCCGGCGGCCTGGGTGAATTCCGCGATAGTGGAGAGTCCGCTTTCGTAGGCGGTCCGGACGGCGTCGTTGGTTTCGCGGGCGGAGGCCACGAAACTTTCGGAATATTCGACCCGGCTGGCGGCACTGAGGGTTTGTTGGTAGGCGGACCAGACATCACGGGTGGCATCGAGGCGGGCGAGTTCCAACTCTTCCCGGGCGGTTTCCGTTTCCGCGGATTTCCGGCGCAGGCGCTCGAGCCGTTCGAACCCATCGAACAAATCCCATTTGGCGACGAGAAAAGCGCCGTAACCGTTGATATCCTCGGCATAGCGACCATGGACTTTGCCGTCGTTGGCGTCATAGCCGAATGCCGAGAAGGAATATTGTCCTTGGAGTTTGATTTCGGGCAGGAAGTCTGCCCGGGCTTTGCGAATGGCGGCTTCACTGGCGCGGACTTCGGCGGCGCGGGCCGCGAGGTCGGGCCGGCTCGCGAGGCTTTCGTCAATTAGCTTGGCGGCCTTGCCCCGCAATTCCGCAGTCGAGACCGGCGCCTCGGTGACGACGATTTGGAGCGGGGTATTGGCGGGAAGTCCGGCGGCAACGCAAAGGTCGCCGAGGGTGGTCTTCACTTCGACATCCGCGGCTTCGCGGTCGTATTCCGCCTTGAGCAAATTCCTTTTGGCGAGCTGCAATTCGGGTACCGCGGCCAGCCCGGCTTTGACCTCGCGCTCGACAGTTTCGGCTGCGGCCCGAGAGGCTTCCACCAGGGCTCGGGCCGCTTCGGCGCGGCGGAGCGAGGCCTCATAGGCAAAATACGCACTTTGCACCTTGAAAACCACTTCCTGCAGCTTCCTTTCGTAAGCCAACCCGGCGGCATCGAGGATGGCAAGGGTCCGCCGCACTTCGGCTGATCGGCGCCCGAAGTCGAGGAGAAGGTATTCGATAGAAAGAATCGTGGTGGCCTGCACCCGGGTGTAATTGTCCGGGCCGGTGGCCGGCGGGGTGTACCATTTGTCGCTGCCGCCTTCGAAGCGGGCGCTGACCCACGGATAGTAACGCGCGCGGGCTTCACCGACCGCCGCTGCGGCCGCGCGGGCTTCGAACCATGCCTTTCGCGTGGCCGGATTTCGGCTGAGGCCATGATCGATGAGTGATCCGAGGTCGTTCGGCACCGCCGGAACTTGTGATCCGGGCGGGGCTGCACGGGCAATGGTCAGCGTGGCCAGGACCACAATTGGCGTTGAACACCGCCTCCGCCAGCGGCTATTTAGCGATATGCCCATCGGCGACCTCAGAATGCCCATCCTGGTGGCGTTGATCAAGGGGGATCCGCTGGTGAATGTCGGGGGGGCCTATTTTCCCGCCTGGCTGGTTTGCATGGTGGCCGGCGGCCTTGCGACATGGGTGCTGCACGTTCTGGCCGCGCGGCCGTTGGCCGGAAGTCCTGCAGCCCGCGGCCCTGATGGTTCCAGCCCTCTTTATCGCCCTCACTTGCGGGACCTGGTTTTTATTTTTTGCCGCGCGATGAAGAACTTCACCCGTCTCGTTATTCTCGTTTTGGCGGTTCTTTCCCTTGTTGCTGTCTGGCGCAACCTGGCGGCGTATCCGCGTACCGAAGACGCTGAAGTGCGCGCCAATGTGTCCGGAGTCGCGCCGCAGGTCGGCGGTTCGATTGTGCGGCTGCATGTCAGCGACAATCAGAAGGTCCAGCGCGGGGATTTGCTGTTCGAACTCGACGCGCGGCCCTATGAAGCCGAGGCGGCCAGCGCGCGGGCGCGACTGGAACTCGTCAAGCTGGAGGTGCGCGCGCTGGGCGACGAGATTGTCGCCGCTGAGGCGACTCAGCGCGACCGGGCGGCGCGGGCGGAATATGCCTCATCGCATTTCGAGCGACTCAAGCTATTGCTGGCGGGAAAATATGCTTCGGCCGACCGGGTGCAGAGCGCGGGAGCGGATGCGGAGAGCGCCAAGGCGCTGACGCTCGAGGCGGAAGCGGCCGTGGCGCGAGCGCGGAATAAGCTGGGAGAATTCGAGGGTCGGAACACCCGCGTGGAGGAAGCGGAGGCCGCTTTGCGGGATGCCGAGTTGCGGATTTCCTATTGTAAGGTTTACGCACCTTGCGACGGCTACGTGACCGATTTGCAGATCGCCCCGGGTACCTACGCTGCCGCCGGAGAGCAGATCTTTTCTGTGGTGGATTCCTCAGTCTGGTACGTGCTCGCGAACTTTCGTGAGACCGATCTCGCACACATCCGGCCGGGTCAGCGGGCGACGGTCTTTCTCATGGCCGACGGGCGGCGGCCGATCGCTGGCATCGTGCAGGGAATCGCCCGCGCAGTCTATCCGAAAACGACCGCATCCCGCGGCACGCCGGGCGGAGAAGGGGTCTTTTCCCGGGTGCAGCCGACCTTTGATTTCGTGCAGCTCGCCCAGAGATTTCCGGTCAGGATCATCGTCAAGGACAAGGAATTCCCCGCCTTGAGGATGGGAGGCAAGGCGGCGGTGGTCGTGGATACGCAGAGCCAGGCGGATTCCGCGGAACTTCGCGAGTATTCGCCAAGGGAAGCATTTCTACCGCCGGCCGGACCATGATCTTCCGGGCCGCCTTGCACCAAGCGCTTGCTGTATCGATCACGGCCTGCGTGGCGGCGGTCATTCATATCGAGCAGCCTTTTCTCGCCGTGCTAGCGGCGCAATTGACCGCGGTGCTTCCCTGCCGTGGGAGCACAGACTTTTTGCAAAGGCTCGTGGCAGCCTGGACGGGGGCGTCGAGCGGAACCCTTCTTCTGACCGCCTTTCCGCAGCAGCCCTGGGTGTCGTTGCCGGTCTTCGCGGCCGTCTCCGGCTTCGGAGCAGTTTTTGCGGTGAAAAATTTCGGCCCGGCGGTGGGGACGCTTTTTGCAATGGGGATTTGCGCATCATTCAGCGGTGGAATTGTTTTTCCGATTGCCGGTCTGCTGGGCGGTGCGGTGCATGGAGTTTCGCTGTCCATTGCGGTGATCGCTACCCTGCTGCTTCAGCCGCTGGCCCCTCCGCCAACCACCGCACCGGCTCCTGTGATCCCGAGTGGTTGGTTGATCGGATGCTGCGGAGCCGCTTCCCTGGTCCTCGCTTGTCTGACCATTCCTTCCCAAAGTGTGGTGATGACGGTCGCGACTCTCACTTGCGTCCTGGCTTTGCCTCGCGATGGAGTGGTCAAAAAACCGCTCGGCGGCATCCTCGGCGCCGGCCTCTCCCTCGTTTTCATCGTCGCGATATCCGGCCTGACGAACAATCTGGCCTTCTTTCTTCTCGGCATGGGTGTGGTCATCGGAATCCTCGAAGCAATCGCCTGGCACAAGCCCGACTCCGCCCTCGTAGTTCGACAGGCGGCTGCCATGTTTGTCGTGCTCGCCACCATCCTCCCGCGTCCGGAAGAATCCCTGCAAGCCGTTGGCGAGCGCCTAGTCGCCGTTCTGCTCGGACTCGCCGTGGCGGTCGTTTTCAGCCTGATGGATTGGGCGGTGGAGAGATCCGCCGGCAAGGGACTGTGCGCGGCCAAGTGAATTTGCCCGTAAGGCCCGCAACTCCGATCAGGTGGATTTTTCCAGCCAGCTTGCGTAGTCGGCTTCGGTGACCGAAGAGTTCGAGCAGTTGGGTTAGGAAGTCGAACCGATCCTCCGGCTTGATCTGCGTTTCATCCAGGGCCACATCGATCCTATGCTGGAAATATCGGTGCGATCCTCAGGCAGTTCTGCAGCCTCAAGGCACACCTCGGCTGTCGCCAGCGCGCTCTGGTATGGATGATTTTGGAATAGAGGTCGTGATTCGACTGCATGGGCGTACTGACGCTTTGACAGATGCCGAGCACATCGCGTAGTGCCCGATAAGCAAGGGCATCCACCAGCATGTTGGCGGAGGCTCGATCTTCCCCGATCGTCGCGCTCACCGTGGATGCCACTTCTCCTTTTGTGATGTCATCCACTGCGTTGTCCTGGAGTTCCCACACGAATGCGGCATACGTCGCCCACGGATCTTCTGATCCTGCCAGTAGGCGGCTGCCGCCGGAGGGCTGGGGACCGCTGAACAAGGGGTGCGAGAGGTTTTGAACCGTTGCCGACAGAGAGGCGAATTAGCTTGTCAAGCACGCTGACTCGGGCAACGCTGCAAGCGGTCTTCGATTGCCGGTTCATTTGGGAATGAAGTCCCCGGCCCAAATCGATGAACATAGACTACGACATTATCATTGTCGGGAGCGGTGCCGGTGGAGGTACGCTGGCGAGGCATTTGGCGGCATCTGGGAAGAAAATTCTGATTCTCGAACGCGGCGGGTGGCTGCCTCGGGAAGCGGAGAATTGGAGTGCGGAAGAGGTGTTCGTCAAGAACCGTTATGTTTCCAGCGACACCTGGCATGACAAGGATGGCAAGGCCTTCCAGCCCGGCGTCCATTACTTTGTCGGTGGCTCGACTAAGCTCTATGGCGCGGCGCTTTATCGGCTGCGCAAGGAGGACTTTGGGGAGATCAAGCACTGCGACGGGATCTCGCCGGCATGGCCGATTGACTATGAGGAAATGGAGCCTTACTACACGAAGGCTGAGCAGATGTATCAGGTGCATGGCGCGCGCGGCGAAGACCCGACGGAACCGCCGGCAAGCGCTCCTTATCCGTTCCCGGCCGTGTCGCATGAGCCCCGCATTCAAAAGCTGTCCGACGATCTGGCGCGGGCAGGCTATCGCCCATTCCATACGCCTAACGGCATCATGCTTAACGAGGAAAATATGCCTTTCAGCACGTGCGTGCGCTGTAAGGACTGCGACGGTTTCCCATGCTTGGTTCATGCAAAATCGGATGCTGAGGTGTGCGGGTACGCCCGGCGCTGCAATCCCCAAATGTCACCCTGCTGACGGATTCAGAGGTTCTCAGGCTGAAAACGAATGCTGCTGGCACATCGGTTACCGAAGTCGTCGTGAAGCCGGCGGGCAGACCGAGACATTCCAGGGTAGCCTTGTCGTCGTTTCGTGTGGCGCAGCGAATTCCGCAAGATTGCTCTTGATGTCAGCAAATGACAAACATCCCAACGGACTGGCCAATGGGTCTGACCAAGTCGGACGGAATTATATGTATCACAACAGTCAGGCGGTATTGGCCATCTCGAAGAAGCCGAACCCAACCAAGTTTCAAAAGACTCTTGGCGTGAATGATTTCTATCACGCCTCGACGGAGTTTCCATTTCCGCTGGGCAATCTCCAGATGGTCGGCAAGTCGCAGGGTCCAATGTACAAGGGCGAGAAGCCCATCGAGGCGGGTCTTGCGCCGATGTGGACACTGGACACGATCGCCGAACATGCGGTTGATTTCTGGCTTTCCACCGAGGATCTGCCCCTTGCGGAAAATCGCGTCACGATAGATCGCGCAGGGGCAATTACGCTAAGCTATACGCCGACGAATGAGACTCCCAAGCGGCTGCTCTATGAGAAGCTCAAGTCGATGCTCAACCGCCTCGACTTGCACGATCATCTCATCCCGCGCAATCTTTACATGAAGAATGAGATTGGTATTGGCGGATGTGCGCACCAGTCCGGCACCTGCTGCTTTGGGTCGGACCCGCGAACCTCGGTGTTGGATACCCATTGCAAGGCGCACGAGTTGGACAATCTCTACGTAGTCGATACGAGCTTCTTCCCAAGCATCGGTGCAGTGAATCCTGCTTTGACAGCCATGGCGAATGCGTTGCGCGTCGGGGATCATCTGCTCGCGGACTCCAGTAATGGCAATGGATGGATAAGCCCAGCGAGATCGCCGCGGTTTACGTTGCCGGAGTTATTCAAGGCATCGCCTTGGTAACATTCCCGGCGGCAGGGACGATCTTTACTAGCGCTACGCATTACGCTTTCTCCAGCACGCAGCATGGCGGTATGTTTGTGCCTCAAGCGATCACCGCAGCCCTGCTGGGCGCGGGCTGGTTCGACGGCTCGGGGAAAAGCGCATCTTCCTCCTCGGGCTCTGCATGGCGGCCCCTATCATTTGTGGTCGTCCGGGTGCAACCTGAGGCGATATCGGATCCTCAACCGTCAACAACCAATCAACAATAACCAATTGTAAAAGAACTAAGTATATGAGTCTAAAAGGCAAAGTAGCTATCGTCACCGGGGGAAACAGCGGAATTGGCCTGTCGATTGTCCTCGAACTGGCGAAACAAGGCGCGAGTATCGTCATCGACTATGTTGCGCATCCCGAGGCGACCGAAGCGTTGGAGAGGCAGGTCGCGGCGCTGGGCGATCAGGTCATCGGTGTGAAGGCGGATGTGAGCAAGGTCGCCGAATTGCAAACCCTCATCGACACGGCGGTGCGACAGTTTGGGCGCCTGGACATCATGGTTAATAACGCCGGCGTCGAGACACGAACTTCGGTGCTTGATACCACCGAGGACCAGTACGAAAAAGTGCTCTCGATCAACCTCAAGAGCGCCTTCTTCGGCACGCAGCTGGCAGCGCAGCAGATGATCAAGCAGGGCGATGGTGGCTGTATTATCAACATCACTTCCGTGCACGAAGACTGGCCGATGCCTAACAACACCGCATACTGCCTGTCCAAGGGCGGAATGCGGATGCTCACGCGTACCGCGGGTGTCGAACTCGCGCCTCACAACATACGCGTCACTGGCGTGGGACCCGGCGCTGTGGCGACTCCTATCAATATTGGCACAATGAACGATCCCGTGGCGCTGAAGAAACTCAACAGTGCCATCCCGCTCGGGCGCATGGCCAAGCCGGAAGAGATTGGCAGCGTGGTGGCCTTCGTTGCTGATAGTGGCGCCAGCTATATCACCGCCACCACCATTTTCGCCGACGGCGGGATCATGCAGAGCAGCCCGGGACTATGATGGCGGGCGGTCTGGAAATAATGCCAGCGATGCCGTCACCTGCCTGGACGCAAGCCACTGGGAAGAAGCGCATCCTGATTCTCGGCGGCGGTTTTGGCGGCGCCTTTGCGGCGTTGCACCTTGAGCGGCAATTGGCAGACACGCCGGACGTCGAACTTGTGCTGGTTTCCAAGGAAAACTTTGTCCTCTTCACGCCGATGCTTCACGAAGTGGCCGGCAGCGACGTGGGGGTGACCGACATCGTCCAGCCACTCCGAAAAATGTTGCGCCATACGCGGGTGGCGATCGCCGATGTCGAAGAGATTGATCTCGCCAGGAAACAGGTGCGCATCCGTCACCCCGACCTGCCGGATGCTTACGAGGTAACTTACGATCAGGTTGTGCTGGCGCTTGGTGCTGTGACGAACTTCTATCACACGCCCGGCTTGGCGGAGCACGCGTTGACGATGAAGACTCTGGGCGACGCGATGCTTGTGCGCAATCGTATCATCGACTCGCTCGAACTCGCGGACAATCAGCCTGACGAAACCCGGCGTCGGACCACGCTGACCGTGGTTGTGGCGGGCGGCGGATTCGCGGGAGCGGAAACGGTCGGTGCCGTAAATGATTTCCTTCGCGAAGGGATGAAGCTTTATCCGCATCTCAAGGAGGGAATGATCCGCGTGGTCCTGGTGCATCCGGGTGAAGTGATCCTACCGGAATTGGGAGAAAGCCTTGGTCGCTACGCGCGAAGAAACTCACCGAACGGGGTGTGGAGATTCTGCTTAATAGGAAAGTCTCCAGCTTTGATGGCGAATCCGTGATGCTGGACGATGGGACGAAGATCAACACGCGGATGCTCATTTGGACGGCTGGCACCACGCCGGCGCCGGTGGTGTCAAGCTTGCCTTGCAAGTTGCAGCGGGGCCGCGTCGTCGCCGACGCGTCTCTGCGAGTGCCAGATTTCCCGGGTGTTTGGACGCTGGGCGACTGCGCGCTCATTCCAGACCCGCTGAATCCTGGCAAGTTCTATCCACCGACCGCGCAGCATGCGATCCGTCAAGCGGTCGTGCTCGCAAGGAACATCGCCGCAGCCTTGCGCGGTGAACCACCGCAGCCTTTCAAATCAAGATCATCGGCCTGCTGGCGTCGATTGGACGACGCTGCGGCGTGGCAGAAATCCTGGGAATGCAGTTCTCCGGGATACTTGCCTGGTTGCTGTGGCGTGGGATTTATTTGAGCAAACTTCCTGGTCTTGAAAAGAAAGTCCGCGTGGCGATCGATTGGACGCTCGATCTGTTCTTCTCGAAGAACATCGTCCAACTGCCAACATTGACTTCGCCGACGATTTCGGAGGCGGAAGAAGCGCCCATACCCGGGGAATCATGATCAACAAGTCAGCGGCGAAAACCGATAAACGCGGCCACGACCGAGTGTGCCGAAAGCCGCATCTGCAACGAAGGCGGTGATTGACTGTCAGGATGAATTGGGCATCACTACAGACCAAAAGGGGCGGGACTAAGAGTAAGATTACGAGCATTCGCTGCGGCACTATTGCTGATTCGCATGATTGTGCCGATGAAGGCATCTGCGTCAGAGCCGGAAAATGCTCTCGCTTCGCGTGACTTTCTGCTCAACGATGCGCTCGGTGGCGAGGCGAAGCTGGACCCAGGAGATGTGCCAACATCGCTGCAACCCCTTCGGAAGTCGGGCTGGGCACCCGATTCCGACCCCTATCAGAGGCGCGCCGCTGAACCACGATGTGCTCGGCCGCATTCTTGAGCTCAACGCCACATTGGGGGTGAAACCCGACGCACTCTATCTAAACCAGATACCGTGAAACCTGAATACCGACGCCTCAACCATGTCACGATCAACGTCCCTGCGGGAGAACATGACAAGGTGCGCGCTTTTTATGGTGGCACGCTCGGCCTGAAAGAGATTCCCTCTCCAAGCGCATTAGCCGGAACGTACGACCTCCTCTGGCTGATGAATCGTACTTAGCCTTCCATCCCATTACAACGACTCCCGGATCCTAGTGGCTGGTCCCCCTTCCAAGCGTGGTCGCTGGGCAAGTTTTCTCCGGCTGAAACACCAAATCCTACAAATCCCTACATGAGCACCCTCCGCGAGCAAGAACGAATCGCCGAAGCCAACGCCCGCACCGCAGACTGGAAACGCTGGGGGCCATACCTTTCCGAACGACAGTGGGCGACCGTCCGCGAGGACTATTCGGAGTGGGGAAATTGCTGGGATTACTTCCCCCATGATCACGCCCGAAGCCGCGCTTATCGCTGGGGTGAAGATGGATTGCTTGGCTTCACAGATCACCAGTGCCGGCTTTGTTTTGCACTGGCCTTGTGGAATGAAAAGGATCCCATTCTCAAGGAACGCTTGTTTGGACTGACTGGCTCTGAAGGCAATCACGGCGAGGATGTGAAGGAACAATACTTCTATCTCGCAGCGACGCCGACTTACTCCTATGCCAAGGCGCTATACAAGTACGCACAGGCTGAGTTTCCGTATGGGCTACTGGTAGATGAGAATCGCAAACGGGGTAAACTTGACCCAGAGTTTGAGTTGGTCGATACGGGGATCTTCAATGAGAACCGCTACTTCGATGTCTTTGCAGAATACGCAAAGAACTCGCCCAACGACATCCTTATAAAAGTCACAGTGGCAAACCGGGGGCCGGACGCGGCAATCTTGCACCTGCTCCCCAATGTCTGGTTTCGCAATGACTGGTCATGGGGCCACGAAGAGGAAGGCTCCAGATTCAAGCCGAGTATCGTGCTCGAGAATGAAAATCGGTTGGCGCTGAACCAAGATAGCCTGGGCCGCTTCTTCCTGGAAGCCGGTCCCGATTCCACAGGTCAACTGCCTATAGCACTCTTCACGGAGAATGAGACCAATTCCCACCGCCTGTGGGACTATGGAGACGGGAGTGCGTTTGCGAAGGACGCCTTCAACGAATACCTCGTTCACGGCAAGACAAGTGCCGTCAATCCAGCAAACACCGGCACGAAGGCAGCGCTGCATTACGCATTGCGAGTTCCCGCAGGTGGTATACAGACGATTTCCCTTCGCCTCTTCGCTGAAACGGAAGCACCCACCGACCCGTTCGGGCCATCGTTCGAACAAACCTTCGATGCGCGCGTCAACGACATGCACGCATTCTATGACTCGGCCTTCATCGCCAAGTTCTCCGATTCCGAACGCGATGTCGTCCGTCAGGCCGCGGCCGGTCTGCTATGGAGCAAGCAGTTCTACTATTACGTCGTCGAAGAATGGCTCCGTGGAGATCCCGCTTATCCACGGCCACCCGCCAGCCGGCTCGGGGGACGCAATCACGAATGGGTTCATCTGTACAGCCGGGACATTATCTCGATGCCGGATAAGTGGGAGTATCCTTGGTTCGCCTCGTGGGACCTGGCCTTCCATGTAATCCCGATCTCCCGCTTAGACCCGGAATACGCCAAGGAGCAGCTCATCCTGTTCCTCCGCGAATGGTATATGCAATCCAATGGGCAGATCCCAGCTTACGAATTTGCCTTTGGCGACGTGAACCCGCCGGTGCACGCCTGGGCCGCTTGGCGTGTCTATAAGATGTCCGCCGAAGCTGGCATGCGCGACCGGGAATTTCTTGAGCGGGCTTTTCAAAAGCTGATCATCAACTTCACTTGGTGGGTCAATCGCAAGGACCCGAAGGGTGAGAATCTTTTTTCGGGCGGTTTTCTTGGGCTTGACAACATCGGCGTCTTTGATCGGTCGAAGCCATTGCCCAACGGTGGCACCCTGCTCCAGGCCGACGGCACCGCATGGATGGCGTTTTATTGCGGCACGATGCTAAGCATAGCGCTGGAGTTAGCCCGGGGCGACGGCACGCAGACGGACGCAGCCTACGAAGACATGGCATCGAAGTTCTTCATGCACTTCGTGCAAATCGCCGATGCGATGAATCATCTTGGCGGCACCGGGCTATGGAACGAAGAAGACGGCTTTTACTACGATCAGGTCCACGCGGACGGTCGGGTGATCCCATTGCAGACGAGATCCCTCGTCGGCCTGCTGCCCTTGATCGCGGTCGAAGTCCTGGAGGAAGAGACTATCAAGAGGCTGCCAGGCTTCTACCATCGCTTCCAGTGGTTCATGAAGCATCGCGCTGACTTAGCCGGTGAGATAAGCTACTGCGAAGTCGGCGACAATCGCCGGCTCCTTGCCATTCCGTCTCGCCAACGCCTTGAGCGAGTGCTGCGTTATATGCTCGACGAAAATGAATTCCTGTCGCCGCACGGTCTTCGCTCCGTATCGAAGTTTCACGGGAAGCATCCGTACGTCTTCAGCGCTGGCGGTGCCGAGCAACGCGTCGATTACGAGCCCGCCGAATCCACGACCTACCTTTTCGGCGGTAATTCAAACTGGCGGGGACCGGTCTGGTTTCCGATTAACTTCCTGATCGTTGAGGCCCTTGAACGTTACGCCCACTTCTACGGCGATACGCTGAAAGTTGAGTGCCCCACCGGATCAGGTCAAATGATGAATCTCCGCAAAGTCTCGCTCGAACTTAGCGCGCGTCTTGCCGGTATCTTTCTGCCTGATGAAAATGGCCGCCGTCCATGCCACGGCGACGATGCGCGCTTCTCGACCGACCCGCATTGGCGCAACCTCGTGAATTTCCATGAATACTTCGACGGCGAAACCGGCCGAGGTCTCGGTGCCAGCCATCAGACTGGCTGGACCGCTCTCGCCATCGGTTGCCTCGCCGACGTCGCCAGGAATCGCTAATACCACCCCCTTGCTGCTGAAACCTAGATGCTGAGCGGTCGCGGCGGCCGCCATCTCGATTTGTCGCTGTTCCGTCTAGCCACATCGCACCTTGGTTTGTCCTCCGGCGTCGCGCTGTTAATAACAGCATATTGTGTGCTCGCGGGTTTTGTCGTGTCGTTTGCGCTGAGTCAGGTTTGAGATCAATAACTTGCGGCTTCTACCCCGACTAATCGGCGCTCTTGTAACACTCCGACGACGTGGAACGACGCTAGTCTAAACCGCATGGTAGCGGCTTCAAAAGGGCCGACCCAGCGGCTTGGCATGTTATTTTGCGGACAGGACACTATAGAACGGTTTAACGAACCAAAGGCCCCCGAGGTGCAGATATGAGACAGCAACCCGCTAAGCAGACTTCATACGATCAATTCAACATCGAAATCCCGAAGAAGTTCCCCAAAGAGGGTATTTTCTGCGGCTGCGGCGAACGCAATCGTGAACAGCGAAACATGGACTGACGCCAACCCGATGTTAAACCTTTCTTCCTTCGTCACTACCTATTGCGAGCCCGAAGCGAAGGATATTTACGATCGTCACATGTATCGGAATTTCGCCGATCCCGACATGTATCCACACACGCAGGAGACGGAATTCAAGTGCATTCGATGGCTGCACGACCTCTGGAATGGCCCGAAGGACGCAGAACCCTACGGAGCTGCGACCATCGGTTCCTCCGAGGCTTGCATGTTGGGCGGCCTGGCCCACAAATGGAATTGGCGGGAGGCTCGACATAAGGCGGGAAAAGATGCCAGTCGGCCAAACATGGTAACCGGCGGCAACGTCCAGATCGTCTGGAAAAAGTTCTTGCGCTATTTCGATGTCGAGCCGCGGATTGTGCCCCTCAAGATTGGCAACTACCGCCTTACCGCTGAGTATCTTGACAAGTATGTAGACGAAAACACGATCTGCGTGGTCGCCATCGCCGGCCAGACCTTCACGGGCGAAGACGATGAAATCCAGGAGATTCACGACTGGCTTGACGACTATGAGAAAAAGACCGGCGTCTCCATCCCCATGCATATCGACGGCGCTTCAGGCGCTTTCGTGAACCCATTTCTCTACCCCGACTACAAATGGGACTTCCGGCTTCCGCGTGTTCAATCCATCAACGCCTCGGGCCACAAATATGGCCTGGTGCCGCCCGGTCTGGGCTGGGTCGTGTTCAAGGATCGTATGGTGTTTAACGAGGATCTGGTATTCTACGTCAATTACCTGGGCGGCGAAGCTCCGACGGCAACGTTAAATTTCAGCAAAGGTTCTTCTACGGTGCTGATGCAGGTACTACATGTTCCTCCGACTCGGCCGTGACGGGTACACGCGGGTTATGAGGTATGCATTGGATCACGCCGTGTACCTGCGGGATCGGCTGACCAAAACAGGAAAGTTCCAGATCATGAATAAGACTCAGCGGATCCCGGTAGTCGCGCTCACGTTAGATAAGTCTGTCAAGCGTTACAACGAATTCGACATCTCTAACAAGGTGCGCGAACGAGGATGGATCCTTTCGGCTTATTCTATGCCTCCCGACGCTCAAGAGATCAACAGCCTGCGCATCGTCGTGCGCCCGCATCTGAACCAGGACGTGACCGAGATCCTTGCACGCGATATTGAGGCAGCGTGCGAATACCTCGAGCAACACGGTGGGACCGCGGCCCCGCCGAAGCTTCATGACCCACATAAGACATCGGCTAAGTGTTGACACTTCGCGGGCAGATCAATTCAGAATAGACACCCCCATCGGCCGCCCACGCGTTTTTGGAACAGATTCTGCGATAACCCACTGGATGTGCCACTTTAGGCCATGAAGGCGCGGCAAAAGGCGCGGATTTGCAATGATACTTTTTGGCTTGGGAGAGCGCGACAAGGCAAAAGACAATCCTAGCCTTGCTGCGAGTTCTAAAAGTATGCCCTGCCGCGAGCGGCCGGGAGTGAACTCGTCAAAGACCACCACGCCCAATGCCAATCCATCGCTGACGCCGCTGATCCTCTTTGCGGCGCGTCGCTCGCCTCGGCGGAAGGGGCGGCGGCGGCTTCGTGCACGACACTGTTACGCGCTTCGTGTCCTGCTGGCCGATGATCATCAGGCGATGCTTGCGCTGACGGCCGACGCGCTGGCCAGCGAATGTTTAGTGGTCGGTAGAGCGGGCGATGGATGCCAACTCCTGGCTGAGGCGGACCGGCTTCATCCGGATGTCATCATGCTCGACATTACCATGCCGCGGCTTGACGGCATCGAAGCGGCGCGCCAACTCCAGCGCTGGCAGGGGGCCTGCCCGCCTCCTTCCTCACGGTCTACGAAGACGCCGACTACGCCCGCGCCGCACTCGATGCGGGCGGGCTCGGCTATATTGCATATTCGATAAAAATGATCCTTGATCATCCTCGCGGCAATGCTGCTCTTGATGATGACTGAGGGAAGGTCATCGGAAGCGCGACCTTTTCGAGACTTGGTGCGGGGGCAAGGACGGTGATTGTTAGCCAGATCGTGTTGCTGCCGGTGATTGGGGCGGTGGTGACTCGCGGGTTGGCCTTGCCGCCGCTTGGTCGCGGGGATTTTCCGGATGCGACGATGTCTTGGGACAAAATCCCCATCCGCGCTACGCTGTCGCTATGAAGCAAGAAACAGCCACTCCTACCGACCGCCTGCGTGTCCTGCTGCAGATGTATGTGCTGGCGCTGCTGCTCGCCATGTTTATCTCTGCTCTCCATGCCGGAATTCTCTTCAGCCTCGGTGACTTCCTGACGTGGCTCGGGCACTCGGCAAGGCCTGCCCTTGGGGGGAGACCGACGGGTATTCTCGTCGTCCTTGCAGCCATTTCTGGCCTTTTCGTGGCGCACATCGCGGAGGCCTCGATGTGGGCAGCTTTTTTCTGGAAGTCGGGCCACCTGGCCTCGTTTGACGACGGTTGGTATTACGCCTCTGTTTCGCACACGGCGCTCGGTTACGGCGATGTCGTGCTCTCGAAACCGTGGAGGAGCCTCGGGCCGATCTGTGCGATCAACGGGCTACTTACCTTCGGATGTTCCACCGCCGCTCTGTTCCTGGTGCTGCAAATGGTCTGGTACCACAAGCTATAACGGAGTCGTTTGACGAAAAGGAAAATAAGGACGATAAGCAGCCACCGGCGACCTCTTATGCAGTCGCGTTAAACGCCATTTTAAGGGCTTTCCGAGACCCATCTGCTATGCCAATCCTTGGAATTCCTGAATTTTTCCCCCCTCAATTGCTTCATCGTCTTGAATGCTTCTCATGAAATATGCTCCCGGCCTTGCCCCTTCAGTAGAACGCGGTGCTTGGATATTACTCTGTAACGCGTCCTTGCCCTATTTTATTTCCCTTTCGTCAACGACCCCTAAAAGATGGATTCCCAAGGTGGACGGTGAGCGCCGGGCGGCCGCTTGGGACGCGCGCGGCTGGGGATATTAGAATATAAGCCCGGTTTCGAAGCCCAAAATCGTCGCGTTCTCAATGGCGCTGGTTCCATTGGGCTGGATGATGTACTGCAAGTAGGGCTGCAAGAACGCCCATTTGTTGATTTGGATGCGGTAGTCAACTTCAAGCACGGCTGTGTAGTTCGGCTGATTGACATTTCCTTTTTGCTGCAGGGCTTCAATATTGAATAAACTATATTGACCAAACCCAAAGGCGACCATGAGCTGGTCGTTGTCCCGCGTGGGAATCAAGCCCTTATAGACGAGCCCGGTATGAAAATAGAATGGCAGAATGTTGTTATATTTCGGCGAGTAAGTAAACAGACTGAACAAATAGAGGCCTTGATCTGAGAGCTTGGGTTTCGTCGCGGGAACCGGCTCGCTCAAAGACTTGCCCGACTTTCTATCGGCGACAGACTTGCCATCGGATTGACCATTGGCCAGAGGTGCAGGTTCTTCCCGCGACGGTTCACGAAACAGCATCTGATCCGCCTGCCAATAGAAGCCATAGAAGCCAGGATAGGGTGTTCCGAAAAATGATGTGTTCTGTTGTTCATAGTAGAATCCACCGAAGGCATATTTTCCGGACAGCTTGGAAGCGCCAATTTTGGGCGTAAACCCTGTTTCACCAATTGCGAAGAGGCCGTTTTGACTTGGATCGGGGCCAAAACCTTGAAAGGCAAGTCCGTGGTTGCCGGTGTCAGTCGCTTGAGGGTAAGACATGAAGAGACCGGCCTTTGCGTAATACCAATCGAGAGGTTTGATCTTCAGTGTGCCTCCCCAGGTCGTAAAGCTGGAAGACCACGGGATGTTTGCGCCGATGCCCTTCGAACTTTCAAAGGCGTTGTTGACGAAGAGCTTTGAGAGCGGCTGGTCGATAAACTCATTTTGCGGAGGAAGCCACCCGCCGCGAAGGGTGATTAATTCCTTTATGTCGAAGAGTTCTGGCGTGGTATACTCGAAGCCGAACGTCACCAAACGCCACTGTTTTCCGGACTGCAAATTCGAGGGTTGGAAGTTGCTTGAAGCGCCCACGCGGAGGTTCGGGTCCAAGCCATCGCGCCAGCGGACTTCCCCAAAGCCTTTGAGGCCTTCAAGCGGCTCCCATCCGGTCAGCTTGGCAATGTTGAGTTCACCTATGAACTGGATCTCTTCATCGAAATAGCCGCCGCGGACATTGGGCTTCCCGCCATCCACGACACCATAAAAGACGCCCGTCCAATTGCCGCCGAGGGTCAAGCCGTAGTCTTCGAGGGTATCGCGAACGCCGAACCAATCGCCGCTGGCATATTTTCCATTCCACCATTCGGCGAGCCAGGATTTCGAAGACGTTTCGACACGATTCTCAGAGACCGTTGTGCCCGCCCGAAGGGGGCAGGCAGCCATCAGTGTAGCGGTAGCGACGACGATGATCGTAGATGGGTGCACATCCGATCGAGAACAAACATGCTTCATAGGATTTAACTTGATAGCGGTAGAGTCGAGATCTGGCGCGGTGGATCAGCCTTTTGGCTTACAGTTTCATCAGTTTGCTCACGTTCTTGCCGTACTTATTCCCCTTTCGTCAAACGACCCCTAAAAGATGGATTCCGGGTGGACGGTGAGCGCCGGTTGGCCGCTTGGGACGCGCGCGGCCGGGGATATCAGCGTCACCAAATCCGCCACCCGTTTTCCGGCGTGATCGAAAAACAACCATGCACGAACAACTACAAGCCATCATCACAGTGCTGTCGCTGATCAATCCAGCGATCTGTGCGGCGATGTTTGCGCGGGCAGTCGCCGGGCGTTCATTGGGCGAGAAGATGACCGACGCCGCGAAGGCAGGCGCCGCCGTTTTGGTCATCCTCACGCTTGCCGCCCTGCTCGGGATGCAGTTGCTGCACCTCTTCGGCGTGTCACTGGACGCCTTCATGGTGGCAGGTGGCGGAGTGCTGGCATGGATGGGATTCTCCATGCTCAGCGGGCAACCGGCCGCCGCGGGTGCAAAAGTCCATGCAATCGCTCACGCCGCTGATTCTTTTTGCCGCCAGCCCCGGGACGATTACCGGAGTCATCACGCTCTCCGTGGCCCACACCCGGACGAAATTGCCGGTCACGTTGCTGGTCGCCATTGCCGTGGCTACCGGGATCACCTGGCTGGCGATGGTGCTCGTCGCGCGGTTCGGCGGCAAACCGGGCGGCGGCGGATTCCTGCGGGACACGCTCACGCGCTTCATGGGATTGATCGTCCTTTCCATGGGAGTTCAGTTCGCCCTGACCGGCTACCACGCGTTTATGAAATGAAATCTACCGTCCCCATCTCAAACTTCGATCGAACGAAAGCCCTTCCCAAAATGGCGATCGGCCTGGGTGCGTCAGACTATTTGCTGAAGAACTCCGCATCGGGCGAGCTGTTCACCCCCTCGAGCAGGCGCTCGCGGGCAAGACCTACCTCGCCCCGCTCGTCACGAAGGGCGTGCCTCTCGGTGTTTCCCCTCCACGGGGCTACGAGCCTGCCACGGAGAAGCTTACCGCCCGCCAGCGCGAAAGTGCTGCAACTCCTCGCACGAAGGCCGCGCGATGAAGGAAATCGCGGACCTCCTTAAGTAAGAGCGCGCACCGTGGCCTTTCACAAACACACGATCATGGAGCACCTCGGCGTGAAGACGAGCGCCGAGCTGGTGCCATAGACTCTCGAGCATGGAATGTTGGAAAAGTACACGTGAGCTTACACGTGTTACCTGTTAGTTTTGACAGTATCGGAGGTTTTCCGCGCAGGCTATAAAGGCCTACAGTGATCGCGCCTTCCTCCATCCCGGGCGCAGGCTCCACGCTACGCCCGCGCGTGCTGCTGGCTGATGATCATCCGGCGACGCTCGCCGTAACGGCCGACGCGCTGGCCGGCGAATATTTGGTGGTCGGTTCAGTGGGCGATGGACGCGAGCTTCTCGCGGAGGCGGAGCGGCTTCATCCTGACGTCATCGTCCTCGATATCACCATGCCGCGGCTTGACGGCATCGAAGCAGCACGCCAACTCCGACGCTCGGAGCGGCCTGCCCGCCTCGTCTTCCTCACGGTCCACGACTACGCCCGCGCCGCCCTCGATGCGGGCGGATTCGGCTATGTCGTGAAGACGCGGATCGCTTCGGACTTCTACCTGCCATCCGGGCGGCGCTCGCCGATCGCCGCTTCGTCTCGCCCACCGTGCACCTCGATGAAGCGAGACCAACTTTTCCCGATCTCCCAGAAAACCCAACACCAATACACGGAAAACCATGAAGCAGATCCTCACTTCATTCAAAATCCTCACTACCATCGCGCTGCTCGCCTTGGCAATAGGCTGCGCCAACCCGCAGAGCAAAGAAGACTCGCTGGTTGCCGCGGGCTTCCACGTAATCGTTCCCAAAACTGCGGCACAGCGAGAAACTCAAGGCCCTTCCACACGACAAGGTGACCATGGTTCAGGAGAATGGAAAGACCTACTACGTTTTTCCAGATGCGGCGCATAACCAAGCCTACGTAGGCGGTCCAAATCAGTTTGAAACCTACCGCCAGCTCCGCTTGAAGCAGAAAGAAAAGGTTGAAGCCGCCGAGATGAACCTGGACGCGTCGACGGACTGGGGCTTCGGAGCGTCGGGGCTGGGATCGTATTCTGGTCGAGTCCCATAAAATAGTGATGCACCTGGATATGGTTCAACAGATCGGCATATAAGCGGAAACTCCCGCGCAACCAGTTTTTCGCTCGCGCATTCAATAGTTTCTGGCAACTCAGGCAATCACCTGAGTCCAAGCCAAATAGCGAAAAAAAGAAACACCTTAAACAATGAAACGCAAATTAATCCATAGCGGCTTGTCGCTGCTTGCGGCCACCTACCCGATCGAGCACGGCTTCGATCTCGAATACCCGCCGATGCAGGACAGCGCGAAGTGCTGCAACTGCTCGCGGAAGGCCGCGCGATGAAGGAAGTTGCGGACCTCCTCGAGGTAAGCGCGCGCACGATCGCCTTTCACAAATACACGATCATGGAGCAGCTCGGCGTGAAGACGAGCGCCGAGCTGGTGCCATATGCTCTCGAGCATGGACTGTTGAAAAAGCGCATCTGAGCTCGCGCCGGGCACCTGTTAGTTTTGACAGTATCGGAGGTTTCCAGCGTCGGCTATGACGGCCACACGGTGATCGCCCCTACCTCCCTCCCTGGCACCGGCTCCGTGCAACGCCCGCGCGTGCTGCTGGCGGATGATCATCCGGCGATGCTCGCGCTGACCGCCGACGCGCTGGCGGACGAATGTTTGGTGGTCGGTTCCGTGGGCGATGGACGGGAGCTTCTCGCCGAGGCGGAGCGGCTTCATCCTGATGTCATCGTCCTCGACATCACCATGCCGCGGCTTGACGGCATCGAAGCAGCGCGCCAACTCCGACGCTCGGAGCGGCCTGCCCGCCTCGTCTTCCTCACGGTCCATGAAGATGCGGACTACGCCCGCGCCGCACTCGATGCGGGCGGACTCGGCTATGTCGTGAAGACGCGGCTCGCATCGGACCTCCTGCCCGCCATCCGGGCGGCGCTTGCGGATGAATCCTTCATCTCACCCACCGTGCGCCTCGATGAAGCGAGATCAACTTCTCCCGATCTCCCAGCGAAACCAACTCCATCATACCGAAAACCATGAAGCAGATCCTCACTTTATTGAAGATGCTCAGTGCGATTGCGCTGCTCGCGGTGGCCGCGGGCTGCGCCAACACGCTGAGCACAGAAAACATGCTTGTTGCTGCGGGCTTTAAAGTAATCACTCCTAAAACTGCGGCGCAGCAACAGCGACTCAAGGCGCTTCCGCCGGACAAAGTGACCTCGGTTCAGAGAAGCGGGAAGACCTACTATGTCTTCCCGGACTTCGACAACAACCAAGCCTATGTCGGTGGGCCAAAGCAGTACCAAGACATACCGCCAGCTTCGCTTGCAGAAGCAAATGGCCGACGAAAAGCTCGAAACCGCTGAGATCAACATGGAAGATCAGATGGCCTGGGACGGTTGGGGCGGCTGGGGAGGGTGGGGTCCGGGATGGTATTAATCACTAAGCTTTCAAGACACACGGTGAAACCAGACAGAAAGACAAATTTATGAAACGAAAACTAATCCCGTTCGGCTCGTCTCTGCTTGCGGCAACAGCGGCGCTGATCGGAGCCGGCTTGTCGATGCAGGCCGCAGATCCGGAAGCCGCTCCAACTCCGGCTGGGCAACAGGCGAAGAAACCCAACATCCTCTTCATCATGGGAGACGACATCGGCTGGATGCAGCCGAGCATCTACCACCGGGGCTTAATGGTCGGTGAGACGCCTAATATAGACCGCATCGGGCGCGAGGGCGCAATCTTCATGGACTATGTCGCCATGCAGAGCTGCACGTCCGGTCGCAATGCGTTCATTACGGGCATGTATCCGCTGCGCACGGGCATGATTCCTCCCCAGTTGCCCGGCAGCCCGTCCTACCTGCGCCCCGGGACGCCGTGCCTCGCCAAGTTCCTGCTGGACCTCGGCTACACGACCGGCCAGTTTGGCAAGAACCACCTCGGCGACCATCCCGCATCCCTCCCGACGGCACACGGCTTCCAGGAGTACTGGGGCTACCTCTACCACCTGGACGCCATGCAGCAGGTGAGCTTCCTCGACATCAACAAGAGTCCGACCGAGCAAGGCGTTGCGCCGCCCATGAGGGTGGAACCCATTCCCGGCATCCCGGAACCCGCGGGCGCCATTGATCCCAAAGACGGCGTATGCCTGGCAGCTCCACGCCCGTTGCTCTGGGGCAAGTCATCCGATGGGACGCAAGCAAACCAGATGTACAAGGACGAAGGCCCCCTTACGCTGGAGCGCTCGAAGACCGTAGACGAGGAAATCTCCGGCCACGTTATTGACTTCCTGGAGCGCAACGACCCCAAAAAGACCGGAAAGCCCTTCTTCGTCTGGTACAACCCGGCCCGCATGCACGTCGTGACGATGCTTTCGGACAAGTACATGGACATGGTGGGCGTCAAGGGCGGCAAGGACTGGGGGGTCAACGAAGCCGGCATGAAGCAAATGGACGACAACATCGGCTACGTCCTCAAGAAGCTCGAAGACATGGGCGAGCTCGACAACACCATCATCGTCTTCACCACCGACAATGGCGCCGAGACCATCTCCTTCCCGGATGGCGGCATCACACCGTTCAAGGGCCAGAAGGGCGAGGCGTGGGAGGGCGGCTACCGCGCTCCCTGTGTTGTCCGCTGGCCGGGACACATCGAACCGGGCACGGTCAAGAACCAACTGTTCGCGGCGTTGGACTGGGTGCCCACGTTCGTCGAAATCGCCGGTGGACCGAAAGGAGACGGGCTGAAGCAGCAAATCGAAGAAGGGAAATATCCTGGCATCGTCAAAACCACGCTGGATGGCGTCAACCAAATCGACTACCTCACGGGCAAGTCGGAGACGTCCGCGCGTGACTACTTCTACTACTTCTCCGGGTCGACGCCCTCCGCGGTGCGCTACAAGAACTGGAAGATGTACTACAACATGTCCGAGCCCGGGCCAGCCGGCTGGATCATGCCACTCGTCCCGTTCCACTTCACCTTGGTCCAGAACATCAAGCGCGATCCCTTCGAGCAGGCCGTCGGCATTGACCAGAAGTCGGCCATGAGTCTGGGCGGAGCGCTTGCCGCTCCGGTGACCGCCTTCCAGTACGACTGGAACCTGCTGCCGATCGGGCAACAGCTATGGGAGAAGCACCTGTTGTCCTACATAAAATACCCGCCGCTACAGGCACCCGAGACCTACAATCTCTCGGGGATTCTGAAGCAGGTGCAAGCGGCCCGTCACGGGGGCGACTAGTCTCCTGAGACGAGCCTGATGTCAAGGGCGGGCGGCTCTCGCAAGGCCGCCCGCCTTTCGCCCAAGCATCTTGTTTTCAACTGCAGCCAACTCGGCCCAGCTCAGGTCGAATCGACCTAAACCGTCATGAAACGAATACCAGCCAGAATCCTTGCCGTGCTCACGGCCGTGATATTCATGCCGGCACTCGCGACGGCAGGGGATCCAGCCTCCGCTGAAGCTACGCCGGGGCAAGGCAAGAAGCCCAACATCCTCATCCTCTGGGGTGACGACATCGGATGGAATAACCCGAGTTGCTATCACCGCGGGATAATGGGGTATCAGACGCCCAACATTGTCCAATGGATCCATTCGAAAAATACGACATGACCTTCAACGGCGCCGTGTCCTATTGCCTGGCCTCGAGCTCGCCGGGCAAGTATGCGGGCCAGGATAACGGGTATTGGCGCTCATCGAGCCAGTGCTCCTCAAGTTCGACAAGACGATCGTGAAGTATCCGAACATCAAGCGATATCCGGGTGGCGCCTCAAACGACATCATGCTGAATCTTCAGAGACCGGAAAACCCCGTGCCCTTGCTGGATATCAACAATCCGCCCAAGTACGAAAGGCAGCGGCGGCTAGGCCATTGTTTTTTGATAGTGAAACGTACGCGCCGCTTCGTCAGAGGCGGCTCGCGTAAGGCGTGCGAGACTCGTGCACATCAACGCCAGTTTTCGCTCGCGCATTCACTAGTTTGTTGGCAAATCAGGCGATCACTCCCTGAGTCCAGCCCAACCAGAAAAATAGAAAACCCCAAACAATGAAACGCAAATCAATTCATAGCCGCTTGTCGCTGCTTGCGGCCACGGCTGCGTTACTAGGCGCAGGCTTGTCCATCCAAGCCGCAGAATCCGGAAGCCTCTCCATCCCCGGCTGGGCAACCGGCAAAGAAACCCAACATCCTCGTTATCATGGGAGATGACGTCGGTTGGTTTAATATCGGCGCCTACCATCAGGGCATTATGTCCGGGAAGACGCCAAACCTCGACAAGCTTGCCGCAGAGGGCATGCGCTTTACTGACTACTACGCTGAGGCAAGCTGCACTGCGGGTCGGGCCAATTTCATCACCGGCGAGTTGCCCCTTCGGACGGGTTTGACAACCGTGGGCCAGGCCGGAGCGGATGTGGGCATCCCGGCTCAAGCCTGCACCCTCGCAACCGCGCTCAAGGCGCAGGGCTACGCCACCGGGCAGTTCGGCAAGAATCACCTCGGCGACTTGAACAAGTTCCTGCCGACCGTGCATGGCTTCGACGAATTCTTCGGTTACCTCTATCATCTCGACGCCATGTCGGACCCGTACTGGTTCTCGTTCCCAATCGACGAGGCCTACTACAACAAGTATGGCCCGCGCAGCCTGGTGCACTGCTGGGCGACCGAAACGGACGATCCGACCGAAATGCCGCGCTGGGGCAAGGTCGGCAAACAGAAAATCGTGGATGAAGGTCCGCTGCCGCCGTTCCCGGATATGTCCAACGTGCCGAACATGCACGACCTGCCGTTTCTGAAGGCGAAGTATGACATGACCACCTTCGACGAAGTGCTGGTCAACGTCTTCCAGCGACTTCATGGACAAGGCGAAAAAGGACGGCAAACCGTTCTTCGTCTGGCACAACACCACGCGCATGCACGTCTGGACCTTCCTCTCCAAGAAGTACAGTCCTCGATGCAGAACAGCCAGACCAACTACGGTCTCGAAGAGGCGGGCATGGCAGCAGATGGACGACTCCATCGGCGCATTGCTCAAGCACCTCGATGACATCGGTGAAGCCGACAATACCATCGTGGTCTTCACCACCGACAACGGCGCCGAAGTCTTCACCTGGCCGGATGGCGGGATGACGCCATTCAAGGCCACTAAAGGCACCGTCGTCTGAAGGCGGCTTCCGCGTGCCGTGCATCGCCCGCTGGCCGGGGCACATCAAGCCGGGCACGGTTCGAGAACGGTACTCTTCTCCGGCCTCGATTGGTTCCCCACTCTCATGGCCGCCGCCGGTAATTCTAATATCATCGACCAGTTGCTCGCGGGCGTGACGCTTGGCGACCGCTTCTACAAGAATCATCTGGACGGCTACAACCAGATGGACTTGCTCACGGGCGGCGGACCATCCAAGCGGCACGAGCTCTTCTACTTCGGTGGGCCGCACCTCGGCGCGGTGCGCCTCGACGACTTGAAGTTCCAGTCTTCTATCAGCAACCTTGGGGCTGGCCGGGAGAAAAGACCACGACCGACATGCCCATGCATGGTCAATCTCCGGCAGGATCCGTTTGAGCGGACGCCGATCATTCCGCGGCGAGTCGCCGAACGACGGCGCCTGGCGGCTACAGGAACGACTTTTTCGCCCGCGAGTTCTGGCGTTTCGTGCTCGTCCAGCAGGAAGTCGGCAAGCTGGCTCATGACGGCGATTGACTACCCGCCGATGCAGGATCCGGCATCGTTCAACCTCTCGGCGGTCAAGGCCAAGATCGATAAGATGATCCAGGAACACAACGCTCAGTAGCCCAACTGCTCACAGGGCGGGCCGGCTCGCAAGGGCCGCCCGCCTTCTTATCCGACTAACGCTTCCCTTCGATCGTGAAACGCGCGGGCCGCCGAGGTGTGGCCCGCGGATTCACCAGCGAATAGTCCTTTGCGAATTGGAACCCCCAACCTTCTCACTTATGAAACTGGATAACATGACACGCGGACTGCGTTTTCTGGCGGCGTGCGGGGTGCTCTTTGGCGCTTGCACCTCGGCCCATGCGGCGGGCAAGCCTAACATCCTCATCCTCTGGGGTGACGACATCGGGTGGAACAATCCGAGTTGCTATCACCGCGGCATGATGGGGTATCAGACACCGAACATTGATCGCATCGCCAAAGAGGGTGCGCTGTTCACGGACTGGTATGGCCAGCAATCGTGCACGGCCGGACGCGCGGCGTTCATCACCGGGCAAAGTCCATTGCGGACCGGTTTGCTCAAAGTCGGTCTGCCTGGGGCAAAGGAAGGCATCTCCGTAAAGGACCCAACGATTGCCGGATTGTTGAAGAACCAGGGCTACATGACCGCGCAATACGGCAAGAATCACCTGGGCGATCTGGACGAGATGCTGCCGACCAACCACGGCTTTGACGAATTCCTCGGCAACCTCTACCACCTCAACGCCGAGCAGGAACCCGAGCATCCGGACTATCCCAAGGACCCTGAGTTCAAGAAGCAATTCGGACCGCGCGGCGTGATCAAATCCACCTCCGATGGCAAAATTCAAGATACCGGCCCGCTGACCATTGAGCGCATGAAGACGATTGACGATGAGGTCACCGCAGGCGCCCTCGATTTCCTGGAGCGCGCCAAGCAGGCGGACAAACCGTTCTTCCTGTGGTGGAACTCTACCCGCATGCACATCTGGACGCATCTCAAGCCCGGGTCACAAGGCAAGACCGGTCTGGGAGTTTACCCGGACGGCATGGTGGAACACGATGCGCAGGTTGGCCAGATTCTCGACAAGCTCAAAGAACTGGGTCTCGAAGAAAACACCATCGTGATGTATTCCACCGATAACGGAGCCGAGTGCTTCTCGTGGCCGGACGGCGGGAGCACGCCCTTTCGCAACGAGAAAAACTCGAACTGGGAAGGCGGCTATCGCGTTCCCTGCCTGATCCGGTGGCCTGGAGTGATCAAACCGGGGACGATCTACAATGATGTCTTCTCGCACGAAGACATGCTGCCGACGTTGCTGGCGGCCGCCGGCGAGCCGGACATCAAGGAGAAGCTCCTGGCGGGGTTAATGCTCTGGGACGGGATTATAAGGTCCATCTCGATGGCTACAACCTCCTCCCCTATTTTAGGGGCGAGGTTCAGGAAGCGCCGCGCAAGGAGTTCTTCTACTGGACGGACGGTGGCGACCTCTGCGGCCTGCGCTACGGCCGTTGGAAAATTGTCTTTCAGGAGCAACGCGCTCACGGTCTGGACGTGTGGCAAGACCCGCTGGTGACTCTACGTTTTCCCAAGCTGTTTTGCCTGCGCACCGACCCGTATGAGCGCGCCGATCACGAAGCTGCCGATTACGACCACTGGCGCGTAGATCACGCCTTTGTTCTCGTGCCTGCACAGGGATACGTCGCCAGGCATCTGGATACTTTTAAGGACTTCCCGCCGCGCCAAAAGCCAGGCAGCTTCAGCCTCGACCAAGTGCTGGAGGCACTTCAGAGCGGCCCGAAAAACTAAGCCTAACCTAACGATTGAGATGAAACTCATGCAAGAGAGTAGCGCGAACAGCTTGCTCTTGCACATGGCGACTTTCCTCTGTGGGCCCCGCAAACCAAACATCACCGTGCAGACCCTAACTATCATGAAATCGATCCGCAACGCGTTTTCCCTCGTTGCGATTATCCTTGTCGGGACCATCGCCTCGCGAGCCCAGGATCCGTTGCCCTCCTGGAACGATGGGCCTGCCAAGCAAGCCATCCTGGATTTTGTTCGCGACACTACGGAGACCGGCGGCGCGAAGTTTGTCCCCGCCGAGGAACGAATCGCCACCTTCGATCAGGACGGCACACTGTGGGTCGAACATCCGATGTATACCCAGGTCCTGTATTGCCTGGAGCGCGTGCCGGAGGTGGCAAAAAAGAAACCATACCTCAACAAGATCGAACCGTTCAAGACCGTGCTCTCAGGCAATCGAAAAGCTATCGCAAAGCTCTCGCTGAAAGATCTCGAGAAAATCCTCGCGGCGACCCTCACGGGAATGTCGGTGGAAGAGTTCAAAGCCGAAGTGAAGAAGTGGCTCGCAACTGCCAAGCACCCGCGGTTCGACCGGCTCTATACCGAGCTGACCTATCAGCCGATGCAGGAGGTCCTGCAATATCTGCGCGCCAGCGGCTATAAGACTTTCATCGTTACCGGCGGCGGTCAGGACTTTGTGCGCGAATACTCGGAGCAGACCTATGGTATTCCGCCGGAACAAGTCGTCGGCACCGCTGGTGGCACGAAGTATGGCTACGACAAGGAGGGCAAGCCGTTTCTGACCAAAGAACCGAAGCTTCTGCTCAACGACAACAACGCCGGCAAGCCCGAAGGAATCCACCTGATGATCGGGCGCCAGCCATTGGCTGCCTTTGGCAACTCAACCGGCGACCGGCAAATGCTCGAATACACCCAAGCGGGCGACGGTGCGCGGCTCTCCATGCTCGTCCTGCATGACGATGCGGAGCGCGAGTACGCCTACGGTCCTGCCCAAGGACTTCCGGACACGAAGGTCGGCGCCTTCACGCAGGCACTTTACGATGAGGCGAAGAAGGATGGTTGGGTAGTCATCAGCATGAAGAAAGATTGGAAAAAGATCTTCGCGTTCGAGCAATAAACGAATACTCAACTTTCCAAGAATTTAAACCTTCATTCATGAAGCCAAAACTCAACATGGTCCGTCACGCGCTTACCACCACCTTGCTTTCCGTCGCCTCATTATTCGCGCTGCCGGTGTTCGCCGAGACTTTCACCGAGGGCAAACAGGTCCCTCCAACGACTGCGAAGCTAAAGCCCGGCGACTTTGTCTGGGAACCGGAGCGCGCGCCGGAGGGGCCGGTACTCATCGTGGTGAGCAAGCCCGAGCAGATCGCCTATGTATATCGGAATGGCATCCGCATCGCGCGCAGTAGCGTGAGCACGGGACGTCCAGGGCATCCGACGCCGGTCGGTGTCTTTGATATCCTCGAGAAAGAAAAGGATCATGTTTCGACGATCTACAAAGGCGCGGAGATGCCGTGGATGGAGCGGTTGACGTGGAACGGGATCGCGCTGCACGCGGGCGATCTGCCGGGCTATCCGGATTCGCACGGCTGCGTGCGCCTGCCGCTGGAGTTTTCCAAGTTGCTCTTCACCGTGACGACCAAGGGCGGTACTGTCATCATTGCGGATGAGCACTCCGCGCCGCGCGAAACGGTGGATCCGGGGATGATTTTTTCGCAGGCCACACCGCCCGCCGCCGATGCATCGCTATCGCAAGGGGAGTTCTCGTGGACGCCAGAGAAATCGGACCACGGGCCGGTGACGATCCTTTTCACCGCGGCAGACAAGCAGGTCTATGTGTATCGCAATGGCATCGAGATCGGTCGCGCGCCCTTTGTGCGCGGCGTGAGCGGGATGCACGTTTACAGCGCCCTCGATGGCGCCGATGCGGAAGGCAGACGCAAGTGGGTGCGTGTGGATGGCGCACCCGCCGCAAAAGATCCGAACTTCACCGACCTTGCCACGGGTGCGGGCGTTCCAGCCGCCTTCATCGCCAGCGTGCGCAGCGTGGTGCAGCCGGGAACGACAATGGTTCTAACCGACAAACCAGTCAATGGTGAGACCCAGAGCAAGCCGGGTTTCAAAATCCTGGGCCTGGGCCAAGTCGCCGCACGCTGACCGCGACTGTTGCGGTGGCCACGACGACTCATCTTCGATCAACCAAACCCAAGCGATACCCATGAAAAACAAGATCTCATTGCTACGCAACGTTAGCGCAGCGGCCCTCATGATGGCCGCCATTCCGGCAGCCGTTGCAGCGACCTCGTCGAGCGATTTCTCCACCGAACCTGACAAGTCCATGGCGGCTGCGCACGAGTCCTTCCTCAAAGGGGACATGCAGAAGGCCTCCGCATCCATCGATAAGGCTGCCGCCAGCGTGAAGAAAGAGTCCGAGAAAGTGGACGCAAGCGCCAAAAAGGGGGTGAAGGAAGCTGGAGACGAGCTGGATAAGCTCGGCCAAAGCGTTAAGAGCGGCGCAGTGAAATCGGATGATGAGCTGAAGAAGACCTTCGCCCATGTGGACAATGAACTGGCCAAAGCTTGGCACGCGACCGCGGAGGAGAGCATGAAAGCAGGAAAGGATGCGACTAGTGCGCTCAAGAAGGCTGGCGAGAGCTTGTCGGGCGCGGCCAAGTGGTCCGGCACGGAACTCAAGAAGGGCGCACAGTCGGCCGTGAACGCTGCCAAAAAGGTTGGCGAAGGCGTCAAAGCTGGCGGCGAAGAGGTGAAAAAATGGTTTCAACACATCGGTGACGGCATCAAAGATGTCGAGCGGAAGCTCTGAGCACTTCTCGGCCCAACCATGAACGCCACGGTCACGTTCCCTGCCAACTGGATCGGCACTGATCCTTGCTCGCGTCATCTCCCATCTTCGCTCAGGAGGCCGAGAGTCCGGCATTCGCATCCAACGCACAAAGTAAAACTCTGCCGCGCGGCCATGCGCCCGAGGGCATGGTTTGGATTCCGGGCGGAGAATTCTCGATGGGCAGCGACGGAAAGTGCGATGGCGAATTCTCTTGCTCACCGGCGACGGTCGCCGATTCCCTTCCGATACACCGTGTCTACGTCGATGGTTTCTGGATGGACGCGACGCCTGTCACCAACGCTGAGTTCGAGAAATTTGTGAAGGCGACCGGCTACATCACCATCGCTGAACGCACACCGACCAAAGAAGAGTTTCCCACGGCGCCGCCGGAAAGTCTCGTGGCCGGCTCGATCGTCTTCACTCCCACATCCCGCCCCGTGCCGCTGAACAATCATTATCGGTGGTGGCGCTATCAGCACGGCGCGAACTGGCGCCACCCGGAAGGTCCACAGAGCGACATAAAGGGCAAGGAAAACTATCCGGTCGTGCAAATCGCCTATCCCGACGCGGTCGCCTACGCGAAGTGGGCGGGCAAGCGACTGCCAACCGAAGCCGAGTGGGAGTTTGCCGCGCGCGGAGGCTTGAGCGGAAAGCTCTATCCTTGGGGCGATGAGTTCAAACCGGACGGGAAGTTCGCGGCAAACACCTATCAAGGACAATTTCCAGTTAACGACGCAGGCGAAGATGGATTTGCCGGTATTGCGCCGGTGAAATCGTTTCCCCCGAATGGCTACGGTCTCTATGACATGGCCGGCAACGTCTGGCAGTGGTGCAGCGATTGGTATCGCCCCGATTATTTTCAAAAGCTATCCCAGGAGGGTAGCGTTTCGCGAAACCCGCAAGGTCCGGAAAGCCCCTTCGATCCCGCCGAGCCGTCAGAGAAAAAGCGCGTTCACAAAGGCGGTTCCTTCCTCTGCAACGAGCAATATTGCACCCGCTACATCGTAGGAACGCGCGGCAAAGGCGAGGTTAATACGGGAACCAATCATCTTGGATTTCGCTGCGTGCAAGCGCCATGATCCTGGGCATCAAATCGCGAAGCTGCACGTCGCCTAGCTCGGCTGCCCGACTAAAACGAGAGCAATAACTGGAGCTATTTCATGCCTTTCATCCGGCTGGTTGCGTTTCTAAGACATCGCTCGGAAATCCTTTACGAAAGGGGCGCTGAGGAGCGAAAGTTTGGGGAGCATTCGCCTAGGCGAATCCTCGGGTGTGGCGCCCGGCGTCCGCGCCGGGCGCGAAAGTCGATAAGCTCAAAGGCAGATAACGCAAACTATCGCGATCATCGCGAAGATTACCGCGCGAAGGTCACCAGCCTCGTCGCTATGGGCTTGTCCGGCGGGACGCCTGACAATCACACGCGAGGACGCGTATGCTCCCCGATCCCGACGGCAGCGGCATTGATCGGACAACAGCCCGTCAAACTCTCCACCTTCCCGCGCTCTTTTCGGAACTGCCTTTTGACAATTGCCCTAGCCAGCTTCGCGCTGGTTTCAACTTTGCCTGCCGCTCCGCCCACGCCGGTTGAAAGTCCTGGCGCCGCGCCCGTCCCTGCCGGCACACACTCACTGAAAAAGACCGTGCCGGTCGAGTCGGTGGGCGACTCGGTCGTCGCTCGACACACCGGCTTCGAAGTGGTTCCCGGCAAAGATCCCAACGGGTGGTCCTTCATTATCGAACCCTACCTTTGGGGCCTGGGTGTCGACGGCACGGTCGGCCTGAAGAGGTTTGACACTCACGTTGATTATAACCCCGTGACCGTGGTCAAGCATCTTGATTGGGGGATCATGGCCGAGGGCGAGGTGCGCAAGGGGAAGTGGGGCATCCTCGGCGATGGATTTTTCGCCCAACTCTCAGCGAGCGGCGATCCTCCCGGACCGCTTTACAACCACGCGAATATCAAACTTCAGCAGGGAATGGTGGAGCTTGCCCTCGCTTACCGAATCATCGACGACCGACGCGGCTTCCTCGATATTTACGCGGGCGCACGCTATAACTACTTCGGAATTGATGTTGACGCGAGCATTGACGAGGCGGGTATTCAGCGCGTGAGTGACGATGCCACCCAACGCATTTCTGGCGCCGTCGGGGCTCGCGTCCAACGCGCGGTAAGCGCGGAAGTGCAAAAACTGCAGACTGAATCGGGAAATGAGGAAGCCATCCTCGAAGACGGACGCGCGCAACAGACTTGCCCGGGACCTTGAGTCGGATCTGCAAGCCAGACTGCGTCGAGAGCTTTCCAGCAGTCGTCCTCTCCGAGAGGCAGTTCGCACCGAGGATATTCTGCGCATAGCCAAGGGCGTGCGTGGCGAATTCCGTGCTTTTGTTGACGCCGTGCTTGCGGAGCGTCTGGCGCAAGAGCGGGCCCGACTTGACGCAGCGGAGGCGAACGAGGTTACCAAGGCCAAAGCTCGCGTCGCTCAGGCCGAGAAGAGGCTATCCAAGGCCCTTTCCCAGGAGCTCGAAAACCGTCTCCCAACATCGAGGTCCGGCGACCAATGGTGGGTGGATCCGATTATCGGTCTCCGCACTCAGATTAACTTCACTCGCTGGCTCTTCCTGGCGCTGCAGGGCGATGTCGGCGGCTTCGGAGCAGGCTCTGAAATCGCATGGTTTGCCAGCGGCTCCATCGGAGTCAATTTCACGCGCAATCTCTTTGCAGAGATGGGCTATCGCTATTTCTACATGGATTACGTCAAGAACGGCCTGATTTACGATGCCGCGCAATCCGGACTGTTCATGGGCGTCGGTGTCAAATTCTGAAAAACAGCATGTCAGCCGATGAGAAATCTCGGTCGATTGCGATGCGCTCGTGACGTCGGCAATTTACCGGAAGAAAGCTGAGGAGTGCTGCGGTCGCCGGGCATCCGAAATGTTGTGGCGGGCACTCCGCTCAGGCAGACGGCGGTGACATGACCTCACCGCGAGATGAAAATTACCACAAACTTGACCCGCCGCTCGCAATTCAGCGGAGGCTGGCTGCTAATGTGGCAAAGGCGTGATGGACGCAATCGATGGGTTGAGGTCGTTGGTGCAAGCGCTGCCGTCCCTGGCAAAGTTCGCTATCGCCATGGCGATCATCGTCGGGGTTCCCCCGCTTGCCCGCCGCGTCGGGATCCCGGAGATGGTCGGGTTGTTGCTCTTCGGGGTCGTCTTGGGGCCGCATGTCCTCGGCCTCTTCGGTGAACACAGACCAATCGCCGACTTCTTCGCGGAGTTAGGCAAGCTGCTGCTGATGTTCTCGGCGGGTCTTGAGGTCGACGTCATTCTCTTCCGCAAGGCTCAGACCCGGTCAATCATCTTCGGCCTGGTCACCACTGCTGTGCCCTTGCTCCTAGGCACCTTGCTTGGGCTCGCCTTCGGCTATGCCATTATTCCCGCGATCGTCGTCGGGTCACTACTCGCGTCCCATACTCTGCTCGGTCTATCGATTGTCCGTCGGCTCGGTGTTATCCAGCTCGAGCCGGTTATCGTGACAATTGGCGCCACGGTTCTCTCGGACACACTGTCGCTGATCGTCTTCGCGATCTGCGTTTCGACCTATACGACTGGCTTCTCGCCGACCGGGCTTGCCACCCAACTCATGGAGATCGCCCTCTTCGTTCCGCTCATTCTCTTCGGGCTTAGTCGTGTCGGCGCCTACGCGCTTAGGCAAGGTGCGTGACAAAGAAGACGCCGAGTTCGTCCTGATGCTCGCAATCATGGCGGTTGCCGGTATGGTGGCCGATTTCATCAACCTGCCGGACATCGTCGGGGCGTTTCTGGCGGGACTGGCAGTTAACGCCGCGGTCCGCGACCGGGCGGCCACGGCCAAACTGGAATTCATCGGCAAAGCCTTATTTATTCCCAGCTTCTTCGTTGCCACCGGGTTTCTCATCGATCCTTCGACGTTCGTCCAGAGCGTCGTCGGCAACCTGCCGTTGGTCGTCGGAGTCATCGCCACGCTCGTGCTGGGAAAGTGGATCGCTGCGACGGTCGTTGGCCGCGCCTTCGGCTACACGCCCGCGGCGCGATTGACGACATGGGCGCTGACCCTGCCACAAGTCGCTGCCACGCTCGCGGCAACACTTGTCGCCTATCATACGGTTAACGCCGACGGTCAGCGGCTGCTTGATGAAAGAATGCTCAATACGGTGCTCGTCCTGATGCTGGTCACTTCCATTCTCGGGCCGGTCCTGACGGAACGATTCGCGCCCCGCATGCTCGATGCTGAGTCGCGCGAGAAAATGAACGAATCGTGAATCCGCGTCTAACACGCTTACCCTTTAACGGCGCGCCTCCGCGCTTAGTTGCGGTAAGAGAATCAATCAGCTGCGAATCTTCTTCGTCAGTTCTGCGACCCGCTTGCCTTGAGCTCGGCAGATGGCGAGATCTTCAGGAGCCGGTGCCAGCTCGCCTTTCGGTCCGGAGATTGTGGTTGCGCCGTAGGGCGTGCCTCCGCGCGCTTCGGTGTGGATCATGCCTTCCGTGGAATAGGGGACGCCGACAATGAGCATTCCCAAATGAAGGAGGGGGATCATCATAGTGACGCAGGTTGTTTCTTGTCCGCCGTGGGTGGAGGCCGTTGAGGTGAAAACGCCAGCAGGTTTGCCTTCCATCGCCCCCGAGAGCCAGAGGCTGACCGTCGAATCAATGAGCGCTTTCATTTGTGCGGTCATGTTGCCGTAGCGAGTAGGCGAGCCGAGCAAGAGGCCATCCGCTTCGCGCAGGTCATCCAGCGTGCATGGCGGAGTATTCTTTTGAGCCTGCCAGATCTTCGAGGCGTGGCCATCGCCGGCTTCGAGTTCCTTCTCGGTATGAGGGAATTCCGGAGCGCGCCGGAAGACCGCTTCGACGCCGGAGACAGATTTCACGCCCTCCTCGACAGCTCTCGCAAGCTGCAAGACGTGGCCGTAGACAGTGTGATAAACGACAAGGACTTTCATCGCGTGTTTTCGTTGGGATTGGTTATGGTTGTGGTTCGTGTTGAGGTTGGCATCCGTCGCGATGCCAGAAACTATCCAAAGTCGGGGCGACCAAGATCGTCGTTCTGCAGAAGCAGTGAGTGGCTCGAAGGCAAAGTCCAGGTTTTTTGTTCGCTCATCGCTTGGCTGGGAGGGCGATCGGCGGCAGGACTTCCTCGATCTGCGCGCGCACCTCTTCCATCCACGGCGGAAGACGGAGCTTGTTGCCGAGTTCCTCGACCGTCTCGTCTGCTGTGAAGCCGGGTGGATCGGTTGCGATCTCAAAGAGAATGCCTCCTGGCTCGCGGAAGTAGATCGAGTGAAAGTAAGTGCGATCCATCACCGGGCTGACGTTGAAGCCGAGTTCGACCAGTTGTTCCCGGCAGGCGCGCTGACTCGCATCGTCTGGCGTGCGGAACGCGATATGATGCACGGTTCCTGCGCCACCGCGGGCGTGCTGCGTGTCCGGCATGCAGAGCAGGTCGATCATTCTGCCCGGTCCCGTTGTGTTCCGCGCAGAGAAGCGGAAGCGATTTGCCTCTTCTTGCGCGAGCTCGTAGCCAAATACTTCAACGAGGAGCTTCGCGCTGCGCTCGTAGCCTTCCAGTGTGGCCGAGACACTATGAAAGCCGCGCAGTGAATGTTCCGCTGGCACGCTGCTCTCCGGCCACGCTTCAACTTCGCTCGCCGGCTCCGACGCAATCAGTTCAAGCATCAAGCCGTCAGGATCGGCAAAGCGAATGATGTCCTGTCCGAAACGCTTTGGCGCACGCTCAGCGCTTACGTGATTTTGCTTGAAGCGCTCCAGCCAATAGCCGAATGACTCCGGCGGACGTGGTAAATGCCGTTGCATCAATTTGCCCAGTGCCGCGTCCCCCGCGCCGAGCATTCCGCCATGGGAAAAACGTCAGGATTGTTCCGGGGGAGCCACGGCCATCGCCGAAGTAAAAATGGTAGGTGCGAGGATCGTCGAAGTTGATCGTGCGTTTGACTAACCGCAGCCCAAGCACGTCGACATAGAAGTCCAGGTTGCGTTGCGGGTCGCTCGCAATGGCGGTGACGTGATGAAGTCCACTGACAGGGATGCCCACACGGGAAGGATACTCAAAAATGCGCAGAGGTCGTCAGTGAAATGTCGAAAGGCTTCTCTCAGTCCCTACCTCCCCGGGGTCTGCGAATGAGTAGTCGGAAAGCGCGCCTTGCGATACAACGGACCTAGCAGTTTTTCCAGATGATCAGTCGTTCAAATTCCTTGCCTTCGAGGATTAAAGATGATGCCAATTCCGGACGTTCGTGATTTTCGCGCAGTCTGCAGCATTCACTTTGCGCGTCTGCTCGTGACACCCCACAAGGTCGCGTCAGCACCTGGTCCCACCGGTGAGCGAAAAGAAGTCTCTCGCCGACTTCATTTTTTCTTGGTTGGCGCACTGTTGGCAGCGCTTTGCATCGGCGATCTGTCTGCTTCGCCGCTCAGCGACTCGGAGATTGCTGAAATACTCGCCGCGCATAACGCCGTCCGCCGGCGCATCGCGCGGGCGGAATCCCAGCGTCTCGGTGGGATCGTCAGCATCCCCGATCTCATCTGGGACTCGACCGTGGCCGCAGTCGCGCAACAGTGGGCCGACTCTCTAATCAAGAGGAATCCACCGACAGGCGGACATCGGAAACGCGAAGAGTTGCGGCAGCTAAACCTCGGCGAGAACTGGTATCTGGCCTGGTCGGAGGGCGCACCCGACCTATCCGCCGAAGACCGTGGTAGAAAGCTGGGCCGAGGAGGAGCAGTGGTATGATTACGACGACAACACCTGCGCACCCGGTAAGGAATGCCTGCACTACACACAGTTGGTTTGGAGCAATGCGCAACGGCTCGGAGCCGGGCGAGCAGTGCGCACGACCGATGATGGACGGACGTATGTCGTCTGGGTTTGCAACTACGCCCCAGCTGGCAACATAAGAGGCGAGAGACCATACAGCATCACGCAGGCACGCGGGCAACCTAAGGAAAGCGACAGCTACGCACGATATAATATCAGTTCGCAGAGGTTCGATCGGCAAAGATTTGCGGAGGCGTTCTCTACCGCTGAGTGATGCATATAGTTTCTTATACTCGGCGAGTAAACTTTACCTGGTGCGACGCTTCACGGCATACCCGTACTGAATTGGCCAAACGGGCTCTTCCTCGAGCGCATGTTGTGCCTTGATCGCCCAGTAAGGCTCGCGGAGAAGCTCCCGCGCAAGGAAGATCATATTGGCTTGACCGCTCGTGATAATCCCATCGGCGAATTGAGCATCGCTAATCATCCCGACTGCCCCCGTTCGGATACCCGCTTCTTCACGGATGCGTTGGGAGAAGGGCACTTGATACCCTCTGGCCACCGGAATCTTCGCGTCCGGCACTGTTCCTCCCGAGGAGACGTCAATCAGGTCAACGCCGCGCTCTCGTAGCGCCTGGCAAAGGGCTACAGATTGTTCGATGTCCCAGCCTCCGTCGACCCAGTCAGTTGCCGAAATTCGGACAAACAACGGCAAGTGTTCAGGGACGATGGGACGAAGTTTCTCGGCGACGCGGAGCAAGAACCGCATGCGATTCTCCAGGTTGCCGCCGTATTGATCGGTGCGTCGGTTGCTGAGTGGAGAGAGGAACTCGTGAAGCAAGTAGCCGTGGGCGGCATGGATTTCGATGACTTTGAAGCCCGCTGCCAAAGCACGCCGAGCGGCCGCCCCCCAAGCCTCGATGTAATGTTCGATACCGCGTTCGTCCAACTCCATGGGAATAGGATCTTCGTTGCTGAAGGGAATTGGGCTTGGGCCAACAATCGGCCACCCGCCTTCGGCGGCGGTCTTCAAACTCGCGCCGCCCTCCCAGGGAACTGCACTGCTGGCCTTGCGCCCGGCGTGCGCGAGTTGAATGCCGGCAACGGCTCCATGTGCCTCTAGGAACCGCGCGATGCGGGCCAATGGTTCCATGTGATCGTCCGTCCAGATGCCGACGTCTTTTGGCGTAATACGCCCATCAGCGGTAATGGAAGTCGCCTCGACGACGACCAGGCCGACTCCGCCGATGGCACGACTGCCAAGGTGTACGAGGTGAAAGTCATTGGCGTAGCCGTCATTCGCCGAATACATGCACATCGGCGACATGGCAATTCGGTTCCGGAAGGTGACACCTCGGATTGTTATCGGAGTAAAGAGGTCGACTTCCGGCACTTCTCGATCGTGAGCGCAATGAGCCCTGCCGGCGCGACTAGTCACCTCGCTGGTGAAATTTTGAGCTGTCGATATTGTCCTCATGTCTTTGTATCGCTTACGGCCCTAATCCGGACCTTGCAGAATTACCAGGTGTGAAAAGGACTAGCGCAAAAATATCGGGGGCGCAGGCGGTCACAACAGGGGACATCGTTGAGACGTGACATCGTGGTCCGCACCGAGCGATGCTCCGCAGCCGGCAGCACGCTTGAATCCATAACAGGCCCGACTGGCCGCATCGGGCATGCTTAGTCCCACGATGACATAAGTAACCCCCTGCGCTCATCGAATGAACCAGAATCGCGGCGGACGTATCACCTTCACAAAGACGCTTCCTATGAATCGGTTAATGATCGAGGTCCTGCGTTCGAGTTCAGGTTCCGATCGAATTAAGCTAGCTTCGCGAGGTAGGTTGCTGATGGACACTGGTCCTGTTTAGGTGTCAGCAGCCAGGACGGTATGAGACTGTCAGCATAGTTAATGAGCGGAGGCGGGGCGCCGGCTTTAAAGGGCACTTCAAAATTGATGGGCTTGCGTCGGTGGCGCAAACGGGCACAATCGTAAGGACTGCGGCGGCGACGGGCGTTGCCCCGCGTGAAGCCGAATGCTGTGACGCCATCCGAAGATTCCACCTCATCACAAGATCGACTCAAGGTTGTTGCTGAAGCGGTAAATGTGCGGAGAACGCCCTCCCTTGGTGGCCGCATCATCGGGCAGCTGCAAAAGGAGGACATTGTCCAGGGAGGGGACCTATCTCCGGACGGAGTTTGGCAACACATTCGCAATGGCGAGCTGGTAGGGTGGTCGGCTCGGCGGTATCTGGTTCCTCACTTGGCGGAAGCACCCGGAAGCCCTCTCGACGAAATTCTCCAGATTGCTTCCACCTCAGCGATTGCAACTTATCGCTGGAAAAATCGAGGTGTCGCGCCGCGCGGCTACATTAAAGGAATGGCTATGGTATTTGCCAGGGTATACTGCCGACTGAGGCAAGGGGATGCGGCCGCTTTGGAAATGTCTAAGGCTAATACCGGCAATCGGCGAAAGGATGCCGTGGCCTGGTATGCTCAAGAGTTTCGACAGGCGGGGATGGACAATGAAAGTGCTGGACCGTCGACACTGCGCCATCTCTTTGTGCTTCTCATCGGACTGGGGATGCGAGAGAGCTCGGGAAAATATTGCGAGGGTCGCGACAGGGCGGCGGGCAATACGAGTGCGGAGTCGGCGGAGGCCGGCATGTTCCAGACCAGCTTCGATGCGACGCGTGCCAATCCTCTCTTAGGCCAACTCTTCGAGCAATATTTGTCGAAGCCATCCGGCTTCCTCGAACTCTTCAAGGAGGGAGTCCGTTGCCGAGCAGCTGATCTGCAGAACTTCGGCTCTGGCAAGGGCAGGGAATTTCAACGACTCTCGAAGGAGTGCCCGGCCTTCGCTGCCGAATTCGCCGCACTAGGTTCACGCTTGTTTCGAACGCATTGGGGACCAATCAATCGACGAGAGGTGGAGATCAGACCCGAATGCAACGTGATGCTCCTCGAGGTGCAAAAGTTTCTCGACTCTGAGGAGGTCTGTTCGCTCTTGATATGACAGTGTGCCAGCCGCACTTGATAGCCAGCTAATCCTGCATGCCGCGGAGAACGCATGCTTTCTGCAGCCGCGCGTGTCGGGGAATAATCTAGGCAAGACGATCAGCTCATGGCGACTTTTAGCGCCCAAGTAACAAACAGAGCAAATCGGCGAGAACACTGCTCGGTGGACGCTGGTCAATTAGAGAGCATCGGATGCGCATTGGGCCAGCAGGTCCGCGTCATTAAGAGTCAGGATCAATTTGCGCTTTACACAGTAGGAGAGGTCCGACGGGAACGACCTCCAACCATTGTCCGGATGACTGCGGAGGGTCGAGAGCGACTCGGAGCGAGCGGGGAATTCGACGCCCCCCGACGCAGTTGCTTCGGTTTACCGGAGAATATTGGCCAGAGAGAGCTAGAAGAGCTTATAATGACAAAGTTATGCCTGAAAATATTTCGATAAACGGACAGGTTAAGGGATATGACGGGAAACCGATCAACATGATTCGAGTCACGGTGTATCGCGAGAGCGATCCGGCCAGCGAGGTGCAGCGCGAATACACGGACGAGCAAGGAAACTATCAGATCACGGTGCCAGCTGGCGGTCCCGTGACTCTGCGATTTGACACGCACTATTCGCTTACTAATGCGCGGGAGTGGCATCCCTCAGTCGTGGCGAACGTCGATCTGGACCGCGATCTGATTTTGAATCGGCTTCTTCTCAAGGTTGGTCAAGACGGTCCCTATCTGGTGACGATTGACGCTCTGGCGGCCTATCAATTCTGTGTCACTTGGAATCAGGCCAATCCGAATCGCGCCTACGCGGAGCACGCTGCTGCGCGGCTCGGGATGATCAAGTTCTCTTCTGCTGAACTGCAGGAAATCTGCAATAAGGTCGCTGACCTCTTCCGGCAGCAGGCGCAAGTATAAGGAGCAGCAATCCCTACCTCGTCGCCCTCGCTCACCGACGATCTGCGACCAACCCGCGTGGCAGTGCTGGGCGGTGCAATCTCCTAGGGAGACATGTGAGCATTAAAGCCGAAACGTTGCCGCGCAGGCTATGGGAGGTAGGCGCCAATGGCGAGGTACATACATGCCGAGGGCCTTAGTTGACGTCCGCATCTGAGAACTGGGCGAAATGAGGTTCGCTGGGAAATATGCCTGCGTCGAGGGCCGCCATCTGACGGAAGCGCACTGCAATTGAGGCGTGTGCTCGCAAAGCCCCGCGCCGCAAT
Source organism: uncultured Verrucomicrobiae bacterium (assembly GCA_963706955.1). Taxonomy (GTDB): domain Bacteria; phylum Verrucomicrobiota; class Verrucomicrobiia; order Chthoniobacterales; family Terrimicrobiaceae; genus DASTFP01. The sequence goes on along the minus strand of CAVPOC010000011.1, from coordinate 33,538 downwards.
CGAGCGCTTTCACGAAGAATACGCGCCATGGCCGAACGCGCCGAACTTGGTCAACCGCCGGAAATTTTATTCGGAAGTTACCTGCATCTGCACTGCAATCGCTTGCTTGGAACCGCTCAGTTTGCCGAGCGGAATGTAATGGATTTGCTGCGCCGAACGCGCGAAAGCTTGGCTAAGGCGCCGCTTTTCTCTGTGCCGAAGAGGCGAGGCATCGTGCCCGAGCCAGATCGGTCCAAGGTGCCGCGGGCGGTCGCCGAACCAGGACAGAAAATGTGAATTGGAAATGCTCACGAAAGATCATGCTTGGCTTTGCTCAACGGGAGATTATGCCTTCGCGAAGCGGCCAGGACGCTTGCGGCAGCTAAAACTACACTGAAATTTCATATTTAAGAACCCCTCACTATGAAAATGACCGGGATTTATCGAATTGCCCTGCTCTCGGACGTGGACGAGCAGCTTTTTGTTGGGCACTTAACGAAGAATGTTTTCCCCATTTTACAGCCTACACGCATCACCAGCGGCTTTACGCACACGCTACTGGCCATGAAGTCTGACCTCCGCCAGTACGCCTGGATCGTGACGGTGACTCTGGTTACGGATGGTGGCTACGACTTCGATCAAAATATCGAGCGAATCCAGAAGAGCATCGCGCCGTATGGTGTGCTGGTTGGCACGGAGACCTACAAGAACACTGCTGAAGCGTGAAACCTCGTTCATTCGAGCAACCGCTCTGAAGACGACTAAGCATTAGCCACCTCGAGCCTAAGCGAACTCAGCGGGTGAGCAGGCTCCGTTCTTAACCATGCCTTGGTTCCATCGCGAAGCCGAGCAGATTTCCCGGACGGAGGTCGAGTCGCTGTGCGCCCGGTTGTTGGAGGAGGCGCGGGTGCGCCTGGGCTGCGATTTCAGGCGAGTCCTGCTGCTTCCCCCTGATCTGACCCGCGCTCATAGCGGTTCCGGATGGATTGCGGAAACTCTCTACCGACTCCTGCCGCGGTCTTGTGACGTTCACGTGATCCCCACGTTGGGTCAACACGCGCCTCATACCGAGGCAGAGAATCGCTGGATGTTTGGGAGTATTCCCGAGGAGCGTATTCACGCTCACGATTGGCGCCGCGGGGTGACGCGCGTCGGGACGATACCTGCCGAGAAGGTTGCCGAAATCACAAGTGGGAAAGCAGACTGGGCGATCCCCATAGACTTGAACACAACTCTGATGAACGAGCAGTGGGACCTGATCATCAACATCGGTCACGTCGTGCCGCACGAGGTTCTTGGTTTTGCCAATCACAATAAGAACTACATCATCGGCCTTGGCGGCAAAGAGTCTATCTGTGCCTCCCACATGGCGGCAGCTGTCTGCGGGATCGAGAACAATCTGGGTAAATTGATCACTCCCTTGCGCGCGTGCTTTAATTGGGCCGAGGAGCACTTTCTGGATCGATTGCCCGACGTTTTCCTGCAAGTGGTCATGGGTCGTGACGAGGAGGGTCGACTCGTCCACTCGGGACTGTATGTGGGCGATGATCTCGAAACATATCTGATGGCTGCCCGGAGAAGTCGGTCGCAAAATATCACCGCTTTGGCACATCCGCTGAAGAAGGTGGTGGCCGTGATGCAGAGAGAAGAATTTCGGACGACTTGGGTCGCGAACAAAGCCATTTACCGCACTCGCATGGCCATGGCTGATGGAGGCGAACTCCTGGTGATTGCGCCGGGTGTTGAACGCTTTGGTGAGCAGGCTGAAGTGGACGCTCTCATCCGAAGGCATGGTTACTGTGGAACCGAGCGCGTGATGCAGCTTTATCGCAAAAGCCCCGATTTGCAGGACCTTGCCCATGGCGCAGCACATCTTATCCACGGATCGGCGGAGGGACGATTCACGATCACCTACGCTCCAGGCGGACTCACGAGGTCAGAAATTGAAGGCGTTCTCTATCAGTTTGCAGATCTTGATCAGGTTCTGAATCGCTACTCGCCTGAACGGATGCACGAAGGTGTCAATATCTTGCCGGACGGCGAGGAGATCTTTTTCATCGGCACACCGTCGGCCGGACTCTGGGCGACGCGCGAGCGACTCGTTGCCGTCGGCGAAGAATAACTGGTCTTCGCCGCCATTCACGACCAGGATCCGTTTCGATCCCTTGAAACTATTTTTCGCTTGCTCAGCTCCCGGTTGCGGAATCAGGTTGTCGGCGCAAAGATCTGAATTGTGCGCAAGGTAAACATAAACGAGTTGGCGGAAGAGACATGGTCTTCGCCTAAAGGAAAGTTTACGGGCTCCAGCCGGGGCATTTCTGAGGCGTTGGGGCGAAATCCGCAGTCTCTGGATCTAAGCGAACGCCACCCGTTCGATGTGGAGATCTTGCGAATCTCTGCCGGCCAGGTGCCGTATCCTTATCATTCTCATAGTGCCCAATGGGAATTCTACCAGGTGATTTCAGGTCGCGGCCAAGTGCGTCATGCAGAAGGCAAGACCCTGATCGAAGCCGGCGACGCGTTCCTCTTCAAACCCGGCGAGCCGCATCAATTGATCAACGACAGCGAGAGCGATTTGGTCATCTGCGTCGTGGCTGACAACCCGATTGGGGAGTCTACTTTTTATCCGGACAGTCAGAAGTGGGCCGTGCGATCACCGGAGCGACGGCTGATTCGAAGCGAGCCATTGCAATATTACGACGGCGAAGAATAACCTCCTCAGGGCCGGTCCGGTTGTGCCAAATATCCTGACCTAAGTGGTCAAGACCTTTCTTGAACGTGGCTGGCGTGCCCGAAGACCAGGAATTTAAACGGCGCCGAATTTCGAGCGCGGGGAAGCTTGCCCGGGATGATAGTTACGGTCGTTCCAATGGGAACGGCATCGAAGACTTCGATAACGTCAGCAGATCGCATTCGCACACATCCAAAACTGCTGGCTGTTCCGATCATCCGCTCCTGCGGGGTGCCGTGAATGTAGATGCAGCGTGTTCGAGCGTTCTTGTTGCTCGGTTCGATGCCTTCCAACCAGAGGATGCGGGTGACAATGGGATCGCGACCACGAGCGTTCCTTGGGATGACTTCGCCGCTAAAGTTTCTTCGCTTGAAGACGGCTCCTACGGGAAGGTCGTCGCCCAGCTTCACACAGACACGGAGCCGCCCAAGCGGCGTTTTGTAGCTGTTGGGTCCGTCTCCGAGACCAAATTTGGAAGTTGAGATGGGGAACTTCCTAATGATGACGCCATCTTCGACCAACGCGAGTCGCTGCTCGGCGACGCTGACCACAACCGTGAGCGAGGAATCGAAGGTTGCGGCGTTCAACCGGGGTTGAAACGCGCCCAGCAGGCCCACGGCAAGCGTGATCCGCAACAAAAATAGATGATCCAAGGTTAAGGAGCTGCGCTACTCTAGGCATAGTCGTCAGAAAAAGCCAGCGTTTAAAAGGAACGTGCTGAAGGCGATACCTTGGTGACGAGAGCGAGTTGGAGCGGTGAGTTCGTTCGGGGAGCAGGTTAGGAAATCCAGATGAAGGTCTTCACACGATCAGTTTGAAGAGAAGGGCTCGCACGTGCGCCCTCAGACCACTGCAGTCGATGAAAGTGATGAGCAGACTTTTTCATGATCGGATTGAAGCGGGACAGGCACTCGCGAAGCTGCTGGGCGCCTATGCTCATCGCGACGACGTCTTGATTTTGGCTCTGCCCAGGGGAGGGGTTCCGGTAGCCTTCGAAGTGGCCGAAGCATTGGATGTTCCGCTGGACATTTTTGTCGTTCGGAAACTTGGACTCCCGACCAACGAGGAGTTGGCGATGGGCGCGCTCGCCAGTGGCAATGTGCGGGTGCTCAACGAGGAAGTTGTCAATTCATTCGGCATCACTGAAAGCATCATCGAGGCGGTGGCCGAGAAAGAGCGAGTTGAACTGGAACGTCGTGAACGTCTCTACCGTGGCAATGTCCCGTTCCCGGAAGTGGGTGACAAGACGATCGTCCTCATCGACGATGGGGTTGCCACAGGTTCGACGATGCGCGCTGCGGTAGCTGCCCTTCGACGACAACATCCCGATCGGATTATTGTAGCGGTTCCAGTGGCGCCTCCGTCTACCTGCGAAATCTTGCGATCGGAAGCCGACGAGGTCGTCACTGTCGCGACGCCGGAGCCTTTTTATGCTGTCGGACAGTGGTACAAGGTTTTCGATCAGACGCCGGACTGGCAGGTGAGGGACCTCTACGAACGTTCCAAGCATATTTAGCTTCAAGTGAAATGCCCTCCCTTGAGAAGCGGATCCGCGAAGGATTTCGCCCGCGGAAGGACGGTTACTAAGGAACAGCTGATTTCCTTCCTCTGTAATCGCCATTCCTATCCGGAACGTCCGCGGAGTGTCCGGTTTCTCCAGACCCACGCTTCCTACGTAGTCATCACCGCCCGGCATGTCTACAAAGTGAAAAAAGCGGTCGACTTGGGGTTTCTCGATTTTTCGACGCTGGAAAAACGCCGTCACTTCTGTGAACGAGAAGTCCTGCTCAACAGGAGACTAAGCTCACACGTTCATTTGGGAGTTCTGCCAATCTTCATGAACGATGGAAAACTGACGTTCTCCGATGGCGGCGCGACCGTGGAGTATGCAGTTCAGATGCGGAAACTCGATCCGCGCTATTTCCTTCCCCGGCTGATCCGGCTCAAAAAGGTCGGCCGTCCCCAGATGAACCGAATTGTCTCTGCGCTGAGAAAGTTCTACGAGGCGCAGACTCCAACGGCGGCGATCACACGATGGGGAGGTATCGAGAAGTTGAAGATCAGCACCAACGAAAACTTCCGGCAAACAGAAAAATTTGTCGGAAGTTCGATCTCGCGGGCCGCTTTTGCGGCCGTTCGGCACTTTACGATGAAATTTTATCGCGGCAATGCCAGTCTCTGCGCACGACGGATGCGTGAACACCGAATTCGCGATTGTCACGGCGATCTGCGCCTGGAGCATATTCACCTGGGTCCGAGGCATCTTTCGATTTACGACTGCATCGAGTTCAACGATCGTCTCCGCTACCTCGATTGGGCGAACGACCTGGCTTTTCTGGCAATGGATTTCGACTACCAAGGTCGGCCTGATTTGGCTGACTATTTTGTCAGCCAGATGGCGCGTGCATTGCGCGACGAAGATTTGCTGGCAGTGGTTGATTTCTACAAGTGCTATCGGGCGTATGTTCGGGGGAAGGTGGAGACGATTCAAAGTCTCGGGGCGCGGGAGGTCACTGCCAAGGAAGGCAGCCTCAGGAAGGCGAGGAGTTACTTCAAGCTTGCTCTTCGGTATGCCGTGGCCGGCTCAAAGCCCCTGGTTGTGGTCGTGATGGGTCGGATCGCCTCGGGAAAAAGCACCCTCGCGCGAATGCTCGGACGCGAACTCGACTGGGAAGTATTTTCTTCGGATGTGCTCCGGAAAACTCTGGCCCGAGTGCCGCTTCGCCGGCGTGTGGTGAACGCAGAGGAAAAACAGCGACTCTATGCCGAGGAGATGACGGTGAGGACTTACCAAGCACTCTTCGCAAGTGCTATCAGGCACGTCCGAAATCGACGCAGCGTGATTCTTGATGCGACCTACAGCCGGCGGTTCCTTCGCGATCAACTTCGAGAAAAACTTAGAAGAGCTGGCATCGCTTTCTTTTTTGTTGAAGCAAAGGCTTCTGACAAAAGGATCCGACAACGGCTCAAGGATCGCACCGGTAAGAACGCCCAAGTCTCTGACGCGCGGTTTGAAGATTTCGAGACGCTGAGCGACTCGTATGAACCGCCCAACGAACTCCCCGCACCTGAATTCGTCGCCATCGCCTCGAAAGCTCGACCGGAAGCAACAATTACGAACCTCTTGAAAGCTTTGGCGGACCGGCGCGCTCAGCCTGACGAAAGTCGCGTCAGTTCGAAAAGGCAGACGGGTGCGCGCTCCACTGCAAAATAGCCGCACGCCCGCCGAGATTGTGATATGGGTGAAATCGCGGTGGACGAAGCTTCTCAAAGAATTGCAGAAATTAGAAGAACCTATGGCGCGCGCAGGTTGCGGCGTGTCGATCTTCATGCCGACCCGCTCGAGCAATTTGCTTTATGGCTGAACGAGGCATTAGGCGCCGGCATGATTGAGCCCAACGCCATGAGCCTCGCGACCGCTTGGAAAAATGGGCGACCCAGCGTTCGAACGGTCTTGTTGAAGAGCCTGGATGCGCGGGGTTTCGTCTTCTATACCAACCTGGAGAGCCGCAAGGCTCGCCAGCTCGATGAAAATCCGAATGCTTCTCTGCTCTTTCCGTGGCTGGCTCTGGAACGTCAGGTAATTGTGACCGGTTCGGTCTCTCGCGTCACGAACAGCGAAGTCTCAAGCTATTTCGAGATTCGTCCACGTGATAGCCAGATCTCGGCGTGGGCGTCGCCGCAGAGCCGCCCAATCGGTTCGCGAACGATCCTCGAGAGCGAGTGGGAGAAAGTAGAGCGGAAGTTCGCCAACAAGAAAGTGTCGCTCCCGCCATTTTGGGGCGGCTACAGAGTCGCGCCGGAAACGATTGAATTCTGGCAAGGAGGGCGAAATCGACTCCACGATCGATTTGAGTATCGCCGCGAACCGAATGGCTCGTGGAGGGTCGAGCGACTGGCGCCTTAGGTTCAGAAACCCGCGGTTATTATAAGAGCGGTAACGGCCGAGTTGTAGTGGCGCCTCCACAAATGTTTGAACTGATCCTCGCGAACACATTATTGGCAAATACGCTTAGGTGCCCGTTTTCGAAGTCCTGTTACGGACGTTTTGCACGTCGAGAGCGCGGGCACATTCTTGCAGCGAAGGGGAGACGGTCACCGGATAGGGGTCGCCGCGATCGAGAGTTCGTAAGCGGTTGGGGAGGTGCGCGAGCTGGTTGGTGGCGTAGTGGCGCACATCCGCCAACGGCGTTGGCTGGGCGAGCCGCTTACCCTTGCGCATGACCGGAACGAGCAAACCGGCGACCGGCTTCTCATCATGAAAGGCTAAGATGTCGCTGGTCATTCGACCGGAATCATCGAGATCGCGATGGACCTGCTTGCGGCCCGGCCAGGTGGCCTTTCCCTCAGAATGCTTGCGTCTTGGGCGGCCGGCGTATTCCTGCAGTTTATAGGCGCAGTTCAGATAGGGTGCGTCTGAGGAAGTGTCTAGTTTCGTTCCGATCCCAAAACCGTCGATAGGCGTGTGGGCTTCGACGAGATCGCGGAGCAGATACTCGTCCAGGTTTCCGCTGGCGAAGATAGTTATGTCGCGCAATTGGGCCTTGTCGAGAATCGCGCGGACCTTTCGGGCTTCGCTGCCGAGATCTCCGCTATCGATCCGCACTCCCTTGATTTTGATGCCGCGTTCTTTCCACGCGACGGCCAGCTGAGTGACTTTTTCGGCAGCAGCTTTGGTGTCGTAGGTATCGATCAAGAGGACGATGTCGCCGGAATTCGCATCGGCAAAATTCTCAAAAGCCTCGGCTTCGTCCTCATGTGCTTGAATAAACGAATGTGCCATCGTGCCATAGAGAGGAATATCGAACAACCGACCCGCGAGAACATTAGAGGTGCCTTGAAAGCCGACGATATAGCATGCGCGCGCGGCCATCAGGGCGGCGTCGGCGCCGTGGGCTCGGCGCAGCCCAAATTCGACCAGCAATTTACCGGGAGCCACCAGACTCGACCGCGCAGCCTTGGACGCGACGGCCGTTTGAAAGTTGAGGAGATTGATCAGGCGAGTTTCAACGACCTGCGCCTCGGGCAGCGGCGCGATAATTTGGAGGATCGGTTCATTTGGGAAGAACACCGTGCCTTCAGGCATCGCATTGACGTCGCCGGTGAAACGCACTCCTTCGAGCCATCGAAGGAAATCGGGACGGAAGTGCTCTGCCTGAGCCAGCCAGTCGATCTCCTCTTTTGAAAAGGCAAATTGTTCGAGAAATTCGAGAGCCGGCTCGAGACCGGCGGCGACAAGAAAATTGCGCTCCGGGGGCAGCTTACGGACGAAGAATTCAAAGACGGCCGTCTCGTGCATCTCATGCTGCCAGTAGGCCTGGAGCATGGTCAGTTGATAGCGATCGGTCAGCAGCGGGCCGTAGTCGATCTTCACGCTGCGAGATCTTGAAATTCGATCGACACTGCGCCCAGCCGAATCATTTCTTGTTGGGCATTTTCGCTATCGTCAGCTTGGACGTTCACACCACGGATGGCATCTCGGAGGAGGAACGTTGTGAAGCCGAGTGCGAGCGCGTCCTTAACGGTGTTGAAGACGCAATAATCCGTCGCCAGCCCGCCAACAAAGAGCCGCGCGATGCCCTTTGCGCGAAGGTCAGTCTCGAAATTGGTCGTGCCAAAGTCCGAATAGCACTCTCGCTCGGGAGTGGTGGCCTTGGAAACAATCGTGGTCGGAGAATTGAATTTGAGTTCCTCTGAAAACGCGGCGCCTCGACTCTCAGCGACGCAGTGTGTGGGCCAGGGTCCGCCATATTCTTGGAAGGAGCAGTGATTCGGAGGATGCCAGTCACGCGTCATGAATATCGGCAAACTGCGCCGCTCGAAAACGCCGATGTACTGGTTAAGCACTGGGAGGATTTGATCACTTTCGGCAACAGCGAGCGCACCTCCGGGCAGAAAATCGTATTGCACGTCAACGATGATCAGCGCGTCGCCTTTGACGGGCTCGATATTCGATTGCTTCGTGCCGTCCATGCTCCAATTTCGCCGAGATGCTGCCGAAATTTCAACACTTTGCGGGTTGGAGGATCAATACTCGAGAACATTCTATCCTCGCAGAGACCGGTTCTAAGCTCGAGGCGCGGCCCTCGTGCCACGATGTGTTTGGTCGCCGCACAACTTGTCGTTGCCTCCAATTTGCAGGTCAGCGAGGATTTTGGCTTCGATAAGCAATTATGAATCGAGGGGCGCTTATGCTAGAGCGGTGTTTTTTTCAGCGCGATCCAGTAACCTGTGCGCGAGGGCTCGTCGGGTGCAAGCTGACTTGCGGCATGCTCAGCGGAATTGTCGTTGAGACGGAGGCCTACGACGCGGAGGGAGACGACGCCTGCCATACAGCCTTTCGTCCCAGTGCCCGAGCCTTTGTAGGTGATCAGCAACCGGGTGCGGCTTACGTCTATTTTAGCTACGGAGTCCACTGGATGCTGAACGTTCTGGTCAAAGCCGAGCGGACGGGATTCGTGCTCATCCGGGCGCTCGAGCCGCTCGAGGGGATCGAAGAGATGAAGAAGGCGAGGGGAGTGGAGGACCTGAGACAATTGTGCTCGGGGCCTGGCAAGTTGACCAAAGCTCTAGGTGTAACGGGATGTCACCACGGCAGGGACATGTGCTCCGACGCAAATTTTGCCTTTTCACGCGGGCTCGGCGAACGCTTGATCAACACCTCTCTGCGGATTGGCATCTCGCGAGCGGTGGAACTGCCGTGGAGGTTCTACGCGGCAGGCAATCCGCACGTGAGCCGGACAAACCCAAAGCAAGGCCGGGCGGGCCTTGAACCCGCCCGGCTATAAAATGACTACTTGTAGGTTCCCACAGTGGGCGGTGGCGGCGGCGCCGCCTGGGATTTTTGCGCACAAGCGCCGAGGCTCAGACTGGCGGCCGCGATTGCGAGTGCAGCAAGGACTTTGATCAATTTCACGAGAATCTCCCCTCCTTTCATAGCAAGTTGCTCACGGGGACTTTGGCAAAACCCGACCGTCTGACAACAAAGAACCGGAAAAAAATCAGGCCTGTGACAGCCAGTCGTACTCGATGGTTTTGAGGCGTTTCTCTTTGGATCCAAGGCGCGGAACGCACGCAATCAGAGCCTTGGTGTACGGATGTTGCGGGTTTCTCAAAACGCTGTCGCTCTCGCCGTATTCGACGACTTGGCCGCGGAACATCACGGCGACACGGTCGCAAAGGCCACCAATGATGGCGATGTTGTGAGTGATCAGGATAAGTCCCATGCCAAACTCGACACGCAGCCGCTTGAGCTCGGCGAGGATTTGCGCCTGGATGGTGACGTCGAGAGCGGTCGTCGGTTCGTCGGCCACGAGGAGATTTGGCCGGCAACTCAGGGCCATCGCGATCATCGCTCGTTGCTGCATTCCTCCGCTAAGTTGATGCGGGTAATCGAGCATGCGCTGCTGGGGGTTGACAATGCCGACTGCGGTCAAGCAGCGAACGATCTCGGCGTCGATATCCTTAACTTCCGGGCGGTGCAGCTGAATTGCTTCGGCGATCTGGCTGCGGATGGTATAGACCGGGTTGAGCGACGTGGAAGGTTCTTGAAAGATGTAGGCGATACCTCCGCCACGGATGGCGCGAAGGTGTTTTACGTCCATCTCGAGAACATGTTCGCCGCGAAAAACGATATCGCCGTGGAAAATCTCCGCCGGAGGCTCCGGCAGCAGGCGGGTCAGCGAGAGGGCGGTGACGCTCTTGCCACTTCCGCTTTCGCCGACAATCGCCAGGGAGGCTCCTTCTTTTAACGAAAACGAGACGTTTTTGACCGCCTCGACTGGACCATCATCGGTGTTGAAGCGAATGGAAAGCTGGCGGACTTCAAGCAGGTTGGGAGCGGTCATTTCTTCTCGGAGCGGGTTTCGGATGCCTGGCGAAGGGCATCGCCAGCGAGATAAAAGGACAGTGCGGCGACAAAGATGGCGAGTCCCGGAAAGACGATCAGCCACCAGGCATCGAGGAGGTAGGTCTTGCCATCGCTGATGATATTGCCCCAGGTAGCCTGGGGTGGTTGCACGCCAAAACCTAAGAAACTTAAGCTTGCCTCAGTCAGGATCGCTTCGGGAATGCCGAGGACAGCTGTCACGATGATAGGTGCGGCCGCATTTGGGAGGATATGGCGAAATATGATCAGCAGAGAGCGCTGACCGAGTGTGCGCGCAGCGCGCACGTATTCGCTTTCGCGCAGGGTGAGAAACTCCGCTCGGACCAACCGGGCCGTTCCTGTCCAACTAACGAGTCCGATCACGGCGATAATGTTGAGAATGTTCGGACCCAGAAGGGCTACAGCAGTGAGAATGAGAAAAAAGGTCGGAAAACAAAGAATGGCGTCCACGATGCGCATCGTCACGTTATCCACCCATCCGCCGAGATAGCCGGAAACGGCTCCCACAGTGACGCCGATAAGGAGCGAGACCGCCACCGCGATGAAACCTACAGTCAAGGAAATGTAGGATCCATTGAGCATGCGGGAGAAGACGTCACGTCCGAGGTTGTCGGTGCCGAGCCAGTGTTCCTGGCTGGGCGGCTTGAGTTTGAGGGCCAGGTTGGTGGAGTTCGGATCGTGTGGAAAATAGGAACCCGACCATGCAGCAATCCCTGTAGTGATCGCGACCAGGAAGAATAGAGCAACGACGCCTGCGGCGATTACGCCCACGGTGTTGCGGCAAAACCGGATCCAGACGCGGCGGGTTGGGCCAGCGAACTCTGTGCGGGTTGATTCTGCGACGGAAAGTTGCGAATCGGTGATCATTTACTCGAGCCGGACGCGTGGGTCGACCACGGCATAGAGGACGTCGGAGATCAGGTTGCCAAGCAAGACGAGGGCCGCAACAATGAAGTTCAGCGCGACCAACGTCGGGTAATCCCGCTCGAGGACAGCTTCATAGCCCAACCGCCCAAGCCCTGGGTAGGCGAAGATTGTCTCGATGATGATGGAACCTCCAATCAGTCCGGGCAACAAGCCTCCGATGCCAGTGATCAGCGGGCGAATGGAATTGCGAAGCGCGTGCTTGTAGAAGACTGAGTCGTGTGCCAGACCTTTCGCCAAGGCGGTGCGGATATAATCTTCGCGCAAAGTCTCGATCATGCTGGCGCGGATGTAGCGCGATTGCGCCGCAATGCCCCCGATCGAAAGGACCATCGCGGGAAGTGCGAGGTGCCAAAAGCGGTCTAGCCACATCGAGAGGGCGTTCGGGAAATCGATACCGTAGGTTTGGGTGCCGAGAACCGGAGCGCTTGTGAATTTCACGAGCCCAATGACGATCAGGTCCGAAACCCAGAAGCCCGGGAGCGCGATGAAGACGAAAGCGAGAATGGACGTGAGTACATCCGGCAGTCTGCCCGCATGCTTGGCGGCATATACGCCGAGCAGCAATCCGAACGTGAGAGAAAGAACAATGGCCAGAACGTTGAGCGATACGGTGGCCGGCAGGCGTTCGGCGATCCGGCTGAGCACTGGGCGGTCATCCTTGATGCTCCTGAGCCGGCCGCTGAAGAGGTCGCGCATATTCAGCCAGTATTGTTGATGAAGGGGACGATCGAGGTGGAACTTCTTCCTGAAAGCCTCCTTGACCTGCGGGGTAATCCTCGGGTTGAGCTCTCCCCAGGGATAGGGACTGCCCGGTGTCAGTGTAATAATGAAGAAGGATATTACACTGATAAGGAAGAGTAGGACGGCGCTGATGAGAAGGCGTCGGGAAATAAAGGTTAGCATGAGAGGGAACGAGCCGTGCTCATTTTGGCAGTAGTGACGCGAACTCCGGTCGGTAAAACCAGTCCATGTAGTAGCCCCAGCCGGCTTTGGTCATTTCCACCGGCGTAGTGACCCAGCCACCTTGGCCGTCCGGGCGCCGAATCCGATAGCTGTCCTTCCACATGACTGACGTGCCCTGCGGAACGTAGAGGAAAAGATAGGGTTGATCCTGATAGATGGTTCCTTGCAACTTCCCGGCGAGATCGATGATTTTGCCTCGGTTGTATTCCTGGCGAATCTCAACAAGGAGCTTGTCGACAGTCGGGTTCCGGTAATTGACGACGTTGAGTTGTTCGGGATTGCTTTGCGAGGAGTGCCAGATCTGGTACTGGTCGTAGTCCGGTCCGAGAGCCCATCCGAGCACCATGGCGTCGAAGCTTCCCTTGTTGATGAAGTTCTTCAGAAAGACGGCCCATTCATAGAGCTCGATCTTCACTTCGATGCCAAGCTTCTTGAGGTCGTCCTGAACCAGCGTGGCGATGTCACGTCGGATTTCATTTCCGTTGTTGGTGATGAGGGTAAAAGCGAAGCGCTCGCCGTCCTTCTCGAGGATGCCATCTTTGCCCGGCTTCCAGCCCGCCTCGGCGAGAAGTTGGCGGGCCTTTTCCGGGTCGTAGGCGAACGGTTGGATGCTCGGATCAAAGAACCACATCTTCGGCGTGAAAATCCCTGTGCTCTGCTCGCCATGGCCATAAAGAATATATTTGACCATTTCAGGAACATTGACGGCGTGGGCCAACGCCTGCCGAACCCGTTCGTCCTGGAAGATCGGGCGCCGCAAGTTCCATCCGACGTAGGTGTAAGAACTGCTTGGAGTCGAAAAAAGGTCGAATCGTTTGTCTTCCTGGAAGTGACCCACGGCCCAGGGATCGACCGCCCAGAAATCAACCTGTCTGGTCTCGAAAGCGAGCCGAAGAGAAAGTTGATCGGGAAGGACGCGAAACACGATGGAGTCCAGCCACGGCCCCGGAGCGTCGAAGTAATCCGGATTTCGCACCACGCGAACATATTCATTCGTCTTCCACGCATCGAAACGGAAGGGACCAGTCCCCACGGGATGGCGATTGAAATTGTTGGCCCACCATTCCTGTGGTTTCCCATCGAGAAGGTGCGCGGGGAGCATTCCGATCATCCAGCTGCTGAGCGCGGGTGAGTAGGGCTTCCGATAGACGACCCGGACGGTGTGAGCGTCAGGAGTTTCGATGCGCAGAATGTAGAGGAAGTCCGGCTTACGGGGAGAGGCCGTCGCATCGTCCATGATCGCTCGATAGGTGAAAACGACATCTTTCGAAGTGAAGGGCTCGCCGTCGTGCCAACGAACATCGTCGCGCAGCGAAAACAGGACGACTGGCTCGGCGAGGAAGGGCAAGGTCTCCACGATTTGGGCGCGGGCATTGAGCTCCGGTTTCGCGGCAAGGAACCCCTCTACCTTCTTGAGGAACTCTTCGACGTTGCCAGGGACGGTGATTTCAAAGGCGGATGCCGATTCGGTCCACTGTCGCACAACCTGAGACCCCTCCGCCGTCGCTGAGAACGCTTCGAGCGTTTCCTTCGCTTTATCTTGCAGGTCAACCCGGATCACGTGCAACGGCACGGTTGGCAGCGGTTGCAAAGCGGAAACGATCTGGTGCGAGTTTTCCATACCTGGCTCGGCGAGTTCAAGAACGAGCCTGTTCTCCTCGATGCGCACGGCGTTCAGCTTCCACTCTTTCCAGCGGGAATGCTGGGTCTCGAGGTTCAGAAGAGCTGTCAAGGCCGCGTTCGGATCGGGAAAGAAGATGGTGGTTGTCTGGCTTAGTGAAAACGACTTCGCCAGGTCGGTGGTAATTTCCAGATTTTGATCATACTTGAGCAGCCCGTTGAAGATGACCGCCTGGACTTCCCCCGCGGCAGCGTCGGCCTGTTGGATTGGGTTCAAGGTGGAAGGTTCGCCGAGAGTCCCGATAGACATTTCGTTTTTCTTATTCGCGGACAACAGCGAGACGTTGACGAAGGCCGCCGCGATTAGCGCCACCAGCAAAGTGGGAAGTCCATAGACGAAAAAGCGAATCACCGTGGCGCACGATACCGAGACGTTCATTTGACGCAACGTAATGATTGTTGCTGTTATGGGCGCGAAGAGGGAACGCCAGAAGCGGGGCGCCAGGCGCGCGCGGCTGCCTGGCGGCCGGCAGCAAGCTCCCTTTGCGGCTCATCCCTCGACATTTCGGTGTCGCGATGCGGCGAAAGTTGCCTTCGTGCAAGGAATTTCACCGGTTGTGTATCTATATTGGGTGTGCTTATCTGCTTCGTTTGCTCATGAACGTCGTTGTTGAATCCCAACCGAATTGCCTCGTCACCCTGCAAGTCGAACTACCGGCCGATCAGGTTTCCAGGGAGTGGACGAACGTGGCCCGCGACTTTCAACGGCAAGCACGCATTCCAGGTTACCGACCCGGGAAGGCGCCACGAGCGCTGGTGGAGAGCCGCTATGCGAAGGACATCAAAGAAGAACTAACCTCCAAGCTCCTGCGGGAGAGCCTTAACGAAGCGATTCGCGAAAAAAATCTGCGTGTGCTTTCGGTCTCGCAGGTCGAGAACGTCGAAATTGCTGAGGACCGGACGATGCGCTACCGGGCGACAGTTGTCACTGCGCCGGAATTCGAGTTACCAGATTATTCCGCAATTCCGGCCGATCTTGCCAAAGAAGAAGTCAGCGACGAGAGCGTTCAGCGGTGGATGGATCAAATGCGTGAACCCCACGCAAGCTATCTACCGGTTGAAGGGCGTCCTCTGGCGCTGGGCGACTATGCTGTAGTCACTTATGCGGCAACCCTTGAAGGCAAGCCGCTCGGCGAGGTCGTAACCGATGCCCCGGCCCAGCTGCAAGGACGACGCAACGCCTGGATCGTGATGGACGAGCACTCGCTTCTGCCGGGCTTCGCACGGTCCATCGTGGGAATGGAGGTAAATGGAGAAAGGACCACTCAATCGAATTGCCCGCGGACTTTACTCCTGCAAGTCTTGCCGGAAAGAGACTTGACTACGCGGTGACCCTCCACGCGATCAACACGAAGGTCCTTCCCGAAATGGATGACGCGCTTGCCGACAAGATCGAGCCAGGCGCTACGGTCGATCAGTTGCAGCAGAAGATGCGTATGCGGCTGGAAAGTCTTGCCGAGGCGAATTTTCACAATGCGAAGAGGCAAGCTGCCGTGAGATTCCTTCTGGAGCGGGTTGATTGTGAGCTGCCCGCGCCGGTGGTGGCGAAAGAAGCGGGGGAGATTCTGCAGGACATCGTGCGAGACAATCAGGTTCGCGGAGTCAGCGATGATGAGATGCGCAAGCATCAAGACGAGCTTATTGGGGCCGCTCAGCAGGGCGCGCGGGATCGGGTGCGGGGCAACTTTCTGTTGCTCCGGGTCGCGGAGAAGGAGAAGCTGGAGGTGACCGAGGAGGATTTGACCCGGCGAGTTTTGGAATTGGCGGCTCGTTATGAAATCCCGGCGGCGAAACTCGTCAAAGATCTTGAGCGTCGCAAGGGATTTGGCGCCTTGCGTGAGCAGATCCTCATCGGTAAGGCCCTTGATTTGCTCGCTGCGAATGTTAGGCTGCGCGCATCTGCCAGCCAGCCAGCCATTGCATAAGTCTTATGAAGAATTCGTATTTAGTTCCCACCGTTGTCGAGCAGACAAACCGCGGAGAGCGTGCTTTCGACATCTATTCCCGGCTGCTGAAAGATCGCATTGTTTTTATTGGCACGCCGATTGACGACCATGTGGCCAACCTCGTCGTAGCGCAGATGCTCTTTCTGCAGATGGAAGATGCCAAAAAGGACATCAACATTTACATCAACTCGCCAGGCGGTTCCGTGACGGCTGGGCTGGCGGTTTACGATACGATGCAGTTCGTCACTTGCGATGTGAATACCTACTGCATGGGCATTGCGGCGAGCATGGCGGCGGTGTTGCTTTGCGCGGGGACAAAAGGCAAACGGTATGCGCTTCCCAACTCAGACATCATGATTCACCAGGTGTCCGGCGGCGCCCAGGGCCAAGCCAGCGACGTCGAGCGCCAGGTCGAGTTTATGTTCAAGCTTAAGAAGCGGTTGAACTCCATTCTATCCATTCACACCGGCAAGTCGGTCGAGCAAGTGACCAAGGATGCCGATCGCGACTACTACATGAGCGCGGAGGAAGCCAAGGATTACGGGTTGGTCGATGAGGTGGTCAAGTCGCGCAAGGAGATTAAAGAGCTTCCCGTCGAGAAGGCTTCGGAGTAATTTAATTCCATGGCCCGAGCGAGCAATCTAACGATGTGTTCCTTCTGTGGCAAAAGCCATGCGGAGGTGCGCAAACTCATCGCCGGGCCAGGCGTCTACATCTGCGACAGCTGCATCACCGTTTGCAAAGGGATCCTCGACAAGGAACTCAACGATGAGGCAAGAAAACAAAAGACGAGCATTCGCGTGCCTAAGCCCGCTGAAATCATGCGTGAGCTCGATCAGCACGTCATCGGGCAGCTGAAAGCCAAGAAGGTCTTGGCGGTCGCCGTTCATAACCACTACAAGCGGATCCTGCAGGATGGCGCGACCTTCGACGGAGCCGTCCACCAGCTAGGCCCTCTCGCCGAGATTGAAATTGAGAAGAGCAACATCCTGATGATCGGTCCGACCGGTTCGGGCAAGACACTCCTGGCACGAACACTCGCGCGGATTTTGGATGTTCCATTTTGTATCGCCGATGCCACTACGATCACCGAAGCGGGCTACGTCGGCGAGGATGTTGAAAACATTGTGCTGCGTCTTCTTCAAAATGCCGACTACGACGTTAAGCGCACCGAAATGGGCATCGTCTACATTGACGAAATCGACAAGATCGGACGCAAGACGGAGAATGTCAGCATTACACGCGACGTTTCCGGTGAGGGTGTGCAGCAAGCGCTCTTGAAAATTCTTGAAGGAACGGTCTGCAATGTGCCTCCGCAAGGCGGCCGCAAACATCCGCATCAGGAATATATCCAGGTTAATACCGAGAAGATTCTTTTCATTTGTGGTGGAGCTTTCGTCGGTCTGGAGAAGATCGTGCAGCGCCGCCTTGGCGGAACGACGATGGGCTTCCATACCCGTGATGTTCGGAATCCCGATGTGGTCGCGCGGGAGGCGATTCACTCCGTCGAACCGGAGGATTTGCTTTCCTTTGGATTGATCCCGGAGTTTATCGGGCGGTTGCCTGTTGTCAGCACCCTGGACGCGTTATCCGAGGACGAGTTGCTCATGATTTTGACCGACCCGAAAAACGCCATGGTGAAGCAATATGCCAAGCTCATGGCGATGGACGGTGTCGGGCTGACCTTTACCAAGGATGCCTTGCGGGCGCTCGCCATCGAAGCCGTTCGCAAGGGGACGGGTGCGCGTGCATTGCGCGCCTTGCTCGAGCGCATCATGCTCGATGTGATGTTCGATTCTCCGGGTCGTGACGACATTGCCGAGATCACGATCAATCGCGCGGTGGTTGAAGGAAAACGGACACCGCTTGTTCGTAAACGACAGGATAAGGACGCGGCGTAATCGCATTTATGCCGTCAACCATCTCCGCTCCGCTCGGTTTTGCGTACCTTTTCGAGCGGTTTCCCTCTTTCAGCCAGACCTTTTGTGTCCGTGAAGTTGAGTCGATGCACGGCCGGGGGCTTGAATTTCCCGTATTTTCCATTCACAAGCCTGCAGGCGAGCCGGTTCAGGATTGCTTCATAGATATTGGGCCGATCTATTTCCTTCCGGAGAAGTTTGACACCATCTTGGCCACCGACACGGGCTTTCGCCGGTCGGCTCGGAAAGCTCTGGAAAGTCTTCGAGTCCTTTGGGGATGTGAGGACCAGAAGCGCCGAATTTATGAAGCGCTTTGGCTCGGCCCGATGCTCCGCGACGCTGGCATTCGTCACGTGCACGTGCACTTTGCCGGAAGCGCGGCACGAACGGCGTTCTGGCTGAAGAGGCTCTTCGGGGTCGAATACAGCGTCACCGCGCACGCCAATGACATTTTTCGCGACGACCCGCGCGAACGGTTGGATCAAATCTTCCGCTCGGCGACCGCGGTGATCACCGTCAGCGAGTTCAGCCTCGCCTATCTGCGCGAGAAATTCCCCTCCGAGCGCGAGAAATTTCATCGGGTATTTAATGGCATCGAGCCAGATCGCTTTCCGGTGAGCTCCCAGCCGGTTGGACGTCCGCTAATCGTCAGCGTCGGACGTTACATTCCCAAGAAGGGATTCTGTACGCTGGTGGAGGCTTGCTCACGGCTTGAGCTGCGAGATTTCGAATGCCAGATCGTCGGAAACGGTCCCCTTGAGGTAAGTTTGAAGGAGCAGGCCGCATTACTTGGGATCCAAGACCGAGTGCAGATCACGGGTCCAAAGCCCGAGGGTGAGATCAAACGACTGCTCGGACGCTCGCGAATGTTCGTGCTGGCTTGTGCACGCGCGGAGGATGGAGCCATGGATAATCTTCCCACGGTGATTATGGAGGCCATGGCGGCCGGGCTGCCGGTAATTTCAACTAACGTGGCGGCAGTTTCCGAGATGGTCGTGGATGGTGAGACTGGATTCGTCGTGCCCGAAAAGGATTCCGCGGCGCTGGCGCGAAGAATGGCTTGCCTCCTGGACAATCCGGACCTCGCGCGCACCATGGGACTAAAAGGCCGCGTGCGCTGCCGTGAGCTCTTCAACACAGACAAGACTTCAGCGTCATTGTGTAGAATTCTCACCGACTATGGGGTTTTTTCCACGCGCCGAACGGATGTCATCCACGCCTTCTTCCGCAGAAGCGCCGCCTGATTCACTTCCGTTTGGCTGGCAGGGAGAGACGTCCCCACCGCTCGAGATCGATATAGGCTGTCACAAGGGGAGATTTCTCGTCGAGATGGCGCGGCGCTTTCCCTTGGCAAACTTCCTCGGCGTCGAGCGGCAGCGTGACCGCGTCCTCAAGGCCAAGAAAAAGATCACGCTGGAGGCTCTGAACAACGCCAAAGTATTCCATGGCGAAGCCCGCGAAGTGCTGAACAGTTTGCCGGATGCGTGCGCTGATTGCGTGCACGTGCTCTTTCCGGACCCCTGGCCCAAGAGGCGGCACAAGAACCGTCGGATGGTTGACCACGACTTTTTGGTCGAGGTCGCGCGCCTGCTCAAGACGAGGGGGAGGCTTCGCCTGGTGACCGACGATCCTGATTATGCGCGCGCCATGGAATTGCACGCGACCAGCATCGCCCGCTATCGACGAATCGAGAGCGAGCCGCATGATTACCCGCCCACGGAATTTCAGCTCAAGTTTGGGGCCGTCTCCCGTCCCACCTTCGGACTCGTTTTCGAGCGGCTCAGTTGACCAGTTCGCGATAAAAGCCTTCCAGGCGTGCGATCGAGCGGCCCTGTTCGAAGTTTTCCCGCACCGACTCCGCGGCGTTCCGCGAAAATGTTTCGTAAGTGGCGGAATCCTCGGCAATTTCCAGGAGGGCATTAGCCAGCGCGGGGCAATCGCGCTCCGGCACGAGCAGGCCATCAAAGCCGGAGTGAACCGCTTCCGGGATTCCGCCATGCAGCGTCGCGACGACGGGGAGACCGCTCGCCATCGCCTCGAGCATGGAATTGGGAACGCCTTCCTGGTCGCCCGCCGTCGTTGTCTGACTGGGATGCAGAAAGAGGTGGGCGGACCTGAAAGTGGCGGCGAGCTGCTTTTGATTTAAGAAACCGGGATAGCGCACCGAACCTTCGACGCCCAAAGTGCGGGCAAGGTCCTTGAGTTGGCCTTCCAGAGGTCCCTCCCCTGCAAGAATCAATTCCGAATTCGGATACTTCTTCCGAAATTCGGCGAAAGCCTTCAGGGTGATATCGAGGCCCTTCTTTTCAATGAAGCGCGAGGCCTGGATGAGGCACCAGGCACCGTCGGCCGGTGGAGAATGAACGAGGTATGGGAATCCGCCCATCGGCACGCCGGTCCGATTGATGCGGATTTTGGAAGCGTCGCAGCCAAGCTCCATCAGACGAGAGCCAAGCGACTCACTGCGGGCCAGCACAAGCGGCAGCGTTGCCAGGAGCGTCCGCAACCGATGGTTGTACCCCGGCTCTTCGTTTCGCAGCATGATGTCCATGCCATGAAAAGAAACCAGCGAGGGTCGGGACCAGTTGCGCATGAACGGAAGGAGGTGGACACCTGTGTGACCGAAGTAGACGTGGAGGAGCTGAGCGTTGCGACGCGTCAAGACCCCTTCGAGTTGATCATACTCTCCGCGATAGAAGACCGGCTCCATCCGTTGGAGGTACTTTCTCTGAAACCGCAAAAGAAAGTTGATCCGCGGACGAGGGAGAACTTCGATGTTCGGAAATGGGAATGCGTCGGCGTTTTCCCGAAACTTGGTCATGATGAAGGTTCGAAATTCACGCAATCCAGTGACTTGCCTGTAGATGTGCTGCATCTCCCGCTTCAGGAAAGTATTGCAATAGCTGGCGACCACGGGCTGATGCATGCGGAGTCCAGCAAATCGTCGCTCGAAGTTTTCGCAAGTCGATTTTCTGAGCCTTCCGGGGACTTTCGTGGTTTAATGCGGGGTGAACTTCCCTTCCGGAGGCGCCGCATCCTCGCCGCAGGATGAGCCAGAGCCAGAGTCCAGCCTCGCGGAGAGTGACGAAGCGAGTGACATCACTCTAATGCTTCGGGTGAGGGATGGTGACCTTGAGGCATTTGAGACGCTAGTGACACGGCATCAGCACAGTGTCGTCGGGACCGCGGCAAAGATGCTTGGAGGCGCCGCCGATGCCGAAGATATCGGTCAGCAGGTCTTTGTGCGGGTCTGGAAGCATGCCGCGCGCTACCAGCCTTCGGCGAAGTTTACCACCTGGTTGATGACCATTACACGCAATCTTGTCTTCAACGAACTGCGCCGCAGGCGCCGCTCCCAGCAGGTCTCCATGGACGCCGATGAAGGGGAAACGATCAGGCACCAGTTCGTCGATGAACAGGCGGCGCCGCCAAGCGAAGAGATACTCGATTCGGAGTTGCAGGAGGCAATTGACGCGGCGATTGCCAGTCTTCCGGAAACGCAGAGATTAGCTATCGTGCTCCGCCGATACGAGAGCATGCCGTATGAGGAAATTGCCGAGGTGTTGAAGACCAGCGTGCCGGCCGTAAAGAGCATCCTCTTTCGGGCTCGTGCAGAGTTGAAAGCTCGCCTCAAAAAGTATCTCGAGTGACTGCCGGCTTGTGATCGGAGGTTCGTTCTGAACACTCTGAGACTATGGGCAGCTTCCGTAAGGTGGGCCTCATCACGTGCACGGCGCTTGCGTTGGCCAATATGATCGGCACGGGCGTGTTCACCAGCCTGGGCTTTCAGGTTGCGGCGATCCCATCTCCATTTTTGATCCTGCTTCTTTGGGTGCTCGGCGGTGTGATTGCGCTTTGCGGTGCTCTCAGCTACGCCGAACTGGCGGCAGCGTTGCCCCGCTCGGGAGGCGAGTACCATTTTCTCTCGCAAATCTACCATCCGGCCGTCGGCTTTATGGCGGGTTTCGTTTCCGTCGCCGTCGGTTTCTCCGCTCCGATTGCTCTCGCGGCCCTCGCCCTAGGAAAATATCTGGCTGCGGCTTTGCCCGGTCTCCAAGCGATTCCAGTCTCGATCGCGGCGGTCCTGCTCCTGGCGGCGATCCATTCGTTGACGGTGCGCGCCAGCGGTAATTTTCAAGTCTTGATCACTGCTTTGAAGGTTGCCCTGATTGTGACTTTCATCCTCATTGGGATCGCACGTGGAGGGGCATGGACGTTTTCACCGCACGGCGGCGATAGTGGCTTGATCCTCAGCGGACCGTTCGCGGTTTCCCTGATGTTCGTCCTCTATTCGTACTCGGGCTGGAATGCTGCGGCCTACATCATCGGGGAGGTGCGCGATGCGCAACGGACCGTGCCAGGCGCCCTGATTCTGGCCACGATCATCGTCATGATCTTATACGTCGCTCTGAATGCCGTCTTTCTAGCGAGCGGACCGATGGGAGAGTTTGCGGGAAAAATCGAGGTTGGGGAGATTGCCGCCCGGAACTTACTGGGCGAGCAAGGAGGGCGCATTATGGCTGGCCTGATCGGGGGAGGGTTGATCTCTGCGATTAGCGCCATGACGTGGGCGGGACCACGTGTTGCTCAGACGGTGGGTCAGGATTTCTCGGCATTGAGAATTCTCGCCCGGACCTCGCCAGGCGGAGTTCCTCGGGTCGCCATGGCCATTCAGACCATGCTCGTGCTATTGATGCTGGTCACCGCCACGTTCGAGGCGGTGCTCCTGTATGCGCAATTTTCCATTCTGGCATGCAGTTTCCTGACAGTGCTCGGTGTGATTATCTTGCGCAGGCGCCAGCCGGCTCTACCGAGGCCGTTTCGCTGCCCTGGATATCCGGTAACTCCCGTGGCATTTCTTGCTCTGAATCTTTTTGCGATGATCTATACCGCACTTGATCGGCCGGAGCAGGCATTCGCCGGCTTGGCGACATTGCTCCTTGGCATTGGACTGTATTTTCTCGCTCGGGGAAGCAGAATAGGGCGATGAGAGTTTCCTCACTCGTCGCGGTTTCTTTTATTGCTCTCTCTTTGGGTGTGCAAGCCCAGGAAGTCCGCCGAGCGGCGCCCTCGCCAGGCGTCGGCTACACGCAGCCATTACCAGTGCTGGTCGGCAACGACGTAGCCGATTTCCTGGCTGGCGTGCCTTTGCCCGACGCGTCACCGCTCTCTTCCTTGCAAAGGACTTCCTGGTATCGCCAGCATGTGACGGCGCTCGCCAAACTTTCGCAGCGCTTCGACCGCAATTACTATTCAAAAATGCGTGCCTGGAGCGCGGCGGAGCTGGCTCCACGCATCCCGATGCGGGTTCCGGTCTATTATTTTTTTGGCGGGCCGGATGCGGTCAGTCCGCTCGCCCTTTTTCCCGATGCGCCGGTCTACATTCTTGGCGGACTAGAGTCGGTGGGCTCTATCATGCCTCCGAATGCTTTGCCACCGGAGGAGGTGGCCATTGGATTGGAAAATTTGAGGAGATCGGCGGAGGTAATCCTCTCCTTTGGGCATTTCATTACCAGGGACATGAAAGCCGAATTGGATCGCACTGCGTTTCGCGGAGTGCTCCCGTTGATATACATGTTTATCGCGATGACTGGTGGTGAGATTGTCTCCACGCGGTACATCGCAGTGGTCGGCGGAGGAGCGGTCCAGGAGCTGGGCAGTGGGTCTGTTCAGTCGAAGGGGCAGCTGCCAGGGGTCCGGGTGGAATTTCGCGGCCGAGGCCGCAGCGACGTGCAGACCATGATGTATGTCCAAGCGAACGTGGCCGATGACTTTTTGAAATCCAACGGTTCGCTTTTGCAATGGGCGGGCAGCCATGGCCCCGGAAACGTCTATCTCAAGGCCGCGTCGTACCTGCTCCACGAAGCGTATTTTTCACGCATTCGGTCGTTCCTACTTAATTACGCAACTTCAGTCCTGCAGGATGATTCAGGAATTCCGCTTCGGTTCTTTCGAGATGGCCGCTGGCAACTTTGGTTGTTCGGAACCTACTCAGGAACATTGGATATCTTCGCGAAGTATTATCAAAGCGACCTGCAATCAGCCTTTGCGACATCCGGAGCCGCGGCACCGCTGCCTTTTGGAACCGGATACAAGTGGCGCGTCGGGGAATCGAACTTGATGTTGGCAATAAAGCAAAAGGCGCAAGCACCAGCAAGCGTGCCTGTCCAGCGCTAGGAATTCGCCAGGCTAGCGGAAAAATCGCCGTAGAAAGTCTGGGTCGCGAAAGCCGGCCTTGGTGCCAAGGCGAACAATGACAAGTCTCCTCGAAGATGACACATAGACCCGCTGACCGCGAGAGCCGACCATGGCAATCATGTCAGCAGGCGCGCTTCGGGATAGACAAGCGCGCTTCCAATCGGGACGCCTGGAAATAGCTTCCTCGACGTCAATTTCCACGGCAGTGTTCTCGGTCGCCAGCCGGTTCAGCCAAAAGCCGAGCCCATAGATCGGATTGGCCGCGGACCCGAGAGATGCCTGACGCACCGCGGAGGAAGGGACCAAAGGAAAGATCCAGTGCCAGCCTTTGCGTCGCACAAGGTGCCCGATAGTAAGGAGGTTGCGGGCGGAGACCTGGGCTCCCGCGGAGAAATAGGGGTTGCCGAGCCGGTCACGTCGCCAACCGCCAGGGCGAATGCCAAGCGGACCAAAGAGCGCGCGTTCCATCCAGGCAAGCGGAGACTCTCCTAGTTTCTGCGCCAGGAAGAACTCTAAGACTTCGTAGTGCGAAGGTCCGTAAGCGAACTTCTCCCCGGGCGGTGCTGTCAGCGGAAGATTGAGAGCTCTTTGATTTTTGTCACGAACGTTCGCCGCGTAGAGCGCCTCGTATCCTGGGCTCAGACCAGATGTCTGGTTGAGAAGATCGCGCACAGTGATCCTGCGCTTTTGAGGATGGTTTTGCCACTCGGTAACGGTAAGACTTACTGATTCGTCAAGCGGCGAGAGTCTCCTGCCCATGGCGGCAAATGCGCCCAGGGCGCACAGGCTCTTGGTGATGCTGAAAATGTGCTCACGATTGCTTGGTTCAGCGCTGCTATAGCGCTCGAGGATGAGCCTACCGTTCTGCCAAACGAGCAGGGCCCGCTCGCCTCGTTGCGCGGAGTAGCCAGCGGCTGCTTCGAGATCTCCAAAGGTCCGGCTGCTCAAGCAAACGAGAAGAAGAGAAACTATGAAACCGGTAATTGCGCGAGATAGCCCCATACTTATCTGGTTTCGAGGAATGCGCTTCATTGCTGGGGTGGTGTGCACTCTGCCGCCGATCGCCCAACCCTGACTCAGATGCCAGGCTCAGCGTCGCGAATTCAGTGTTGCTTTTGACTTGAGCAGACGCAATACTTGGTTACACGAAAAAACCATGACCGCTACACTTACCGCCACAAGCCAACTGGATCAGCTTAAGCAATTTACCACGGTCGTCGCGGACACGGGGGATTTTGAATCCATTAGAAAGTATGCGCCACAGGACGCGACCACAAACCCGACTTTGATCTTCAAGGCGGTGCAGCTTCCTGAATACAAGCCGCTCCTTGACAAAGCCATCGCCGATAATCGCGGATCTTCCCTGAGCGGTCCTTCGCTTCACAAAAAGATCATTGACGATCTGCTGATCGCCTTTGGAGTGGAGATCCTTGATATCGTTCCGGGACGCGTCTCCACCGAGGTGGACGCACGGTTATCCTTCGATGCGGAAGCCACTGTGCAGAAGGCAAGATACCTGATTGGACTCTATGAAAAGGTGGGGATCGATCGGAAGCGTGTTCTCATAAAAATCGCATCCACGTGGGAAGGCGCTCGCGCTGCCGAGGTCTGCGAGAAGGAGGGCATTCACTGCAATTTGACCCTCATGTTTTCGTTAGCGCAGGCCATCGCCTGTGCCGATGCGGGGGTGACGCTCATTTCTCCTTTCGTAGGCAGAATTTACGACTACTACAAGAAGGCTACCGGCAAGGAATACGTTGGCGCGGAAGATCCCGGAGTTCAGTCTGTGCAGAAGATCTACACCTATTACAAGAAGTTCGGGTACAAGACGCAAGTCATGGGTGCGAGTTTCCGTAACGTCGGCGAGATTCTCGAGCTGGCAGGGAGCGACCTGTTGACCATCAGTCCGGATTTGCTCGCCAAGTTGCAGGAGGCCGAGGGTTCGATAACGCGCAAGCTGAGTCCTGAAGCCGCGAAGTCGGCGGACGTCGAGCGTATCGACGTAACGGAAAAGGTATTCCGGTGGATGCTGAACGAGGAGGCCATGGCTACGGACAAGCTCGCGGAGGGCATTCGCAATTTTGCCGCGGATATCGTTCGGCTCGAAGCGATGATTGCCAAAGCGTTCTGAGCGTGTTCAAATATTTGGCTGCCCTGCTGGGCATCGCTTTTGTCGCGCCGACACTTTGGGCAACGACGGCGCCGGTCGACCATCTCGGTTCTTTGCCGATTTTGCTCGGAGTCGAAAGAGTTCGCGCTGAACTGAGACTGGATTCTTTGCAGCGTGCGTTGCTGGATTCGCTTCGCGGTGAATACAGGTCTGCCGCGCGCAAGTTGACGAATCCATTGCCGCAAACAGCTCCAGACCGAGCGGTGGCGCACGCGAAACTTCTCCGACTGAATGAACAGTTCAATCAGCGTGCCCTCTCGATACTTAACCCCACACAGCGCGCGAAATTGTCGGCGATCGAAGCCAAATTTCTTGGTGCCACTCTGCTGTATTCACCGGCTGTGCAGGCAAAGCTAAAGTTGACTGATCAGCAGAAGCAACGGATTGAAGCGATTCGGCAGAAAGGTCTGGTCTACGTCGGGAAGGTCAATCGCAAGTTCGAGGAGGGTAAAATCGGTCAACAGGCGCGCCTCCAGCTCTTGCGGAGTCGGCGGACGGCGCAAGGTGCCGAGATGCTTCGACTTCTAACTCCTGAACAGCGCGACGCGGTGCTGGCGCTTGGGGGTAAAAAAATCGCCGGCTGAAGATTCTTCATCTTCCGACTTCGGTCTCATCTCGATCTCAAGGACTGATCCTCTCCGCTTGAGAATCGGTCGCTCAAAGTGCCCTGCTCGCGCCCAGGCGAGCCGAGGAAACGTTTGAGTTTGCACGGACGGGTTTTTCTGCATGAACTGCGGAGACAGCAATGAAGATCTATGTCGACGGGGAATACTATGGAAAGGAAGAAGCCAAGATTTCGGTCTTCGATCATGGTTTGCTCTATGGCGACGGCGTCTTCGAGGGCATCCGGTTCTATCACGGTCGCGTGTTTCGCCTGGCGGAGCACATCGATCGTCTGTCCGATTCCGCGAAGGCCATTTGTCTCAAGATTCCGCTGGAAAAGAGCGGCTTGATCGAAGCGGTCCTCGAAACGATCCGCAAGAATGAGCTCCACGATGGCTACGTGCGCCTGGTAGTCACGCGGGGAAGCGGTGACCTCGGGTTAAATCCGGCGCTATGCCCGCGCGCCACGGTCTTCATAATCGCTTCGGCGATTACCCTCTATCCCGAGGAGATGTATCGCAGTGGCCTAAGCGTGGTGACCTGCTCGACACGGAGGATTCCGCATGGCGCGCTTAGTCCGATGGTCAAGTCGCTCAACTACCTCAACAATGTTCTCGCCAAAATTGAGGCGCAGCAGGCAGGCGCTGGCGAGGGGCTAATGCTCAACGAACAGGGCTTCGTCGCGGAGTGTACGGGCGACAATGTTTTCACCGTTAAGCATGGTGAGATCTTCACGCCTCCAATCTCTTCCGGAGCGCTGGCCGGGATTACACGCCAGGTCGTCTTTGAAATCGCCGCGGAACTCGGCTTTCGCATCACCGAGCCGGCGATGACCCGGTACGATATCTTCACCGCTGACGAGTGCTTCCTCACCGGAACAGCGGCTGAAGTTATCTCCGTTGTTACCCTTGACAATCGGACAATTGGAGACGGCGTTCCCGGACCGATCACGCGTGAATTGATGCGGCGGTTCCACCAGTTGACAGAGACCACCGGGACAGCGATTTATTGAGTGGTATGCAATGTGATGTTTGCCAGCAGAAGGAAGCGACAGTCTTTCTCACGCAGATCGTCGGCGGCAAAATGCAGAAGGTAAATCTCTGCGAGGCGTGCTCGAAGGAAAAGGGCGTGAACGATCCGACTGGCTTCGCGCTTGCCGATCTTTTGCTGGGCATGGGTGCCGCTCAGGACATCGAGCGCTCCTCCAATGGAATCACCTGCCCGGTCTGCGGATTCACCCAAGCTGATTTTAAGAAGACGGGTCGTCTTGGTTGCAGCGCATGCTATGATGTCTTTGGCGACAGCCTTGAATCCATGCTTAAGAATATGCACAAAGGATCCGAGCATGTCGGCAAGACGCCCGCCTCGCTCTTGCGAAACCGGCAGCTGGACGCCCGCATCAAACACCTGCAAACCAGTCTCGAAAGAGCCGTCGCCGATGAGGAGTACGAGAAAGCCGCCGATCTGCGCGATCAGATCCGCCGGATAGAAGGCAGCCAGCGAATATGAAGTTCACCAAGATTGTCGCCAAGACCGGTGAGTGGCTCGGTGGCGATGGTCCTCACCGGCAGATTGTCGTCACCAGCCGCGTCCGCTTGGCCCGTAATCTCAGAGGCAAGGCATTTCCGGGATGGGCCAAAAAGGCCGAACGCATCGAGGTGCTTAAGGCTGCCAAGGCAGCCGTCATGCAGCTCTCAATGATGCAAGATGCTTTTGCCGAAAATTTGGAGGCGCTGACGCCATTGGAGAAGCAGGTGCTGGTCGAAAGGCACTTGATCAGTCGGGAGCATGCCGCCAAGGGCGTGGGCAGCGCCGTGGTCATGAATTCCGCGCAGAGTTTGAGTTTCATGATTAACGAAGAGGATCACCTGCGGATGCAAGCGATCTGTGGCGGTCTCCAGCTCGGAAAAGTCTTCACGATGATCAACCAGGCAGACAGTGAGCTCGAGCCTTTGCTTGAATTCGCATTCCATTCCAAGCTCGGCTACCTGACGGCCTGTCCAACGAACGTCGGCACGGGAATGCGTGCTTCCGCAATGCTTCACCTGCCTGGGCTTGTCATGAGCGACCAGATGAACAAGATTATCAATTCCGTGAACAAGATTGGGCTTGCGGTTCGCGGGCTGCATGGAGAGGGCACGGAAGCAATCGGAAACTTGTTTCAGGTTTCCAACCAGGTGACTCTCGGTGAGGCCGAGGAGGAGATCATCGAGCGGCTGAAAAAAGTGATCGAGACGATCATTGAGCATGAGCAAAATGCGCGTCTGCTCCTCTTGCAACGCAAACCGATCGCCTTGCTTGATCAAATCGGGCGTGGCTATGGAATCCTCTTGCACGCCCACTCGATCAGTTCAAAGGAAGCTTTGAATCAACTTTCGGTCATCAAGCTGGGCGTCGATCTTGGTCTTTTTCCGGAACCGCATCGCCTGCCGGTCGATGAACTCTTCATCGAGACTCAGCCGGCCCATCTGCAAACCGGTGTCGAGACACAAAAAATGTCAGCAGAGGAAAGGGATGCCTTGCGCGCCACCTTGATTCGCGCCAAACTGAAGGCGGTTCCCGAGCCGGACACGAGCAAGATTACGATAAAACCCTCGGGACCTCAGGAAAATGATGAATAACTTCACACCTCGCGCACAGCAAGTCCTCGCGCTTGCCCGCAAGGAAGCTGATCGGTTCAATCACAACTATGTTGGAACCGAGCACTTGCTTCTCGGGTTGATCAAGCTTGGGCAAGGCGTCGCTGTCAACGTGCTTCAGAAAATGGGACTCGACTTGGAGACAGTCCGGATGGAAGTCGAAAAGCAAGTCGGTTCCGGGCCGGAGACCAAAATGGTCGGAAACATTCCTTACACTCCGCGCGTCAAGAAAGTCCTCGCCCTGGCGGGGAAGGAAGCAAAAGCCTTGCAGCATTCTTACGTGGGGACAGAGCATATTCTCTTAGGCTTGCTCCGCGAGGGCGAGGGTGTTGCCGCTCGTGTGCTCAAGAGTCTGGAGATCGATATCGAGCGCACCCGCAATGAAATTCTTAAGGAACTCGATCCCAACTTTGCCCCGCAGGAAGAGAGCGAGGGCGTTCCGGCCGAGACCGGGGGAAAGAAAGATTCGAAGACTCCGGCCCTGCGCGCGTTCGGGCGTGATCTCACTGAGTTGGCGAAGAAGAATGAACTGGACCCGGTAATCGGACGCTCCGACGAAATTGAGCGTGTGATTCAGATTCTCTGCCGCCGCACCAAGAACAATCCTGTGCTGATTGGCGAGGCGGGTGTCGGCAAGACGGCGATCGCTGAAGGGTTGGCGCAGGAAATCGTTGCGGGCGATGTCCCGGAGATTTTGCGAGATAAGAAAGTCATCACGCTCGATTTGGCCTTGATGGTTGCGGGCACAAAATACCGCGGTCAATTTGAGGAACGGATCAAGGCGGTGATGGAT
The DNA here is from genome assembly GCA_963706955.1 of uncultured Verrucomicrobiae bacterium. Taxonomy (GTDB): domain Bacteria; phylum Verrucomicrobiota; class Verrucomicrobiia; order Chthoniobacterales; family Terrimicrobiaceae; genus DASTFP01. The sequence continues at coordinate 3,102 of CAVPOC010000011.1, read as the reverse complement.
GAAATTCGTCGCACCAAGAATGTGATCCTCTTCATTGACGAGCTTCACACCATTGTTGGAGCGGGTTCGGCTGAGGGCGCGATGGATGCATCCAACATTATTAAGCCGGCACTTTCTCGCGGAGAGTTGCAATGTATCGGCGCAACTACGCTCAACGAGTATCGCAAATACATCGAGAAGGACGCCGCACTTGAGCGTCGCTTTCAGACGGTGAAAGTGGAGGCGCCGAGTGTCGATCAGACCATTCTCATCCTCAAAGGAATTCGGCCGAAGTACGAAGCCCATCACAAGGCGCGCATTACCGACGAGGCTCTTTATGCGGCGGCCCGACTTTCCGACCGCTATCTGACGGGTCGCTTTCTCCCTGACAAGGCCATCGATGTGATGGACGAAGCGGGATCGCGCGCGCGCATCGCGGCGATGACGCGTCCGCCCAATGTTAAGGATATCGAGGCGCAGATCGAGCAGATCCGCGTCGACAAGGAGGCTGCCATCAAGGCGCAAGATTTCGAGAAAGCGGCAGCCTTGCGTGACAGTGAGAAACAGGCCAAGGATCGCCTCGACACGATTCTTTCGGAGTGGCGGATCAACAAGGAGGAAAAGGAGGTCCTCGTCACCGAAGACGATATCATGCATGTTGTCTCCAAGTGGACCGGAGTGCCGCTCTCGCGCATGGAGCAACAGGAGACGCAGAAGCTCCTCGCCATGGAGAGCGAACTCAAGGGCAAGGTGATTGGTCAGGATGAAGCGGTTGTCGCTATCAGCAAGGCGCTCCGCCGCTCGCGTGCCGATCTCAAGGACCCTCGTCGACCGATTGGCTCCTTTGTCTTCCTGGGTCCGACCGGCGTTGGAAAGACCTTCCTGGCGCGCACGCTCGCCGAGTTCATGTTTGGCGACGCTGATGCGCTCATTCAGATCGACATGTCGGAATACATGGAGAAGTTCACCGCGTCGCGGCTTATCGGATCTCCTCCCGGCTACGTCGGCTACGAAGAGGGCGGACAGCTTTCGGAAGCGGTGCGGAGACGACCCTATTCGGTTGTTCTTTTCGACGAGATCGAAAAGGCGCACCCCGATGTCATGCATTTGCTGCTCCAAATTCTAGAAGAGGGCAAAATCACTGACTCGCTCGGCCGAAAGATCGATTTCCGCAATACCATCATCATCATGACTTCCAATGTTGGTGCTGACTTGATCCGGCGACAGACCACCCTCGGCTTTGGCGCGCCGAAACTGGACGACAATTATGACGTCATGCGAGACAAGATCATGGAAGAGACCAAGCGCGTCTTCAAGCCGGAGTTCCTGAATCGGCTCGATGATATGATCGTCTTCCATACCTTGACCAAGCCTGATCTCATTCAGATCGTCGATTTGGAAGTCGCCAAGGTAATTCAGCGCATCAAGGCGAAGGATATTCTGCTGATCCTCGAGGAATCCGCGAAGGAATTCCTCATCGATAAGGGATACGATCCGCTCTACGGGGCGCGTCCAATGCGGCGTGCGGTGGAGCGTCACCTGGAAGATCCTCTGGCCGAAGAGCTCCTCCGTGGAAATATCAAGACCCACGAGAATATTTACGTGAAGCGAGATGGTGAAAAACTGGCCTTTGTCAGCCAGTCTTCGCTCTCCGAGCCGACACCGGCTGGTTTGTCCTAATTATTGCTTGGAAGGTTTCCCTTGAGGCTCGGGCGCGAGCGCGCGGTTCGCGCCGATGTCGTTGCGTGGATTGCGGTCCGGTGGTCTGCTGCCATAGGGCGCGCGGCGGCCAGGCCAGAAGGGAACTTTTCAATTCCTTGGAGACTGCATAGGTTTTCATCGTGAGTACGCAAGCAACTTCCCTCTCTTCCACCGAGACTCATCGGGTCGAAACTGACACGATGGGCCCGATTCATGTTCCTCATGACCGCTACTGGGGCGCGCAGACCGCCCGCTCGCTCATTCATTTTGACATCGGCGAGGACGTCAAGCCGCCCGAATTGATTCGCGCACTCGGCATTCTCAAGAAAGCCTGCGCGCTCGCCAACCGCGACCTGAACAAGTTATCCGAGGAGAAGGCGAAACTGATCGTGCAGGCAGCTGACGAGGTGATCGCAGGGAAATTGAACGAGCATTTTCCTCTCCGCATCTGGCAGACCGGCAGCGGAACGCAGAGCAACATGAACGCGAACGAAGTCATCTCCAATCGCGCGATCGAAATTGCCGGAGGAACCTTGGGTTCAAAGAAGCCGGTCCATCCGAATGATGACGTCAACATGTCCCAGTCATCCAACGACACGTTTCCGACCGCGATGAATATCGCCGCGGCCACGCAAGTCGTGGAAATGTTGCTGCCCGCCGTTGGCAACCTGCGAGACACCCTGGATGCCAAGGCGCATGAGTTTGCCTCGATAGTGAAGATAGGACGAACTCACCTGCAGGACGCTACTCCGCTCACCCTTGGGCAGGAGTTCTCCGGATACGTGAGCCTTCTCGACGGCGATATCGCGCGAATCGAGGACTCTTTGAAGGGACTCTATGCGCTGGCCATTGGGGGAACTGCCGTTGGGACAGGACTCAACTCGCACCCTGAATTTGGGGATCGCGCCGCCGCCCATATCGCGTCCTTGACCGGGCTTCCATTCGTTGCGGCGCCGAATAAATTCACCGCTCTCTCCGCTCATAACGAGTTCGTCTTTGCGAGCGGGGCTCTCAAGAGCCTGGCCGCTTCCTGCATGAAAATCGCCAATGACGTGCGCTGGCTCGCATCAGGTCCACGCTGCGGACTCGGCGAGCTGCGAATTCCAGAAAATGAACCGGGGTCGTCGATTATGCCGGGCAAGGTGAACCCGACGCAAAGCGAATCGCTCACCATGGTCTCCGTGCAAGTGATGGGAAACGATGTCGCCATCGGTATTGCCGCCTCTCAGGGAAACTTCGAGCTGAATGTGTTCAAGCCGGTCATCATTTTTAATTTTCTCAATTCAGCTCGCTTGCTAGCCGACGGCATTCGTTCCTTCGACGAGCACTGTGCTGCGGGGATCGAACCCGATAAGGAACGAATCGCGGAATATGTGAAGAATTCGCTCATGCTAGTTACTGCTTTGAATCCGCACATTGGGT
>CAVPOC010000010.1:0-315908 GCA_963706955.1 uncultured Verrucomicrobiae bacterium | reverse complement strand
ATAAAACTGCCAAGCTGTGGGATGCAGGTTCGGGGGATCTCATCACCTCCTTCGCTCATCAGGATATCGTCTGGGCTGTGGCGTTTAGCCCGGATGGTGCTCGGATCCTGACGGCAAGCTGGGACAAAACTGCCAAGCTCTGGGACGCAGCCTCAGCCAAACTTATTGCCACATTTAACCATCAAGATGGAGTTAACCACGTGGCGTTTAGCCCGGATGGTGCTCGGATCCTCACAGCAAGCGCGGATCACACTGCCAAGCTCTGGGACGCAGCCTCAGCCAAACTTATTGCCACATTTAACCATCAAGATCGAGTTAACTACGTGGCGTTTAGCCCGGATGGTGCTCGGATCCTCACAGCAAGCGCGGACAAAACCGCCAAACTCTGGAATGCAGGTTCGGGGGATCTCATCACCTCCTTCGCTCATCAGGATATCGTCTGGGCTGTGGCGTTTAGCCCGGATGGTGCTCGGATCCTCACAGCAAGCGCGGACAAAACCGCCAAACTCTGGGACGCGGGTTCGGGTGAGCTGATCGCCTCCTTTGCCCATCAGAAAGGGATGAGTTGGGCGGCGTTCAGTCCTAACGGTGCTCGGGTGCTGACGGCAAGCTGGGATAATACCGCCAAGCTTTGGGATGCGGGCTCGGGCAGACCAGTTGCCTCTTTTGCACATCAAGATGGTCTCTATCATGCAGCATTTAGTCAGGACGGTGGTAGAGTCCTGACGGCGAGCGCGGACAAAACTGCCAAGCTCTGGGATGCAGCTTCGGGCAAGCTCATCGCCTCTTTTCCTCACAAGGATGTTGTCAACGATGCGGCGTTTAGTCCGGACGGCGCTCGCATCCTGACGGCCAGCGTAGATAAAACCGCCAAACTCTGGGATGCGGCTTCAGGCAAGCTCATCGCCTCCTTTGCTCACGATGACACGGTTAGCAACGCGGCGTTTAGTCTGTATGGTGATCAGATCCTGACAGCGAGCGCCGACAACACTGCCAAACTCTGGGATGCTACTTCAGGCAAACTGATCGCCTCCTTTCCTCATCAGGCTGCAGTCTACAATGCGATTTTTAGTCCAGACGGCGCTCAAGTCCTGACGGCGAGCGCGGACACAACCGCCAAACTCTGGGACGCGGCCTCGGGCAAACTGATCGCCTCCTTTGCTCATCAGTCTGCAGTCTACAATGCGATGTTTAGTCCGGACGGGGTTCAAATCCTGACGGCGAGCGCGGACACAACCGCCAAACTCTGGGACGCGGCCTCGGGCAAACTGATCGGCTCGTTTGACCATCAGGATGAAGTCTTTCAAGCAGCGTTTAGTCCGGACGGCGCTCGGATCCTAACGGTAAGCGCAGACAAAACCGCTAAGCTCTGGGAGGCGGCCTCTGGCAGACTCGTCGTCTCGTTTGAGCACCAGGCTAATGTGTACCATGGGGCGTTTAGTCCCGACAGTACTCGGATACTGACGGCAAGCGCAGACAATGCCGCCAAGCTCTGGGATGCCGCTTCGGGTAAGCTGATCGCCTCGTTCGTCCATCACGACAATATTCGATCGGCCGCTTTCAGTTCGGACGGTGCTCGGATCCTGACCGCGAGCCTGGACAAAACCGCCAAGGTCTGGGATGCGGCCACTCCGGTAGAGCTCGCTCGACAGTTGAAAGAATCAGGCGGCGGCGCAGCGAGAATAGACGCTCCCGTTTCGATGACCAACTCCGCCGCGTTGCCAGTTGAATTGCTCTCCGCGATCGCCAGCGGACTTCAATTTTCAAGCGATGGCTCGCTCGTCGCCCTTAGTGAGGAGCGCAGAGCGGAGCTGATGAAGCAGTTGAAGGACTCGGCGGCGCAAGATGGTCACACCGGCGGGCGCTTTATACGCTGGTTCTTAAGTCCCGGCAGTGATCAAACAGTTTTCCCGACAAGCGACATTAAGGTCATCGAGTGGGTAGACAATGCCCTGCTCACGAATCCAAATGTAACCGAAGAATGGGTGCGCAACGCTTTGGTTTTGTTCCCGGAGCACGTTTTGCTCCATATCGCCTTGGCGGGCTTTGAAACGGATCCCAAACGTGCTGACTTTCTCCGCTCGTTCGGTTTGGCGAGGCTGCCAAAGGACAGCACTATCTGCACGCGCGCCGGCGAGATGCTGCTGGCGCAACATCGTCCGGAACTCGCACTCGCCGCGGTCGATAGGGCGCTCCTCGCGGATCCCTCTGACGTGCCTGCTCGGCGTCTTCGACTCGAGATCCAAGACGCCATGGCTCGTTGATGTCCTAACGGAATTTCCAGCGTTCGTCCTTGATTTTGGTAAAGATTTTGCCTATAAATGAAGGTAGTTCATTGTTCGCTGAAAGCAGGTTGCACAAGAGGAGCGGGCAGAAAAAGGAGGCGGTGAGTTGAAAAGATTCTTATACTCGCTGGCTGAGACTTCAGTCGCAGTCCTGGTCGGGCTTGCTGCCGCAAACAACGCCATTGGTGGTTCCAGCAACCAGGCACTCGATTTGACGCCAAACACTGCGGAAAATGAGCCCATACTTTTCGCTCAGAACGCTGCGGAGGAAAACGGCGCCAGAACGACTGCAAACGTAGATGGTAAAGGGGTTTTTTTAAAGGGGTACGATACAGTTGCCTATTTCAAACAAGGAAAGGCTCTCAAAGGAAATCCCGCAATCGAGAGCACATACCAGGGCGTCACGTACTCATTCGCCTCGGCAGCAAATAAAGCCGATTTTGACAAAGATCCCGCAAAGTATGTTGCACAATATGGTGGCTTTTGTGCATACGCGGTAGCTAACGGAGTGATCGCGGCCCCCGACGCTGCGGAAGTTTTTACTGTTTACAAGGGAAAGCTCTACATCGGGGGCAATCCCGACGCCCTGAAAAGCTTCAAGACGCATATAGACGAGAATATTGAAAAGGCGGATGCGTACTGGCGCGAGGTAACTGGGTCCTGAAGCCGCCGCTGTTCTGCAAGGCGCTTCATGCCCTCTGGAGTCGTCGACCAACAATGTTGTCCGTCGGGCGTCTTATCGACATCACCACCTGGCGGCGAATAGATCTTTCTGTCAAACTTGAAGTTGAAATCCTCACCCGGTCGGTATTCCCGAGGCTTCATCGAGATCGGCTGGTAAACGGGCTCGACCGGTCTTTAGATTCCACCGCCGCTTACCACAGCCATAGTCTCACTTGTCACTTATTGAATTGATATCTCGGGCAAAAGGTTATGATCATGTGTTTGAGAGCTAGTCATTTCACGCAAGGAGGCCTCATGCCTTTTGTTTCTAATTCTAATTATCGCCTCGGCGCTAAGGTTCTGACGACAAGATCGATTGGGACTAACGCTATTATAGTCGCACTGCTGATGGCCATTACTATCGCCGGCAGCAAGGCTTCGGTTGACGAAGTTGTGCGGTGGAATCAAGTCGCCACCGATGCCACCGTAGCGGCCAAAATTAATCCGCTCGCGGAAAGTCGCATCTTAGCGATCCTGCACGTGGCGATTCACGATGCAGCAAATGCCGTTGAGCCTCGCTATGAGCCATATCAGCCGAGGACATCTCCAGCCCCGGCCGGCGCCTCGGCGGAGGCAGCCATCGCCGGGGCGGCGCACGCTACACTTGTCGCTTTACTTCCGGACTCGAAAGCAACCTTTGACGCGGCTTTGGAGGAAACGCTTCGCGCCATCACCGACGAATCGAGCAGAGCAGCAGGTCTAGAGGTTGGACGAACTGCTGCCGCGGCGATCCTCACCGCACGGCAAAACGACGGTGAGAATCGAACTGTGGAATACACTCCGGGTACCAAGCCCGGCGACTACTGTCCAACGCCGCCGGACTTTAAACCGGCAGCCTTGGTGCACTGGGGGAGCGTGACGCCGTTTGTGCTGAAGTCAGCCGATCAGTTTCGCTGTCCCGATCCGCCGGGGGTGGACAGTCCGCGTGCTTTTGCGGACCTTGAGGAAGTCAAGGCGATTGGCGGAACCAAAAGTGCCATGCGCACCGCCGAACAAAGCGAGATCGCCCGCTATTGGTATGAGAGTTCGCCCCAGGGCTGGAACCGCATCGCGCGCGAGGTGTTGGCTGCGCGACAATTCGACGTATGGGAGAACGCCCGACTCTTTGCACTGTTGAATCTGGCGATGGCCGACGGCTACATCGCCGGTTTCGATACCAAATACCATTGCAACTACTGGCGCCCGGCCACTGCCATCCGCGCAGGCGGCGATAGCGAATGGCTGAGTTACCTTCCGACCCCGCCGGTACCGGATTACCCCTCGAACCATACGGTGGAAGGGGCTGCTGCGGCTACGGTGATGGCCCGGTTCTTTAACACAGACTTCATCAGTTTCTCGATGACCAGCGGGGCCCCCTATCCGGGCATCACCCGCAAATTCTGGAGCTTCTCGGAAGCAGCGCGAGAAAATGGTGCATCCCGTATCCTTTGCGGAATTCACTTCTCGACCGCGGTGAACGCCGGCTATGTTCAGGGCGAACGCATTGGGGAATGGGCTTTCGAAAACGCATTGCGACCCGCAAAGGCTCCGCAGGCAATCACGGCCTCTCCCGTTTCGGAACAGCGCCACCCTGAAGCTGCGGAGCATTAGGAACATTGGCGAGCCGCCCTCGGGCAGCCGGTAGATGCGCGATCAATCCGCGTCGCAGCTGCTTGGGAAGATGGAACTAAAGAATCCACTGGCCCGACATCGCGGATAGTCCAAAAGCATTCGTTGTTTATAACGGCAAGTTCTAGATCTGCGGAGGGCCGTCTCATAGGCGGCTGGCGGGAAATTCCAAGGGCATTTCCGAAAAGCCTGAACGATCTCACGGAGAAATAAACGCCAAGCCTGATCAGACGGCGACTCTTGATGCCCAGACATTCCTGACGACTGCACAGCTTCGCTACGACGACTACCGGGAGGGGCGCGGCAAAGAAGGTCGGCGGAGGTCGCATCGGCTTCCGCAAAGGCAGCCAACGACATCTACTGCAATGTGCTGAGAGGATGAACTGAAGACGCTTTACGAAGAAGTGGAGAAAGACTTCAGCTGCACGACCAAACACGCAAACAATGATCGCACTAAAAATTCGAACCTTTTAAGGGCATGCTCCGGGTATTGGATCAGCGCCTTGCTTTGGCGGGTCTTCGCTACTGGAAGCCTCGGATTTCCGGATTTCTAAAGCGCACGCTGAAACGAAAGACCTTCTTTTCCTCGGAGTGAATTTTGCCGGTCTGCAGATCAACACGCAGTGGGACGCCAACCCGGGTCACGTCCACTGTCGCGTGGAAGCCGCGCTCGGTGAAGACGTCGATGAGCATCGCCAGGGCCGCCGGGTCCTCAAACAGCAGTTCTTCAGAGTTGATGTTAGCGATGCCTGAGACTGCGTGGCGAGCGACGATGGGCATCATCTTGTCTTCAACGAACGCGACCACCCGTTCGAAGATCTCTGACTGCTCCACCTCGTAGCTGTCCAGCCTGCGAACGAGGTCCTGGCGGGCGTGCTGGACGATTTCGCTGGCTAGCGGCAACCCCCGAAGCCGGTCGAAAGTGCTCGGGTCCAACTCCAGCGAGCTCTGGTATTCCAGTTCGCGGGCGATATTGGCCTGCACTTCGGGAATGGACGCCTGACCAGTGAGCCATCACGCGCAAAGGCCGGCAGAATTTTTCAAGCTCCCTGTTACCCGTACCATTGAACTGGGAGGGCAGGTCGAAATTTAACTACTGAGCCGATTCAGAAGGGCAACAAGGATGGACGTTTTACGCCGATAGACGGAGTGTTGTTTTAAACGGCTTTGCGGACTGCTTGATTGTTGGCTTCATTGCCGCTGGTAAAAAGCAAGTCCAGGCCGCCCCTTTCTCCCGCATGCGTAAGGAAGTCGAAATTGTCAACAAGCTCGGGCTGCACGCGCGACCGGCGGCGCTATTTGTCCGGTACGTAATCAGGTACAACAGCAAAATTACGATTTGCAAAGGCGAGGAGAATTTTTCAGCCGCCAGCTTACTGGAAGTGCTGACCGCCAATTTAAATTTCGGCGACCATGTCGTGCTGGAGGCCATCGGGACCGATGCGCAAGAGGCGCTTAATGAGCTTGAAACGTTGCTGCTGCGTTTCCGCGATGAGGAACGTGCGTCACAGGGAAATTGATGACGTGGAGGTTTGGATGCGATCGAGGCGACGCAGGACGTGCGAGGTAAAAGATCATACATCGAGCAAGAGAAGTTTGTATGTTGTTGGTCGTCCTTACTGCCAACTCGCAAGAGACCGCCCCATGCGCAGGGTATAGCTTTTTGCGCGAGCGTGCTGGCGTATGTGTGCTTTCCGATCTTTGCGGGGAAGCTGGACAAGCACGGCGGGCCACCAAGACAATGGATGCGGATCTGTCAAATGCCGAAAGCTGACTGGCAATCTCCAGCGAGACTCGCCATAACTTCGCCTTTTCTGAAGTCGTTCTCAGGGCAGATAGGGGGCATACAAACCAGCAAAATGATTGTTGAAGAGCCGGGGATAACAGGTTCGTATGCATGAAGACCTCGATTTACTTCGATGCGGATATGTAGACTCGGCGCCAATCCGCGGGAGGCGGAACTTGCAAGAAAGCCTTGCACCGTTCGATCAACACAGTGCTCGGAGGGTCGCTCGAAATCTCCGGCTGCATATGCTGAGAATGCACTTTCGTAAGCGAATACCACCTCGCGGTAGTGTTCCAAAGCGCCTTTCGTTCCCACGAGCTCGTAGATCGTAATAGGGTCACTTTTTCCCCTCCAGCGCGACGACATCCAAGAAGCGAAAATCGAAAGTCTCATTTGCGCGGTCGACTATGGTCTCGCTAGGCACAATCGAACTACCATATAGCTTATTGGGTCCTTCGAGACGTGAGGTGAGATTGATCGCATCGCCGATGGCCGTGTAATTCATTCGGTCGCGCGCGCCGAAAAGGCCAAACAATAAGGCTCAACTCTGTATGCCGGGAAACTCCCGAAATACAGCGACAGTAAATCATAAATGTCTAATTTTTCGGAAGATCGACCAAGGGCTTTTCGCGCACTTCGGTCGGCCGATCGTGAAGGATGCTCTTGACTTGTTGAAGCGCTTTGTCGACGGCAGATTTGTCGGCCAACAGGGTGTATGTGATGTCGAAGTCGCGTTGTTCTTTGGGACCAATCGTCGGTACTCGATTCAAGGCGCGCTGATAACTTCGGTTATAGGCAAAGCTGGTGCCGGGTTCCAGGCCCGTGACGTATCCCTGAACCGGCGTATCAGTGTTCTTCCACAAGGAGAAGACGGGTAACTGCTGAATATTGAAGGCGACGCTAACTCCCAGGTTGCCTGCCGCGTTATGCAATACGGCCAGGGTATCGCCATTTTCGTCACCGTAGGGAACGACGTTGTAAACGGTTTCGTCGTAGTCGCGCGTAGGCCCTCGATAGGTCTGCCAATCGGCGAGCTCGGCCATGGCTTTGTCATTGAAGGGCGAGACCTGCTGCACTGGCGCGGCAAATCGTGCTCCTTCATCCAATAGCGGCGGACCAAAGTTGGTGTGATACAGCGCCTCGTATTCCTTCGGGTAATCGGCGTTATTGATCAGCGTATCGTGCAGAGTAAAGGATTGCGCGCCAGGTTCTGTGATCAGTTCGGTTTCAATCAGAAAATTGACCTTCTTGAAGGCCTGCTCCTTAAGCTGGCCTCTGAGTCGGATTTTATGGGGTGGCTCATCGTCGATGCTCAGCACGACTTTTGAAGCCGGTATATTGGCCGCTAGGCCGTGCAATGGAAGCATGACGCCTTGATCGATACCTGGATGTCCAACCCATTCGTAACCACAGCGTGTCACCAACTCATTAAAGCCTTCCAGCCAGCCTAAGCCGCCACGTCCGTTAAGTTCGATAAAGGCCGGGTTGACTACTTCGCTCACTGGCGAATCCCACCCCAAACGGATCTTACCGACCACAGCTTCGAGGACGTTCATGCCGCGCGTGGGAACGACGGAGATTTTCATTACGCCGTTGTCAATTTCGACTATGCACACTCCTTCCTGTCGTCCTCCGTGCAGATTGCGCACGCTGACAGAAAAAGGTTTGTCAACTTTCAGACCTAGTTCCTCGCTTGTAATCCGCCAATCTTGCGAAGCTTTGTCCGTATCGAGCAGGACATAGTCCTTGGCGAGGACGTGCGGGGCGGCAAGGGCTATCGCTAAACCGATGAGAGATAGGAATGTTTTCATGATCTTTCCTTATCAAGTCTTTCCGGTAAAAGCGACTCAATTCCGACGCAGACCGTTACAAGCACTCCACCAATGCTCGACATTTATCGGTCATGACTCTTGCAGGATGAGAAGGGTGATTGTTGCCGAGGCAACAGGAAAAAGAAGCACCGCAGCGCGAATGGAGGAATTCGTTTTTTGAGCGGATCGCTGAAGACTGTAATCTCACACTTGACGTCGGAGTTTGCCTCGGATCACCGAAGCGCACCGTCAATGACTGCGCGATAGGATCTCGACGTTATGCGCTGTTTCTACGTCTTTCAGTCGTGAGTCCGTAGCAGCTCGACGCGAAAGTCGCCATTGAAACCTAGACTCTGCGCGAATTGGTAGCTTGAGATGAAGGTTCGCTCGATTGCCTTGTCACCCTTGTTGGGTCGCTCGCAGGTGCGCCGGTAATGACGTCGAACTGGTAAAGGTGCGCGGCAAACTTGTCTCTCTCACCGTCTTCGAGCAGCGAGAGTGGTCTCACAAGCGTCTACTGGGGTGCTTCAACTGCTCGATGCCTGCCGCGCGGTCCATTATCGTGATCACGAGACATGCTAAGCGAAATAAAAAAGCCAGCCTGTTCGTCAATGCGGAGCAAGCTGCCCGTGTAACCATCATGGGCTACACTGCAATTAAGACTAGCATGGTGAATAGCGGTAGCTAGTCGGGAGCACTCCCCATCGCGGCGTAAGGCTGGCTTTGGAGGTGTTCCGCACGCTACGGGATTCCGCACGCGGCCAGATTCCCTCCTGTAGTGTTCAATGCACTGCAGCGACAGAGGACTGGCCCTTTTTGTAGCAACCCATGTCATCTGCAGAAACAAACCGTTGATTTAATTCGCTTAGGTGACAAGGGATTCCCTGACTATCACCTAATGTCACGGTCGAAGTAGGTCGCCCAAACGATTTCGCGCATTAATTGTTTATGAAACTAACCGCTCTTACCCTTCTTTTGATTGCCGTGATTGCTGGCAGCTCTTGGTCACAAGATACAAACGCTGACAACACCGGCAAAAACGTGCGTGATAAGGACGATCAATCGGTGACAGCCACCGATCAGTCAAATGATCCAGCCGACCTTAAGCTGACCGCGGATATTCGCAAGATGGTCGTTGGCGATGACTCTCTTTCGATGATGGCCAAGAACGTCAAGATTGTAACGATTGGTGGCGTCGTCACGCTTCGGGGGCCTGTCGAAAACGAGAAAGAGAAGGGCGCGATCGAGAGCCACGCCAAGCAGGCAGGCGCAAAAAAGATCACCAACGAACTCGAAATCAAAAAGTCGTAACGACAGAACAAACTTATGTCTAAATCTATTGTAGGAATCGCAAATTCCACCAGCCAAATTGAAGTTACGCTGGCCGATCTTCAGAGCGACGGCCTAGTTCCCTCCAGCGATATCTCCCTCCTCATGCCGGACTCCGGGCGAACTCTGGAGACGCACCGGAATTGGAGCTGTCAAAGCAACAAAGGCTCCCGAAGGAGCAACGACGGGTGCGGTGAGTGGTGGCGCCATCGGTGGCACTGTGGGGTTGCTCGCTGGGATTGGAGCGTTGGCAATTCCCGGCTTGGGGCCATTTATTGCCGCCGGTCCCATTATGGCCGCGCTGAGTGGCGCGGCGGCGGGCGCGACTGCAGGCGGTGTCGTCGGCGGTCTTGTCGGTCTAGGAATTCCCGAATACGAGGCGAAGGCGTATGAAGATCGCATTAAAAGGGGGGATACCTTGTGGCAGTCTCCGTCGAAGATAGCAAGAAGGGGGATGTTGTTCGCGAGATTCTGAAAAGGAATGGTCTGGAAGACATCTCGTCAGTATCAGAAAAATAGCCTTCCCCCAGACTACTGTCCCCCGTCCAAAGAGCGTTGCTTTCTCGGCGGGTGTTGCTTTTGAAGCGTGCGGGTTTGCGTTTCCTTTCAAGAGCTCAAGGAAATTCGCCCCGTGTGTTTCAATTGATCGAGCATGCAATCTCTGAGCCTTTCGTGTACGTGAGCTCAAAAGGCGTCATTCGAGAGACCAGTCACCCGCTATTTGCCTGCCTACAGGAGTTGGCGCCGCCGCGGGGCATGATCCCTCGATACCGTCATTCTCAGCACGCCAGGTTGCACGCTTGCGCAAATTTCTGATGCTTCTTTAGTTCGCTCAGACTACGTGGTGAAGCACCACCGCAATGAGTAAAGCCAGGCGACCTGGCAATATCGATTCGTTTAAACACCAGACACAGAATATGGAACTTAATACCCTCAAAGACCTTTACATTCACGAGTTAAAGGATCTCTACAGCGCGGAGAAACAAATCATTGCGGCTTTGCCCAAGATGGTCAAAGCGGCGAGCAACGAGCAACTCGCGGCTGGCTTTAAGGATCATCTTGAACAGACCAAGGAACATGCAGTTCGTTTGGAAAAGATTCTCAGCAGCCATAGTCAGACGACGCGCGGCCCCAAGTGCAAAGGTATGGAAGGGGTGCTACAGGAGGGCGCGGAGATGATAGAGGAAGAGGCAGATGATGAAGTACGAGATGCCGGATTCATTGCCGCTGCCCAACGGGTCGAACACTACGAAATGGCTGGTTATGGGTGCGCTCGAACCTATGCCCAATTGCTGGGTGATAAGGAAGGGACGCAACTACTTCAGACGACATTTACCGAAGAGTCCGATACGGACAAAAGGCTCACCAAGCTCGCAACTTCTGTAATCAACGTCGCCGCGGCTAAATAGGGCTCTTCCTGTCAGGAATTCGCCTCCAGTGAGGGCTCCTATAAATTGCAGACGGTGGTGCCAAAAGGCGTGATCTCTGCCACCTTCTGCGGTCTTGGATGGTGAGCGGACGTCCGCCCGCGGATTCCTCTGCGAGAAATTACGAAAGAGGTGGCCGGCATCCACGTCCTCCTGACCCGCTCGCTTTTTGGCACATCGCTCTCTTAGAGCGTCCGCCGAGAAGTGCCGATCAACGATCGCGCTCGCCGTGGACGCTAGCGCGTTCGTCGCTTGGACGACATACCTGACGGAGGTATTTGGCCAGGCGCCCGTGCTCCTCCGAACTCAATCGTGCCGCTATCCGGCTGCTGGGCTCCGGCAAGAGAAGGATGAGAAGCGCTTCCGTACGCGGTCAATGTATTCTGCGAGAGGTGACGCTCTTCGGCTGGCGGGCAACGTCTGGAGGTGAATCCTCGCTCACAGCCGCACCCCGCTCCGATTGTGCGATTCCACATTCTTGTGGGTTCTTCCGGTATCCAGCGGGTTCGGGAATTTCATTCCTAAACACGCTTTCACCCGCTATTGTTGGTTAACGACTGATTCTTTGGTGAAACGCGACATGGTCCGCCGGCGGGAGCGCTGCGAGCTTTCACGCTACACGTTGGACTCTTTGCGACGCCTTGGTTGCATCCGAAGGGCGGTTAGGCCCATGAAAACGGAGGACAGGCGCATCTGCCCGAGTTGCGGCAATGAGTTCTCCGGAGCAACGAAATTCTGTCCGGTGTGCATGCTGCACGGGGCACTCGCTGATGACGTTGCGTCCGGCGAGTCTTCTTCTGACCGCGTGACCAAGCCGAAATCGCAAGACGTGGCACGACGATTTCAGCATTATGAGCTACTAATCGGCGAAGACGGGAGACCGGTCGAGCTGGGTCGCGGCGCGATGGGCGTAACCTACAAAGCGTTCGACGTCGATCTTCGATGCCCCGTGACATTGAAAGTCATCAGTGAAAAGTATCTCGGTGACGAATCGGCGCGCCTTCGTTTCTTGCGCGAAGCGCGTGCGGCGGCTAGCGTGCGCCACTCGAACGTTGCTTCGGTCTTCCATTTGGGCAAGAGCGGCGGGAACTACTTCTACGCGATGGAGTTTGTGGAGGGGGAAACGCTCGAGAACCTCGTCAGACGCACGGGTCGCCTTGACGTAAATTTGGCGCTGAAAATTGCGGCGCAGGTCGCCGCCGGTTTGGCTGCAGTGCACAAGAAGGGCCTCGTTCACCGGGACATCAAACCGAGCAATATCATGGTGAACTTCGAGGATGAAGGCGCGGTGAGCGCGAAAATCATCGACCTGGGCCTGGCAAAGGTGGTCAACGAAGCCGGCTCTCAGACTGCGATTTCAGATACCCGGCGGCTTTGCCGGGACACCGGAGTTCGCCAGTCCCGAGCAGTTTGCCGGAGTCGGCGCAGACATCCGTTCGGATCTCTACTCATTAGGGGTGGCACTCTGGGAGATGGTGACCGGCCATGTGCTGTTCAGGGGTTCACCTGCTGAGGTGATGTTTCAGCATCAGCATGCACCGTTACCACTTAAGCAACTCGAAAGTGTGCCGCAGCCGGTCGTCAGCCTCATTGAAGTGCTGCTCGATAAAGATCCCAAGCGGCGTTTTCAGACACCGGCCGACCTTCTGAAGGCGTTGCAGACGATAACGGGCGCTATCGACGAAGGCCGAACTGTTACTTATCAGAGATTGGGGCAGATGCCCGACGGAGATTCCTATTCGGTTGCTCGGAAGCCGCCTGGAAGACTGGGACCGGAGCACATCTCAATAGGCAGATTGCCAGTTACAGGGAGCGATATTTTTGGGCGGGAGGATGACATCGCTTTCTTGGATGGTTGTTGGGCAAACGAGGATACAAATATCGTCACGATTGTGGCGTGGGCAGGTGTCGGGAAGTCGACACTCGTCAACCATTGGCTCAGAGCGATGGCCGCCCAACACTATCGTTCTGCTGAGCTGGTTTTTGGTTGGTCATTTTACCGGCAGGGCACTTCCGGGGGCACCTCCTCCGCAGATGAATTTCTTAACGCTGCTTTAACTTGGTTTGGAGATCCAGATCCACGGATAGGAACGGCATGGGAGAAGGGCGAAAGATTGGCGAAACTCATCGCACATCGCCGAACCCTACTGGTTCTGGATGGCCTGGAGCCGCTCCAGAATCCGCCTGGTCCAGAAGAAGGACGGCTTCGCGATCCTTCCCTCCAAGGGCTTCTGCGCGAGCTTGCTGCCTTCAATACGGGGCTTTGTGTAATTACAACCCGGATTCCCGTCGCTGATATTGCAGATCACGAGGGCACCGCAGCCCCGCGTCGCGACCTGGACCAACTCTCCGGCGAGGCCGGTGCAAGGCTGCTCCGAGCGCTGGGCGTTAGGGGTCACGAAGAGGAGTTGCGAAGTGCCAGCGACGAGTTCCGCGGCCACTGCCTTGCCCTGACCCTGCTAGGCAGCTATCTGGCCGATGCCTATAATGGAGACATTCGTTGCCGCGGAGAAGTCTCAGAACGTCTCGCACACGACGCACGACAGGGAGTCCATGCTCGAAAAGTCATGGAATCTTACCAAGCCTGGTTTGGAGAGGGTTCTGAGCTCTCCGTTCTCCGCATGTTAGGCCTGTTTGATCGGCCCGCTGACGAAAAGGCGCTTGGAGTCCTGCTGAAATCACCTGCTATCCCGGGCCTTACTGAGTCATTAACGAATTTGAGCCCGAGCGAGTGGCGAATGATTCTTACAAGATTAAGAAGAGCGAGGCTCCTCGCGCGAGAAGATCCTCACAATCCTGGGCATTTGGATACGCATCCTCTCGTTCGTGAATACTTTGGCGAACAGCTTCGGAGTCAAAGAACCAAGGCATGGAAGGAATGCAATAGGCGACTCTTTAACTATTATCGAACGCTTGCGCCCCAGCTGCCGGATACTTTTAGGGACATGGAGCCACTTTTCTTAGCTGTAATCTGCGGCTGCAATGCCGGATTCTTTCGCGAAGCTCTGCGTGAAGTTTATATTCCGCGGATTCAGCGGGGAGATGCCTTCTTTGCTGCTAAGGCTCTCGGAGCCAGAGGAGCATTGCTCTCGGTTTTGCTTCATTTCTTCCAACACGGACGCTGGGGTTCACCAGTGGAAAAGGGCCTCGAGGGACAGAGTCTTACTCCAGAAGACCAGCTTTTCATTCTTATGCAGGCGGGGCTATATCTAACGGCCACGCGAGGCTTCGCTGAACCGGAAGCGCGAACATGTTACGAACGCGCTGAATCCCTGTGCGATTCGCTTAATCGCCCCCTGGTCTTGTTTTCCGCACTGAGAGGTCTATGGCGCTATTCCCTCGTCACTGACAAGCTGAGTGCAACGATGCAGATCGCTAAGCGAGTTTTCTCACTGGCGCAGGACCAGAATGACCCTGCGTTAATGATGGGAGCCTATCGCGCTTTGGCGTCCACGCTCTATTATTCGGGCGATTTCGAGGCCGCCCGAGAATACGCGATGCATGGTATTGAGATCTGGCGCTCTGGCACCGTGCAGTCTCCGGTCGAAGAGATCACTGCGCCGGCCGTCACTTGTGTGTGCTATCAAGCGTTATGCGAGTGGCATCTCGGAGAGATCGCCTCATGCCAAGCGACCATGACGGAAGCCATCGCGTTAGCGAAGGAGCTAAATGATATGCATGCATTAGCTGTGGCTCTGTGGAATGCCGGGATTCTCGCCCACTATCAGCGTAATCCTGCTGAAGTCGAACGCTTGGCATCGGATTTGATTGAGCTGTCAACGCGTCAAAATTTTCTGTTTTTTCTGGCTGGAGGAGAGATTCTTCGCGGTTGGATGCGCAGCGCTTCCGGTGACACCGCGGAAGGTCTTGCCTGGATCGAGGACGGGATAGACGACTGGCGGGCAACCGGCGCGATGACTGCCGTCGTGCCATATTATCTCGCACTAAAGGCCGAAGCCCTGCACCTCGCGGATCGTACCTCCGAAGCTCTTGAGGCGATAAGCGAGGCGGAAGCGGTGGTCGAAAGATCTGAAGATCGCCATTGGTGTGCCGAACTGCACCGGCTTCGCGGTGTCTTTCTTGTGGTTCTGCGTGCGGACGAGCACCAAATCGAGGTTTCGTTCCGCGAAGCCATCCGTACCGCAAAGGAGCAGAAGTCGATTTCACTGGCGACACGCGCAGAAGCAACCTACGCGGAATACCGCCGCCAAAAAGCGAGTGGGTTAGAAGGACCTGGATTTCGACTACCCCTTTGTTGACTTACCTTCGGCACTGGTAGGACCGCTGCCGCCTGTCTTCCTTCTGCTATCCTGCGCCAACCTCCCCTCATTGGCTGGACGTCGGGCGTGGTGGCACGTATCCTCGACGGGACGATGCCCGAATGGCGGATTGACGATCTAAACCCTGAACAACTTCGCGCTGCCACTATGGGAGAGGGCCCAGTTCTTACCATTGCCGGAGCCGGTACGGGCAAGACCAAAACTCTCGCGGCGCGGGTGGCTTGGCTTGTGTCACAGGGCATCGATCCGGGCCGAATCATGCTTCTCACGTTCACGCGCAGGGCTTCAGACGAGATGTTGCGCCGGGCGAGGAGAGCATTGGGTGAGACCGGAAGCCGCACGCTCGGAACCGTCTGGGGCGGCACCTTTCACTCCGTTGCCAATCGATTGCTGCGCACCTACGGGGAAGCCATAGGGCTCGACCCGGATTTTACCGTGATGGATCAATCCGATGCCGAGGATCTGATGGACGCGTCTCGCTACAATCTCGCCTTCGGCTCGAAAGATAAACGGTTCCCCCGGAAACAGACCTGTCTCTCGATTTACTCCCGTTGTGTCAACAGTTCCGATCGCCTCGACCATATACTGGCGGCATTCTTTCCGTGGTGCATCGAGTGGGAGCAGGAACTGCGGCTACTTTTCAAATCGTATACCGAAGCAAAGCAGGAGCGGCATGTGCTCGATTATGACGATCTCCTCCTCTACTGGTTTCACCTGCTTGGCGACGAGACGCTCGTCACTCTCTTGAACGAACGGTTCAATCACATCCTCGTGGACGAGTATCAGGATACCAACCGGCTGCAGTCCTCCATTCTCCATCGCATGAGGTCGCTCAATCGCAACCTCACCGTTGTGGGTGACGACGCGCAGAGCATCTACAGCTTCCGCGCCGCCGAGGTGCGCAACATTCTCGATTTCCCCGCCGAATTTCCCGGCGCGACGGTGGTCACGCTCGAAACCAACTATCGCTCCACCCAGCCGATCCTCGACGCCACCAATCGCATTATTGGCCTCTCCCCCAAGCGCCATGCGAAGGAACTGCGCTCGGTGAAAGGCAATGGCCTAAAGCCGGCTCTCATCACCTGTGAGCGGGAGGAGGATCAGACCGACTTCGTAGTAGAGAAGGTTCTTGAGCATAATGAGAACGGCCTGGGTCTCCGGCGCCAGGCGATCTTGGTGCGCACCGCGTATTGGTCGGATCATCTTGAGGTCGAGTTGACGCGCCGCAACATTCCGTACCGCAAGTATGGCGGCCTGAAATTTCTCGAAGCTGCACACATCAAGGATCTGATGTCCTTCCTGCGGGTGCTCGAGAATCCGCGCGACCAGCTTGCCTGGATGCGCATCCTGCGTCTTCTCGAAGGGGTCGGCCCGGCCCTGGCCAAGCGCGCCTGCGAAGCTGTTGCTAAGTCGGGGGGCGACGTCGCGGCATTGAAATGGGTCCACGCTCCAGCTTCCGTGCAAGCCGAGCTGATCAAACTGGCGAATCTGATCCGGTCGCTTTCCAGGAAGAACACCACCGAAACCGTAGCTTCGGATATCGAACGGATCCGGTCCTTTTACGAGCCGCTCATGGAGCGACTTTACGAGAATGCGGATCCTCGTAAGCGCGATCTGGAGCAGCTCGAGCAAATCTCCTCCGCCTATTCCAGCCGGCAGGCTTTTCTAAGCGAACTCACGCTGGATCCCCCTCAAGCCACCGGCGATCTTGCAGGACCGCCCTCCAAGGATGATGACTGGCTCACAGTGAGCACCATCCATTCGGCCAAAGGATGCGAATGGGATGTGGTCTACGTGATCCATGTCTCCGACGGTATCCTTCCCAGCGACATGACCACCGGTGACGCTGTTCAGATTGAGGAGGAGCGCAGGTTGCTTTACGTTGCGTGCACGCGGGCCCGACAGCATCTCTATGTGTTGCATCCTCTGCGCTATTACGCGAAAGGGCGGCGAGGCGACACTCACACATATTCGCAATTGACCCGCTTTATCCCTCGCGAACTGAAGTCTTGTTTCCAGCTCGAACGCCGAGCTCAGGGCGCCTCCCAACCCAAGATCACAGCCTCAGTCCGCGTCACCGACATACAGAAATCGATCCGCGGGATCTGGGAATAGAGTATCTTCGCCAGCAGAACAGTATGAAGGGCAGTAGCGAATGACGTGAAGTCGAACACGCGGATGACTTCATTTCGAAAAATATCCAATGCCGACCTGTCGCGGGAATGCCATTTGAGCAACTCAGCAATTCTGAGACCAGAGCTTACTGATGCGTCGCCACCGCCTGTCTGCCTTTTCGATATTCCCGTCGATGCCAGCCATCAACTTCGTTAATGCGGCCTCATTCCCGCAGATGTAAAGCTTCCCATTATAAACGGCCAAGGCTTTTGGTCGAGCGCCATACTGTGGGCATATTTCAGGGGGTCTTTTTCAAACTCTGCAGAGGCAAATAAGCACCCAGCGTCCTGATGGGTGCTCTTGGTTCGCGGTTTCCTCCTAACCGCTTTCTTTCTTTGAAGTAGGCGACCGTGTCGGCACCAAATTAAAATCGTTCCTTTATCACTCGATATTTTCGCTCTCCAGTGCCTTTCCTCTTGAAGAGAGGTTCTGAGCCAGAACGATTGGCCACTTTTTCAGCGCTGTTTTGGAAAGGAGTCTGCGTTAGCTGGTCCAAGCGCTAACTGCATGGAGTCCAACAACGATGAACGAAGCTGCAAAACAAACTCGGCAAGCGTAGTTCTTTCATCCGTGGAAAGTTTGGATTTCGATCTTTCTTGCACAAATTCTCTTAGTTCCATCCTCCTGGGTTGCGACGCGGGGTTTTGATCGGGTGTCTACTGGCTGTCCGAGAGTGACTGGCCAATGTCCTGATGCTCCGCAGCTTCAGTGTTCCGCTTTTCCGAAACGGGAGAGGCAGCGATTGCCTGCTGAGCCTTTGCGGGCCGCAATGCGTTTTCGAAAGCCCATTCCCCAATGCGTTCGCCCTGGACATAGCCGGCGTTCACCGCAGTCGAAAAGTGAATCCCGCAGAGGATACGGGACGCACCATTTTCTCGCGCCGCTTCCGAGAAGCTCCAGAATTTGCGCGTGATGCCCGGATAGGGGGGCCCGCTGGTCATCGAGAAACTGATAAAGTCTGTGTTAAAGAACCGGGCCATCACCGTAGCCGCAGCAGCCCCCTCCACCGTATGAGTCGAGGGGTAATCCGGTACCGGCGGGGTCGGAAGGTAACTCAGCCATTCGCTATCGCTACCTGCACGGATGGCAGTGGCCGGGCGCCAGTAGTTGCAGTGGTATTTGCTATCGAAGCCGGCGATGTAGCCGTCGGCCATCGCTAGATTCAACAGTGCAAAGAGTCGGGCGTTCTCCCATATGTCGAATTGCCGTGCCGCCAACACCCCCCGCGCGATGCGGTTCCAGCCCTGGGGCGAACTCTCATGCGTTCGCAGCGGCGGCCAAGAGGTTGGTTGTCTTCATCTCGCAGCGCGGTGACTTTAGAATTTTGTTCCTAAACTCGCTTTTCCGCGTTATAATCACTAAAGACATCTTCCCCGTGAAACGCGAACATGGTCCGCCAATGGAGGGCGCGGCGAGCTTTCACACCACGCACTGGACGATTGTCATGACCGCGGCGCAAAGTCAGGCGCAAGGGGGGCAGGAAGCCTTAGCCGAGTTGTGCCGACTCTATTGGTATCCGCTCTATGTTTTCGCTCGGCGACGTGGGTGTTCGCCGGAAGACGCTCAGGATCTAACCCAAGGGTTTTTCCTGCACCTGCTGGAGCACCGGGCGCTTGGCGGCGTCGATCGGCTCAAAGGCAAATTTCGCTCTTTCTTGCTAGCCTCTTTCCAGAACCACATTTCAGATGCCTACGAGCGTTCTCGCCGCCTTAAGAGAGGCGGAGACAAGGAATTCGTCCGACTTGATGCCGCGGATGCGGAAGAACGCTACCAACGCGAACCGGTCGAGTTTTCGACAGCCGGGAAAATCTTCGATGCCCGCTGGGCGATGACGGTCCTGGGAGAAGCGCTAGAAAAACTGCGCCAAGAGTATGACACGGCAGAGAAAACGTCCACGTTCGAAGCGTTGAAGGTCTTTCTGGACCCCAACAACAGCCGCGCTCCGCCCTCGTATGACGAGGTGGCAAACCGGCTTGAGGTCAGCATCGGCGCTGTCAAAACACTGATCCATCGGTTGCGAAAGCGCTATACCGCACTGTTGCGAGAGGAGGTTGGCCGCACGGTGTCAGATCCGACAGAGATCGACGGGGAGATTCATGATCTTTGCGACGCCATAATTGCATCCGAAGGCCGGTTGAGTCCCTGAGAACGATAGACAGAAGGGTCGGGCACAGCTGCGTAATGAGGTTTCGCCGCAGGCTGAATTCTGTCCAATCCGCAGTCGCGCGGAGTCTTAGGTGAAGAGGTAAAAGCTCTTTAAGAAACCACCTCCAGCGAGTCCGCTCTCGAGGTGGGCATGGGAGGGGTCTGGGCATTATGAAATTGCTAAGGCGAGGACGGGAGATCCGTCGAGTTCGGTCGCGGCGTGAGGGCATCACCTCCGACAAACCTTAATTTTCCCCAGCCTGACCTGATGTCGCTATTGGTGAGATTGACACACACGAGCTGCTCGGTGGGATAGCTTCGTAGTCTAGATCGGAACGACAGCGATTTTTACAAAACGAAGGTGCCTTTGCAAGGCAAGGCGATGTCACCCAGGTATGGGGAATCTTGGGGAAAATGCAGGAAATCGAAGGAAATCGTCACGGCGGCCTGTATTGCTGCTATTCGGGTAGTCGCTACGTATTCGGAACTTAGTTTCCTATCCAATAACATACGTAAGCAAAGATTAGAAGAGCAGCTGTCTCAAAACTGACCGTTCTCTTGTCGCTCACCGAGCCCTTAGCGCCTTCCGCCGATTTACCCGAAGCGCGGCGCACCCATCCTCGACCCGAGCTTCGTTAGAAAGACACCACGGAGGCGGGACAATCAGCGTGCGAAAATCAGCAGCGAATTGGAGGGTATCGTTAGTCGAGCGGTCGCTGGCATGCCGTCGCGCCCTGCCCACCACGCATCGATACTGCCGCCATTGCCTGTCGGTAAGTAGTCGTCATAGGCGTCGCTGTTGAAAACCTCGCGCCATCGTCCGTCCGCCGGCCAGCCGACCTCATAGCCGTTAAAGGTGTAATCGTTCAGGCTCAAGACCACAACGAGGTCCCGGCCCTCGCCGGGCACCCAACGGTGATAGACAAGCACACGATTGTCGTTGTGCACATGGAACGGATTCAGGGTCTCGCTACGCAGAGCCGGTTCGCGTCGGCGAAGCCAGACGAGCTCTTCGATGAATCGGTGAAACCGGCCCATGTTCGGGTCATGCCCGAAATCAAGCCCCTCCCACCAGAGCAGCAAATCAGGGTGGTTCGTGGCATCGTCCGCCCACTGTTTATCTTCCAGGAAAGACTGCCCCATGAAGATCATCGGCATCCCGGGAGCCGTTAATAGAATTCCGGCCGCCACTCGTGATCGGCTACGAGCATACCACGATCGCGCATTACTCCCATCGGCCAGGCGGGGGATGCGGCTTCCGCGGTCGCGGTAGACTTCGTCGTGGCTCTCCAAATATTGCATAGCGCGCCATGCATTCAGAAAGTTAGGCGCCCAAAGATTTCCCGCGACACGGTCGAGATCCACCCGCGTCTGTGCACCGCGGGATGCAGCGTTCACTGCTTCCCGGATACTCAGCCGAAGTCCGTCGTGCCAGCAGCCATCAAAGCCTGCGCCCCCGTGCTCTCGAGAGCGCACCACATACGGGTCCACGCTCCAATACTCGGCGATCTGAACGCTCGACGGATTGACGGAGCGCACTGTGTCCGTGAGATCCTGACAGAAGCGCCACCCATCGTTTGCGTTCTGAGCCACGATGACGCTCGTCTGGTCGTAGCGGAAACCATCGACGTGATACTCCCGCAGGAAGAAGACTGCGTTGTCAATCAGGAACTGCCGAACTTCCGTTCGCCAAACAGCCCAGACCGGACCGGTGTGGTCTTGGTTAGTGAAATAAAGGCTGTCGTTCGGGTTCGTGCCGGCTGCGCGGTCGAAGAAATAGAGGCTCGCGGGATCTCCCTTGACCATCCCTCCGGCGTGATTGTAGACGACGTCGATCAGGACAGCGATTCCCTGGAGGTGGAAGAGTTCTATGACCACCTTCAGCTGGTTGCTCTGGATCGAGAGTTCGCCCTGGGAGAGCGGGGGCAGGCCGTGGCGAGCACGGAGACTGTTGACAAAGCCGAGGTATTGCGCCGCCTCGTCGAACCGCACGGTATAGTCCATCTCAGGAGAGAAGATGTCGGTGCCCTCATATCCAAGGCTTCGTGGGCTGCTAAACTCCACAACCGGGAGCAACTTGATCGCATTTACCCCCAGGGCGGAGAGATAGTCGAGCTTCCCAAGGACATCGAGGAACTTGGCGACCCGCCTCGCGCGGTCAGGCCCGTTGAACACGCCGATGTGCAACTGGTAGATGATAAGATCATTAAATGCAGGAGGTTGGTACCCCAAATCATGCCATTTGTAGGTGTTGGGGTCGCGCAGAATGCAATTGCTATGCGGCCAATTATGGGTGAGTTCGCGCGCATAGGGATCGCGCTTCCAACCGGTCGTCCCCTCTCCTTCGATCCAAAACTTATACTCATCACCCTCCTTAGCGTCCGGAACGAATCCCGCCCAATAATCGCCGTGCCGATGAAGCTGAGCGTCGTCCGGCGGCGTCTCGCTCCAGCCGTCCACCCATCCGTAGAAATTACCACGCAGAGCGACCTTTCTCGCGCGCGGGGCCCAACAGCGGAAGGTGGCTCCGGATTTATCGGGAACAATGTTTGCCCCCATCGGGAGCGTGTTAGGACTTATTGGATCAATGACGGGCATAGCTAGTTCCTTTGGAACGCATGTAGGCGCAAGTAATTTCCGACATGGTGGCTGTGCCGTGCCGACACCCGGCTCCATTGCGCCTCGGCCATTTGAAAATATCTCTTCGCATTTGGCTTAGACGCATAGGCTTCGACCGCCGGCAGCACGCCGACTACATAAGACACTCGGACGCAAACGAGTCGAACGGAAGTCGGATGTTATCATTTGAACCTTCGAGCTGGATAGACGTTCTAAGATCAGAATCTGGTATCTGGATGCATCATCGGGCTGACTTACATAGAAAACGGTCTTGGAAACTGCAAAGTTTCAGGCTTCTGCGATTCGATGGCGAAGAGGCCCACTACTCAAGAATTTTAGTAGCCGCACGGTCGCAACAGATTGCATAACACCTAATCGCCTCGCTGCTTAAACTGCGTCGCTCGCACTGGACATGCTGTCTCAAAGATAAGCACCGTGCGGGGATCAGAGATAGCGCCTCAATCCTTCCTCCATCCTCCGGGTCGCCAGAGACTTTTCAGGATCACGAACTGGACTGTAATAGGCGATTTTCCTTGTCGGTAGCGCATCAAGGCCTCAAGCCGCCGAACCATACAACTGATCTACTCAGCCCCCAGAAGCGCCGCCGCCCGCCGGATCAAGTGCAGCGTTTGGTCATCCTTTGTCCTCGTTCTTCAAATGCTCTGACAGCCGCAACGCAAGGGCGACGAGCGTGCGGACCGGGTTCGCGGTCGTGCTGATCGGTATCACCGACATGTCGCAGACATAGAGGTTCTTCGTGCCGTTGACTCGGAGATCTTCATCGACCACGCCCGTGTTGGGGTCTTTGTCTAGTTGGTCTAACCGCTCATACCACGGCATCCGCAGCGACCCGACCGCGTGGTGGACCGTGCCGTAGCCAAAGCCTATTTGACCGTACGCGTTTGTGATCGGCTTGGCCGGTTTGCCGTCGATACGGAACAACGAAAAGATCTGGCGAGTGATTTGGTTGAGCACGTTCCAGATCTCGGGGGGTTCTTTGTTCCAGCCGGCGAGGGCGGGAAATCGCGATTTCGCCAAGCGTTCAACTCGCCTAATATTATGGAAGACAATCTCGGAGACGTACTCCGAAGGCGGGGCCGCCTTCACCTCGTTCTCGTCGTCGAGGCAGTTGCCAAAACTGAATTTGATGTCGAGGACGGACTTGCCCTTCGGCGGATTACCACCGGGACGATCGGCATCGGTCCGATCAGCAGGATCGTTCTTGCGAAGGTGCCAATACTCATGGTTGAAGTTCATCTCGACGTTGAACGGGTAGCGAATCTCGTTTCTGGCGTCCCGCAACCCGCGGGAGTAGAAGATGATCTTGAAGTGGTTTTGGGGGATGAGGTCGATGCCGCCAATGCCATCGACATGCGCGACGCTCACATCGGTGGTGGGGTGGTCCGTCAGTCCCCGGCCGACCAACTCCCTCACGCTCCGCGGCAGCGACGGGTACAAGCTGGAGCGGAGGAGCAGCTTCGGGCTTTCGATCGACCCGCCGGCGAGGACCACCTTACCCGCCTCGAACGTCTTGGCCTCGTTGGTCAGCGTGTTGCGGACGATGAGATCCAAGTGGCCGTTGTGGCTCTGCACGTCCTCGACGAAGTGATTGAGGAGTAGGTGGAGGTCTTTGGAGGTACCAGGGTTAAGCCCCAACTGGTTAATGAGCAACTCGGCCGTGTTGAACACGCCCGTGGACTCGGTAAAGAAATCCTCTTTTAGGGTAGCGTCAGCAGCGTCAGGTTGAAGGTATGGCTGGTGCAGGGCCCGGGGCGTCTGTCTGATGAGGAAATCGGCCGCGAGCCACGAGTTGCGGAGCCGCTCCACAACCTTCTCGGCCACGTGGCCCATCGACACCGATTCATTCATCTTCTCGCCGGCCTTGTAGAGCAGGCCCGACTTGGAATCCTCAGGCCTCCCGGCGAGAGCATCCCGCACCTTCTTGGGGAAGAAGTTGAGCTCCCACTCTTGCAGGGTGGGGATCAGTCCGGACCAGAAGATGGAGCGCCCGCCGAAGTTCAACTGTGGTTGCTCACCGATGAAGAGTTCGTCCTCCGCATCCTTCGGCTCGCCCGGCTGCTTGAACGTCCGGCATCTGAATTTCTTCGCGACTTCGTGGTTCAGGAAGCGGCAGAGGTTGTACACGTGCGTGGGATAGAGGAATGACCCCGCTTCGAGGACGAGGATGCGGAGGCCTTTGTCGGCAAGGGCGTCGGCGAGCACTCCGCCGCCGACGCCCGAGCCGACGATGACGATGTCGAATTTGGTCTCCGTCCCCTGGTACTGGCGGATCAGCCGCTGCTGGGCCGGGGAATCGGCCGCGACGAAACCCTCGTACAGTCTTCGGCTCAAAACTCATCGAAGGAAACCCTTCTACATCTTCGCCTCAACGACTCATGGGACGAACCCAAAGTCCAGCGTGTGTGACTCCTCCCCCGAGTGCCGGGGATCCAGTTTTATGATGTTAATCACCTTTATGTCGGGTCGTTGGTGAAAGAAGTCCGGCCCAATGTAGAACATCACGTTGTTCTTAGCTTCATACAGGATGTAGCTCGGCAGGCGCCTGGGATTGTCGGAGTTGTCTCGCTTGTCGGTCGCGACGTAGAGTTTGAGCCGGGCCGGAGCCTGATGTTCTTGGGCGAAGTAACCAGCACCGAGGGACGTTTGCGTTTCCAAAATTTTGTATCGATCCTGCAGCAGCGCATTCAAGCCGACCAGGTTCGGTGTGTCCTTTGCCACCGCTTTCAGCTTCTTGGCCGGCCAGAAGTAGAACCGCAACGCGGTTAGGAGCATCTCCTTCTCGCCTTTGCTCGGCGGACCATCGATATCGTCCGGTCGGAGCGAGGCCAAAGACGCCAAATCGGAGAAAAAGTCCAAATCACTGACCACGTATTCTCCTTTATCCAAGAACCCAAAGTCCAACGTGTGTGACTGAATCGGCCGGTGCTTGCGATCGCCCTTGTGATGTAGCACTAGGGTGTTAAAGACGTGCCGTAGGACCTCGCGACCCTCAACGCGGACGCGACCTGGCCCAATGTAGAACGTGAGGTTGTTCTTCGCTTCATAAAGAAAGTAGCTCGGCAGGCGGTCGGGGTTCTCGGGGTAGTCTCGCGTGTCGGTCGCGGCGTAGAGTTTAACCTGGCCGGGAATCTGATGTTCTTGGGCGAAGTAACCATCGCCCAGGCTCGTTTTTCGTTCCAAAATGTCGTATCGTTCACCCGGCGAGTGGAGAGTGTCGTGGAGTTTGTCCAAGTCATTATCGTCGCTCAGCTCCTTCCTCACCGTGTTCCACCACTGGGCCGTCCCAAAGTAGAAGCGGAGCGCGGCTAGGAGCATCTCCTTCTCGCCTGAGTCCAGCTGACCGTCGATATCGGCCGGTTGGAGCGCGGCCAGGAATGACGCAGTAGGCGGCAGCATCGGATTCGTAGGAGTCTTGGCGAAGCTGGCAGTGCTGCCGCAATCTTTTCGCGGTCACTCGGCTGGCTTGGGAGTGGTGGGGGGCACGTTTCGGGCCTCAAGCGCACGAGGCGCCCTTCCTGCCACCTCGAATTCGCGCACGCCTCCCGGAGTATCAGCCGACTCCAAGCGAAGGGTCTTGCCCAGGCTCTCCATCTCGACGAGTAGCGAGTAATCAACCTGGTCTCCCCCGCGAAGCCCGCGAAATCCTCCCTCAAAAAATTGCTCTTCCCGCGTGTGGCGTGCGGGACGCAAGGCCATTGAGCGTTGACCCGCGCCGAAGCGAATCGTAACACGGACCCGCATTCTTGCGTCAACCGGGCTCACGGCAACGACTATTCGCGGCGGTGGACTGGCGCTGACAATTCCCTCAGGCACTGGTGTGTCCGGGTCGCCGAAACGTAAGGTGATTCCGTCTCGTGTGATACGAACCGGTGCCATGAGTCAGTACACGATATGGTGAATGGCGTCTTCGTCGAGGATGCGGACGACGACATCCTCCTCGACCCGCAGGCTTGTTTGCCCATCGTGCTCTGCCAAGCACCGTGACAGTAGGCCGCGCCGTTTGGACAAGTTCGAAGGCAGGTGGTTCCAGGCGGAAGAGAATTCCGCAGACGCGACCGGCTTTCTCCCGTCCGCCCGTCCAAGGCGCTGGTGCCGGCGATCTCGCTGCTATCAATTAACTGCTCAACCTGCTGAAGGTAAGGCGCCCCACCCGGCGAAGGTCAAGCAACGTCGCGAAGAGACGCGAGTGCAGAAGCAAGCCGCATGGTCCAGGCCGACCCACCGTTTCCAGTTCCCCTTGGGCAGTTCGCACGGCCGCTACAATTTCAGCAGCAGTGGGGGCTGCTCCCGCAGCCCCTATCGGTGTTTGTCTCTGGCGATCTGTTCTGGTTGCTTTGCTTTAAGCTTGCAGCGCCGCAACTCGGGAATCCGAAGGAGGCTCGCCACTCCCTTGCGGAAGGGCCGGTGCGCGTGCCGTCTTCGCCGGGTCGGTGAGATACCTTCAATTACGTAACTTATCCTCCTCCAACCCAAGTTGTGCCGCAGCAGATTCCACCAGTCGGCAAACAGCAGCCTCATCATCCGCAATTTGATCATCTAACGTTACATCGACGAATATCTGGATCTGACTAATCACTGTTGTCCTCTCCATACTTCATGGGAGGTCCGTTCAATCGTCGGAACTACTACTCTTTTTGCGCCGATCTGTTCCGCTCCGATTGGAATGACCTGGCGACATTTAGCGGTTCTGGCAAGCGCTTTCTTGGCTGCCTCCTCGACCGCCGTCCAGCGTTGATCCGTCCATCCTACGAGTTCACGTGCTGATGTTGCCATATTCTTTGCTTTCGTGTTGAACTGCTTACTGGTGTTTTCGTTATGTTGGTTGTGACTTTTACTTACACTTGCGCGACCTTAGGCACGAGTGGCCCGGCTCCAAAAGGTGCAGCCCTATTGATAGCGACCGGGTAGCACATTTGTTCACTACGGTAGACGGGAACCCTTTTAGCGCGGACGCGTCCGACCTCCTCTCGAACTGCTTTGTCCATCTGACTCCAGACATAGTCATGCCAAACTCTGTCTCGACTCCGACTTCCATTTATAAAGTACCGCTTAAGTGTATTGTTAGACTCTTTATTGATAAAATTGTGCAAACCCTAGCTAAGGAGATTAACGAGATGCAAATCACCCTCGCTGCTGACCGATCCTTCCGAGCACTATCGGCTCGCCGAAGCGCTGACTTCGGAGATTTTATAATACCATTACAAAACCACTCCGTGCGATAAGGATTAAGAAAAGCTCGCTCCGTTGTCAATCTCAAACCCATAGTTCTGGGCCGTTGTCTAACGGACGTAGCGTATACGCGTGACGAAAGATCCGAGAAGCTGCCGAATGGGACGATTCCACTACGTCAGCAACGCGTATGTTGCCGACCTCGCGTTATTTCCGACCGTCGGCTCAGCCAATCCAGCCCTCACCGGCTTGACATTGGCCCGGAAGGTGGCGGAAGCAATCGCGACGACAAAATGACCAGGCTAAGCGGCATTGAGGATAATTCAAGTGGAATGAAGCAGTCATGGAGAGCGTGTCAAACAGTAGAGCTACAGCGCCGCGTTTTCGACTCATGTGAGTCGCCGTTCTGCAAACCCGACTGAGGATGGCTAAACTCACCGGCTTGCGTTGAACGCGACGCGGCTGAATCGAATTTCTGAAGGGCTAGAGCATCTCTGGAAAGAAGATTTCCAATAACATTGGGAGATAGAGATTTTGCGGGTCGCAGTAGTTCTCAGCCGAGGCTGTTTGCGCCAGGGTCTGGGGAGCGCACGCGTCCTCGCGTGCAATTTCCAGCGTCTCGCTGGAAAACCTGTTCGGCGAGACGCTGAACACCACACGCGTCCCGCCCCGTCCCGGGTGTTTTATTCGGCATCTCCGCCGAACAAACCTTGGCGACGAGGATGGGACATTAACCATCGTGACCTTGACGAGCAAAATGTCGGGCGCCTCCAGCTGCCGTTAGGCCATCCGACACCTGTGCCCGGCGGGGACGCCGGGCACTACACCCGGGGACGCGTGCGCTCCCCAGAGACCAGGACCTCGCCACTCCCGAGTTCGACGAGCTCTGGGGTGCCACAACAGACTGCTTCGCCTTCGTCTTTCGGAAAAGTCTTTCGGTATTTGATATATTCGTGTAAGCGCTCGTTTTTCCTTGTCCTGAGATAAAGACCCTGAGCTCTAAGCGGGAGACGCTACCAAAACCGGTTATCACAAGTCCGGGACCCGGTCGAATTAAAACTAAGCTTAGGAGGCAGTCGGAAGCCGTGATTCTTTCGCTCGAATTCTTTGGTTGCGGTATTCTGCGGAGGTTGCTTTCGCGCGATTGAGCAAAGAAATCGACTTTTGCTGCTCTGCGGTCCGGATGGCTGCCGAGAACGCAGCCTCGATCTGGGCGTCGTCGGCACCCATCTCCGTGAGAACGACACCGCGAAGCAGAGACAACTCGGCCGACCAGCAGTTCGCTTCAGATCTTTCGACCAGTCGCTCCGCTTCCGTTATCGCCTGGAGAGCCTCCGAGGTCTGACCGGCGAGGCGGAGGGCCTCAGCCTTGAGGGCCAGGAAGAGCGGCACCCACACGATTGATCCGGTTGCGCGGTAGTCCTCCATGCCCTCTTCGATCAAAAGGAGGCCTTCCGCGGTGTTCCCGGTGGCGCTGCGCGTCCAGCCACGAAAAACCTCTCCGATAGCCCGCCAGTGGGCAAAACTGTGCCGAGTGGCGAGCTCAGTCAACTCCGAGGCTAATTGTTCCAACTCCGCAGCGCTACGCTCAAAATAGGCAAGCTGCGCTGCATAACCTAGTGCGACAGCTAGTCCGTGCATATCATTGAGTTCCCTAGCCAGTGCTATCGCCTCCGCCATGGTCGCATGGCAGGAGGCGGTCTCTGCAAAATGCCACTCGAGGAGGGCTTCATTAGACAGACAGGCGACAGGTTGCGCGTCGACTTCTTGAAATGGGGAGTGGACGCCACCTGAGCGCCAAATCTGCAGAGCACGACCAATGTACTGCCGCGCGGTTTCAAAATCGCCCAAATAGTAGTGCGCTCCTCCCACCGCCGTACACGCTCCTATCATCAGCGTGGGGTCATTTTGCTCTTGCGCTAGTGAGAAGACCCGTTTGGCGAGCGGCATCGCCGCCCCGAGTTTGCCCGCGACCACTGAATAACGCAATTGACCCATCAGTGCCACATACAGAAGAAGCGGCCGATCAAGGGAATGACACAAGGACTCCGCGCGCTCGTAGCAGGTCTTGGCCTCCGGCGCTGACTCACGCAGGGCAGTAATGTTAAGCGCTGCCTGAAGGAGAATGAAGAGTTGATCCTCCGCGGTGAGACCTTGGCCCTCGACGCCCGTTTGGACGAGAGAACCCCAACGGCCACCTTCGAAAAAATGGGCCAGCACCGCGAGCAACGCTCCTCTAGCTCCCAGAACATTCGCGGAAAATGAAAACTCTCCGCGCTGGATCCGTGGAATATAAACTTCGTGGAGCGCTTCGTGAAACAAGCCGGCATTGCAGCCGCAGATGACGGCCAAGAAAAGCGGCTCCATCTCCCTGATGTTAGCCGGTAGCTGCGGTGCAAGGGCTCGATAATAAACGATAGAGCCGCCTGTTGCATTCCTTCCAAGCTTCAGTTTGGTGGCGCCGAAGCTGTTCCCCAAAGTACTCACGAACCAAAGGATGCATGTCGAGATGCCCTTGATTGTGGGGATCGGCTTCCGCCAGCAGTCTTGACCTCCTCAATCTGGCAAGGATCGCTCGCCACTCCCCCTGGCTCAAATCTGCTAAGCACTCTGTTAGGCCTGGGATAGCAGGTGATTGCAGCAGGACTTCAAGCACATGCTCACTAACGGGTCGGTCAAATAAGCCTAACATGCGTAGCAATGCCAGCTCGCGTCCCTCACCAAACCAGGTTTGGTAAGACTCCATCACTTTTAGAGCGTGAACTCCCTGGCGCACGTCGTGGGTGAGACGTTCTGAGACCTCCTTTCGGAAACGGACGTCCCCATCGTAGGCGTCCGTCAAGTAGCTTCCGAGGAGCGTCAGGGCAAGACAATGGCCCCCAAATTCATCGCTGGTGCTTTCCAGTTCCGTCTCCTGTCCCTTGACACCCAAGGCTCGCAGCAGCCTCGCTCCTGCCTCATGGGTTAATTGTTCAAGATCGCGACGCCAGGCTGATGTGCGCTCGTGATCTGCTATATCGGCAATTGGCAGCCGGGTAGTAATGACGCAAAGCCCCTTGTTGAATGCCGCCAGCTCGCAGACCAGCGCCTGAATGGAAGAATCGCGGAGACGGCCCTCTTGGGGTCCGGGCCGGAATTGGAGTGGCTCCAAGCCGTCTAGAATCAGTAGTGTTCGACGAGCCGCAGTCAGGTTGGCCAATCGTTCGCCTTTCTCCCAAGCTGTTCCAACGCGCGGATCCGGATCTCCAAACCAACCAAGCGCCGCATGAAGAAATTCATCGGCCGACGAAGTGCCTCCGCTGCTACTTTGTTTGTAAAAGGACCAGCCAAAGACAAGCTCTGCCGAACAATAGTGCTGGGCAGCCATCGCTCGAAGCCAATGATTAATGAGCGTGGACTTGCCCACACCGGCCCAAGCCACAATCGTGACGATATTAGTATCTTCGCTCGCCCACGCGCCATTGAGGAAAGCGATATCCTCCTCTCGCCCAAAAAGATGGCTTCCTGTAATGGGCAGTTTGGCTACTGAAATCTTTTCCGGGCGACTCGTTTTTATCAGATTGCGAGGTAGGGCCCCGGCATGTCCGGTTGGCATCTGACGCAAGCTCTGATGCGTGACCGTAATACCTTCAGCGATAGCGCTTTTTACGATTGGCAGAGCTCTCAGAAGCTCGGCTGGGCTTTGAAAACGCAGCTTCGGATCCTTCTCAAGGAGCACCTCGAGCAGAGCAACGACGGGCTGTGATAGTGCTGGGAGTTGCCCTAACGGTAAAGGCGTGTGCTGAGCCTGATACATAATATCAGCAGCAGCGCCGGCAAACAGCGGATGGCCAGTTACCATCTCCCAGAGTGTCGCACCGAGCGAATATAGGTCCGAACGGATGTCCACAGCGATTCCTGCAAATTGCTCGGGACTGGCAAATTCCGGGGTTCCAGCAAAGATGCCTGGACTTGACAGCGGGCTCTCAGAAGTTGCCTCGGTGAGAATTCTGGCCAAGCCAAGGTCAATAATTTTCACGATCAGGGTGCCGTCGTCCTCAAACCGGACCATGATATTGCTTGGCTTAATATCCCGATGGACGAGCCTTTGTTTGTGCACCGCAGCTAAACCGGATGCGACTTGCGTGACGATTTCCAGGGCTACCGTTATCTCAAGCCGACCTAAGCGTTTAATAAGGCTGTGGAGCGTTTCTCCCTCCACAAACTCCATCGCATAGAAGTAGTTTTCGCCGGTTTTCCCAAGATGGAAGACAGACGCAACATTCGAGTGACGGATGCTGGCTGCTGTCCGAGCTTCACGCAAGAAACGAAGTCGAGCCACTTCATCGCCGAGGTGCCGTTCCGTAATCAACTTCAGCGTCACAGCACATCCAAGGTTGACATCAAAAGCCTTATAAGTGACTCCCATCGCACCTCGACCCAACTCAAGCGGTCGTCCGTGCTCGTCCATTATTAGTTCATAGTGGTCGAAACGTTGCCCCACCTGTTGGGCTGGCGGCTCAAGAATATCTTCAGAAGAGGAGGTCTCATACTCAACACCGGCATCGAGAGCCCTGCGCAACATACAAGCAGGACAGAATTGGCGGTCCCTGCTAGCTTGAAACTTAGTATCGCAAACAGGGCAAATACATGTTTCCAGAGCGGATAAGTCCACCTGCATCCCTCTCTTGCGCCTACCTCGGGAGTGGGTGTTCATGGGATGATTGCTCGGTTCACGGCAACACGTCCTTGCAAGTGAGGCGGAACAAGAGCGCTACGGGACGCGAGATATGCGCCAGCAGGTCGAAGGTAGTGTTTCAAGCCTTGCGGATATTGCAAAAAAAAGCGAAGCCTGCCCACGAGCGGATCAACACGTCCTAGTGTCTTATCTGCAATAACATGGATAAAAGACCTGGGCGTAAAAACATGGGCCTTTTCGGGGGAGTGAACTCTGAGACGTTTATATGCGTAAAGCCCATACCGATAGATCTTGTGGAGTCCACTCCGCTCGGGCTGAAGCCCCAGGGCCTGAGTTTCGGTCGAGAGCACCAGACTGCATTGAATCGTATGAAATCGATACCGGTCGCTCCCCACCGAGGTCTGTTTCTGCTTCAACTGTCAACACCCCCAGGGCTAAAGTATTCGTTCCACGCCAAAATTTGAAGCAAATCTTCCGCGTGAGTGCACGATCTTAATCTTGCAGCTCCACTTACCGCGAATCGCGTATACACAGCTACGCTATCTCTTTCCTCGACGACCAAGCGAAGTCGTCGAGCATTTTTAGATTCGGGAAAAGTCGACGGCAATGAGCGGACCTCCCCTTTCCATTCGCCAAGCATCTGAAGCGCGCGAATAGTCCCAAATCAGAAAGCCTCATCCCAAGTATGACGATCTTCACTCCTGCTCCCCTTCACTTCGCAGCCCGCGAAAGAGCGGTATTTAATTTCGTAACGTCCACCGAAAAACGGGCAGTGACCGTGAAGCGGGAAAACAAGCTCTCGACATGCGTCATGACCTCGTTCTCCAGCACACCTAACGAGGACACCCTAGTCTACCAGTCGATGCTGCCCGCATACTTTGGCGGCTGCGAGGTGCCAGTAAGGGTCGCTTCACTGCCGGCCCGATCCATAGTCTCCACCCCC
Organism: uncultured Verrucomicrobiae bacterium; assembly: GCA_963706955.1. Classification (GTDB taxonomy): domain Bacteria; phylum Verrucomicrobiota; class Verrucomicrobiia; order Chthoniobacterales; family Terrimicrobiaceae; genus DASTFP01. The sequence goes on along the minus strand of CAVPOC010000010.1, from coordinate 282,909 downwards.
GAAAGATCAATTGAAGTAGTTTCCCTGTTGGGAGCGTCACAGTTTCCCGTCCCTGGTTCTCTCCTTCGGGATCTGCCAGCAAAGTGTCTCTTCGGCGCGTGGTAAAGAGGAGGCCGGATGTCCTCGGAGAATGAATGCTCAGTGGGATAGAATTTCCTGCGATAATTTGAAACTTCACGCATGCGATGCCGTTGTAGCTATCTAAGGCAACGTGTCATGATCGGCCGACAGGCTTCAAGATGATCCCTCCGGGATCATCATATGGCCAGATCGAATGCTTTAGCCGGTAGCACGGTTCGCAAAACCAATTCGAAAACATCCCATACGCCTACGCGCTTTTCTTCCCTAGTCACTAAGAGGAAACCAAATCAAAACAGAATAGTAAGGAATATTATGTCTACAATATCACAGTCCGACAAAGTCCAAAACCTACATGCGCCGGTTGCCAACCATCCTGGATACGAGGCGGTAGAGAAGATGCACACATCAATCAGCCAGCCGGGTTCGGTGGGATCCGCGGGGCACTCCAATCGAGTGCATGAGGGGATGGAGGAGGTTAAAGGTCACGAGAAGACGGTCGGCATGCTCAGCGAACTATTCACGGCACCCCACACTGGACAACTGCGGGACATCGGCGAGGCTTCCTTCGGCGAGCCCCAGCCGCTTGCAAGGACTGTTCATGGCCCAGATAATCGGGTGCAGATCACCAATACCCCTGGTTATCCTTGGTGCGTACATGCCTCGCTGCTAATCACCGCAGCAGACAATTCACAATGGATCGGGACAGGATGGTTTATCGGACCCCATACGCTTGTCACCGCCGGACACGTCGTATTCATCAAGGGCAGCGGAGTGCCCGGACGCGACGGCTGGGTTAAAAACATAAACGTCATGCCGGGTCGCAACGGCGCATCCCTTCCCTTTGGATCGGTCATGAGCAACAACTTCCGTTCCGTGACGGGGTGGACCAACAGCCCTAGCGGTGACGAAAACTTCGATTACGGCGCCATTATCGTCCCAACAAATCTCGGGGACACCGTCGGGTGGTTCGGCTTTGGCCTCTATTCGGATGCTGATATCGTGGCTTCCACTGGTAACATCTCGGGATATCCTGGTGATAAGCCAGCCGGCACACAGTGGTATGACCACCACAAGATTGCGTCTGTAAATGGCCGCAAAATCTTCTACGATATTGACAGTTTTGGCGGTCAAAGCGGAAGCGCCCTTTACCGAGAGATCAACGGAAATCCCTTCGCAATGGGCATGCACGCCTACGGGGGAGCGACCACGAACTCAGCTACCCGTATCGTGCAGGACGTCTATAACAATATGGTTGCCTGGAAAGCCTAGGATTGAAGTCCTATGGTGATCACCGGCACCGTGCGCGATCTAAAGGGTCGCGCAGTCGCGGGAGCTCGGATCTCCTTCGTCGAGAGTCCTATACCTCTTCCAGATATCGCCGCGCTGACGGCGGCGAACGGCACATTCAGTCTGACCGCGCCTGTTGCAGGGATTTATCGCGTTGCGTGTTACGCGGACGGCTTTGCATCGCAATCACGCACAATCACGGTCGATGCCGGAAGCCGTATCACACTTAACTTTCCGATGCGCTAAGATGGCCTACTTGGCCGAGATGGCGGAAATTTCAACCGTGCATTCCCGGGAATGCGTCTTTCCGGGACGCTTCAAGCTGGAGATTCAGGCTACTTCAGGCATCCTCCGGACCAGCTAACAAAGGACCCTTTATATGTGCGGATTCCTGCCGGCAACTACGTTTTACCTCGACGTCAAGGCGGCTTGGCCAAAGGCACAGCGGATCCTGCCACTTCCACTCCGCCAGGCAATCTCCCTCACGAGCACGGGAAATCATATCCAATTCGACGGCCAAACCAGTCTCCGCTTGGAGCGGTATAAGTCGTGGCCGGAACGGAGGGATGCAATTGGCGAGTGATAACCCGCTCAAGATTGCATCCTCCAAATCAGTCGGAACCTGAGGATACCAAGTCGTTAGCAGAGACCCGTAACGTCACGTGCAAACGAATACCCGTACACATTGATGCTGATGGCGAATAGCGCCAAGGAGGGCGAGGTGGGCGCGGCCCCTCGCCATAATAATCGGTTGGTAACGAAAAGACGATCAACGGTGCGCCCGTGGTATATAAATAACACAAAGTTTGCTAGTAGCCTGTAAGGCGAAAGCAAAAAGGGAGAAGGGGTGAATCTATCTGTCATCGTGTTCGGATAGCCTCAACGAGTTCCTGCCTAGCGACAACTCTTCGCCGCCTTCGTAAAGCGTCGCCGTTTTTCGTTAAGGGCGGTGTAGATGACGCACTCGGAGCCGATTAGTTGGCATCAAGGTCGCCCAGCCACGAGAGCCTGGGTGGAATGGTAAATTGTTGCCATACCCTGAAGAAATCGGATGTGGTGGAGCGCAGCCCGCTTGGGCTTATGGCAGCCTTGTGCGCTGTCGCGGGTGACGGCGTTCGCGACATTTAGCCGCCGCGGAAAACGAGCAGCAAGACCCTTGCCAAATAACATGAAACCAGACCTTGAAAATGCCTTTGTAACCATGTGAACGCCGATGAATTCGGAAACTAATAAAGCAATGCTAACCACGCTGGGAGGAACGACATAGAACGGGCAGAACCATTAGCGAGCCTCTTGAACAAAGCGGTCGCTCCGCTCATGAACTCCGGCAGACAGCATTCCTTAGCAAAGTTAACAGAAGGAGTAGTAATGAGAATACTAAACGCAATGTGCCAACTGAAGAATCAAAGGAGTCTTCTTGGTCGTCTTCCACAGCGGTCCCTAGCTCGCGCGGCACATATTCTTGGCATTATCGTATTGGCCCTGCTAACCGGTTGCACCATCGAATTAAAGCCTGATAAGATGCCGGGAGGAGTAACCGGTAATAACCGTCAATCGCCGACCTATCCCACCTATCCGAGCCCGCCTCCTGCCTATCCGAATCAGGTCTATCCGGGCCCGCTTGCTTCGATGGATGGTGGCTATGGGCTGGGTACGCAAGCCAGCGCCTCAGGTAACAGCCGTCCGACGGGGGATGGTTTTATCATCAAGATCAAACTCTAAATAGAATCACCAGGGCAGGCGATGAAGGTCCTATACCGTACAGAATCCCACAGCAGGCAAGCCCATATGAGCTGCTAAAGACAAACTCCGATGGGTAGAGAGTGAATGCCGCCGCAGGCCGGCAATGTCGTGTGCGCTCACTCGCGTCATTACAGGGGTCAGCCCCATAATTTCACCTCTATTCTGCGATGAAATTAGATGGCCGTGGTGAGATCGCTACCATGCCGAGCCTGGCGTTTGAAGGAGTGATTAGCAACGAAGGTATTCGATCGCCTAGTTCTCCCCGTGAAGAGGTAAAGAAGGGCATGCAAAGCTAATGCGCGCGGCGACATGTAAATTATAGGACCGACCCCATCTGCACTCCGGCTTATTTCCCCCCAAAGAAAAACCTCACAGCGGCCATCGCTGCGTTAATGGTCGGAATTTCCCAGGCGGACCTCTTCCATTTTGCTTGTTAGGCGTTATGTTGTCAGAAACAGGGAGCAGCAAAATGCCACGATCGATGGATAGGTCCGGGCGGCGAGACAACCGCAGTAGCTCAGAAGCAGGTGAATCATGGGATGTCTTCCTTTCCGGAATCAGGAACGCCCGTGCACAGCTCAAGAACCCGGCGACAGTATGGTACCGAGGGCACTGGCATAGTACGTATTCACTATTCCCGTCCTTGCTTCGGACATCCCGAGGTCTAAGCAAAGAGCAGGAGCTGTTTCACAAGTATCGTCAGGCCGCTACCTACTTGCTGAAGGCGCGCGAGTCCGACTGGGAAACCGTGTTCGACATGCAGCACTACGGTATCCCGACCCGACTCTTGGATTGGACCGAGACGCTCGGCGTGGCTGTGTTCTTCGCCTTGGGCACAGAGCCATCCGAGGCTGCTGTGTATGTCCTCGACCCGATGGCGCTCAATCGTCTAGCCACTGGCACGCCGCAACTCAAGCATGCAGACGACCCGAGCTTCTCTTACCGCTCCGTATACTGGAAGAAGGAGCCGTTTGCTCCGCGCTTGCCGATCGCTCTAGATCCGCCGTTTCAAAACGGAAGACTATTCGCTCAGCGAGGAATGTTCACGATCCATGGTGATGACGAACGTAGCCTGGAAGAACAGTGTCCCAGCTGTGTTCGGAAAGTGCTGCTACCTAAGTCGGCGAGAAGGGGTGCGCTAGAGTTCTTACAGTTTTCCAGCCTCAATGAGTTGAGTATCTTCCCGGATATAGTTGGCGTCGCTTCGCACATCCGCAATCTGGTGCTGTCGGAGCGACCGTAGCTCGTGGCGGCAGCACGGGGGTCAGGCGACATGAAAGGCTGATAGAAGCTTAATCTGCGGGCGGGATGGTCTGGGGAGCTGCATAAAATCGAGGGGTGTAGATTGTGTGATGAAAACACAACCTATCCTCAAAGCGGAGTTGAGCTTCATCGGCATCGACTATCACAAGCGCTAGAGTGTCTTCTGTGTGCTCGACGCGCAGGGAATGATTCTGGAAAGGGGACGCATCGATCACCTCTGCCCGGAGCAATTTGTTTGGCTGGTGCGACGATGGCCTGGATGTCGGGTGGTCTTTGAGGCCTGCATGAACTGGCACTGGTTGATTGAGATTCTGGAAGAGGTGATGCCGCGAGAGGACATCGTGTTAGCCAATCCATTTAAGACCCGCATTATCGCCGAGGCGCAGATCAAGACCGACAAGGTGGATGCCCGCATTCTGGCCGATCTGCTGCGCGCCAACCTGATTGCAAAGGTGCACATCTGCGGGAAGGCCACCCGAGACCTCAAAGAGATGCCCAGCGCAGCCATTTGTTGCATCGGGGCAGCAGTCCCCCAGGCTGATCCCTAGCCTCTGCTGGAGCAGAATATGCTATTTTTTCGCCCTTAGTCTTCGCACGTCCCTTAGCTAGCACTTCGCTTGGAAATTCGCCCTTGACAGCCACTTTCACATTCTTTCAGAGAAGTCCTATATTATACATCCTTATGCGCCGATAGCAGTAGATGGCTACCCGAGAGATCGCTGCGAAGCCGAATTTGGCGTTTGCAGGAGCGATTGGCAACGAAGACAATCGATTTCCTACTCGCTTCCCTGAGGAAGTTAAGGAGAGCATGCAAGCCAACCCGTGCCGGCATGTGTAAATTATAGGACCGACCCCATCCCACTGCACGCGGAAATGTCATAGGTCAAGATCTGATCCCAGCGACATCTGCACGGCGAGTGTAGGGGCTGGAGGAACCACCTGTCTGTCGCCCAACTTGGCGGCCCGTCCCGGGTTTCGGCGGCGAGAATCGCCTGCCGGCAAGGCAAGCGAATTGGCGTGAATGTCAAAACGATAAGAATCTTCATAGCATGAGAATTCTGGCAAAGAAGAGAATAAGAATTACCAGAGTCCAGGGAATGAGTCTCGGGATCCAAAAATGCCAAAAAAAGTAATGCCACCGATTGATCAATCCGGTGCGTTCGGGCTGAAGGTTTTTCAATAGAGCAAGCATGAGCGAGCCAAGGAAAGCACCTGCTATCACTATTTCTAAGAAGAAAAGGATAATCATGCTTGTATTCTTAACGTTGCACAGGGGCCGTTAAGCGCCATGTGATTGACGTGGACTAGATATTAGTCTCCAAGCTAGCCTGCATCTTTTGCGTTGTCACCCAGCTCCTTTTTCAATGGCGAGCATTACAATCGCGACAGTTCGCGCTCCTTTACCGAAGCGCCCTGCGGCGGCGCGTTCGGTTTGGCCAGACGTTCCGGCCGTTCCCGGAGCAGTTCCTCTAGACCTGTTGAGCTGTCACACAAGCAGTTTAGAGTAGATTTTATCAATGCTCGACTCTGGTTAGAGGATGCGGGTTCTGTAAGAGTTGGCGCGCTCCGGCCGCGTATTGCCTCGCCGTAGAACCCCCCTCCCGTCTCTGCTGGCAGGGTTTGACGCGTCAGGCCTTCTGCAGTCATCCTGGGCTTCCGCGCGTCAAACGACGAACCGACTTTCCAGGCGGGCTGGAACGATGGGAGTGTCAAAGCCTCCACCTCCGCGCGAATGTCCGCCTTGCTTCCATTAACTGGCGCTCCGACTTTCCAGTATTCCCAGGCTGGTTGGCAAACACGTGAATATCGTTCGGTTGGACTTTCGGTTTGTCGAGACGGGGTGGCGCGAAGCGCCGGGGTGTGTTCCGTTAAAAAAATATCGCTTCTGATGCGATTGGCATGTAAGCGGATTAACGATGCATATGCTTGTCGAGCACATCAGTCTGGTGATCGGTGTGATCGGCCTAACTGTAATTCTGTGGGGCGTTCTTCTCGGCGTGTTGCGCCTCCTGCGTCTTGAATGGGCGAGCCTCAGCGGACGAAATATTCTTGTCGAACGTGAGGACCTGCGGCATCACCTCGGGTATTATCTCCTGCTCGGCCTCGAGTTCCTGATCGCGGCCGATATCATCCACACGGTGCTGACACCAACACTCGCTGACCTCGCGATCCTCGGCGCGATCGTCGCGATCCGAACCGTGATCAGTTTCTCGATCAACTGGGAGTTAAGACAGGTAGGCCACCATGAAGTCGGAGGCGGTAAGAGCACTGGACCTGACTGATAGGAAATCGCTTTTGACTCTCCAGCGCGTGGCCTGGAGTCTGAAGCCGAAAGCTTGTATTTCCATGGGCGCAGAGTGACAAAAGTGGCCCCGGCTTGCGCGATGAGCGCGCCAGATTCTGGAATATCAATCTCACAGGCGATTACGTCTGGTGTCAGAAGCGGCGCGTGTGGGAAGCGGTAAAATTCAGACCTCTTCGCCCGTTCCCGTTTTTGGAGTACGATTTATTCGTTTCGTGAGTTGAAGCCTATGACATAAACAAAAAAGCAAGTCATATGAGCAAGAAACGAATTTTGATTACTGGAGCAGGCTCGGGCTTTGGCGAGGGCACTGCGATCGGTCTCGCCCAGAACGGACATGATGTTATTGCTGGCGTTCAAATCTGGCCGCAAGTGACCAGCCTGCGACAGAAAGTAAAATCGCTCGGGCTGAACAATCTCCGCGTCGAGAAGTTAGAGCTCCTTCATCCCTACGACGTGGCCAACGCGCTGAAATGGGACATTGACATTCTTTTCAGCAACGCCGGAATCGGCGAAAACGGTCCAGTCTGTGAAATTCCGGTCGATCTCGTCCGCCGGACGTTTGAGAGCAACGTTTTCGCGCCTCTGGAACTGGCCCAAAAGTTCATCCGGAAGTGGATCGACCAGAAACGGCCCGGTAAAGTGGTCTTTACTAGTTCGGTCGCGGGGCTGCTCACGCCGGCTCCGGGTCTAGCCCCCTATGCCGCGAGCAAGCACGCTCTGCAATGCATCGCCGAGTCGCTTCAGCGAGAACTGAAGCCATTCCAGATCCAGGTACAGACCATCAATCCGAAGGCCTTCCTGACGGGGTTCAATGAGACGATGTGCGAGTCCGCCCTTCACTGGCAGGATGACAGCAGGAACTTCATCAAGCGAGCAGACATCGAGAACTATTTTGCCTTTTTTGGGGAGGAGGACGAACGACATGATCCAAAGGAAGTGATTGAGGCGATGGTGTCGATCGTCCCCGCCGATACCGGCTTCTTCCGCAATGTTGTGCCCAAGGCATTCGAGGAGTTTATAAAGACAGACCAAAAGGAAGCCTGGGAAAACAATATTTGAAGAAAGACCCACGATAAGAGAGGTGCTAAGGCGTGCACGCTTTGTAATATCTCTCCATCTAAATGGCCAGCAAAGGGCCAGAGCAAAAGGGGTCAGCCAGAGCAAAAGGGGTCAGTCCTATAATATACATCCTTATACTCCGATGGCAGTAGATGGCTACCCGAGAGATCGCTGCCAAGCCGACTTTTGGCGTTTGCAGGAGCGATGGCGACGAAGACAATCGATTTTCTGAGGAGGTTAAGCAGAGCATGCAAGCTAAGCCAGGCCGCATGTGCAAATTATAGGATCGATCCTGTCTCGGCCGCGTGCGGCACGTGATGTGAGAACGGGCCCGAACTCGATCCGAATGCTGGGTGGCACACCTTCGGCGATTATCGTTACGGCGTGGCAATCCCTTGCCGTTTTAGATCCAGTCACAGGCGCCCCCTTTGACTTCGTCATAATCTTCGAGGAAGTAAGCGTCCGGATTACTTTTAAACGAGAATATCTTTCCCTCCTGATCCTTGTATTCAGAGTGAATCAGCTCGAAGTAGATTCTTCCTTCGCTAACGCCCAATACCGATACGTTTCCTCGTTCCCTTTTGATGGTTAGCCTGGCAGTTTTGGCGGAGCCGGGAACCTTTTTGCGCGCGGCGAGGTAGATCCGCGAGATCTCCTCCAGGGGCAAGGTGAGCGCCTTATTGCCTTCGGTTTCAGTGAGGACGCAGGCGTAGTAGTTTGAAATGCCCATTTTGTAAACTCCGCTGAAGACCGAGGCGAGGATGTCCGGGTCCGCGTTGATACCCCTGACGATTGGGACGTTATTCAACATGCCGACTCCGGTCGCCTTCAGCAGTCTTACCGCTTCACGCGATGAGTCGGTGAATTCGTTCGGGTGAGAGAAGTGGTTTCCGATCCAAATGGTATTCCCAGGGCGCGCCTGGCATCGTTCCCGAAACATCTTTAGCAAGCCGGGATCATCCAGAATTCGATAGGGATTAAACGAGCAGATCTTTGCCGAGATCCGGATGTGTTCGACCGATTCGACTTCCTGGAGGGTCGTCAGGATCGAGTTCAGCTTCGAAGTCGAAAGAATGAGCGGTTCGCCTCCGGTCACGACGACGCTCTTCACGTTAGGATGCGCTTCCAGCCATTCCCGGACCTTCGACATGTTCGTTGCGGTGATGGTATTCCCTTGATGGAGCAGATTTTTCCTAAAACAATAGCGGCAGATAGCGGCGCAGGTGCTCGTGACCAACAGGTTGATTTGATCGCCGTACTTGTATTGGATCCCTGGAATGTCGTGGTATTTGATTTCGTTTAGGGAGTCGGACGCCAGATGATCATTCAACTCCTGGAGATCCGGCATGATCAGTTTTTTGAGCGGGTCATCCGGATCGTCCCAGTCAATGAGGGAGTTGTAGTAGCTGTTGGTCCTGAAGCTGAATTTGGCGCTCACCGGATCGACCCCCGTTATGGTTGCTGGGTCAATCTGCTTCAGTTCTCTGAGGTTGTTAAAATATTGAACTTTCATGCTCGCTGATTGCTGGCCTTTACGGACGAGTGTCCTGCTTTAAGTGGTCCGGGCGCGGGTTGTCACTTCCTCAGTGCTTAGAGACTGGACCACGTCGGCGAGCGATTCGATAGTCGCCGCCGTTAAGAGGTCACTCAACGGGATCCACACCCCGAATTCCGCTTCAATATGATTGCGAACGCGCATGGCCCCAAGGGAGTCGCCTCCGAGTTGCAAGAACGGCTCAGTGACGCCGAAGTTCTCGTGGCCCAGAATCTCGGCCCAAATTCCGTGCAGAAGGGCCTCGACATCGTTCCGTGGTGCGATCCATTGCAGATCTCTTGTTATTTCGATTTCGTCCGGATCAGGAAGCGCATTTCGGTCCACCTTGTGCGTGTGGGTGAGGGGAAAGGACTCGAGAAAAACGAGGCGCGCGGGAATTTGGTCGGGCGGTAACTTCGTAGCCAGGAATTGGTAGATTTCGCTTCGGCCAGTGGTGCGATGGCCAGTTGCGACGATATAGGCGACCAATTCCATCTGGTTGTCCTTCCGGGCTCGCCCCACGACCACGGCTTGTTTGACTCCGGGGTGATCGTGTAAAACTGCTTCGACACCGGCGAGGTCGATCCGCATCCCCCGGATCTTGACTTGAAAGTCGGATCGGCCTTTCTGATAGAGCAGTCCATCCGGGCTAAAGGTTCCCAAATCGCCCGAATGGAAGTAACGCTTCTGGTCCTCACCGACGACATACTTCGCGGCATTGAGCTCTGCGCGCTTCCAATAGCCCGGAGAAAGGCATTCGCTCCTGACGGTAATTTCCCCCGTTTGACCGGGCGGAAGTTTGCCCCCCTGGTCATCCCGCACCTCGACACGGCATTCCGGATGGATGAACCCCATCGGGATTTCATCAACTCCGTCCGGGAATGGTGTCTGAAAAAACGTGCAGCCATAAAACCAGGTCTCGATCGTCGCGCCTGTGGTGCAGAGCGCCGTTGCTTGTGAAAGCTTTCTTTGAAACTGATAGACGTCGTTTGGATAGACGGTTTCCCCGCCGAGCGACACGAGCCGCAGGTCCGCAAGAACCGTAGGTTCGTCTAGCGCAGCCAGGAACTGACGCAAGGTGGTCGGAGTGCAGTGAAAGTGAGTGATGCGCCGGTCGATCAGCCAGCTTTTCAGGTTTTCAAACGGGAAACGGTAAAAGTCGTAAAGGTGAAGCGTGGCACCAGTCACCACGGTTGCGAAAACGTTCCAATAATAGCTGCCGAAGGTGAAGGTGGATAATCCGGCAATCATATCGGAAGGGGAAATACCCAGCGTATTCCCTTTGATCCTGACCATCTGCATTAACGTTTTGTGGGTATGAGTCACTCCCTTGGGTATGTCGGTTGAGCCCGAGGTATACAGGATGGCGGCGAGTTGATGGGGATTCAGGATCGCCGGAATGACGGTTTCAACATCGTTTTCCGCGAGTTCGTCGACGAAGACAACGTGCTCGGAGTGTAGCTCGGATTGCAGCCGATTCGGAAATGCTTCCCGGGTCGTCAGGATGACGTTGATCCCGGCATCCTCGAGGAGGATTTTGACTCTTGCGGGAGGATCGCGCGGCGAGATCGGACAAATGAAGTTGCCGCTCGCCAGCACACCGAGAATGCCGACAACGCTTTCCACGGTGGGCTCAAACATCAGGCCGACACCTTTCGCCAAGGCGGAGGGCTCCGCGGTCCGCCGGATGATCGCCGCCGCCTTGTTTACCAGGCGATGCAGCTCCAGATAGGTGAGTGATTTTACATGGTCGCAAACGGCCATTTTCTGCGGATCGTGCGCCGCAATCTCGTTGAACCGGTCAGGGATTGAGCCCGCCAGACCAGCGCGCGTCAGAGGGGTAAAACCGGCAGGAGGGATGATCGATTTGAAATACGGTAAGCTCACCAGCGAGCCATAGTGAAGGCACGCGGACCAGGTCGGTCAATCGGATACGTGAATTCAGCCATGCATTCGGTTTAACGAGCTGGTAGTTGGGGGTCAGTGCGCCTTTCACAGCGGTTTCCTCGTGCCATCACATGGTAGTAGGCGCCCGCATACTCAATCCGCAAGCTCCTCGCCACCATCTCCACCTTCTAAGCGCCCGCTCGTGGCCCTTGACATGCAATTTTTGCCCACTGACCCCTATTGCTTGCTCCCACATGTGAGATAAGCAACGAGAAAAAGAAACGGATGAATTTGTCCCCTGTGGTCTGTGCAAGATTCAAGTCCTGACCCCTTCTTTACCCGTCAGAATCGAGGCCATCGCGGCTGGGCTATATAAACAAGACAGGATGAAGCGCTCTAACCAAACAGTTCCTTGAGTTTGGCCTGTCTCATCTCAATTCGCTTCTCAGCTGGACTCACGATTTGGTCCTGCAGCTCTTGAATGAGCGCCGAGGTTGAATCGAATTCCACTATTGGCTTTAGGACCCACTCATACTCCAGGAGATCGACGAACATCGCGTATGGTCGCCTTCCTTTTTCGAGAATAGGCACAAAAGGAATCTTCAAGTGCGGCACGGTTGCGTAAAGCTCTTGCGGCACGGAAGGTCCACTGAGATCCACCACAACAAAACGGGCGAGTCCGGCAAGTGTTCGAATAGTCTCCGTATAGTTTCGACCTTCCGGCCTTTCGAAATCAAAAATCATGGGCAAGTAGCCGCACTGCCGTAGAGCCTCTGCTACCTCACGCAGAACCTGAAGACCTCCACCTCCAAACCTGCCTAAGATCAAAACGCCACGTTTTGTTACGGTGTTAAGCACCGTTCTAAGGTTTTCATACTTTAGGATCAAATGGATGAATTGCGCGACCTGGATATCGTCAACCGTGATGCTGGCTTCGCCTCGCGGGGCAATTATCAAAGAGGTTTGCTTTGTTTCTTGATTTGCTTTTATGTTCCATGCGGAAATTCCATAAATTCGGCAGCCATTTAAATCCGCGTTTTCCAGATTAGTTTCTATCAAGGTGGCGCCTTCCAGTATCGCCCCGCTGAGATTCGCCCCGCTGAAGTTTGCCCCGCTGAGATTCGCCCAGCTAAGGTCCGCCCCGCCGAGATATGCCCCGCTAAAGTCCGCCCCACTGAGGTTCGCCTGCCCGAAATAAGCCTGGCCGAGAAATGCCCCGCTGAGATTCGCCCCGCTGAAATTCGCCCGGCTGCACTTCGCCACGCTGAGGTCGGCCTGGCTGAGGTTCGCCCCCCCGAAGTTGGCGCCGTCGAGAACCGCGTGCTGAAGATCCGCCTTGACGAGCGTTGCCCCTCTGACATCGGCCCCGCCGAGAAACGCCCCGCTGAGAAACGCCCCGCTGAAATCTGCAAGGCCGAGGTCGGCACTGGTGAAAATCGTCCCGCCGAGATACGCACTCACGAGATTCGCCTCGCCAAGGTTCGCCCCGCCAAGGTTCGCTTTGCTGAGGTCCGCTTCGCTGAGGTTTGCTTTGTAGAGGTTCGCTTTTCTGAGGTCTGCTTCCCTGAGGTCCGCTTTGGTGAGGTCTGCCCTGCTCAAATCGGGCTGCGCAGCAGCACGTTCACGCCACGTATTCCAGGCATCTACTCCTTGCCGAATGAGTCCAAGATGGTTTTTTTTGGGCATCTTTAATCCTGTTACCAGTCGCGCTCTGCGCGGAAACGGACACGAGCCGAAGTCGTAACAATAAGTTTCCCCTTGAAAACTGAAAAGGCTTTTCAGGCTCTCCAGCGGAAAGTCGCAGATTGCTGCTGCGGCGATTTTCTGTCCATCGCAGAGGGATGGCACGTTGATATAGCTGGTAGAGTCGATTGCCACCTCCACGAAGATCTGTGTCATGACGCTGATGTGGACCCCTTATATGTGACCTCCAATTGTAGCCGTGAGCCTCCAGAGTCCGTGCCCTGCCGCGATTCGGACACAGCGAGGGAGTCCGCAACTGGCCGTTGAGACCGCAATCCACGCACGCAGCGAAATGGTATTTCGTCAAGAATTGTTGACCGACTCCTTGACCCCTCGCGGACCTGCAGGAGCGATCGGCAACGAAGACAATCGATCTCCCGCTCGCTTTCCTGAGGAAGTCAAGGAGAGCACGCAGACCGGTGTGTCTACATTACGGGACCGACCTCATCTGATCGCTCGAAGATCAATTACTGCTTGGAATTGATGTAGGTACGACTGCCGCCAAAGCTGCCTTGTGCGGGGGGAAGGAGTCAGTCCTATAATATACATCCTTATGTTCCTATCGCAGTAGATGGCTACCCGGGAGATCGCTGCGAAGCCGAATTTGGCGTTGGCAGGTTTGCAGGAGCGATGGCGACGAAGACAATCGATTCCTACTCGCTTTCCTGAGAAAGTTGAGGAGAGCATGCAAGCCTAAGCCAGGCCGCATGCGTAAATTATAGGACCGACCCCGTCCTGTACTACGCGATTGCAGCCAAGAGAGGGAGAAGCAAAAGGGTAAACCACTAATTATTGATGTCCGCTCCGGCGTGGGCGTTCTGTGGCCGACCTCTTTTGTCCTGCGCAGTGAAGAGTCAGCTCGTGCTCGAAATCTCAACCAAAGAAACAGTTGCCGAAAAAAAGCACCGGTGCGCTGCATGAATCGTAATCGCTTAGTAAACCATTATCACACTGTGAACGCACTTCTTAGTAGACCAGTCGTGGAGCAGACCATTTCGGCGCTCGTGAGCGCATTGACTAGTGATTCGGAAGGATCCCGCCACCGTTTTAGGACCAGATTGTCTGCAAAATACAAGTGCTTCGTGGCCCTGCATTTGGCGCATCATCAATCTAATCAGAATATTGCGCACTTTCCGGAGCTCGTTAGTGCATCTGGTCGTCGGGCCTTTAAGGTCTATTGGGGATGATCAATCGCGCGGCTGCGATATCCGAACGAGCCCGTGCTCCCAGAGTATTGGCAACGATGGTTCCTTTATCGTAAAAAGCAATGAGCTGCTCCCGCAGATAAGTGCCCTGGAAAGCCTACAAGAGGGGTCAGTCATTTAGTGTTGGGATTCTTGCGCGCGTGATTGTAACGAGAAGCAGGTTTAGGTCCACGCCGTGGTTTCGCGTTGCGCTCTTCTTCTTTCAGCGCGACTTTGGCAATCCAGAGCTTTGATAATTTAGTGACGAATGCCAAGCGTGTCCGTCCGGCTTCAGCCTTAGAAGCACCCGTTGTCGAAGCCGACATCGACCCGGCGAGGCGGCACGACCCGACCAAACAGTCGAATGTCTGCTCGTAATAAAACCGCAGGTGTCCGATGCCGACGGCAAACGATAGTCAATATTAAATGGCTGACCCCCTCTTGTTCGCCCCTCTGCGCAGGTGGCAGCTAGGTCGGCGCATCTAGCCTGGCTCCTGTTGCCGGGGACGAACTGCAAAAACCGCAACAATCTCCACGACGTGCGCTCCGTTCCCGGACGCTAGACGTAATGGTAGATGTAATATGACAAGGAGGCTTCAGATCAGACTGCATTTTCGGTGCTTGCTACGCGACTGGAAGATGGGCTGGCATTTCCGAGGCATCTGGCGGGCAATCACGAGCGAAACGTGCAAAACCTCATCGCCGCTCCTTGCGCAAAAGAAGGGTGCGAGAGCCAATTTACAGCTGTTGGCTGGAGTCATTAGAGGGCGCGGCGATCTTACGTTCAATACGCGGATCTCCTTTGGATGCTAACAACTCGCCTAACATCATAGAGAAATGAACAGCGTGAATACACGCACCTGGCTTCTTGCGCTGGCTTGCGCGATAGCGCTCTGTCCCGCCCTCCAGTCACAAACAATCAACTCACAAAGCGGAGCCAAAAAAGGAAGCAATTCTGCAAAGACCGAAAAGCGCACGGTAAAGCAACTAGACGGAACAAAACAGTTCGGATTCGTTGAGATTACTGATGATTACACGATCCGCGTTTCGAATGATTCGGGAATTATAAGGCTTCCAATCGCCGAGCTCGGTGATGCCGACTTTCGAAAATACGGGTTTAAGAAAGATCGGTCCAAGGACGGACGTTTTTGGTACGAGCGGAAAGAGGCGCTTAAAGAGCTCAAAGAAGATCCGAAATCTAAGAACGAGGCAAAATCCGGTGAAAAGTCCACTGGGGAAATCCGGTTGGCCGAAATCTCAGCATTTCAACCTTTCATCGCGACCTATGAAAAGACGCTTCCTCCCAAGGAAAGCGCAAAAAAGCCCGGGGATAGCAGTCAAAGTTCCAATGTACCCTTCAGGCCCATGTTTTCCCAGCCGACCATGGGAAATCCACTTCCCCAAACTTTGTCTCACTCAGGATATTCAGGGATCCAATCGGTCGCAAATGCAGTTGAATTGCCCTCGTCGCCATGATTGTGAATTCCTCGCTCGCAAACCAGACCAGGGAACCCGAAGGCTCTATTCTACGTCTAGGGCGGACAAGTCTTCTCCATGCCGGCTGTGCCGTGATCAATACCGTAGGCGTAGCCGATCGAATCGTTTGTACGGAATCTCTGGTTGAACCTTCGCATGACGCGAAGAACCCGGGCCATTTAACTTTCCCTAGGAGCTGCAGGCGTGACCCGGCGTAGTAAGAAATCCCGACTCCCCATGGGAATTGTGGTTGCCATTGTCCTGATCCTGGCGGCATTTGTTGGCTCACGATTTCTTATCACGACGACATTGCAGTCCTTCCGGACCGCGGCACCACTCGATGTCGCGACCTACTTGGAAAACGCAAATAGTCTGAGAGGAAATGTTTATAAGATCCAAGGCGAAGTTCTCAACTCCTTGGGATGGTCACCAACCAAGGGGCGGCTGATCGCTGTAGGTGTCGACGGCGACAAGCAAGTCATCCCTGTCCTTGTCACAACGAGTTTCAGCCACATCAACATCCAGAGAGGCCAACGATTTGTTTTTCTGCTCGAAGTCGGCGACAAAGGCATAGTGCGAACTAAAGACATGACCAAATCATGAAATACGCGTTTCCTGCGTGGCTCCTTTCCTTAGCGCTCGCGGCGGCCCAACAAAATCCCCCCGCGTCTCAAGATCCGGTCCAGCAAGCTCCTCCTCAAGCGGCTGCACCCCAGCAGTCCATCCAAGTCTTCCCCCAGCAGCCACAAGCCGCCCCGCCGGCCGCGCCTGCTGAAGGTTCGGGTGGCCAATCGCAATCGGCCGCCCCTGCTGGCGGCTCAATCTTTCTTGGCAAGGGCATCCCGTTTTTTGATCCCGGGAGCAACACAGCGATGTGGGACGGCAAGAGCTGGAACGTCAGCAACAACGCGCTCTTTCAGGCCCGCTTCGAGAAATACCTCAACGCTCCGGCGGCGACGACAGAATCCGATAATGAGTACCAGGCGCTCCTCGGTGAAATTAGGGATTTGCTCGCGCCGGGCAGGGTCAGGCTGCAGTCCATAGACCAAGCCTTCCAGTGCCTCGCCAAGGCCTCCCAATTTGAACAGGACGCTCACCTTTGCGACTCCATCGCGAGCCAGGTCTACTCGGCCTGGCTTTCACGAAAGAGTAATGACCGGCTGAACGCGGCGAGCAAGAGCCTTGAGGATGAAAGGAAGCGCTTGGAGTGGAACGCGCGTTTAACCGCCGAGGGCACCAAGATGGACAGCGGTGGTTCCAACAAATCGAAGGAGGGCGGGCCAAACCCTCAGCAACAAGCACAGCAGCTCAGCCGTGACATGCAAATGCAGCCTATCGTAACGAGGCTCGCGGAGGTCAATGCGTTGATCCGGGCGAATCAGCTCAAGCGCGAGGTCGCCGAGCTTCAGGTGAAGATCGACTTCCAATCCCTCATCGTTCAGCATTTCCTTCAGAGGCGGTTCGAGCACGCCATCATTGGGACCCGATTCTATCGCAATATCTTTGCTGATGGTGATAGCCGGCTGCGCATCGGCGAAGATGCAAAGAGCCTGGTCGCCAAGACCAGTGGCTTGCCGCCCAACATGGGCACAATCGATTCGCTGGCCAATGAAATCATGGGCGACGTGCGTGAGGGTATCCAGGCTTTCAAATTTCTGCTCGAGAAAAACGAGCTCGAAAGCGCGACGAAACGGCTCGCGGAAACCTTCATGCTTGGCGAATACCTCCCGGAGGTCCGGACACTCGACCGGAAAGACAAGCGGAAGGCGCTGGCTTTCGTCCACAAGTCAAACCAGCTCATCAGCGCGATTGAGGTCAAAGACTATGCCCTTGCGGAGAAGTTGGTGACCCAACTAGGTGAAACCGCCAAGGATTTCGATGCCTCCAAACCGATGGCTGCCGTAGAAACCGCAAAGCAGATTTCCGCGATGCACATCGCAAAGGCGCGCAATGCCGCGGTAAGCGGCGACAAGGCCACGCTGGAAACCGAGTTGAAAGCCGCCACCGAAATCTGGCCGCGCAACCCCTCGCTGGCCGAGGTCTCAAAAGTCATCTTCTCTCAAGCCGATGTCCAGTCCCGGGCCATGGTCGATTTTGATCAGCTTCTCAGCCAGAAGAACTACAGACAAATTTACGAGAACAGGATGCGTTTCATTGCCGCCAGCGCCATGCATCCGGAAAAGCAGGAGCAATTGCGCAAGGTGCTTGAAGACATGCAGGTCATCGAGACCGCGCTCATTCAGGCCCAGGAGATCGAAAAGCGCGGCGACTTTGCTGGAGCTTGGGAAAGCGCCGAGAGGGCCTTCCGCAGCTATCCCAACGATAACAAGCTCAACCAAGTCCGAGCCAACCTGACCACAAGAGCCGCGGACTTCGTCCACGCGATCCGGCAAGCGGAGGAACTGGAGCAGAAAGACCAGTCCGGTTCCAGCCTCGCCTGGTACCTGAAGGCCCGGAACGTATATCCGCCAAGTGACTTCGCCAGGCAGGGAGTCGAACGGCTCACCAAAGGGATCCTCCCGGACGCCGTCTAAGAGCAAACTGTAACTCCCGCCCTTTCGCGTAGAACGGGCCAGGCAAAAGGGATCAGTCCTATATACATCCTTATACTCCGATGGCAGTAGATGCTACCCGGGAGATCGCTGCGAAGCCGAATTTGGCGTTTGCAGGAGCGATTGGCAACGAAGACAATCGATTTCCTACTCGCTTCCCTGAGGAAGTTAAGCAGAGCATGCAAGCTAGTTCGCGCGGCAACATGTAAATTATGGGACCGACCCCATCTGCATCCGCTCGTGCTGGCTGGCTGCTCCGGATGCGTAGCGGATAGCAACTGAATTGCAACAAGCGCTCAACAACAGCTGGCTGGAACAGCAGGGAGTTCCCGACATGCGCACATTGTGGATCAAACTTCACTACGGGGCCAAAAGCCCGAGTCCGATCGGAACCGCCGGATGCGGACCCGCACGTCCGGTGGTGTGGGACCCGTGGCTGACTAATACTTAGTCACGGGGACCCGACTAGTCATGCATCCTATCTATCACGTCTAACTTAACGTGAATCTTGAATGGAGGATTCTTTGACTGAACATATTTCAGTAATTTTTCTCGAACATCATTTGATTTCACCTTCCCACAGACGAAGACGACCATCATCTCAGTGTGGCCACCGATCAAGGCATCTTCAAATTCCTTCATGGCTCGAAATTCGGAATGAAAAGTGTGTATCCAATTATTGATTGTCATGATGTATTTACCACGAGTCGTTCCTGACCATTTGAAATCTTTAGCGATTTCCTGGATTTCCTCCTTCAAAGTCTCTGAGGTTTCGCGGGAGATGTTGTTCTTTAAGAGTTTTGCTGCTTCCCGCAGATTTTTGAGGTCGGCCTTGGTTTCAATCTTCAGAGCAAGCTTCTTTTGGAGATCGTGATCAAGCCCTCCTGTCTCCCGAAGGATGTCCTCAATCAAGTAAGAGGATAATGAGGTTTTTGTGAGTAGTTGTTGTGCCCATGAATTGCTCATAGAATGACTAACGCTGGAATTCAGCGGCGGAGGGAAACGCGCCAGTGTTTCTTCCGACTGCTGCAATGACGTGTTGAACGAAGCAGATGAATTGACGAACTTGCCTGCTCATTTTCCCCTTCTCCGCTCTCACGTCCGCTCCACCGCCTCGTCCACTACGGCGATCGCCTCAATCTCGATCAGCGCCTCGGGGGAGTAGAGGGACGTGACCTCGACGATCGTGTCGGCCGGATACGGAGGCGTGAAGTAGCGACCCCGAAGCTCGACGATCTTCGGAAAGTTCGACATATCCCGAAGGAAGATGGTGACCTTGATGATGTTCGCGAGGCTTGAGCCACCAGCACGGAGAACCCGCTCGAGGTTCGCGAAGACCTGCTCGGCCTGGACATCGAAGTTGCCGACGCCGACGAGTTGTCCGCTCGCGTCGATCGCCGCCTGGCCCGAGATAAAGAGAAGCTCGCCGACGCGATAGCCCTGCGCGAGGCGGAAGGGCTCGTACGGATCCGGGTCGATTGTGATCTTCTTTATCTTCAAAAGCATTTCTCTTGGAAACTGTGTTTGATGCCTGAAAGTAATATCATGTTAGGCAAGGGGTCAGGCGACATGAAAGGCTGATGGTTGCTTGATCTGCGGGTGGGATGGTCTGGCAATCCGCAGAAAATCGAAGGGTGTAGATTGTGTGAGAGAACACAACCTATCCTAAAAGCGGAGTCGAGCTTCATCGGCATCGACTATCACAAGCGCTACAGTGTCTTCTGTGTGCTCGAGGCGCAGGGAATGATTCTGGAAAGGGGGCGCATCGATCACCTCTGCCCGGAGCAATTTGTATCGCTGGTGCGGCGATGCGCCCGGGTGTCGGGTAGTCTTTGAGGCCTGCATGAACTGGCACTGGTTGCTTGAGATTCTGGAAGAGGCGATGCCGCGAGAGGACATCGTGTTAGCGAATCCATTTTAAGAACCCGCATTATCGTCGAGGCGCAGATCAAGACCGACAAGGTGGATGGCCCGCATTCTGGCCGATCTGCTGCGCGCCAACCTGATTGCAAAGGTGCACATCTGCGGGAAGGCCACCCGAGGTGCGGGGGCAAGGGGTCAGTCCTATAATATACATCCGGATACTCCGAAGGCAGTAGATGGCTACCCGAGAGATCGCTGCGAAGCCGAATTTGGCGTTTGCAGGAGCGATTGGCAAACGAAGACAATCGATTTCCTACTCGCTTCCCTGAGGGAGTTAAGCAGAGCATGCAGGGCAACCCGTGCCGGCATGTGTAAATTATAGGACCGACCCCATCTGACACCTACGGCCTGAAATCAGCTGCCCCTTAACCGCCATCTGCAGGATTGCCGCCGTGTCCGCCGCCGGGTTGTTATTCCGCCAGCAGCAAAATAAACCATTATGTCATCTGAATACTCCGCACAGATATTGAAGCTTCAGCTCCCTGAGCAGGACGATCTGAAGAATGAGTCCGAACGTTGCTCGGCGGACCCAGCCATGTTGAATTCCATCGGCCGTTCTCTCGGCCAACAGGTTCGAGTCACGCGAAGCGAAAGTCCTAATTTCGTGGCCGTCTTTACGGTGAAACAGGCCAATCCCGACGCCGATCTGGGCAATCCTGAGCTGGCCAATGTCGTTCGCACTGGCCAAACGGGGCGGGAGCGGCTTGGTACGGCCGAAGCAATGGGAGGAATAGTCCAAGCCAAAGTCGTCGATGACGCGCCGCGGTCGGGAACTTTCAGCTTTTTTGAACTGGCCGATGACGATGGGAAACAAGCTTACTTCCTTGCCATTGCGCCCCATGGCGGAGAAATCGAGCCGCACACCGATCTACAAGCGCCCAATGTTTTCACGGAACTGAAGGCTGCCTCTTTCCCGGCATCATTCTGGCTCTGCAAAGGCGACGGCGATCGGGACAAAGACGCCTTCGACCGCTGGCACATCACTTCGGAAGATATTCAGCCGGCGTGCTTTCCACTGCTCCAGCCTCTTGCGTCGCGGACCTTCTGCTACGGAGTGGCCTTTCACGGTTTCGACCGTAAAGAGGATGAAGCCGATGTTTATATCGGCGGAGGAGCTTCGCTGCCACTAAAGAGAGCCGTCGAGCAGGCATTGAACGATTTGAATCTGTCGATCGAAGTCAAGATCAGCACTTGCAATGACAAGCCCAAATTTCAAGGCTTTAGTCCAGAGAACATTATCAATCGGTTGGCCACGCGTGGCATCCAGCTTGAACAGTCGCGTAGAGCCAGGGAGGAATTCCGACAACAAATCGCCGTGGCAGTTGCCAGGGTATTCGCTTCGCGTCGGCGATTACTGTTCTGCAATTTTGTCCGGGACCTAAAAGCGCGACGCGCGGCAGCCAGAACCGAGTTGACTCAGTCGCTCAGCAAGGATCTCGCTATCGGCCCGCTTGACGTCGAGAGGGCGATCGCGAAACACCGCGCGTTCCGAGCAAAGGAAGGCGCCCTCGCGGCAAAGATCGAAGCCGCTGAGGAACTGGAGAGTTTTATTGAAGAACATCTCGAGGAAGTGGAAACGCGGGGACCGGAAGCGGGTCTTACTGTGCAAACCTCGAACACACGAAAAAGGAGCGGAGAACCGAGAAAGAGACGGGCGAGCTAGTGGAAACCAAACGACCGAAGAGCAATAAGGGGATCAGCATGTGCGTATATTCGCCAAGAGGGTTCGACGAACTCGCGGAGAATCCGAGGTAACTAGCAAGGGCGACAAAGTGGGACCGTGGCTGGCAGAAAACCAAGACTCCACAAACAAATGCTCGACGAGAATGTATGCCAGACAAAGCCGTTGTGCAGCTTGTGGGAAGCTTTTTCTAAAAGGTGCTGAGTGGCGCTCGGCGTATTGCTAACCTTTTGGTTCCACCCGAGCGTGGGCGCTGGACGCGCCCATGAGATCGGCGTGGGCCGTGTTTCCTAAGTGGATGCTGCTTTCTTTGGCCCATCTTGATCATGAAGGCAGAGGCTTTAAAGCGACGTCAAAAGGGTCCACCCAAATTGGCATCGATCTAGTTCTTGCCAAAACCACTATTAGGAGAAATAGGATGGCGACAATATCCATCACATCAAACGATGGCACCCTTGACTCGGCTTCTGCTGTGCTCGAAGTGACTGCCACAAACCCAGAATATAACCAACCCGCATTGCGTATCAGACAGGTAAGCAGCTGTGGAGGCGCGGCCTCGATCAGGATCGATGATCCGAATCCCGACATCGAGTTCGTCGAGACCAGTCAGGATCCGAACGATCCAGCCAAGGGAAAGTACGAGATTGCGGTTCAGTCCGACGAGTTCCAGATCAACGGCCGCAACGCGACTAACTCTGCGTTCGAGACGATCTTGGTTGTGCAGCGGTTAGCCGCAGGCGGCAATATCGGGTTTAGAACAGGCAGCCAATTTGGCGCGGCGCGAGGCGTTATTGCAATTGCTAATGCGGTCCTTGCGCCTCGGTGAATCCACGCGACGGCGGGATCTTGTTTGTCGAGGACGGCGCTTTGAGGTATCGAGGTTCAGAAGCACGGTCACGGTTATCGCCCCAGCCTAAACCGCAGCTATTAGTCAATAGGGCCAGGTAAAACAAAGAACGTTGTGAGAGAGTGGCTCGCCGCATGTAAAAGGTGCGTGCGCGCTGCGGGCAGCCACCAGGGCTTGACAGTGCCTAAGGAAGTCGATATAGTATAGTGGAAACCTCCCTATCAAAGTATGCAACA
Source organism: uncultured Verrucomicrobiae bacterium (assembly GCA_963706955.1). Classification (GTDB taxonomy): domain Bacteria; phylum Verrucomicrobiota; class Verrucomicrobiia; order Chthoniobacterales; family Terrimicrobiaceae; genus DASTFP01. The sequence continues at coordinate 260,108 of CAVPOC010000010.1, read as the reverse complement.
GATGCCCGACTTTTTGAAGAGACTTCTCTGCTTATTTAAGTTGTTTTCAAACGACACTCGAGAGTGCCGTCCCTTTGCTCGATATCGGAGCATAGGACGGATCCGTTAGCAGTATAGAGATACCTAAGGCCTTGGGAGACCGGCCTGGTTGGTAAAATTGAAAGGCGTACGTCAGTTAATCCGCCCAGCGAAAGCCCGTATCAACACCGCTCGAGATTATCCGCAGCGTAGTCGCTGCACGCACACCGCTTTTTTTCAGAGCCGAAGCCTACCTGTGGAACTCCGCTGCTTGGCTAAAGGGAAGTAGCGTTAAACTCTATGCTATCGACTCGCCTCCTCGCCGTCGAGGCCTAGTAAGCGTCGCATCTAGCTCGATAAACGGAAGATAAGAATTGTTGCTCAACCCGCTCGTGGAGACGTCCCGCCGCACACGCGCTTAGATGATCCGGCACGAATCGCTGCGCGATAAAACGAATTGCCCAACCCTCTGCCACGAAGCAGGCAAAGCATTGCGGAGACGGAAAGCGTGCATCCTCACTAGCCGCGGTTCGGGCTCGTAGAAGATTTGCCCGTTCCGGCCCGAAACGGAAGGCACTTTTCTACCGCGAACGGAGCTATGCGATCCTGGTGGCAATCCACCAAGTGGTGCCCCACGGATCTTTTGCCCCGCCTCGCTTATCGTCGTCGTCTTTCTTCTCTGGCGACTGCACAGAGGTGGCGCCGTGTTGCAAGGCTCGTGCATAAGCGACGTCAACATCCGGAACATAGACGTGAACATGTGATTCCACGGCAGGCCATTGATCGGCGGAGTCGCCCAGCATGATAACCGTGTCGTCGAGGCGAACTTCAGCGTGCATCACTCGGCCATCGGTATCCGCAAATCGCCGAACCTCGACCGCATCGAAAACAGCGATCAGAAAATCAATAGCCGCCCCGGCATTTGTGACGATTAAGTAGGGCGAGACCGACGGGTAGTTTTCTGGCTTGTACGAACTCATGACGTGGTTGTTGAAGGTATTAATCCTGAACTATGAAATACGCAATTTGCCAGACAAGATCGCTACTGTCTCGTCTGCTTGCCTCAGACGAAAGCCATTCATTACGTGCATGAACTCTGCGTTTACCGCGAGCGACGTAAAAAATGAAAAGACGAGCTTGCTGGTGCGAGACAATGCTGTTGCCGCTCGCAGGCGCCTTTACGTCCCCGAGGCTACGTTTGGGAGATGACGGGCAAGACGCATCGTTTCCTGGCGGGGAATTCGCTGGATTTCGAAAAATTGGGACAGGAGCGGTCTTGGGCTGAGCGGCCGACCAACAGGCTAGGATGTCCCGCCGGCTGTGCAATACCAGCACGCCCGGTGAAGGATTCGACTTGGCGGTTGAGACCGAGCTTCAAAACCTGGAAAGTCGGCCGGGCATCGGCGTGAGTAACTACGACCTATTCAAATGCCATTGGCAACTGACAAAGTCCTCTGAAGCATAAGGGATCGGGAGCCCGATGTTCATGAGCGCGTCTCCGCGATAAACAAGGTTGTCAATCTTGTATTTTGCACTTGGGTCGAGGCCTTTTAGGGGGAGGAACCGCTGGGCTGCGTTGGGTAAAGCGAGGATGGTTACGTGCGTAACGAGTGCCTCCTCCTTCGTCGGTGAAACAACCAGCCAAGCTGCTTCGTTGCACTCGAACGGACTGCGTAGCCGGTAGAGGTCACCGTTCAGTAATAGTTGGCGCACCTGCTTATAGAAGGCCGTCTGTCGTTTGATCTCTTCGCGCTCGTCGGCTTCGAGGAGGGAGACATCGAGTTCATAACCGAATGCTCCAGTGAAGGCGACGTCGCCGCGGGTTCGAAGCGGTGTGAGGCGACCAAGCTGATGATTCGGAACCACCGAGACGTGAGCCGATATAGCACTCCAGGGATAGACCAAACTCGTGCCATGCTGGATTTTTAGACGGCAGATCGCATCCGTGTCGTCGCTCGTCCAAATTTGCGGCATGTAATAGAGGATGCCCGGGTCGAAGCGGCCTCCTCCGCCGGCACACCCTTCGAAAAGGATATGTGGAAATTCGCCAATGAGCCGCTCCATGAACTCGTAAAGTCCAAGCATATAGCGGTGGGCGGTTTCTGGCTGACGACCGGCGTCGAGGGCAGCGGAGCCAATCTCAGTCATGTTGCGATTCATATCCCACTTCACATAGGTGATCGGCGCAGCGGTGAGGATTTCCTTCATCTGCTGATAGACATTCTCCCGAACTTCCTTGCGCGAGAAATCGAGAACGAGCTGATGGCGTCCTTCACTTCGGGAGCGTCCGGTGACGTGCAAGCACCAATCGGGATGTGCACGATAAAGTTCGCTGTCGACCGAAATCATTTCCGGTTCGAACCAGAGACCAAAGCTAAGTCCCTTCTTTTGGATTTGTCCCGCGAGCTCTGCCAGCCCTCGCGGCAGTTTTGTCCGGTGCACGAACCAGTCCCCCAACGAAGAGCGATCGTTATCGCGGCAGCCAAACCACCCGTCGTCGAGGACAAATAGTTCGATACCCAAGCTCGCCGCGGCAGCAGCGATCTCGTTTAGTTTAGTCGCGTCAAAATCGAAGTAGGTCGCCTCCCAATTATTGATCACGATCGGGCGTGGCTTGTCCCGCCATTCCCCACGGCAGAGATGCTGGCGATAGAGGCGATGGTAAGCGCGGGACATTCCGCCAAGACCTTCGGCCGAGAAGACCAGCACCGCCTCGGGAGTTTGGAATTCGGTTCCAGGCTCGAGCGTCCAGGAAAAATCAAACGGATTGATTCCCAACTGGGCGCGGCAACCGTAATCGGCATCGCATTCGGCGAGTCCGAGAAAGTTTCCGCTGTAAACGAGATTGAAGCCGTAAACGGATCCGTGATCCTCATCTGTGCCCAGTTCCGTGAGTGCGTAGAATGGATTGTGATGATGGCTGCTGGCGCCACGACGGCTTTCCACCGATTGGATGCCCGGGCGAAGAGGCGTGCAGCAGACTTCGCGTTCACGAATGTGCGCGCCGAAAAGATGCAGGAAATTCGACTTCGTTTCCTTCGCCGCAAAGTCAACTGAACAAGACAATGCTCGACGAACAATGAGAGGAGGCTTTCCTTGATGCAGAATGAGTGCCGACCGGGTGATTACAGAGTGATCGGCGAAGGCGCTGTAGGAAAGCTCGACGCGCAGACCGACTTTTGAATCCTCAAGTCCAATGATGAGTGTTTGCGCTTCCCTCTTGTCTTCAATCCAGGTGGAAGGAAGACCTGAGAGACCAGGCTTCCCGGCGATAATCCGATGATCCTTGAACCGCAGGTCCACGAGTCGCGATCCGTCTTCAGGCTGAAAAACCTCGAGCGCCGGTGACCTAAAATCGGTCGTTCCGTAAACCGGGTATTCCAACGGCAGGGTGTCAAGACTGAATTCCTGGCCCAATCCGTCGGGATTTGCACTGAAGGCACGCTCTCGCAACTGCAAGACGAAGTCCAAATCCTGGGTAGCGATCCTTTTTCCCCAATAAAGATGCGCGAGAAACCCATGCGTGAGCACTTTCATGGCGTAAGTCGCATCGCCGGCGTGCAGAAAGAAAGTTCTGTCTGCAGAAGAGTATTCGATGGGCATCAGCTCTCCTAGATCAACTTGCCGCACCAGGGCAATCGCAAATCGCGCCTCCGCTGAGTTCAGCGGAGTGTTCACGATTTGGCGGCTTCCAGAGCACACGAAACTCTCTGAGTTTGCACGAGGACTAACTCAAAAGTAGCGAGGAACTATGCTAATGATCGTGGCACTGCTTTTGCCGCTCGGGGTCCTTTCCCCGGCGACCCCTCACGGCGGTCTCAGGCGGCTTTGATCGCTGGGAGGAGCTCGCGTCTGCGCCCTGTCTTCGTGAAGACTGGCACGAACGCAATGCGCGGCCGGACTGGTTCCGGCACGTTTGCGGTGAGTGGCAGCGGCAAATAACGCGGGATGAGAATCGAGGGAAGTCTGCCTGCATCCGCTTGTGAATCATCCAACCGTCACTGTCACAACGCTCACTGGGACTATGCCGACGAACACGGAGAACGTGAGATCTAAACGCCCTTGGTTCCGTTTCTCTACAGCTTGAATGCGAACTGGTAAGATGACGAGCCCGCGAGGCGCCCGGCAAATTGCGCAGTCGGATTTCCGTTTGAAAACCTTGCCAGGGCACGAGAACGAATGGGTGTGCCTGCCAAAAAGAGGCGGGCTGCCCTGTCGATCCGGCGAGTAGACTTGCCAGCCCGTCCTGGCCGCAGGCGTAGGATTTCGCCTACTTTGCGTGAACAAGAGGTAGTTAACACCGGACGCTTCTTTCTTCCAATCGGGAGAGCTCCTGATTGTCCCATCGGTGAGCGTAGACGCGATACGATTGCTAATATTCTATCGTTTCGTTTGGTTTCTGCGCCGAGCCTTTCGCCCTGAGTGCGGAGTAAGTAAGCGGCCCGACCGCTGGCTTTGCTGCTCGCAACGAATCTAAGCTAGACATGGAATCAAAAGATCAATTTATAGCCTGGCTTCGCGACGCTTACGCAATGGAGCGAGCCCTGGAAGATACCCTCAAGAAGCATGCCGAAGACGCTAAAGAGCATCCCGAAGTTCGCAATCCTATCGAAGAGCATCGCAAAGTTACGGAAGAGCATTCAGATAAAATCGCCACTCTGCTCGAGCAACTTGGCGAGGATAGGCCAGCTCTGAAGACAGCTATGGCGCGATTCAGTGGCTTGGTTTCCGGGCTTCCCACATCGCTCGCTGACGACACTCTTGTGAAAAACGCGCTTGCGGAATTTACGGCGGAGAATTTCGAGATAGCCTGCTACACATCCCTGATTACCGCCGCAGAAGATCTTGGCCTCAATGAAATCGTTCCCGTCCTGGAAAGTATCCTCAGTGACGAGCAGGACATGGCTGATCGGCTGATTGAAGCGATCCCCCTGATCACTTCGATGTATCTGGAAACCGCACGGGAAGTTTGAGGCCGAACGGCCGCGAGAGATCGCGTAATTTCGAGATGAGATAAAACCTTTCCGGCGGCCCCGATGAGATAACGTCTACCGGCAGGGCGAGGCGCGACTGTGTCGCTGCAAGCCGGAGCGGTGCGCATCATGTGTCCGGCCGATATTCGAGAAGCCGCAATCAGAGGTGGCAAGTGGACCCGATCTGTGAATCCGAAATAGCCACGGGGAAAGGGCAATAAGTGCGAAGCACATCAACCTCTCGAGGAGGTGGCCAAATGCTACGAAATAGCTCAAAAAAAATTGGACGGAGGTAGGCGGGCGGTGTTTGTTCCTGAATAGTTTTTTCAATGAGATGGAACGCGCCCGAGCTATGAACACGCGTAAGGTTAAGAAGCCAATCTGGGTGAAGCCCTCGTTTAAGGATCTGCCGATCTTTTTTGAGGTCTGCTTATACGCAGGTAGCCGGTAAGCTTATCGAGATCCGAGTTCTCGGAACCGCCGCCGGAGGGGGATTCCCGCAATGGAATTGCCGGTGTCGGTGCTGTCAGGCGGCCCGACGGGGCGAGACGCCCGCTCGATTGCAGAGTGGCATTGCCGTTTCCAGGGAAGGCGATTCTTGGGTGTTGCTCAATGCGTCGCCGGATATCCCGATCCAGATTGATCGCTATTTATCCGATCCATCCGCCGCAACTCGCTCATCGCCGGTCTCGAACGTGCTGCTGACTAGTGCCGATCTCGACCACGTGATTGGCCTTTTGCTGATGAGAGAGAATGATAAGCCGCTGGAAGTAATGGCTCCCGCCTCGGTCAGGCGGATCTTATGTGAAGAGTTTCCCATTGGACCTGTCTTGAACTCCTTTTGCGGTATCGAATGGACGGACATAGGAGCAGATGAATGCGAGATCGTTGGCGGCTTGCAGATTCGATGTGTGGCCCTGAAATATCGGAAACCGCCGCGCTATACCGAGCAGTCGGAGAGCGACGTGGTGGGTTACGTAGTTACTGAACCAGCCACTAAGCGAATGGCCGGCTTCTTTCCAGATATCAGTCATCTGGATGACGATTTGCTTGCCGTCTTCAGTCGTTGCGATGTGCTATTCTTAGATGGAACATTCTGGTCCGCGAGTGAAATGCAGGATCTTAAAATCTCGCAGTCTTTGGCCACGGAAATGGGCCATCTTCCTATTTCGGGCGAGACGGGAAGCTTGATGAAAGTCGCTCCCTTGCAGAGGTCAGTCTGCGCCTACATCCACATCAATAATACCAATCCGATTTTGTTACCGAATTCGCCGGAACGCCAAGCGATCGAAAAGCTAGGAATTCTCGTCGCTGAGGATGGAATGTCGCTAACGTTATGATGTCGCGTGAACAATTCCTCGAAGCTTTGCATCAAGTCGGACGAGGAAAATACCACCACCTCCATCCTTTTCATCAGCGGATGAACGCAGGCGAACTTTCTCCCCAGGCAATACGGACGTGGGTGGCGAATCGCTTCCACTATCAGGAAAGCATCCCGCTCAAAGATGCTGCTATCGTCAGCAATTGCCCGTTACGCGAAGTGCGACGAATCTGGTTGCATCGGATCGTCGATCACGACGGCCAAAGAGGAGACGAGGGCGGAATTGGGGCTTGGCTCCGCCTGGCCGAAGCTTGCGGAGTTGATCGGGCTCAATTGGGAGCCGACCCTCTACCTGGAGTGCGATTCGCGGTGGGCGCTTACGTTCATTTCGCTCGCACGGCTCCCTGGCCAGTCGCCATAGCCTCATCGTTGACCGAGATGTTTGCGCCTGATCTCATGGCGCAGCGACTGGCCGCTTTCCAGAAACATTATCCGTGGGTCCCCGAATGGGGATTTGATTATTTTCGCAAGCGGCTTGTTCAAGCGCCTCAAGATTCAGAGGAAGCGCTGGCGATTACCCTCAAGTGGTGCGACAACGCTGACTTGCAGACGGCCGCCATCCAAGCCCTCCACTTCAAATGCGACGTTCTCTGGAGTATGCTAGATGCAATCGATGCCGTTACCCATTGAACGCTGTAAACCGAAGCTCGCCGATTACGCCAGGCTGCATACCGATCCGCTCACGGGTCGTCCTCTGCTTCTTTACCCAGAAGGAGTTCTCGAACTCGAAGAGACTACGGCCACCATCTTGTCGCTTTGCAAGGGCAAATCGAGCGTTGCCGAGATTACAGCACGACTCATGGAACGTTATGAGGGCTCCCCTGAGGAGATTGCCGGCGACGTCGCGGAATGCTTGCACGGGTTGGAAGCAAGGGGACTGATCCGTCTCATCGAGCCATGACTGCAGAACTCTACCGCCCATTGGGCATCCTACTGGAACTAAGCCACCGGTGTCCGTTGCATTGTCCCTATTGCTCTAATCCTCTTAAGCTAACAGCACCGGAGAGCGAATTGCCTGTTTCTGTCTGGAAGCGGGTCATCCGTGAGGCTGCGGAAATGGGAGTTTTACAAGTAGGGTTTTCGGGCGGCGAACCGCTGCACTGCTCGTCCATCGCCGAGTTGATCAACGTCGCGCGAGAAAACGGATTATATTCCAATCTCATCACCAGTGGGCTTGGCCTCGATTCGCGAAAAGCCAAGGAACTCAAAGCGGCCGGTCTCGATACCGTCCAGATCAGTTTTCAAGCCGACGAGGCCGAATTAGCGGATGCCATCGCTGGCACGAGAGCGCATCTAAAGAAGCTGCAAGCGGTCGAAGCCGCATGCGACGTTGATTTGCCATGGAGCGCGAACTTCGTCCTGCATCGAAGCAATATCGATCGAATAGCCAACTTTATTAAACTGGCGGAACGCCTCCGGGCCTTCCGCGTCGAGCTCGCTAACACTCAGTTTTATGGGTGGGCGCTCGAAAACAGACCGCATTTGCTTCCGACACGTGAGCAGTTGCGACGAGCGCAAGAGATCGTCGATCGCGAGAGAACTCGTCTTAATGGACAGTTGCAATTGGTCTATGTCGCCTGTGACTACTACGAGAGACGTCCGAAGGCATGCCTGTATGGCTGGGGCAGCCGCAGCCTAACTGTGAACCCACGGGGAGATGTTTTGCCCTGCCAAGCCGCATCGGCTATCCCTGGCTTGAAATTTGACAACGTTACGAAGAGGACGCTGTCCTGGATTTGGGCGAGCAGTCCGGCGTTTGAGCGGTTTCGAGGCACGGAATGGCTCGCTGAGCCTTGCCACAGTTGCTCGTTCCGGGAAGTCGATCGTGGCGGTTGTCGATGTCAGGTCGCCCTCTTTGGCGGAAACCTGGATGAGCCGGATCCCGTGTGTGAGCTTTCGCCACGACGTGGTTTGGTTGATGGATGGCTTCGAAAGGCAGAGTTGGCGCAACCCACTCCTCCGCCGCTCCAGGCTCTCACGCTCGGCATGTTGCGTAGGGAATTGTCGGTTGACTACGCTGCCGATCGCGGAAGAGGCAGATAAGTTTTGTTGAGGTGCCCTTGAGCCGCGCAGCGGGCGTGATTTAGGATGAGCTGCAACCAATTCCCCGGCTTTCTATCGGCTGCTGTGATGCTGATCCTTCGCGAATCCCAAGCACCGAACAGGCATCCCGGCGCTGTGCTCTAGGCGCGTTGCTTACCCAAATCGCCCTTAGGGAGGTCGCCCGCAGACGGGAGCTCGCCAGATGCGATTCCAAGACGATGAGGTGTTCTTAGAGCGGGCATCCGGAAAGACTTGTGTGTGCTTTTGGCTTGACCTGTGAAGAGTTTCAGAGTCAGAAAAGAGAGGGTGTCTGCGCGGGGCAGAAGGAAAATTAAAGCGTAGAAAGGCAGAGCGTCATGGCAAAATTCGTGAGTACGCAGACATGCTCGACCGCGCTTTTGGCCCAAGTGGCGTTAGCATGGGAGAAGCCATGGCGACACAAAATCCAATCGGGCGCATTGGTACGCCTGAGATCGCCAGTGCCGTGCTCTGGCTCTGTCCACCCGGAGCGGCATTTACTACAGGTCAAGACATTTTCATTAACGGAGGCTATACCGCGCAACAACGGGACGAAAACGCCCTGCAGTCACAGGGCGTTGGTTTAACGGGGCTGGTGCTCGAATTGCCCGCTTGGCAAGATAAGAATCGATGGAAACGAACGTTCTTGGAACCAAATTCGTAACGCAAATTGGCATTCTCGTTCACGATATCGAGAAAACGGCGCAAGCGTTTGCTGACTTTTTGGGCGTTGAGAAACCAAGCTGGTCTCTTACGGATACCCCGGATAAGGCGCAGACTGAGTTTAGAGGTAGATCCTCGGAAGCGCGCGCAAAGCTCGCATTTTTCAACTTGGGATCGCTCCAGTTGGAGCTAATTGAACCAGACCATAACGCCAGCACTTGGCGAGAGTCGCTCGACAAGGATGGAGAAGGTCCGCATCACATTGCTTTTGTCGTGGAGGGTTTGAAGGAGAAGGTGACGGCACTTGAAGATAAAGGAATGCCGCTCCTGCAAAAAGGCGAATACACGGGAGGTCGATATGCGTACATCGACACGCTAAGGGATCTCAAGGTGATTATCGAGCTGCTTGAGAACGACACACCGCGCCCAGACTGATCCTTGGCAGAAGATGCTGAGTTCTTAGGTTGCGAGAGGTCAGCTCTTCAGGATAGTGCCGCCGTTTGCAGCTGCATAGCATTCGGTTCTTTGTGGCTGTCGCCTGAGATTCCAAACGACTCCTGGAGAGTCTGAATAAGAATTTCGATACGGCGCTTGTCGCTAAGTCGCCGTTCGAAGACGGTCGGCCAATATTGAAGCGGACCGGGTGCAACTTGCGGTCGGTCAAGGCGTGGGCAACCACAAAGTTCGACGGAGCCATCCGGACCCAATCGTTGACGGAGGCTTGCGATGATTGCATCGCTTACCGGCACCGGTTTACCCTTCGCGCTGACCACGTGCAAGACGCCGCGGCTGAGCGCCACCGTGCGGAGCGAGTTGGCGGCACAGAAATTAGCGAAAAGATAGCCTGCAAATAATGGGCGCATCAACGGGCACGCGGTATGGCGTGAATGCGGGACTGCTTGTTTCGCCATCGGCAGGAGCGTTTCGATCAACATGGTGCGCAAGGTGAAATCTACGACGGTCTCCATACCGGGATGGCAGTGAACGGCAAACCAACGAAAGTCGCTCAAGACCGCGCGTCGTGGATAAAAGGGGCAATCGACGAGTTTGCGGCCGGTAGTCATGTTCAATGAGGTAAAAAGACATCCAAGGAGGAAAGTTTCCGAGTTTCTTCAACACTCGTTGAGATAGCCGAAGCATTGTTCCCGCAGGCCAAGGTCGATAGGGGGCTCTCTTCGGATCGGAATTATACGGTAGCTTATGTGAGGAAAAAGATCTCGCGAAGCGTCGATCTAACGCATCTTATTCCCGACTTCAAAGCATCGACATGTCTTCCTCCGTTCTTGAAGTTGAGTTTACCGCAGACGTTATCGAACAGCGCATCACCAACTTAATGGTGCAAATGACGCTCGCAGAGAAAGTGAGCCTCTGCCATGCTGGTTCAAAGTTTGCCGTGGACGCTATTCCCAGGCTTGGCATTCCGGAGTTCTGGATGTCGGATGGACCGCATGGCGTTCGCCACGAGATCTGCCGCGACAGTTGGGATCCCGTCGATACCGAAGAGGATCGCTCCACTTATCTACCGACGGGGATAGCCCTGGCAGCGACCTGGAATCCCGACGCTGCTTATCGCTTTGGAACGGTTCTTGGCGCGGAGGCACGGCACCGTGGCAAGGACGTCATCTTGGGACCCGGCATCAACATTGCCCGGACGCCGCTTTGCGGGCGCAATTTCGAATACTTTGGCGAAGACCCGCACCTAATCGCAGCGCTGGTCGCGCCGGAAATTCAGGGAATCCAAAGTAAGCACGTCGCGGCCTGCGTAAAGCACTTTGCCGCCAACAACCAGGAACTGAATCGCAACGGAGTGGACGCGCAAATGGACGAACGGACGTTGCGCGAGATCTATCTTCCAGGCTTCGAAGCGGCTGTCAAAGAGGGGAACTGCATCACAGTCATGGGAGCGTATAACAAGTTTCGCGGTCAGTATTGCTGTCACAACGAGCACCTCGTTAACCGGATTCTCAAAGGCGAGTGGAAGTTTGACGGCAGCTACATATCGGATTGGGCCGGAGTCCATGACACGATGGAGGCTGCAAAATTCGGCTGCGATCTCGAGATGGGGACTTCCGACGCCTACGACGAGTTCTTTCTTGGCCGATCATTCCGGGAGGCAATCGAGCGAGGCGAGTTGCCCGAAGATCTCCTGAATGAAAAGGTGAGGCGCAATCTGCGCGCGATGTTTCGCGCGGGAGTCTTTGATCCGGATCGCTCTGCCGGCGAGCGCAACACCCCCCGTCATCAACAAGTCGCTTTGGAAATCGCGCGGGAAGCGATTGTCCTCCTGAAGAACGAGGGCGAGTTCCTTCCGCTTGATGCCAGCAAGCTCAAGCGGCTAGTTATCGTGGGTGACAATGCAGTTACCCGACACGCGCCCGGCGGTCACAGCTCCGGCGTCAAGGCGCTCTATGAGGTCACGCCGCTCGAAGGACTTCGCCATAAACTAGGGGAATCGAGCGAGATCGAGTTTTTTCAAGGTTATCCGACGCGTCGTGGAGAGTTCGAAGCCATAGATCCGCACTACCTCAGCATCGCCGACGAGGGCTCCGGCACGCGCGGTTGGAAGGCTCACTATTGGCAGAAGCGCTCTTTTGCGGGAGAAGTCATCCGGCGGGCGGAAGTAGCGATTGACTTCGAATGGGATCACGTGGCGCCGGTCCCCGGTAGCGAAGCAGGTCAATTTTCCGCGACATGGGAAACCGTGCTCGTTCCGCCAGAGACGGGCTTTTACGAGTTCATTCTCGTCGGCTCGCATCAAGCTTGCTTGCTCATCGATGGCATCGTGGTTCTTCATCGCTTTGAAGGAGGCGCAGAAACGACTGGCAAATCGCTTGAACTCCAAGCTGGCGTCAACTACCAGCTGCGGGTCGAGCTTTGGCCGTCACGGCCGGACCTCCGCATCAAGCTGGGTTGGATTCCGCCATGGGTGCGAGACGCGAAAGAGGATGACGAAGCGCTTCTTGCTGCGGCTGAGAGAGCGGACGTGGTGCTGTTTTTTGGTGGCCTAAGTCACCAGTATGATCTCGAGGGCACCGATCGAAAGGACCTGGCCCTGCACGAGGGGCAGAATGAATTGATCGCGCGCATTGCCGAGGTGAACGCAAAGACTGCTGTCGTGCTAATGAGCGGTTCTTCGGTCGAGATGCCATGGATAAACCAAGTTCCCGCCATTGTCCAAATGTGGTACTCGGGAATGGAAGGTGGTCACGCCATCGCTGATGTATTGCTGGGTGATGTTAATCCGTCGGGCAAGCTACCGATAACTTTTCCGCGGGTGTTGGCGGATTCCCCGGCCCATGCGCTGAACGATTATCACCCCGACGTTTGCGCCTACATGGAGGGAATCTTTGTCGGTTACCGGTGGTTCGATGCCCAGCGTATTGAGCCGCTCTTTCCCTTCGGGCACGGATTGAGTTACACGAAGTTTGATTTGGCTAGCCTGAAAGTGGCAAAAACTGCCAAAGGCGTTTGCGTTGCGGTGAGCATATCCAACGTCGGCCAGAGAGCAGGAGCCGAGGTGGTGCAAGTATATGCCGGGCAAGTTTCCTGTTCCGTTGAGCGTCCGCTGCGCGAACTCAAGGGTTTTGCCAAGATCTATCTCGAACCTTCCGAATCTCGCCACATTAGCGTTGATCTTCCAAAGCGCGCTTTCGCGTATTGGAGTGAGCAAACGGGGGATTGGAAGATCGAGCCGGGCGAGTTTGTCATCGAGGTCGGCGTCTCTTCACGCCAAATCATGCTTAGAGAGGTCATCGCTCTTTAAGCGATAGATCTGCTTTCCAGTCGAAGGCTATTTCGCAGCGCTGGGCGCAGGCTCCATTTGCGAGCCGCGTTCGCGAGCCACAGAAGCCAAAATCGCAACTGGCAAGATGAGGAACGCCACGGATAGCAGAGCTCGATCGAGTGGCACACTGTGAGCGAGAAACCCGATCAGCGGCGCGCCGAGCAAGAACCCGCCATAGCCGATGGTCGAGACGACCGTGATCGCCCGAGAGCCCCGCCCGGGCACTTCTCCCGCCGCCGACATGGCTGACGGGAAAACGACGGAAAGGCCAAGACCCCAAGCAAGAGCACCGATTAGTGCGGCTGTGGTCGAAGGGATCAGGCATACGGTCGCCACCCCTGCGCTGCCCAGCAAGCCAGCAATCCTCAAGACCGGAGCTCTTCCAAAGCGTTCAATCACGATTCCACCGACAAAGCGACCGATAGCCATCGTTAAGTTAAATCCCGCATAGGTCAGCGCTCCGAGCGCAGCCGGCGCGCCCCGGTTGTCAACCAGGACGAGAGCGAGCCAATCATTCGCCGCTCCTTCGCCAACAGCGGTGCCAAAGACAATTATTCCGAGGAGGATTTCCACGCGGGTGATCGACGATTGCGTCTCAGCGATCCGCGGTCGCTCGCAAGCCAGCAGCTGTGGCTCGTCAAAGATCGGTTCTTCCTGTTGAGCCCTGTTTGCTGCCGGATGCAATTTTGCGTCCGGCACGTAGAAGGCTGTCGCCAGCCACATCGCCACCAGCAAGAGAAGCGATACTGTCGACAGTTGCCAGGAGAGTGGTAGACCGAGTGAAGCGGCCAGAGCGCCCGCCATCGCGCCGGCCACTCCGCCAACCGAAAAGAGTCCGTGCCAAAACGGCATGAGGACCTTGTTGCGACGCTGCTCGACCACGTTTCCTTGAATGTTCATGGCAACATCGCCCACCCCAGTCCCCAACCCGGCAGCGAGCATGATCAGAGCCAATGTCGGCACCGAATTTGCTAGTGGCACGAGTGTCCAAGCGCCAAGACAGATCACCGTGGCCACCCGACTGACCACCATCGAGGAGTAGCGGTCCGCCAGCAAGCCGGTAAACGGCATGGAAACGATCGATCCGATTCCCACGCAAACGAGCGCAAATGCCAGGGAAGTAGGAGTAGCGCCGACCTGGTCACGGATTTCTGGCATCCTCGAGAGCGAGGAGCCCATCACCAAGCCGTTCCCAATGAACATCACCGCGACCGCGAGCGGCGAGCCGTCCGACCGAGATCTCTCCGTCCATTTTGACATACGAATTTCCTCTCTGAGCCTTTCTCAGAGATCGTCTCCTCGAGCAATCGTTATAGCGCCTCTTCCAAACATTTCTGAGGCAACCATGGCGCGTTTGTAGCGGCGGCCTCCCGCCGCCGAGATGCTTTCGCAGGCTTGCCACGAGAACGATCCTTCCGAACGGGCGACGCGATGCGTGAGGCGCCTTAATTCATGCGCAGAAAACTTGTCTGTGGCTCGATCGCGTGCCGCTTATTTTGCTTTGGGCAGCCAGCGTTGCTGGGCTTGGAGCAACTCATCGACCATGCTGCGGATTTGCGGCAATGTGCACACGGCTGCCGTTAGCGGATCGAGCATGGCGGCGTGATGGATTGCCTCCCGGCTACCTGTTAGTGCTGCTTCCACGATTAACTGCTGGACATTGATATTCGTGCGGTTAAGCGCGGCAAGTTGTGGAGGCAGCTCCCTCACTTTGGTCGGCTGGATGCCATTGCTGTCCACCAGGCACGGCACTTCGACGCAGCAACCTTCGGGAAGATCTTCGATCAATCCGGTATTCGGGACGTTTCCATTGATCCGAATCGGAATGTTCGTCTCGATCGCTTCGATGATGTACGATCCATATTCATGAGTCCGCTCGAGAGTGGGATCCTCCGCCAGAATCGCTTCGTGTTCTCGCTGAAATTCCTCGAGCCGCCGCTGGCAGTGGTGCAGGTATCCTCCGGTCCGTCCGAATTCCAACCAGTAATTGGCTTGGTGGGTAAACTTAGGGACTAATTCTTCTTCGACCATTTTCGCACTCTTCCGAAAATAAGGACCATACTCACTCGCGTGGCCGCTCGATTCGGTGACGAAGTAGCCGAAATGTTTCATCAGGTCGATCCGCACCGGTTCTTCGCCGTAGATCTCCGGGGTTTCGACTGCTTCGCGAATGCGTGGATAAAGATCCTTATCAAAATGAAGAAATTCGAGAAAGAATGCCTGATGATTAATTCCCGCGCAAAAAAATCTGACCTCCTCGTAGGGAACTCCGACCCACTTAGCTAACATTTCACTCGTTCCCTGAACGCTATGACAAAGCCCCACATGCGGACGGCCAGTGCCGGCATCCACGGCCCAACAATTGGCCGCCATAGGATTGACATAGTTCAACAGCAAGGCGTCAGGAGCTAACTTATCCATCTCCGCACATAACTCTAGGAGCACAGGAATGGTGCGGAGCGCGCGGAAAATGCCGCCAGGTCCCAAGGTGTCACCGACACATTGCTCCACGCCATACTTTCGCGGAACTTCAATGTCGGACTGGTAGGCTTCCAAACCGCCTTGTTGGAAGGTGGTAACGACGTAGTCCGCATTGCGGATTGCCTGCGTGCGATCGGTGGAAGCTTCAATTCGTGCGGGCAGCTTCCGTTTGTCCACGATGGCTTGAACGATTTGTTTGGATTGTTCCAGCCGCTCCGGATCAACATCCATGAGCATAATCGTGCTATCCTGCAGAGCCGGCGCCAGCAGAATGTCGTTGCAGAGATTATGAGTGAAGACAAGGCTGCCAGCCCCGATGAACGTGATTTTAGCCATAGCGGGTAATTTGGTTTGCTTCAGCCGATCCAGTCCGCGCTGATGCTCATTTGACTGCGCCAGCAGTGAGGCCGGCAACCAGGCGACGCTGGACGATTGCGAAAAAGAGAATCGTTGGCACAATGGCAATGACTGTTCCGGCAGTGATCAGGCCCCATCTTACTTGCAGACTGCTCATGAAGGTTTGCAGACCGATCGGGAGCGTCTGCGTTTCGGGGCTCTGCGAGAGAATCGAGACGAAGAGATAATCACCCCAGGAGACAACAAAGGCGAAGAAGCCAGCCACGACCATGCCTGGAATGGCGATCGGGTAAATGATTCGGAATAAGACCCCGAGTCGCGAACAACCATCGATCAGGGCCGCTTGATCCAAATCACGCGGAATCGCATTAAAATATCCGGTCAGCATCCAGAGCGCGAAGGGAAGCGTGATCGAAGTGTGCGTAAGGATGAGTCCGAGGTGGCTATCGACCAACCCGATGTTCGACATCAAGACGTAAAATGGAATTAAGATCAGAACGTAGGGGAAAAATTGCGGCATGAGAGCCAACATCATGAACAGGTTCTTTGCTCTGAGCTTAAATCGGCTCAGCGCATAGGCGCCCAGACTCGCGATAAAGACGACGACGAGCATCACGCTGATGGCGATGACGAATGAATTGATGAGAAACGTCGTCAAATTGGCTATCCGGAAGGCCTCGACGTAATTCATGACCGTTAGTTCTGATGGATACGGGACGAGCCGGCCGGCTTGGATCGAATCCGTATTGCGGAAACTCGAAAGAACGAGCCAGACGATCGGCAGCAAGAGAAACGCGTAGAAGATGATCAGCCCAGTGTAGACGATGACCAGCCTCCGTTTGCTCTTTTTCATTCCTCTGAGAATCCTCCGATAAATTTTCGGCAACCCTGCGCCAACACGACGAGGACGATCAGCATGACCACGCCGCCAGCGCTGGCGTATCCGAGCTCGTAGCCGTTCCAAGCCTGTTTATAAATGAAGGTAGGCAGAACTTCGGTGGAGTTCACCGGACCACCCCCCGTCGATAGATAGACGAAATCGAAGTTGTTGAAGGTGAAAGTGACGTGAAGGACCACCATCACCAAAATGATGTAGCGCAAGTTTGGCAGGGTGACGTGATAGAATTGTCGCCAGGTGGACGCCCCGTCGATGCGTGCGGCTTCGTAGAGATCGGAGGGAATCGCCTGCATCGCTGCCATGAAAGAAATCGCATAGAAGGGAACATTCCGCCAAAGGTGCATGATAAGAATCAGCACGAACGCGTACTTTTCATCGCCGAACCAATTGCGCGCCAAATGCCCAACGCCGAGATCGTTCAGAAGAATGTTAATAAAGCCATAGTTCGGGAGTGTAATGAACCGAAACATGACCACCGAAGCGATAATCGGGAGCACCCACGCAATCATTCCGATACTCCGGAAAAATTGGATGCCGGGCACTTGCTCAATAAGCAAGTGCGCAAGGATCAAGCCCAAGACCACTTGTAGGCTGACGGCTAAGCCGGTCAGCACTAGCGAATGAACAAGAGAGATGCGAAAGACTGGATCTCCAAACAACTTTTGGAAGTTTGCAAAGCCGACAAATGCCCAGTTGAAAGGATCGAGAAGAGATTGGTTCGTAAATGCGGTGAGGACGCCCGAGATCGTCGGATAGAGGTTCAGGCCGAGAATGATAATGAGCGCCGGAGCGAGCAGGATATATCCAAACGACGCCTGGCGGAAACTTTTCCACCTCGTCCCAAAATTTCGTTTGGGATCCTGAGTGAGGCTGCCGACGTCCTGTTCTTGAGCTCTCACAACGGGCTGGCGATAATTGTGAGACTCGCTGAGAAGCTAAAGCTGGTTATTCTTCGCCCGCTGCTCGAGCGTGTTGTAAAGTTCCTTAGCTGTCTCTTCCGGACTACTCTTCTTGTAGATGACCTTCTGGAGCGCTTCGGTGAGGTCATTGACGACCAGTCCCCAATTGATTGGAGCCAAGGCGACACCGGTGGGTAACTGAGCGACGAAGGCTTGTTGCCACCAATCGTTCTTGAAGTCCGGAAGATCGGCCACATCCTGTCTCGGGGGATTGACTCCTTCCAACTTATTTTCCAAAGCGACGAAATCTTTGCTCGCTAAGACTTTGATCACCTCCCAGCCGGCCTCCTTTTCCTTGCTCTTGGCATTGATCATAATGGGCTTCACTTCAAGGTAGGTGGCCTGTGTTCCCCCCGGAGGAAGCGGCAGTGCGGCCACTCCGGTTTGCTCTTCCAAGATCTTTTTCGCTACTTCGCCGGTTGTCCGATTAGAATAGATCCAAGGGCCCATCGGAACCATTGCGCTCTTCCCTGAAACGTAATCGGTATCGGTTGCCTGGTAATCGTTGCCCCGCGTGTTTTGATTGGCGGCAGAGGGATTGTCTTTAGCAAAGATATCCTCGTAGAGCTTTAAGACCTGCGCCAGTTTTTCCGGTGTCGTGTTCATCGTCCATTTCTTGCTGGCCTCGTCATATTTGAAGGGATTCTCGCCGCCGTTGACCTGAAAAAACCAGGAGATGAATTCTTGAAAAGTGCGCACACTGCCGCTCTTGGTTGTCAATCCCAGACCGGCCACTCCCGGCTCTTTAGCGGAGATGGTCGCACCGGCTTGCAGCATCTCCTCCCAGGTCTTCGGAGGAGCCAAGTTATGTTTTTCGAAAAGGTCTTTGCGATACAGCAAGACGCGGACATTGGTGTTATAGGGGACTCCGTAAAGTTTGCCGTTAATGGTGAGCGCCTTGATGGTGCTTGGAATGAACTGAGTGTGATCTGGCCATTTGCTAAAATAGTCATCCAACGGCTCGAGGAGCCCAGCTCTTTGGTAGGCGATCATGCCCTCGAGCACACCTTCGATCACGTCCGGCTTCCCCCTTCGCCCCTGCACGATTAATTTTTGCTGCGCGTCCTGATAGATGGGAGGCCCATAGTTTTCTCCCACGGTAATGCCTGGCAGCAGCTTCGGGAAATTCTCCTTGTTCCACTGCAGCAGTGGCGCCTTCGGCGGCCCCTCTGTCGACATCGGAGTAAACCAGAGTTCGATCTCCTTTGCGTGTCCGAAGGAAGTCAGCAACACGAGTGCCGCCGCAATAACTGAAAGAGGGGAAAGATTCATGGAAGTGGTTAAAATCTTGCCACCGGCGTCTGCTTGTCGCAAGGCGAAACCGGAAGATGCTCTTCCCTGATGACGCGATCAGGGCCGCTCTTGGCGCCGGTGAATTCAGCAAGAGCGCGGAAGTTCCAGCCGGACTAAGGCGGTGCCAAGAGCTCCGCTGATACTGTTATGCGGACCACGAGGCGGCGCCGCACAGCGAGGCGCATAACTTTATCAGAGCGAATCGGCACCCGGAGATTCGGAACGATCGCGAGCAGAGAGCAAATAAGGCGATTTTTTGGTTTTCGCTCGTTCAACGAGGGTGCTTGATAGGAAGGGAACTTCTTGGGAACGCGCTGCCATGACCGATTTTTTTAAGAGGCTATTAGACTCGGATTTTGTGCCGCACGGCCAGGCATTCGTCGGTCAGCCCGAAGTCCTCTGGATTCATGTCGTCTCGGACGCTCTGATCGCGCTGGCTTACTTCTTAATCTTGCTGGCGCTGATTTCATTCGTAAAGAACAGGGCTGGTCTCTCCTGGCGCGGAACCTTCGCGTTGTTCGGCGTTTTTGTATTCGCGTGCGCGGTAACGCATCTGATGGAGATTTGGTCGGTTTGGCACGGAACATTCCGGCTCTTCGGGATCGTCAAAGCTATCGCCGGTGTGGCAGGGATCGCAACCGCCGTCCTCTTGCTGAAGGCGATTCCGGATGCCTTGAGCCTCCCCTCCTCTGAGGAACTCAACGTGGCCAGTTCAATGTTGGAGAGCGAGAAGGCCGACCGGGAGCGTGAGCGCACTGCCTGGTCGACCGACCGTGAGGGGTTCCGGCGTGAAATCGATACAGGCGCGCGGGAATTGCAAAGTGCGAGAACCGCATTGGGAGACGAACAGGCGATGGCAAGCCGGCTCCACGAGCTCAAGCTGCGATTGCTGGTCCCCAGAGAACTTCGGCTGCTCTGCCACGAGGTGGTTACGAGCATGATCGGGCTTCAGAAGGCAGACATGGGTAGTTTGCAACTCTACGACGCCGAAAAAGGGACATTGGAGGTGCTAGCCCAAAACGGATTCGAGCACGACGTGCCGGAAAAACTTAGGGATATTTTCTCCACCAATCCGGTCTGGAATGAAACCCTTCGTCGTGGCGAGAGCGTGATCGTCGAAGATGCGCTCGCCGATGCGGCCTTCGAGCCGCACTGGGCGGTTGCCGCTTCCGCTGGTTTTCGCGCCATCCAGCTGACACCGCTGGTTAGTCAAGATAAGGAATTTATCGGTGTTGTTTCCACGCATTTTCGACAGCAGCGTCAACCCAATGAACGCGACACGAGGTACGCTCGCCTCTATGCGGAGCAGGCGGCGGAGACGATCGAGCGTCAGCGAGCACTGACCGCTCAAAGCGAGCGCGATCTGCGCCTTCGCCAGCTGATCGGCGGCTTGAACGAGCTCGGACTCTTCATGCTCGATCCCGCGGGGAAAGTCGTTAGTTGGAATAAGGGTGCAGAGCGCATCATGGGATGGGACGCGCCGGAAATTCTCGGCAAACACTTCTCCCTCTTGTTCGAGCCGCAAGAACGCGAGGCTGAAAAATCCGGCGAGGCATTGCGGCGCGCGGTGACTGAGGGCCGATTTGAGGACCAGGTGAGCCGAGTCCGAAAGGATGGGGAGCGTTATTGGGCGAACCTCATCCTTACTCCGCTGAACGACGATGCTGGAGATCTGCAAGGTTTCGCCGGAGCGATTCGAGATGTCACCGAACAGAAAAAGGCCGAAGACGAATTACGATTGAGCGAGGCCTATCTGGCCGAAGCTGAAAAGCTCAGCCACACCGGCAGCTGGGGCTGGAATGTGGGGAGCGGCGAGGTTTACTGGTCCCAGGAAACCTTCCGGATCTTCGGCGTTAATCCTGGCGACGTAAAACCATCCTATCAGCTGTTTCTGCAGTTCGTGCATCCAGAGGACAGGGTCCTCGTCGAGCAAACGCTCGAGAAGGCGAAGAGTGAAAAGAGCGATTTCAAGGTTGAGTTTCGCATCGTCCTCCCGAATGGATCGACCAGGGATCTACGAAGCATCGGTCATCCAGTCCTGGAGACGTCTCTGCTGGCGGAGTTTTCCGGCGCGATAATCGATATCACCGAACAGAGGATTACGGAGAAGGTCTTTCGCAACGTCCAGGCGGAGTTCGCGCGAGTGGCACGCCTGACCATCGAACAGTATGCGTCCTCCATCGCGCAGGAAATCGATGAGTCACTCGAGGCGATCGCAAAAAATGGGGATTTCTGCTTTCGCCTGGCAGAGGCGACGCGTGCGCTCCCTTTTGAGTCTCGCGAACCGCTCTTTAACATCGTCAAAGATGCTACCCATGCGAAAGAAATCCTCGCGCGCGCGCGGGAAGGTGCTGGACAATCGAGTCGAGACCTTGCTGTCTTGGAGCCCGGGGATCTGGTGCTTGATGTTTTGGCGCTGGCCAGCCGCGATCTGCGGCAACACAGAATCACCGTCCAAACTGAATTCGCGGAGGATTTGCCGAAGGTTTCCGCTGACCGCACCGAGTTGCAGCAGGCGCTCTTCAACGTGATCACCAACGCAATCGAAGCGATGACGGCAGAGACCGGCGACAAACGCATTCTCACGGTGAGAACAGCTCGGGATACCCTCGACGGTAAAGGGGCAATCCGAATCGATGTGGAGGATAGTGGCGCTGGATTTGATCCCGCTCAAAAAGATCAAATGTTTGACCCGTTTTATTCCACGAAGCCAAAAAGCATGGGAATGGGACTGCGAATCAGTCGCTCGATCGTAGAGGCGCACGGCGGCCGCCTTTCGGCATCAGAGAATCCAGGTTCCGGCGCTACTTTTACGTGCGTTCTTCCATCGGTGGAAGGTTGAAGTTGTGGGACGCGCTAAAGCTGCGGCGGCATCTCTCCTGTAGCGACCGGGTCCCCACGGTTGAGGTTTCTCGGCGGCGGGGACGCCGCCGCTACAGCAAAGGCGCTGGCGCTTCTTGGGAAGGGGCTGCTATAACTTCGAAAAGGTTCTTTGTCCTTCCGAGGAAAGGCCGGTGACGTCTTTGAAGATTGCGTCACAGCGGGAGCCCTCCTTGATTCGGCTTGAGGAGATTTGCGATCAGGCCGGTCCAACCGGTCTGATGTGAGGCGCCGACTCCGCGACCGTTCTCCCCATGAAAATACTCGTAGAACAGCACATGGTCGCGGAAATGGGGATCAGTTTGCATCTTCTCTTCCCCGTTGAAAACGGGACGACGCATTGAATCATCTTTTAGAAAAATGCGAGCCAAGCGGCGGGCCAGCTCGTTGGCGACTTCGCGAATGGTCAAGTATATCCCCGAGCCGGTCGGGCATTCGACAGTGAAGTCGTCTCCGTAATACTTATGAAATTTCTCGAGCGATTCGACCAAGAGGTAGTTTACCGGCATCCAGATGGGTCCGCGCCAATTTGAGTTTCCACCGAAGAGTCCAGAATCGGATTCCGCTGGCTGATAGCTGACGCTCATCTCACTCTCGCCACAACTGAATATGTACGGATTGGTTTCGTGGATCTTCGCAAGCGCGCGCACCCCGTAGTCGGAGAGAAATTCGGTCTCGTCGAGCATACGCCGGAGCAGACATTTCATTCGGTGACCGCGAAGCAGCGAGAGCAAATGGCGTTCTCCCTGACCGCTCTCCTGCCATCTTGAGACAAGCCGGGCAAGGTCCGGACGATAATTGAGGAACCATTTCAGCCGTCGAGCGAATTCCGGAGCCTGTTCGAGGCTCTCCGGTTCGAGAACTTCAACCGCGCAAAGGGGAATCAACCCGACCATCGAGCGCACCTTCAGCGGAATCGTGCGTCCGTCCGGGAGGTTGAGAACGTCGTAGTAGAATTCGTCCTGCTCGTCCCAGAGGCCGATCCCGACATCGCCAATGTTGTTCATTGCCTCAGCGATGTGCAGGAAATGTTCGAAGAACTTGGTGGCGATGTCTTCGTAGACCGGGTTGTGCTGCGCAAGTTCGAGGGCGATGCGCATAAGATTCAGGCAATACATGGCCATCCAACTGGTGCCGTCCGCTTGATTGATAAACCCACCGGTCGGCAACGAGGCGCTTCGGTCAAATACGCCGATGTTGTCCAGGCCGAGAAATCCGCCTTGGAAGATATTGTGCCCCTGCGCGTCCTTCCGATTGACCCACCAGGTGAAGTTCAACATGAGCTTGTGGAAGACGCGCTCCAGGAAATCGAGGTCCCCGAGGCTGGTCTTGCCGCCTGGCGGCTGGCGCGCACGATCCATCTGGAAGACGCGCCAAGTTGCCCAAGCGTGCACCGGAGGATTGACGTCGCCGAACGCCCACTCGTAGGCGGGCAACTGGCCGTTCGGGTGCATATACCATTCCCGCGTCATGAGCAGGAGTTGGGACTTGGCAAATTCGGTGTCGACCAGGGCGAGGGCGACCGCGTGGAACGCCAGATCCCAGGCGGCGTACCATGGATACTCCCATTTGTCCGGCATCGAGACGATGTCCGCATTGTTTAGGTGTTTCCAGTCGTAGTTGCGGCCATGCCTGCGTTCAACAGGGGGCGGCGGCTGCGAAGGATCGCCGTCCAACCATTCGGGGACGTCGTAGTAGAAATACTGCTTGCTCCAGATCAGGCCGGCGAGAGCCTGTCGCTGCACGAGGCGAGCGTCGTCATCGGAAAGATCGGTTTGGAGCTCTGTGTAGAACGCGTCCGCTTCCGCGCGCCTGGTTTCGACTATTTCATCGAAGGTTTCGAACGGGTCGCCTTCGGAAGGTTCCCGCAGGCAGGCGCGGAGTTGAAGGCGGCCTCCGGGAGAAACGCTGCGAACGAGCAGGGCAGCGGCCTTGGTTCCCGCGCGTGCGGGATTCGTTGCCGAGGCATTTCCATTCACCACATATTCGTGAAATCCATCTTTGAAATAACCTTCGAGCTCTTGCCCGAAAAGTCGCCGCGCGTTGGTTTCATTTTCGGTAAAAAGCCATTCGTCGGCTTTCTCGACAAAGAACTGAAAAGCACCCAGCTCGTGATGAATCACGTCGACCGATTGCGGATCGCCTGCGGAGATGCGGGGCCTCTTCGCATCGATTTTCCACGACCACGTGTTGCGAAACCACAGCTGTGGCAAAAGGTGAAGCGTAGCCTCCTCTGGTCCGCGGTTCCAGACGGTAACTAGGACGTTGACCGCTGTCGGGTTGATCCGCGCATACTCGACGAAAACGTCAAAATAGCGGTCCTCGTCGAAGATCCCGGTATCGATAAGCTCGTATTCCCGCTCCAGCCTCCCCTTGGAGCGGTTGGTTTGCACAAGATCCGCATAGGGAAATTCCGCCTGTGGATATTTGTAGAGCATTTTCAAGTAGGCGTGGGTGGGCGTCGCGTCCAGGTAGTAGTAGAGCTCCTTGCAATCTTCGCCGTGATTGCCCTCCGCGTTGGTGAGGCCAAAGAGACGTTCTTTGAGGATCGGATCACGCCCGTTCCAGAGCGCAAGCGAGAGACAAAGCCGTTGATGGTGATCGCTGAATCCGGCAATTCCATCTTCGCCCCAACGGTAGGCGCGGCTGCGGGACTGCTCGTGGGAAAGATAATCCCAGGCATTGCCGTCTGGGCTATAGTCCTCACGCACGGTGCCCCATTGGCGTTCGCTGAGGTAGGGACCCCATTTGCGCCAGAGACCATTTTGCGCTTTGTAGCGCTTCTCCTCTTCAATGCGGAGGAATTCGCCTTGAGTGGGAAGATCGACTCTGTGCATGGCAGAATTCGTTTCGTCGTTCACGGAGGAATTTCTTACGAGCGTTTGCGACACTAAGACAGTGGCCTGGCAGACTTCAATGTAATCAAGGTGTCGTTATCGAGGTCAGGTGCCGATCGAGCCTCTGGCAATTCCCTCTGTTAAGGATAGACTTGAGACACTATGAGCGAAGAAGGATCAAACGAAATGGATAAGACTCCCGGGATATTTAGCTGGAACGAGCTGATGACCCGCGATGCGGCGGCAAGTGCGAAATTCTACACCGAGCTGTTTGGCTGGTCGCGTGAGGAGATGGATATGCAGGGTTACACCTACAGCATGTTTAAATCTGGCGATCGCGTGGTTTGCGGGATGTTCACGCTTCCACCGGACGCGGAATCGATGCCCGACATGTGGATGCCTTACGTGACCGTCGAAGACCTCGAAGCATCGGTGGCTCGCGCCAAGGACCTCGGCGCCACAGTTCACAAGGAAATTACTACGATTCAGGTGGGAAGATTCGCTATCCTTGCTGACCCTCAAGGCGCAGTCATCGGCCTCTGGCAATTTACCAGCTGAGGTGTCGGTTCTCTCCGGGTTCAGCTTCCGGCGTCGAGAAAGGACGGTGGATGACGGCGCCCACCCGCCACTGGCACCACCAGGCCCGTGGACGATTGGAAAAATTGCATTCCGGAAAACTGATTCCGCTTAGCCGTTTTGGACTCACGGGCCTCGTCGGAATGGCTCCAGCACGAAACTCAGGGCAAGAGTTCTGGCCCGAGATAGAGGAATCTGAAAGAGTGGAAAATCATGAATTATCGAGCGCTCGGCAGAACAGGGCTTAAGGTCTCGGAGATTGGCTTTGGCGCTTGGGGAATTGGCAAAAGCATGTGGATTGGCGCTTCTGACGATGCAATCCCTGAGAGCACTCAATCGGTCAATCGATTTGGGACTGAATTTCATCGACACGGCCTTGGGCTATGGCGACGGCCATAGCGAAAAGCTCGTGGGACAGCTGGTCAGACAGCGGTCGGAAACGATCTACGTGGCTACGAAGATACCTCCCAAGAACGAAGTGTGGCCGGCGAGGGCCGGTACTCCCGTGGAGGAGACCTTCCCAGCCGATCACGTTATCAAGTGCACCGAAAAGAGTCTCAAGAATCTCGGTTTGGAAACTATCGACGTGCAGCAGTTCCACGTCTGGTCCGACGAATGGGTCGACCAGGGAGAATGGCTCAGCGCCATTCAGAAGCTCAAGGATCAGGGTAAGATCAAGTTCTTCGGTGTTTCGATAAACGACTATCAACCCGAAAACGCGATCAAGCTGATTGAGAGCGGCGTCTTAGATACGGTTCAGGTCATCTATAATATTTTCGAGCAAAACCCGGAAGAGAAGCTCTTCCCTGCCTGCCAACGTCATGATATCGGCGTGATTGTCCGTGTGGCGCTCGATGAGGGAGGCTTGACCGGCAAGATCACCCCTGACGTGACCTTTGCGGCCGACGACTTCCGCAACAATTATTTTCGAGGTGATCGAAAGCAGCAGGTTTACGAACGCGTCACGCGGATGGCTTCCGATCTCGGGATCACGCTGGAAGACATGCCGGAAACGGCGCTGCGCTACGTGCTCAGCCATCCCGCCGTCTCAACGGTCATTCCCGGGATGCGCACGGTGCGAAATGTCGAGCGAAACTGCCTGATCGGTGATGGGCGGGGCCTGCCGGAGGAAACCGTCGGAAGGTTGAAGGCCCATCGCTGGGATCGCAATTTTTACCAGTAGCGCCCGGTCTTTCCAGCTTGCGATCGCAATCGGCCAGCGAGGCACCTCCGCTTAGCTCTGTCGGTTGTGCAATGCGGTCCGGATATAGGCCGCAGTGTAGACCCTGGTGATCCCACGCCGCCTGTTTCGAGAGGCAGGGTTCTTGTTTTTTGACTCAGCCGGACACTGGCAAATTCCGGAGCCCGTGGTCTGCGGAAGTTGTAGCGCCGGTGTCCCCACCGGCGGCCGGAAGAGCCCATCGGCGATGGGAACATCGCCGCTACAAGACTGCACCTCTCCAAACCTTCAAACTTTATCGTGGCGCGTCGTCATTTCTCAGCCCGGCTAAGCTCGGGTCTGCATACCGCTCGCGAGCTTGTTCCCTTCGTCGAAGAAACCCAGCGCACAGGCGCCCGCGAATATTACTTGCATAATGCAAGTAAAACGATAGGTAGGCTATATGCAGACGATCGGCGACCAGGCGCTGACGGTGAATTTGGTCTTTGGCACGTTGGTCTTTGCGGCAGCGGCGAAGATCTATTTGCTGCCGAAGCTGAACGCCTGGAGACCCCAGACCGTTCTGGTTCCCATCTTGTTACTTCATTCGCAGCGCCATCTCGGCCTGATGTTTTTGGCGAGCGGGGCAGTCTATCCCGGCATGCCTGTGCAATTTGCCTGGCCCGCAGCGATCGGTGATTTTATCGCGGCTCTGCTGGCATTTCTGGCGATTCCACTGACCCTTCGTGATTTTCAGTCCGCCAAGGCGGTGCTTTGGGTGTTCAACATTTTCGGTGTTCTGGACCTGGTCATCGCCATCTTATTGGCCAACCTTTTCGAGGCGCGCTTTTACATGGGCGCTGCCTATTGGATCCCTTCCTTCTGGGTGCCTGCCTTGCTCGTGACGCACTATATCGCTTTCCGAATACTCGCTGGAGATCGAGCTTGCGGTGCGCGAAATGGCTCGCCTTTGCGCGAGACGGCCAGCAGGTAGCGAGCTGAGGTGCGGGAGTAAGAAGGACAAACGCGTCTGACGATTTGTGAGTCTTTGCAGCAGGCGTTGTTTGGTCCATACTGCCGATACTATGAAACATCCCGTCGTCGTCACCGGATCGATCCTCCTATGTCTGATGATCATTATCAGCGCAGCGCTTATCGGACTCATCGCTCTGAATGGGAGCAGGTTGGAAGAATCGACCACGGCCTACGACGAGTGAGTGGACCATGCGGGCAGACAGATTAGCTGGCGCACTGTGCGCGCATCCAGTTGTCTGGTTTTCAGATAGGCGGCTCTTGAGTTGGCGCGCGCCGAACAGATCCGGCACGTCTACAGAGACGATTCCGAAAAGCTGTCGGTCTGCGGACGCTAATGGGCGATGGCTTCGACGAAAGCGGTAGAGTCGGCTACCGCTCCGAAGACTCCTCCTTGCATCTTGACCATTTTCAGGGCTGCCGCATGGTTGCCCGGATCGGTGGCGGCGGTGCAATCGGAGAGGATAAGGCATTCGTAACCACGATCATTCGCTTCTCGCATGGTGGTATGCACACAAACGTCTGTGGTGATGCCGCAGAGGACTATGTTCCGGATGCCCTTTCGCCGGAAGAGCATGTCGAGATCGGTCCCGTAGAATGACCCCTTGCCTGGCTTGTCGATGATGCTTTCACCAGGCAGTGGTGCCAGATCGGGAATGATCTCCCAGCCGGCTTCGCCGCGGGTCAGGATTCGCCCACAGGGTCCGGGATCACCGATGCCGGCTCCGATCCGCCTGCTGCGCCACTGCTTGTTAGCCGGGAGGTCGGAAAGATCGGGTCGATGACCTTCGCGCGTGTGGAAAATTTGAAATGATCTCGCGCGCGCCGCTTCAAGGACGCGCTTGATCGGCTCGATGGGCGCTTGGGTAAGGGAAAGATCATAACCCATCGCGTCTACGTATCCTCCCTTCCCACAGAAGTCGGTTTGCATGTCGATGACGAGCACGGCCGTCACGTCGGGACGCAAATCGCCGTCATACGGCCACGGGTAAGGATCGGATTCGACATACCGAGCGTTGCTCGTGTCGTTGGTGGATAATTTGGTTTGCATCAAGGTAGAGGGACAACGGGCGGGTCTGTGCCGCAGTTCCCGTGCCAGATCTTTCGGAGTTCGTAATTTTCCACAAATGAGGGTATTACGTGGATGCCATCTGAGGAGATGGATGCCCGCTGCCTCAAATGGAACAGCAACGGTGTGCAAAATTTTTCCACCCAACGTGGTCGCGTCATTGGCAGCGAAAGCAATTCCGGTGAAATCCTATGAGGTTCGCATCGCCAGGTTTACCGGAAAGGCGGAGGGTTTGAAGTCGCCGGTTGAATAGAGCGGCCTCGCGGGCTACGTGTACCTATGACTGCCGCAAGTCATTGTCGTGGCTCGACAATGTTGAACGAGCACTGCGAGCTCCTCTTCGCGTCGAAAACGGGTGACACGAATATCAGCGTGATGCAGCTTCCAAGCTTTTCCGCAATGGCCGGCATGAACAACGTTCTGGCGGGTAGCGCCCGTTCACGAAACAGGAGTAGATCATGTGCAGCGTGACTTTCCTCCCTCGTGAAGAGGGCTTCGTCCTGGCAATGAATCGGGACGAACTTATCTCGCGCGTTCCTGCGCTGCCCCCAAGGGTCCACCAGCGGGGCGACTTGGCAGTGCTTTGTCCCAGCGAACCGAGCGGCGGAACATGGATAGGAGTTAACAGCGCGGGCCTGGCGTTTTCGCTCCTCAATTGGCACTCGCAGCCGGATCGCACCGGGGAGGATTTGATCAGTCGTGGGGAAGTAGTTCGCGCTCTTCTCTCTGGCCGGAGCAGCAGCGCGGCCGCGGCGATTTTAAAAGAACTTCCCCTCAGACGGATGAACCCGTTCCGGTTAATTTCCGTAAGTCTGCCCGAACGCTTACTCGCGGAATGGCGTTCCGGCAGCGAGGTCCTCACTTCCAAGGTATGTCCGTGGCAGCGCCACCACTGGTTTTCTTCTGGATTTGACGAAGCCAAAGCGATTCAGGTCCGGCGAGGAGTCTGCGGACAATTTTCTGGCGATCTGGAGGATCTGGCGACTCTAAGGAAACTGCACGCCAGTCATTTACCGATCGCGGGGCCGTTCTCGCTCTGTATGCATCGTGAGGATGCCGCGACCGTCAGTTATACCGAGATAACTGTTCGTGACCACATGGCGTCCATGTCTTATGTTTCTGGATCGCCGTGTTCTCCGGCGGCGCGATTCCGGGAAGTGCTGAGTCTCCAGCCGTCAGTTAGCCAGGAGAGGTGCGCTGTCTGATCTGGGAGACCCGCCAGCGCTCATTCTGGGATGCTGTGTGCGCACCACGCCAGCCCTGCGATCAAGGCGAGGCCTTGACTTCCTTTCTCGCGATATTTTGCATCATGGCAGCGACGACCAGAAATGCTGCGAGCGAGAGACCTAAGAGAAAGAGGAATGCGCAGGAGTATCCGTGCATAAACGCGTTCCGAAAGAGCGGCCAAACGCTCTCGGCGAGGGCACTCGGAAACTCGCCGATAATGCGCTGGGCTTCATTCGAATCGCTTAACAAACTCCTTATTAGATTTTGTTGGTCCTGGGTTAAATGGATCTCCGACGCGGCGAGGCCCTTCATCAAGGACGTTCGTTCTGCATGTCGAAAGATGGTCCCTGCAAGAGCAAGACCGATGGAACCACCTAGGTTTTGAGCCGTCCAGAGCGCTCCCGAAGCCGTTCCAGCTAGCGTTTGTGGGAGAGAGGAGATCGCGGAGAAGGCCGCCGAACTCAAGATCAGCCCCCAACCGAGTCCGACAAAGACGAACGCCGTGAGCATGTGGAATAAGGAACTATCGACCCGTAGCATGGATTGAACGAGCGCCGATACTGCCAGGGACACGATGCCGAGGAGAACCGGTAGCTTGGCGCCCTGAGTGTCAACGATCCTTCCAGCGATCGGTGCGACAATCACAATCAACACCGTGATAGGGAGCATAAAAAACCCGATCGCAAATGGCTCCTGGCCGACGATGCTCCGCAGATATAGAGGCATGAGAAAGAACGCGGAATAGGCGAAGGCCATCAGCGTGAAGTTCGCGCAGGCACCCGAAAGAAATCCCCGGTTAGCAAACAATGCCAGGTTCAGTATCGGTGACTTAACATTGCACTCGACAACATAAAGGCAGCTGAGAGAAACGATGGCGACGAGAGCTAGAGCGATTGTTGGCAGTGAGGTCCATCCCCATTCCGGACCTTGGACGACGGCGGTGACCAAAGAGCCAATGCCGACGATCATCAAGAGAAAACCGGCCCAGTCGACCCGCTGTTCCGTGTCGCTTCGTGCGACGTCCTTCACGCTCACCGAGCAGAGCACAAAAGCGATCGCCACGATCGGGATATTGACAAAGAATATCCATCGCCAGGAGAGGACGCTCGTCAAAAGACCGCCCGCAACCGGTCCGATCGCTAATCCGACGCCGGTTACACTTGTCCAGATACCGATCGCGCGACCCCGCTCGCTGGGAGCGACCCCATGAGAGACAAGCGCCAGGGAAGAGGGGACGATCATTGTGATGGCAAATCCCTGAAAAGCCCGAGCAGCGATCAAGGTTGGACCATTCGGCGCCAGACCTGCGAGAAGTGAGGCGGCCGCGAAACACGCCAGACCGGTGTAGAGGAGCACGCGTCTCCCAAAGATGTCACCGAAGCGCCCCATGTTTACCATGAAAATGCAGAGGGCCAGCACGAAGATATTCATGACCCACTGCAGCTGCACAAAAGTTAGGGTAAGGTCTCGCTGAATGGAGGGAAGCGCGGTGTTGACGATCGCAAAATCCAAATAGGCGACAAAAGCGCTCAAGCTCAAGCCGGCAAGTGCCAGGCGTTTTCGGGCTGTCTCAGGAATGGTCATTAGCCACCGCGTCGCTTCCGCTAGGGAGCTGCACGCTTAGCGGCTCGGCGTGTCGCTGTCAAGCGCGCTGGCATGCCGGAGGGGCGGGGCAGCTTAGCTTCGATCGGCAGTGACGTTGTCTTAGAGTGTCGTGGTGTTGGGTTTCGAGGAGTTGCGGGCGCGCAGTGTTTTGTCGCCGAATCCCGTTGAAAAAAGTCTCACGGATGATGCAGCGGTCGAAAACGAAGGTTTGGGGAGCACAGTCATCCCCCGGGTGTGGTGCACGGCGGCCTCGCCGGGCACAAAGCGCGCATTCGCTTTGATGAGGTAACCATTATCATCGCCAAACCTCTGCGGCGACTCCGTCACATCTCCTCGAGGTGTTGGCCGGCGGGGACGCCGGTCAATTACACGCGCGGGGCGCGTGTGCTCCTCAAGCCTTCGCGATCGAGGCTTTTCCTTGAAAATGACTTTCCGCCACGAGTTTCTGAGCGCCGGCGGCGTGAGAAACGGTCTGGTCACCGCATGCGCCCATACCTAGATTCAGACTGTGACAGCGGAGGAGCTTGCGAAAATAGTGAATCCGGCTTCTCTCCTCATGAACATTAGGGCAGCGACCTTTGACGAGTGCCTGACTATTTTCGCTCCCGTCATTCAGGAGCATCCGGCCGTGTCCGAGGCAGCTGTGTTCATCGAGAGCGTCCGCGCGCGCGAGGCAGCAGTTTCCACGGCAACTACGGATCATGTCGCGTTTCCTCACGCCCGGACGGAAGCGGTGTCGCGCCTTTTTCTACTGATTGGGCGGAGCGAGAGCGGAGTGTCGTTCCGTCGCGATCTCCCGGTCGTGCACTTGGTCTTTCTTATCGGCTCCCCGCCAAGTGCGATAACGGAATATTTGGGATGTGTTGCCTGGTTGGCGAGACGCGTGCGAATCCTGGAGACCCGAAAGACCCTCATGCATGCCGAAAGCGCCGAGGCATTTCTAAGGATCATGGCTGCGGCGAGTTCGTGAAGACATCCTCCGAACCGGCGAAGTCCTCTTTTTTCCCCACGGGACGGCAGTGTCTTCGCTGGTGGATCGGCCTGGTCGAATGGGTGCGGCCCAGGGAGGTGCAAATCACGCTTCTGCTCGCTGGAGTGGCGGGTTTTTTTGGTGCTGTCGGTTCGCTGGCTTTTCGGAGAGCAACGGAGATAGTGCACTGGCTATTGAACGATTTTCTGACCACGGTCTTTGAGCGCTTTTCCCGTCATGACGACGAACGCCTTCCGGTGGTCGCCCCCGACGGCTCGAAGCGTCTGCTCGGCGCCGTCTCCAAGGCGGACGCGCTCTTGGCCTTCGCAGAACGGCCAAAGGGGCCGGTCTCATAGAGGACTGCGCTTCGCGCAAGGATCATTTTTGTGGCGTAAGTCGCGAAATTTGAGTCGAATCTGTTGTCCATGACCAAGAGACCGATTGTTCTGATAATTCGCGATGGATGGGGGATCAATCCAGGTGGGAGAGAAAAAGCTGAAGAAAACGGTGATGCCACGATGCTCGCGAGCACGCCCTTTCACGATTACCTCTATGCCACTTATCCACGAGCGACCCTGAGCGCCAGTGGCTTGGATGTTGGGCTCCCGGATGGGCAGATGGGCAACTCGGAAGTCGGCCATATGAATCTTGGGGCCGGTCGGATTGTTTATCAGGATCTCACCCGCATTAACAAGGCCATCGCCGATGGCGAGCTCAGGTCGAACAAGGTTCTGCAAGAGGCTTTTGCCAAGGCGCGGGGTCACCGGCTTCACTTTCTTGGTCTCGTCTCGGATGGCGGCGTGCATAGTCATCAAAATCACCTCATTGCCCTGACGAAGGCGGCCAAGGAAGCCGGCGTCGACGACATCATGATCCACGCCATCACCGACGGGCGCGATACTTCGCCCACCGGCGCCGCCGATTACCTGACCACGGTCGCCGCTCAGACTAGCCGCGCAGGCGCGCATATTGCCACGGTGATCGGTCGTTATTATGCGATGGATCGCGATCAACGGTGGGAACGCAACAAGCTGGCTTGGGATGCCATCGTCCTGGGACGTGGCGCGCAAGCGGATCAGGCTCCCGCGGCCGCAGTCTCTGAAGCCTACACCCACGAGCCGCGCGGCGACGAGTTCCTCGAGCCGATCATCTTCTACAACGCAAACGAACAACGCGTCCGGGACGGTGACGTCATCATTTGGTTCAATTTTCGCGCGGATCGGGCGCGGCAGCTTTCCATCGCGTTCCTGAGAAAGGATTTCGCCGGCTTCAATCGGGAGGTCACCCCGGCGGTGCATTTTGTCACCCTCACCGAATACGACAAAACCTATGGATGCCCGGTCGTTTTCAAGCCGCAATCGCTCGACGACATCCTGGTAGAAGTCGTCAGCAAGGCAAATCTCGCCCAGCTCCGCATCGCGGAGACGGAGAAGTATCCGCACGTGACCTATTTTTTCAACGGTGGTCTCGAGAAGCAGTATCCCGGTGAAGATCGCGTCATTGTTCCGTCGCCGAAGGATGTGCCGACCTACGATTACAAACCTGAGATGAGCGCGCCGGAAGTGACCGCAAAAGTCGTCGAGAACCTCCCAAAATATGACCTCGTTATCCTGAACTTCGCCAACCCCGACATGGTCGGTCACACCGGAATCGTTGAGGCCGGAGTTCAGGCGGTGGAAACGATCGATCAGTGCGTCAAGGTGGTGGTGGAAAAAACCCTTTCGCTCGGTGGGGAGCTTCTCATCACGGCCGACCACGGCAATTGCGAGCAGATGCGCAATCGAGACGGATCACCGAATACTGCTCACACCACGTATCTCGTCCACTTCATCTACGTTGCTGAGCGGGCAAGACATTTTAGGGTGGAGAGCGGAATTCTCGCCGATGTTGCGCCGACGCTGCTGTTTCTCCTCGGCCTTGAGCAGCCCGCCGAGATGACCGGCCGCAATCTGATTTTCCCAGCCGGCGAGAAGGCTTAGCTATCGCCCTCGGCAGTCCGTCCGCCATTAAGACGAATCTCGAAGACGGCTCGGATATGATTTGTCCTTACGGCTCGGGCGCAGGGAAGCGAGTCGGCCGCAAAACGGAGCATTATCTAAGGCCAACCTTGCTAAGGTCAAGGACATCGCAGCGAACTCTCTCAACGTAGCTTCAGGGCGTCCATCGAATTACCAAACCCCAACAACTAGGATGATTGGCGCCCGGTGGAGCTGCAATAGTAATAGACGCGATGAAGCCTCAGCAAGGTTGTTCCGGGGTTATCGTGGTGAGCGTGCAAAAGGCTTGGCAAGACGTAAACTGGGAACTCTCGAGAGAGGAGGCCTGGTCAGCACGAAGTTAAGTCTGTTCGATCTCGAAAGGCAGATCCTTCAAAACGAGTTGACTTTCGGAATGAAAAGCTTTCAGAGTTGCTTGAAGTGATTTGCCATGTCCGCTGAACAGCCTCCGGATTCGAATCGGGTCGTTAAGCAATTTCTTCCAGAAGTCCTCGATAAGACGGTCATTGCCCTGCCACTTCAGAAGCTGATCGATGAACAACCCGATGCGCTCCACGACGTCATTATTGACTTAAACCTCGAATTTCCGAAAGGCCGCGGCGGCGGCGCAACAACAAATTCGGAAGTATATCAAGCAGGCTCAACGGAAGCTCGATGTGCGAGAAGGCCAAGTTGAAAAGTCCGAGGCGGATGTGCGACATCAGTATGTTTTTGCAACATTGAACGGAAAGGTCATTCGTGAGCTAGCGCGCCTGGATGGCGAGGCCAAGGTGAGAGCGATCTATCGAATCTGGCCCGACTTTGATGTTTCCGCCTTCATTACCCGCTCGATCGCGACGGTCAAAGCGGATGCGGCGCGTAATTCCTTTTCCGCGCTTGGCGAGAATATTACATGGGCGGTGCTCGATACGGGTATTGACGCAACTCACAAGCACTTCGAGCAAAACGGGAATCTCAAAGGTCCGGTGCAGCATCGCGATTTCACCCAACCGGACGATAGCGCCGGCGAGCCGCTCAAGGATCCGAACGGACACGGGACACATGTCGCTGGTATCCTCGCCGGCCAACGTAGCGCGCAGAAAGGTGAAAAGCTACGCGTTGTGGAAATCCATCGCGACGAAAATAACGATATCGTGCCTAAGATCATTGAGGCTCGATACGATTAGTGGAGTAGCGCCAAAATGCTGGCTGGTGAGCCTAAGAGTCCTCAATGAGGACGGCAAGGGAAAGGTCCGCAACATTATCCGCGCACTTAGACTATGTTCAGGAGGTCAACGGCAATGGCCGGCGGCTCCATATTCATGGCGTCAATCTGAGCTTGGGCCATAGTTTTGAACCCGAGTGGTTCGCCTGCGGTCAGAGCCCGCTCTGTGTGGAAGTGGAAAGGCTGGTCCGCTCGGGTGTTGTCGTTGTCGTCGCCGCCGGAAATACTGGTTATGGATCGTTCGATTTGCCCACGGGCGCCTCGTTTTCGTCGGGTATGGGTCTGAGCATCAATGATCCTGGAAATGCCGATCTCGCTATCACCGTCGGATCCACCCACCGCTATATGCCTCATGTCTACGGGGTCTCCTACTTTTCCTCAAAAGGGCCGACTGGCGACGGCCGTCTGAAACCCGACCTCGTCGCCCCGGGCGAAAAGATCATTTCCAGCGCCACCGGAAAACTAAAGCTTGACGCCGCCCGCGGCCAGGAGTGCGACTACGTCGAGACGAGTGGGACAAGTGCGGCGGCGCCGCACGTGAGCGGGGCCATCGCGGCGTTCCTTTCCATTCGAGGCGAATTCATCGGCAAGCCGGAGCGCGTCAAAGAGATTTTCACCTCCACGGCAACCGACCTCAAGCGAGACCGTTATTTCCAGGGAGCGGGTCTCGTTGATCTCATGCGTGCGATCCAGTCAGTTTGATATCGTCAATCAGAAACGCTATCTCCCATGGCAACCACAACAATTCCCGGGACGAATATTGACCTCCATGAACTTAGCTTCGATAAGGACGGTCGAGTTCTCAGCGATGTTGACGCTGCCAAGCTCGACGAAGCAGGTCTTCGTTTTCTCGCATGGTTGGCTTAACGATGCCAACGAGGCGCGTAACCTCTATGGCGCGTTTTTTCGCAACTTTGAAAAGATAGCGAAGGCGCGATTCAACCTCACCAAAGTTAAGCCGTTTGCGGTCGTCGGAGTATTTTGGCCATCGAAGAAATTCAACGAGGGCCTGGCCGTTTTCGGCGGCGGCGACGCTAATGGTGCGGCGTCTGTCGAGAGACGCGCTGAAGGTGAGGCTAAGGTCATTAGTAAGCTTGAAGAGATGAAAAGTCTTTTCGAGAGTGACGCTGACAAGAAGCTGCTGAATGAGGCGATAGACCTTGTCGGAGACCTTAACGATAAGGCGACCGCACGTGCGGCGTTCGTCCAGAAGATACGATCCTTGCTGGACCCTTCCGCGGCAGACCGTGAAGATGCCTCCACCGTCCTTCTTTAAGAGCGAACCCGACGAGCTCATGGAGTCTCTCAAGCTGAAGATCAAGAGCTCCCCCCCGGAGGAACGCACCGAGGAGGATGCGGCGTCTGCGGCTCTCCCCGCGGGACCGGCAAAGCTCGCTCTGGACGACGTGGTCGCTGCGGAAAACTTCCTCTCTGGTTTTTTCAACTCCGCGCTGAACCTTCTCAACTACACGACCTACTTTGAAATGAAAACGCGCGCGGGCACGATCGGTAAAAATGGCGTCGCGCCTTTTCTCGACCGACTTCCGCCTTCGATCGAAGCGATTCATCTGATCGGCCATAGCTTTGGCGGCCGTGTCGTTACGGCGGCCGCAGCAAATTCGACTACTCCCCGAATCCGAAGCATGACATTGCTGCAAGCAGCTTTTTCGCATAATGGATTCTCAAAGAAAAAGAACGGTTTCTTTCGTGCCGTGGTGGAGCAAAAAAGGGTCCACGGACCGATTTTGATCACGCACTCGATTCTCGATAAGGCCGTCGGGACTGCCTATCCGTTGGCCTCGCGCATCAACCAGGATGATCGACTGGCGCTCGGGGATAAGAACGACCGTTTCGGAGCGATGGGGCGCAATGGCGCGCAAGAAATGGAAGACACGGAGGTCGACGCAGCACAAATCAACCTTCGTCCGGCAACCGATCCCCAGCCATATCAGTTTAAACAACCAGTAATTTACAACCTTAACGGCGACACTTTGATTACCGGACACGGGGACGTCACCAACGAAGCGATTGTTTCCGCTGTGCTTAGCGCCGTGGCTCCTCTCAAGTCCTAAGAGTGAAGTGCTCTCAATACCACAGACTCGACGATGCCGTGCTTATTGAGCAGGAGCAACAAAACCGCCGTCAAGCCTGACGCGTTCAATAACTGCGCGAGAAAGCGCAGGTCATTCTCACGGGTTGGCAAATAAGCGCGCTCGTAAGCGCCGTCAGGCCGGCGCGTCAGCACGGGCAGCGGCCTGGTGTCTGTCACGAAAACGCGCTTTTGGATAAGTTCGAACGGCACGTAAGGTAAAAAGCCGTGCCGCAGCAGCGGCATCTGTTTGTTGAGGATATCAGCCACTTCCGCTTCGCTGCGGTTGGCCCCGAGATCAAAAGCCTGGAAGACAAGAATAAAAACCGTCGTGATGAGCGCGATTGCCGATAGGTCGGCATACCAGATCGGAGTGCGATTCGAGGCAACGAGAAAAGCGATGACGCTCGCGAAAGAGAGGAGGGCGACCGACCATTTCTCTGAAAGGGAGAGAAATTGCGAACGGAGGAAAATCCATTTGGAGATGCCGCGATCGAGATCTTCATATCTGCCTTTCAGTTCCGGTGGAAGATCGGTGGAGGACTCGCGCAGGACGCGGCCCATGCCCTGGACGACGGCGTTAATCTTATGGATCAAGAAGCTGCGGCGGGAGCGCGTCGTATTGACGTCGAAATCGAGAATATAGACGCTCAGCCGATAGGCGAGGTTCTTTAGTTTCAGCAGTATTCGTTCGTCCGCCAGCGTCCTGTCTGCCTCGGCAATGATTTCCCCCATGATGTTGACGTTCTCTATCTCGAGCTCGTTTTCTGACTTATTGCGGTCAAGCAGCCTGCTGAGCAAAAAGCTGATGACGATGGCAAAGACGCCCGCCATGACTTCGGCGTTGACGCCTTCGGCGTCCTCAAGTGCGCCGCGAAGCCGCAGCATGTCGGGCACCTGAAGCACGATGATGCTCGCGAAGATGAAGAGGAAAGGTGCCGCTGTATTGGCCGTCCAGTCCCTTGTGCCCGCCTGCATTTGAAACATGGCCAGGAGGATGATCAGCACGCCGAAGACCATCTGCTGGTCGATGCGCGCTCCGCCGAGGTAAAGAAAGAGGGCTCCAAACAACGGCGGCAAATAGGTGAAGCCCTGCCGTGCGGACTCCGAGAGATGGGTCATCGTGTAGTTAAAAAAGAAATCCGCCCCGAAATAGACGACGAAGCCGAGCCAGAAAGGCGCGATCAGGTCTTGAACCGATATGTCGCCAAAATAGATCGGTGGCAGCAGCAGCGGCGTCGCGTGCAACCCGAAGCAAAGCAGGAGCATCGCCACCAGGCCGGAAAGAAAGCGAATCTGTAGTGCGGAATACCGAAAGGTCACTGGCAACTCGGGCGCCTGAAGCAGTTCGACGTGGCGGGCTCGCGACCGTGCAAGGGCATGATCGTCGAAGACGGCGTTTGCGCCGCCGAAGATGGCCGAGGCAAGGGCCGCCAGCATTAGTGCTGCCTTGCCAAGGCCGAGCGCGCTGTGCTCTCCGACAGCCAGGCCGCTTTGCATAAGGAACCAGACGCCGAACAAGCCTATGGCGACGACTTTCAGTTCATACCCGCTGCTGTGCTGCTTCCACGTACTCGGAAAGAGGGCGTTCGCAATGGCAAAAATGAACGGCCACATAAAGTGCATGATCATGCTAGGAACTTGGGGTCCGTTCTGCACCGCGAGATAGAAGAGCAGAAAACAAACGCCCTGGCATGCGCCGGACAATATCCAGAATCCGAGAGCGTGCCTGACACGAAGGAGGAATTTCAAATCCCGCACAAAATCGCGAAGGCGGAAAAGGTTTAGAGTCGTGATTCCCGCCAGGGCGAAGGCATGGAGGAGCAGGGTGATCTCAAGAAAATTCAACTGCGGCATGGCGCGGACGGCAACCCAGGCTTGCGATCCCCAGAGGATCGTCGCGAAGATCCCTGCTGGCAGCGCGAAACGACCTGCTTTTAGGTTCACCATGGGATCTCCCTAGACATTGAGCAGTTGCCGAAGAGAGCTCACGTAAAAATCGGGTTCGGGATACGGCTCGTGCACGGCGCCCTGCGTCCACCGTCGCGACGCGGCGCCCAGGCGCTGCAGTAGCCATTGCGCTTCGAGGTAGCGGTAGGCGGGCCGTGCGCACAGCGCCTCGACGTCGCTCGTGCCGTAACCCTTGCAAAATGCCGCGAAGAGCGAGGCATTGGGCATGTACCAGCCGGAGCGCTTCTCGACGACCGTCCAGTACTTGAGCGGGAAGAAGTCCTGGCCGAGATCGCCGATACCTGCCTTCTCCCAGTCGAGAACGCGGACATGGCCGAAATTGTCGATCAAAACGTTGTTGCCAAAGAAACCGTTGTTGAGAAGGCCGACCACGACGCTTTCGGGATCGGCTTCGAGTTTGGTGACTGCCCTCAGAGTGGCTAGCGGAAGCAATGGCTCGACCGCCTCGAGAGACTTGCCGATGCCGAACAACTCGGTCGCATGAGATGCTTCTCCTTCTGCGACGGCTCGAAACTCGCGTAGGACTTCTTAAGCCTGATGCGATGAAACTTGCGTAGCACCTCTCCGGCCCGTCGAAAATAGCTCGCTCTGGGCATCACGGCCAAATTCCGGCCGTCAATCCAGCGCCGGATGTAAAAAGGGCGCGGCCAGATCCTCCTTGTGGAATCCCATGCGAAGATCTCCGCGCCGCCAGGGCAAACAACCGGCGCGTCGAAGTTGGCATAGGTCCCGTCGAAAAGGCCGATTGCAGTTCTGATGTACTCCTCGGGTTCTTTTCGGCCGATTTCGCTCAGCAGGCGAGCGATGAAACCGGTGCGGTGGGGAACGTCAGTTTCTGGCTTTTCGATGTCATTAATACAAACGACCAACGGACCCGCTGGCGCGTCGTAACGCATGGCCGAGCGTTCCTCTTCATAGCTTGACTCGGCGATACGGACACCATGCCCTTGCGGCAGCATTCGCGTGAGATAATCTTGGAAAAATTCTTCCTGCTGCTTGCGATCCATGAGGTTCATGGCTGCGCCTTTGGTGGTGCGCTTTGGCTGGAGCGCAGAGTGAAGAATAGCTGGGTCGGTAAGAAACCAGAGAACTTCAGCATGCCAGATGCTGAATACTCTTTTCCCGTGACTGAGTCGAGTGCGGCCCAGTCATCTGTTCTGCCTTTTGCGAGCAAGCCACTACAATGGCGGGGCCATCGAGGCGCGCCGGTGCGGCCGTCGCCGCGCCAACGCTTTTGGAGTAGAATGGCCGGCTAGGCGCGCCTCCAAAGCTCAGCAATGAGCAGACCCCAATCGAACTCCTGACGCCGCACGCGGATGAAGCCGTGTTTGCGAAGAAATGGCCGGGGCGAAACCAGGCGAGATGCTGGAAGCTTTGTGGCAATCCGAAAGAAGCCATACATGAGCCGGTGGATGACCCCAGCGCGCAGCCGCCGGAGACCCCCTCTCGGGATCTGGAAATCTGAGACCAGCCAGGACGCCCCGGGTCGTAGAGCCGTCTGCAGACCCTCGATGACAGCGCCGAGCTGCTCGCGAGGAAAGCAATCGAGAAAGAAGTGCGTGGCGATCAGATCGTAATGTCCGGCTGGTGGGTTCCAGGATGGGAGAGCAGCATGGACAAATTCGACTCCCTTCAAAGAAAGTGCTTGTCGCTGAAGCCGCTTGCGAGCGACCTCCAACATCTGCTCGCTTGCGTCGACGCAGGTGACTTTGGCGGTGGGATAGCGCTTTAATAACGAGGCGAGGAATTTCCCGTGGCCCTCGCCGACGAGCAAAGCGCTTGTGAGGGGAGGGATATCGTCCCAGAGCGCATTTCGGCACTTCTCGAGTTTGGCACCAGCGAGCAGCGACTCCATCCAGTCGTAATGCTTGGCGAGATGGTCGAAACGCGCCACCGGCGACGGTTGCATCGCGCCAGTGATCAGTTTGCCAAGATCGGCGCGATTCCACCACATGCCGGCCAGGACAGCTCCGAGTGTATAAGCCACGACATCGCCAAGGTCGCCGACGACCCACGAGAAAAGGTATGGGCCGATCAATTCGGCGATGAACGACCAGATCGCCAAGTGTCCAAAAATTTCGGCCGCGGTGGGTGGACGGTCATGACCTCGAAGCCCCCACCAGCGTTGCATGCCGAGAATGATCGGCAGAGCGGCAGGGATAAGAACGATATCATCAAGATATTGATGGAGGAACGGCCACGAACAGATGGGTTGGATTAGCCAGCGATTGAGAGTGTAGAGAGCGCAGGCGGAGAGACAGATCGGGTCAAGCGCGTAGCGGAAACCCTTCACAGAAGGGCGGTGATCACGAGGCCTGCACCAATTGCCAAAAGTCCTTTCAGGCAGAATAATAACATTCCCAAAGAATAAGAAGCAGTTCGTCCGAGTCAACCCGGAGAGTCTCCATCAACCTCTCCTTTTGTCACGGCACTGAGGAGCTTTCGCAAGAGAGATCTCCAGAAGCAATTCCGACGAAAGACCAGCCAGCGGGGTGTTGCGAAGCCCAAAAAAGTTGCAGGCCAACGCAACGATAGCTGCGCTGGCCTGCTGTTCCCCCCAGAACAAGGCGTAAACTTGTACGCACTTCGAGCGAATCTCAAGAGGAATTTTTTTCGAATTGTCATTTGCCTCCAGCACGCCCAGCAGGTTCGGAAAGCTTCGGTGACGGCAGCCAGAAAGCATAAACCGAACACGACTGGTTGTCGGAGCGCTTGTGTCAAGCGTCCAGCGAAATCCCCAGGCGCTTGTCAGAAGCGCGTCTGCCGATCTTCAGGTTGATCGCCGTCGTGCGCTGCCGCGGCGGTGTCCCAACGCCGAACGAGCCCTCCCTGGTGGAGAACACCGTCGTTACAGAGGCAGGTTTTGTAGCACGCTAGCCCGAGCCGACGGTGTGGATTTTGAGGAAGTTTGCGCCGAGTGGCGAGGGGGCGGGCACGCCGCCGATGACCAAGATCTTATCGCCTGTTTGTGCGAGCTGGCGGGCGAGGACGGTGGACTCTGCTTGCTTGACCAGTCCTTCAAAGTCGCTCGGTGAGTCATCGACGAGGAGTGGTTTTAGTCCCCAGAACAGATTCAAGGCGTGATAGACTTGCTTACTTCGCGAGATGGCAATGACCGCGGTCTTCGGGCGTTCGGCGGCGATCGAATGGGCGGTATGGCCGGTAGTGGTGAGCACGACGATGCACGAAGTTTCGATGGTGCTGGCGACGACATTGGCCGCCTCACTCAAGGCATGAGCATTCCCGCCTCCTACCGCAGGGTAGCTCTTAAAAGGAATGGCTCCCTCCACTTCTCTGGCGATGCGTGCCATCATCTCGACGGCACGGACCGGGTGTGCGCCGACGGCCGACTCACCGGAAAGCATGACGGCATCGGTTCCATCGATGATCGCGTTAGCAACGTCGCTGGCTTCGGCGCGGGTTGGTCGGGGATCGCGGATCATGCTTTCAAGCATCTGGGTGGCGGTAATCACCGGAAGTCCCTTGCGGTTACAACTTTCGATAATGTGCTTTTGCAGCATCGGCACCTTTTCCGGTTTCAGCTCCACGCCAAGGTCACCGCGAGCGACCATAACTCCATTGGTTTCCTGGAGAATTCCCTCGAGGTTTTCGATCGCCTGAGGCTTTTCGATTTTGGCGATAACCGGTTTAAAAACCCCTTGTGCGGCGATCAACTCTTTCAAGCTATGGACGTC
Organism: uncultured Verrucomicrobiae bacterium; assembly: GCA_963706955.1. Taxonomy (GTDB): domain Bacteria; phylum Verrucomicrobiota; class Verrucomicrobiia; order Chthoniobacterales; family Terrimicrobiaceae; genus DASTFP01. The sequence goes on along the minus strand of CAVPOC010000010.1, from coordinate 216,929 downwards.
CGATCCGCTCCTCACAAAACTCAAAGAGATCCAGTCAACATCTTGCGAAATGCCGAATTTGAGGTCTTCCTTGTCCTTCTCGGTGAGCGATGGAAGCAGCCGCAGGTTTAGCTGCGGGAAGTTGACGCCTTTGCGACTTTTTAGAACGCCTCCATCTACCACGCGACAGCGCAACGCTCTTCCCTCGATTTCCAGCACTTCCAGCTGCATCATGCCATCGTCGAGGAGAATACGCATGCCCGCCTTGGCTTCTTCGGCGGCATGAGAGTAATCGAGTGGAATCGTGTCCGGTTGGCCGGTGAAATCTTGCTCGGGAAGCATGGCAACGACCACCCCCGGCGAGAGCATCATCTCTCCTCCAGGGAGTTTTCCGACGCGAATTTTGGGACCCTGCAAGTCTTGCAGGATCGTCACCGGGGTATCCAGTTCCTTTGAAATTTCGCGCAAATTCTTGATCGTTTGCGCATGTTGGTCGTAGCTGCCGTGCGAGAAATTGAGCCGGGCGACGTCCATTCCCGCTTGAACGAGTTGGCGAATAACTTCCCGTGAATTACTCGCGGGGCCGAGAGTAGCGACAATTTTCGTACGGCGCATGGGCCCATTAAGCACTTATGCCGCAAGAACTCCAGCCGCAATGGAGACTTGTTTCTCGAGTAAACGGCTATCCCAACCGCCGAAGCGACTGCCGTTGCTGCGCGCGCATCCGGGATGTTGGGTTTAACTCCGTTTTTGGACCCGTTCTAAGTGGCGACAGACTTTTGGCGCGTCAACTCCGTCGAAAGCCGTCCCGCAACGCAAAGAACTGCGGCTTGAGTTCCGCGAGAGGACCGCGCAGTTTTTCAAGTTCCCTTTCAGGTCCGTGCACCTCTAACCGGGTGAGGTCGGCGATTTTCAGCGCCTCCTTGAAGAGCGCTCCCACGTTTTCAAGGTGAGCGAGCACGCCATCCGCGTCCTGATAGCCTTCCCGGCAGTGCATGTGATCGGCGTCGAAAGTGAAGCCGTAAAACATCACCCTGGCCTCCTCCCGGGTCTTCTCAACGAACTTGTCGCAGAGGGCTCTTGCTTCATTGAGTTTACCTTCGTGAATCTTGAAGTAGGGAACAAATGTGCAGCAGGTGTCTTGGGTTTCCATGTTTACTCCTTTCGTCTGGCGGGAATCTCGATCCTTCGGCCGCAGAGACGTTGTCAACGTCTGCGACTTGCAGCGAAGTTGAGAGAAAATTACTGGCCATCGGCGGGATCGCGGGAAGCGTTTTTTCAAACGATCCTTGTCTCTTCCCTTTCGTCTCGGCTCCGAGTCGCGCATCCCGTACTTGCTGTATCCTGCGGTCCGACAAAGGGAATGGATGTAGTAGCCAATCGCTTCGGGTTCTTCGGTCGCCGATGGTTGCTCGGGGGCAGCCTCCGGTTGGAAATTGATTGAGAAGAGACACCCGAGACCGAAACCTAGCAGAGCCACAACCGCGGCAATGGTCAAGGTCCACTCAAGACCCGCATGCAGAGCAGCGGCGCCGAGCACGATTGAGCCGAGGGCGATGCCGGCTTGCCCTGCCATGATCAGGAAGGAATTCATCCGGCCTCGAATGCTGCCGGAAACCGCCCGCTGACCGGCAAGCCAAAGCTCGGATCCCGCCAGCGCCCAGGCGACACCAGCTGCCGCCGAATAAGCCAGCATGGCGGACGAAGTGCGCAGGAAGGCCATCGCCGTGAGTAGTACGGGCATAATGGCCATCGCAACCAGCGTGATCCCATTCGGGGACAGCCGCTCGCGAAGCACCGGCAGTAGAAAAACTGCGCCGACCAATGATCCGGCCGCCACGCAGGTAAAGGTCAGACCCAGCTGGGCAGCGGAGCCCTTCAATTCTGTATAGATGATCACCGGAAGCAGGGCAGGAATTGCCGCAATCGCGAGCGAAAAGAGGAGGTTTCGAAAGAGGATAATTTTGATCTTGGTGGATCGGGCGGCATAACGGACCGATTCGACGAAAGCCTTCATGAAGCCCTGCTCGGCCTGTTTCGCCGAGGGTTGAGCGGGCCGCCACTGGAGGATGATGAGGCAGACCGCGAGAAAGATCAGTGCATTGATCGAGAGGAGGAGCGGGGCTCCGAGCTTCGGGAGGACAAACCCTCCCAGTGCCGGCCCCACGATCCCTGCGATATTCACCTGCACACCGCCCAACGTGACCGCCGAAGGTAGCTCCTCTTTGCTGACAATGCTTGGAACAATCGCGCTCCAAACGGGAGCACCGAAGGCAACACCAATGCCGAGCGCGAAAACGCAGAGGAGGACCGAATTGATACTCAGTATTTTTGTCCATGCGCCGAAAGCCAGAAGCCCAGTAAAGGCCGCCTGCCACGCCATAGCCGATAAGACGACGTTCCGGCGGTTGACCGTGTCCGCAATGATTCCTGCAGGTAGGGCGAACAGAAGTAACGGCGTTGAGGTCGCGGTGGCCATCAACGAGAGCGAAAAGGAGGCGCCAAGATCATGGAGCAACCAAGTCGCGGTAACGTCCTGCGCCGCGAGAAATGTCGCCGAGAAAACGGTCGCCAGCCAAATTCGGAGGAATGTTGGGTTCCTTAGCGCGAACCATGTCGAAGTTGAATTCATATGAGTCGGCTCGGCGCGCGTTGGATAAGGGCTAGAAGGTGCGATTCCTTATGGGGAGAGCACGATTTTGACGCAGTTCTCTTTCTTCTCGTTAAAGATCTCGTAACCGTGAGGAGCTTCAGCCAACGGAAGTCGGTGAGTGATGATGTCATTCAGTCGGATGCGGTCGTTTTCCAGCCACGAGATCAATTCATCGATGTAGCGATGGACGAGTGCCTGCCCGGCGTAAATCTTCAGACCTTTGTCGAAGATTTGGCCAATCGGGAAGTTATCATAGGGCATGCCATAAACTCCCAGGATCGAGACCGCGCCCCCGCGACGGGCGGCGCTGAAGCACATCTTGAGCACGTTGATCGTTCCCATTTGCATGTGGAGAACGTTCTTCGCTTTGTCCAGCAACGATCGCTCCGCCTCCATCCCAACGGCGTCGATACAAACATCGGCCCCGCGTCCGTCCGTCATCGCGCGGATAGCCTCTACGGGATCGCCCTCCTTTACATTTATCACCTCGGAATTTGCGCTCCGCTTGGCCATTTCAAGTCTGTAGGGTTCGATATCCAGTCCAATGACGCGCCCGGCGCCTCGAACCCACGCGCACTTCTGGGCCATCAAACCGACTGGCCCGCAGCCAAAGACGGCGACGGTCTCGCCTCCTTGGACGCCCGCCCATTCCACGCCTGAGAATCCGGTCGGGAGAATATCTGTAAGAAAAAGCACTTCTTCGTCGCTGAAGCGCTCTGGCACTTTGCGTGGTCCGATATCGGCGTAAGGCACGCGCACATACTCAGCCTGGCCGCCACTGTAACCGCCGTAGAGGTCGGTATATCCAAAGAGTGCGCCGCCCTTTTGGTCAAACATGGCGCCTTCGGGACCGTAATGCTTGTGATTAGATTTTTCACACTGGACCGGAAGTCCTTGGTTACAGAAAAAGCAGCCGCCGCAAGCGATCGGGAAAGGGAACGACGACTCGATCACCACGTTGGAGGTTCCGTATTTCCGAGCCCACTTCCTCGACAATGCCCATGAATTCATGTCCCATCACCAGCGGCTTAGTCTGAGGAAAAAATCCGTTGTAGAGGTGCAGGTCTGAGCCGCAAATCGCGGTCGCGGTAACTCGCAAGATGACGTCCCGCGCATCCTCTAGAGAAGGATCATCGACGGTCTCAACGCGCATGTCTTTCGGTTTGTGGAAAACAACTGCTTTCATAGATAACTCTGGTTCGGACTCATTTGCCGAGTTCGATAGAGAGTGAGCGGGCCGGCACTCTCCAGCTCACCCAGATTTGGGTATTTCGTTGTAGTGCGGACTCGCTGCGTCCGCGAGCTGCGTCAGCCGAGAGGGAGACACGTCGGACTGACAATGATAACCCTTACGGCGGCTCGGGGCCTCACCGCCGGGATTTTCAGGAAGCGAGGACGTTGACCAATTGAATGGCGCGTGCAAAGAGGTTCGGCGCCAGAGCCTGAGCGAGAATGAGCGCGCGGGCCTGAAGTGTAATCGTGAGTTCAGGGCGGCCACTTCGCGCGGCCTCGACGATTTGGCGCGCAGCGCGCGATGCGTCAATGGAGAGGAACGGCATGCCCGCGCTGATCGAAAACCATGCGAATTCCTTGGCGTGACTGCCCTTGAACTCGGCGTTGATATGGGAGCCCGTCCGCATGAGTCCGGGAGAAACCGAGGTCACCTGCACGCCTTCGCGCGCGAGCTCCGCCCGAATCGCATCGGAAAAGCCCGAGACCGCAAACTTGCTCGCGCAGTAGGGCGCCATGTGCGGGACGGCCACGCGCCCTCCGATCGAAGAAATATTCACGATGCGGCTCGGCCGACTCTGCTTGAGAAGCGGGAGCGCTGCCATGGTCACCCGATACGCCGCCCAAAAATGGACGTTCATAGCCTCCTCGAAATCTGCTTTCACCATGAGGTCGAGAGGTGCGACCAGCATAATTCCCGCGTTATTGACGAGGACATCGATGCGACCGTACTCGCGCCCGATCGCCGAGATAGTCTTCTCCACTTCTTGGTCGCGCTGCACGTCGCACGTCCAGGTTGTTACCTCGGCGCCTGAGTCGCGCAAATCGGTTGCTGCGCGCTCGAGTTCCTCACGATCTCTTGCGAGCAAGGCGACCTTGGCGCCGTGACGCGAAAACTCGCGGGCCAGGGCCAACCCAAGACCGCGAGAGCCGCCGGTTATCACGACTACCTTATCCGCGAGCGAATAGTTCACCGGCCGGCGCAGCAGCAACAGCCCAGCTAATCCACAGGCGGCCAGCAGTGCTCCGAGCAGCTTCATACTTTCTCCGGCTCAAGATTAGATTCCGCCGGACCAGCGAGGAGTTCGCCGGTGGCGGTGAAGCGCGAGCCGTGACACGGACAGTCCCAGGTTTTCTCGGCGCTGTTCCAGGCAACTACACAGCCCATGTGGGGACAGATCGGGGAAAGCACGGTCTGCTGCCCTTTGTCGTTGCAGTAGATTGCCCGCTTTTTGCCATCAAGCTGGACGACGGCTCCCGAGCCACGTTGCACATCGTCCATTGTCGCGGGGGGACGAATCAGACCCCGCAGAAAATAGGCCGGATAGTCTTTGTTCTCCCGGACGTATTCCCATGCCCCGACAGTGGCCTTGCGATCAGGTGAGAAAAGTTGCGTCCATGGATTGGATCGGCCGGTGATAAGATCTCGAATCAAAATCGCAGAGAATGTTCCCAAGGTCATGCCATTTCCGGAAAATCCTGTCGCAACAAACTGATGCGGCGCCACTTCCCCGATATAGGGCAGGCCATCAGGGGTTTCGAGCACCTGTCCGGACCAGCGATGTCGGGGCTTCGATTCGGGAAAGATCTTGGCCAAAATGCCGCTCAATTTTTCGTAGCGGTTCTCGGTATCTTCTTCCTGGCCTGTCTTGTGATCCTCGCCACCGAGGATCAGTGACGTTGCCCCTTCGTGTCCGTCGAATCGAAGATAAAGGTAGGGGTCGTTGGTGTCCCAAAAAAGTGACTCCGCCATGGGTGGCACTTCTGCCTCTACCGCGTAGGTGGAGTAAGCGGCCAACTTGGTTTGAAAGAGGGCCGCGCGGAAGGTATCGCGCTCTCCTTGGATGGGCACATGCGTGGCGGCAACGACGGCGTCGTAGGTGATGGTTCCTCCGTCAGTAGTTAACTGATGTTTGTCGCTGTTGATGTTACTTCCGCTTGTTCGTGAAAACACGTGACAACCTTTACCGGGTAGAGCCTTGGCCACGGCGTTCACATACTTCAGCGGGTGGAACTTCAATTGATTCGGAAATCTGATGGCTGGACGCCGGAAGAGCGGATCGCTGTTGATGAACGATGCGTCAAAGCCGAGGCTGTCAGCAATGAGAGCCTCCTCTCGCAGCGATTTGGCCTCTTGTTCCGTGTTTGCGCCGACTGCGGCGAAAAGATAACCTGGAATTCGCTTCAATTCGCAGTCGATCTGGAGTTCATCGACAATGCCTTCGATCTGCTTCATGGCCAGTTGCCCAGCGCCCCAGAAAGCCTGTGCTTGCTCCTGGCCCATTCGGGATGCGAGTTCCTGGAGGCGGGTGTCGGTCACGAGGGTAACATGGGCGGTTGTATGGGAGGTTTCGCCCGAGCCGACGCTTTTCAGGTCGACCACTGCCACCCGGCTTCCAGCTTGCTTCAGAAGATAGGCGGTGGTGACCCCCGTAATCCCGGCTCCCACCACGAGAACGTCAACTTCGATATTGCCGTGGAGTGGAGGAAAGTCTGGGGTAGATGAAGTGGCGCTCCAAAGCGATCGAGTTTTCATGCTGGGTCGAATTTGCAGATGGAGGCTTGCCGAACTCTTAACTGCAAGTCTCACGGCTCCACGCTTCGCGAGGGGATCGAATGTCAAGGGGTCGGTGGATGGAATAAATCGACCAGCCGGACAGTCAGGCAGCTATTCCTAAGTCAACGTGCCTCTGTCGGCGGAGGCGGGGTCAAGGGTCTTTTCGGGGTGCTCCCAAAAGACTGTGGGCGCTGCCCTCGCCGGACCGCTCCCATGACTGGGATATAGTCTAACTCCTTGTTGTCGGCGACGCACCTCAAAAGCAGGGCTCCGCGGCTCATGTCGCCGCGTCCGACGAACTCGGAGGGAAACAGGAGCCGTTGCGCGAAGATGGGGAGCAAGCAATCGACGTATTTGCCGGTGGCAATGCTCCCGAGCAGAATCACCTCGCAGGAGACCGCGGCCAGCATTTCAGCCGACCGTTGCAAGGGACGTGTGAACCGGCGTTGATCGGCAGCCACCGCCACGCTGACAAATTCGCGAAGCTCCTCAATTCCAAGCCGAGTTTCCGGCGGAAGTAACCCTCGGGTGGGGGTGATAATCTGCACCCCTGCCACTTCACCGGGAGGCTGGGCGAAGCGTTGTCCATAGACGAGCTTTCCGCGAAAGTACAATCCGCTGCAGAAAGCAAAAACATCCCCAAGTTTCGCATCGCCAATTCGCACCTGTCTGGCCAATTCAAAGGAAGCTTCCGGACGAGTGAGAAGCTGTGCACGACGGCCGTTGGAGCGAGCAGGGGAAAGCACGAAGACGCGATTCATAGCTGCAGAGATGGTCGCAAAGTAGGCGAAGACCTACCTCTATCCAGTCGGCTTTAGGGTTCAAGAGTTTCTCAGCGCGACGGAGCCGTCTAACCTGCGGAGGAGGATCTTGGTTCGTCAGCTTTCGCGGGCGCGATGATCTCTTCGGGCGGCATGGCCGGGATTTTCTCGGTCACGCCGTCGCCATGATGAAGGATCACTGTTTCGATGCCTCGTTGCTGTGCGAGTTTCCTGGCGGTGTCAATGGCGTCGCATTTCTCGTCTTCGTGCGCCAACGGAACTCCGCTCTGCGATTCTACCTCCCAGTCGTCCGCGAGAGAAATAACATGAATCTTATCGGTTTCCTGCTCCATACGTCGTCGCAAGCGTATCGCGGCAACCTTGTGTGATGGTCGTGGAATTAGTCTGCTTTCTCGGCCGAACTCGCCGTTTGCTCGAATGGCTCACGCCGCCGCGGCGGCGGCGCCCTTGGAGGCTTTGACCCATACCGACATCGACGTCGTTTTGAGCGGTCCATATTCGCTTAGCTGAGCAACGTCCGCGGCGTCGCGCCCATAGCCAATGATGATCCGATTGCCACGAGGCCTTTTTTGCGTCGCATCGAACGTGTACCACCGACCACCGACAAAGGCCTCGAACCAAGCATGCAGGTCCATGGGTTCCAGTTGATAAAGGTAGCCTACCACCATCCGCGCAGGAATTCTCAGCGCTCGGCAGAGCGCGATACCCAAATGGGCGAAGTCTCGGCAGACGCCGGCACGTCCTTTGGCGGTGTCCGCCGCGGAGGTGGAAGAATTACTGACGCCGTATCTGTATCGCACCTTGCGAAAGATCCAGCTTCTGATCGCTTCCGCTTGTGGATAGCCCGGGGCTGATTGTTTGACGATCGAGGTGGCCAATTTCAGCATCTTGTCGGCCTCGCAGTAGCGGCTTGGCAAAAGATAATGGATCACGTCGTCGGGAAGATTCTGTATCAGCGTGAAATGTGCGTCGGGTTCCGAGGCGATCTCATCAGGCGTATCGACGGTGCAGGCAGTAGTGATGATCGACCGGCCTTGCCCCAGCATGGTTCTCTGCTGAAGGTTTCCGAAGGCATCGTGAAATTCATACAAGTTCACTGGCGGCTCGATCGAGAGGTGACTTTGTTTCACTTCCTGACCAAGGCCGCTTTGCGGTCTCAACATGAGGACAACAGCGGAATTGTCTGCTGCGTCCACGGTCATTGTGCATCCAGCTTCAAGAATCATATTCAAATCGGTTAAACGCTTTCCCTAGCAGTTCGGGTGCCGAATCGGGGCAATCTGTTAAAATTGTGCGCTCCTTTATGGCGGCGTTTCCGGATAGCATCCGTCGGATGAGCCGCGGACGAAGCGAATTTCGACGATGCGGACATCATCGCCACAAGCGAATACTTCTCACAATCATTTTAAGTGGCAGCATCTCCTTGCGCGACCAGGATCCGGCGACGGCAAAACCGGGTCCTAACGTCCGTGCACTTCCATGACTGCCTCGTCCAGGACGGCGGCTAATTTCTCCAAAGAGACAGGTTTTATCAAGTGATGCCGAAAGCCAGCCTCCGTGCTCCTCTCGAGATCAGCCGCGGTGCCATAGCCGCTCATGGCAATCGCAAATTGCGGACGGGAATCGCCCATCTCGCGGATGAGATCCCATCCATTGCCGTCGGAGAGGCCAATATCGGAGATGAGGACATCATTATCTCCCTGCGTGATACTGTTAAGGGCTTCCTCTTTCGTGCGAGCACTCCGGACGGTGTGTCCGACGTATTTGAGGTAGAGGCAAAGCGCCTGAAGGGTGTCTGGGTGGTCTTCCACGACAAATATTCGCAACAGGCGGGACGCTTTCAAGACACTCGTCATACGTCTTGGAATCGCATGTCGATCCCCCAAAGGTTGCGAAACAGCCGCATTTCTCTCGTGGCCGAGCAGATCGTCTAATGTTTCGAGGTCTTGGCTACGCGCCGCCGAGGCAGCCGTAGGATAAATTTGAAGTCCGCCGGCCAAACTAAAGTCCTGCGAAATCCGGCAGAAGCGGTGCGAGTGCCGAAACCTTACACACGAGAGACTAAGGGTTTGGTCTCGGTTTGGAAGAACTCAGCGGTGGCCCTCCCTAGGGGATGTTCCTGAAGTTGGGCTCATGCCCGCAAAAAATCCAGCCGCCGTTCAAGCTGATCCGTTTCATTTCCCACAAGCGAATCTAACAAAATCGCGAGCTAAGTCACCTTTAAGGAAAATGAACGAAAGCAACACCTCTTCAACAGGACAGCGCGAATCGGCCTCGACTCCATCTTCAGGCTCAATGGAGACATCTCGGGTAGTCGACGAGGCGCGGTCAAAAATGGAACATTTAAAGGAGTCTGCACGGAAGGAGGGCTCTGCTGCGGTGGACCACATCAAGTCCGCGGCTCAGTCGGCCGTTCGCGAAGCACAAGAGACCGGGCAAAGCTTCGTTAAGAACCAGAAAGAGAGTCTGGCAGGCCGGTTTTCCGAATATGCAAACGCAGTCCAGTCGATGTCCGAGAAACTTCGTGGGGATGAGGACAACATCCTGGCTGGTCCCGCGGAGAAGGCCGCCGGAAGCCTCAATCGAATTTCCGACTATTTGCGAGAGAAGGAGCCCGCGGAACTTCTTGATGATCTTGAGTCGCTGGCCAGGCGGAAGCCCGAGCTCGTCTTCGGCGGCTTATTTGTGGTCGGCTTCGCGGCGGCCAGATTCTTCAAGGCATCTCGCCGACAAAGCCCACGCGAGAGTTCGATGGCCGTGAGCACCCATGTGGAATCTCCAGATCTAAGCTGGGGCGCCGGAGTTTCCAGCCAGCCACCACCACAACCGTATCCACCAGTGCCTCCCGCCCAGTCGGTCGGGATTCCCTGAGGTGGAAGCTAATAGAATTTCATCATGCATGACCAACCAGTCAACATCCTCGATCTTGTAAAAAGCCTTCGCGACGACACCAGCGGACTCATTCGCGATGAGGTCGCGCTCGCGAAGACCGAAATTGGTGAGAAGATTGCGACCGCCTCTCGCAACGTCGGCTATTTGGCGGTCGGTGCGCTCGTTGCCTACGCAGGAGTGATTTTCCTGCTCGTGGCGGTGAGTTTCATTTTAAGGGCAATGTTTCTGGCCGGCGACGTTTCTGAACCGGTCGCAAATCTGCTCAGCTTCCTGATTGTGGGAGTTATCGTCGGCGGGGTGGGTGCAAGCCTCGTTATGAAGGCAATCAACACGCTGAAGAAAGAAACGCCCATCCCAACGAAAACCGTCAAAACCCTCGAAGAAGATAAAGAGTGGGTCCAAAAGAAAGTCTCATGAAAAACGAAGAAATTCAGAACACGGAGGATCGCTCCTCGAGTGAAATCGCATCGGACATTCGAGAGCGTCGCAATCGAATGGATGCGACCTTGGACGAGCTCTCGAATCAATTTACCGTGCGTTCAATCGTAAACTCGGCCCTTGATTGGTGGGCGAACCGCCAAGTTGCCATGCCGGGCGGCGGAGCGGCCAAGAGTGCCTACCGGAACGTAGCTTACCAAGTAAAGAAGCATCCCGTTCCGGCGGTGTTAGTTGCCACCGGCGTCGCTTGGATGATCATTGACGCCGCCTCAGAAGATGAGGGAAACGAATCCAGTGCGCGCGGAGATGTCGATGACCGCCGGGCGCCAGGTGTTTCCAAGGAGGGATCCCATCCGCTTGAGAAAGCCCAAAGTAGGCTCGGCCAAGCTAAGCATGCCGCCAGCGAGGTCGCCGGTGCAGCCAAGGACAAAGCGTCGGCCTTCGCCGATGCGGCCAGCGAGGTCGCCGGCGCAGCCAAGGACAAGGCGTCGGCTCTCGGTGATACGGCCAGCGAAGCCGCCGAGAATCTCACACGACGCGCTCAAGACGTTTATAGCCAGGGCCGATCGACTGCGGTTCGTATCGGCGAGGGAATGCAGCAAGGGTATCGATCCGGCGCGGAGCAGTTGGACATGGCCATGAGAGAGTATCCCTTGGCGGTGGCGATCGGTTTTGCTGCCGCAGGCGCGCTCTTTGGGGTGCTGCTGCCTCGCACCCGTCCTGAAGACGAGTTTATGGGAGAAAAATCCGACCAGCTCCTGGATGCGACTAAGGAGAAAGGTCAGGAACTCCTCGAGCGCGGCAAGGCGGTGGCAGAACAGGTCACCGAAACCGCGATGATTGAAGCACGGGAGCAGGGTCTAACGCCCGAAGCCGCCAGTGACAAGATATCCGAGATCGCGGGAAAGTTTGGCGAGATCGCGCACAAAGTTACTGATGAGGGTAAAGCCGCAGCCAAAGAAAACCTTATGCCAGAGGCGTTGAAGAAGGCCGACTCGGAAACCGACCAAGAAGGTCAGGGCCAGGGACCCGGTCAGCCTCCACCCGCACAATCTTAAGCAATGTTCCTACTCTCAGGGGCGGGGTTCAATCCCCTTTCCGCAGTCGCCTGGCGATCTGACGAAGCTGGCCGATGAGATAGCCTCTGCCACGGGTCTACATGTTATCTCTTTTCAAACAGACTGCCTCGGAATGGATGGAAGATGACGCGCCGAGCTTGGGGGCTGCGCTCGCTTATTACACCGTCTTTTCTCTCGCTCCGCTCATGACTATCGCGATTGCGATTGCGGGGTTTTTCTTAGGAAAGGAGGCCGCTCAGGGGCAAATTTTCGACGAGTTGCGAGGCCTCCTCGGCGCAGAAGGCGGCAAAGCGGTCGAAGAAATGGTCCAGAGCGCTAATGCACAGCCAACGGCCGGCGTAGTGGCGACCATCATAAGCGTCATCATGCTGCTGTTTGGTGCGTCGGGTGTGTTCGGCCAGCTCCAGGCATCCCTAAACGCTATTTGGGGCGTCAAAGCCAAGCCTGGACGAGGCGTGCTCGGCATAATTAAAGATCGCCTTCTTTCCTTTGGCTTTACTCTTGTGGTTGGCTTCTTGCTTTTGGTTTCGTTGCTGCTGACCGCAGGGATGGCCCTGATGGCGGATTGGATCGGAGGGTTAATGCCCGGAAGCGAAGCACTCGCCTATATACTGAACATCGTGCTTTCGCTATCGATGATCACTCTGCTGTTCGCAACGATCTTTAAGTTCCTGCCAGACGCCAAGATCGCTTGGCACGATGTCTGGATTGGCGCCTTCCTAACAGCACTGCTCTTCACCATCGGAAAATTTGCGCTCGGCATCTACCTCGGCAAAAGCGGAGTGGCCTCCTCTTACGGTGCCGCCGGGTCGTTGATCGTCCTTTTGCTGTGGGTCTATTACTCCTCACAGATACTCTTCTTCGGCGCCGAGTTTACTCAGGTCTACGCTAACCGATTCGGATCACGCGTCGCTCCGGCGGACAATGCCGTGCCTGTGCAGCAGAGCTGAAGCGTCTTTCGCGAAGTCTCGAGCCATCTTCGATGCCGCCACCATAATTGGTGATCGAAATTTCAGGTCCGGCAGACGAATCAACTCCGAAGACATAGAAGATATTCTATGAAAACGCGTTTATTTAAGATCTGTTTTCCGGCGGTAGCTATTGCTTACCTCATGGGCATGTCTGCCTCCGTCCTGGCTGCAGAGAAAAAAGGCTCTGAATCGTCGCCGCCTAGATTCTCGTCAGCCGACGAGACATTCATGATGTCAGCGGCTCAAGCCGGAATGGTTGAGGTGAAGCTTGGCGAGCTGGCCGCGAAGAAGGCTACCCAGGAGAACATTAAGCAATTTGGCGCGGCGATGGTGACTGATCACAGTAAGGCCAATAAGGAGCTGCAAGCAATCGCGGCAAAGAATGGCGTCACCCTTCCAGCCAAGCTTGATACCCTTCATGAGAGCAAGGTCGACAAGTTTGGCAAACTCTCGGGAGAGCAGTTCGACAAGGCCTATGTTGCCGAAATGATCAAGGACCATGAGATGGTCGCCGCCGAATTCGAAAAGGCCTCGAAGACGTCGCAAAATCTTGAACTGAAGAGCTTCGCCGCCACGACGCTGCCAGTCATTAAGACCCACCTCAAACATATCAAGAATATCGCCGCGGGAAAAGACAGCTAAGCGCCGGTGGCGATAATCGGCAACCTAGGTCCGCCGCGCTTACCGCCGTTGCGGGCTTGTCGTGAACGCAAGTCTTGGGCGACCCTCGCTTGTCCACCACTTCCCACGAAAGCTAAAACCGGCATTGTTGACGAGGATGTCTACGTGGATGCCTTCTCGCCTGAGGTTTTCGAAAATCTGCTGTGGCAGGTCTGGCTGCTTTAAGTCGCCGGATACCACGCGCACCTTCGTGGCGTACGCGCGGAGCCCCTTTGTAGCGGCGGCGTCCCCGCCGCCGGCGAGAGACCCTCGACCGTGAGGGCACGGTCGCTACAACCAAGCAGCGAGGTCTCGACGGGCGGAGGAGCACCTCATGGAGACAAAGTCACTATAACGGAGGCCTTGGCCCGACGGTATTGTCGCTATGAAGAGGTCTCGACCGTGGTTAGTGCAGGCGCCTTTTACTGCCGATGGGGGTTGACCTTGCCAAGCAGCTTCGTGATCGCCCTCTGCAGGACAGCGAACTCGACGGGTTTGGTGAGGTGTTCGGCGAAACCTGCGGTGAGACTACGTTCGCGATCCTGTTCCATGCCGAAACCGCTCATAGCGATGGCCGGCAGGAGTCGTCCCTTCTTGCGATTCAGACTCTCCAGAAGATGAGTTCCTGAACCGTCTGGTAGACCGATATCGGAAATCAGGACATCAAACTCGAACGTTTCCGCAAGCTCGAGAGCCTGCCCGACGCTGCCGGCAACGCAAACTTCATGACCTTCCCGGGTAAGCAAAAGACGAAGACTTTCGTTTGTATCCTGGTGATCATCCACGACAAGGACCCGAATAGTTCCGAGCCGAGGAGCCGCGGCGGTGGCGGGCGTTGGCTGCATGTTGCCGCCACCTCGAGCCGGAAGTCTGACAATAAATGATGCTCCCGTATCCGGCCCAAGGCTCTGAGCCTTGATAGATCCTCCGTGGAGCTCGACAAGCGCCTTGCAGATGGCAAGTCCCAAGCCGAGGCCAGCTGAGGACTCAGGTAAAACCTGTTCAAATGCATCGAACACACTCTTCAACTTGGCTGGCTCGATGCCAGGTCCCGTATCGATCACTTCGACCTGCAGCTCATCTTTTAAATCCTGTGTGCGAACGTAAATTGTCCCCTCAGGCGGTGTAAACTTGACGGCGTTGTTGAGCAGATTCCAAAAAATCTGACGCACGCGCGCCGGGTCCGCGTCCAGCCGGACATTAGTCGCCCTGAATCCTTGAATAATGCGCGCCTCGCGTCGCTCGACGTTTCCGATACAGATGGCGATGGCGTCCCGGAGAATATCGTGCACATCCACCGACTCCATCTGCAGAGTCAGCTTTCCGCTGCGAATTCGAGCCAGGTCAAGCAGGTCATCGATCAGCCTCACCTCAACGCCAACGTTGCGCCGGATTGTTGTCAAGGCGTCACGAATGTGGTCGGGACAAGACTGGTCTCTTTCTAGAAGCGAGACGGCGTAGAGGATCGGGGTCAATGGCGTGCGGAGCTCATGGGAGAGCATAGCCAGGAAGCGGTCCTTCGCCTCATTCGCCGCCTCGGCTTCGGCCTGGGCTGCCTCCGCCTGGATGCGTCGCATTCGCTCCTCAGCTTCTCCCTCGAGGATCTCGTTTTGCGCTTCTAGTTTCGCATTCAAGATGGCCAAGGCGCGTGTCTTGCGGAACAGATCGACGAAGACATTCACCTTGGACCGAAGGACCAGAGGGTTGATCGGCTTGGTCAGGTAGTCGACCGCTCCGACGTCATAGGCAAGCACGGCGTGCTCTTCCTCAAGGTAGTGCGCTGTCAAAAAAATAATCGGGATATGCTGTGTGCGTCGGCGCTGTTTGATCAGCCGGGCAAGCTCGATGCCGCTAAGCTCCGGCATTTGAACATCCAGGACGATGGCCGCGAACTCCTGACTCATCAGGGCGAGGAGCGCCTCACTGCCGCTTTGAGCCTTGGCAATTGCGTAATTTCCCCCCTCGAGAACGCTTTCGAGCGCAAAAAGATTTCTTGGATCGTCATCGACAATGAGGACGGTCGGAGGAGACATCGGATCGGCAGCCTCAGGTTTCTGCGTGATTGATTCGAGGGTGAGAGTGTTGCGTGTGGGTGCTGTAGAAAAAGAATTTGCTCCCCCCTCCGGCGATCTCGCTTCGAGGTCGTCTCGCGATGCGCTCCGTATGTCTTCGATGCCGACCATGAGGATGTATGCTAACGATGGAGCCAGACCCGCATCAGGGATAAGAGTTGAACGCTATCAACCGGCTTGGCGATATAGTCGCTCGCCCCGGCCTCTAAACACTTCTCACGATCGCCCTTCATAGCCTTCGCGGTCAGAGCAAGGATGGGTAAATCCTGGAGTTCAGGAAGCTTGCGGATCTCGCGCATAGTTTCGTAGCCGTCCATCTCCGGCATCATGATATCCATGAGGATAATCGAAAGGTCCGGCGTCTTCTTGATTAACTCAATGGCCTTGCGACCGTTGGTTGCGCTCAGGATGGTCATGTCCTGATTTTCGAGAACCGTAGACAGGGCAAAAATGTTCCTGGCGTCGTCATCGACAATCAATACTTTCCGACCTTGCAGGACCTCATTGGACTCGTGCAGCCGACTAAGCATTTCTTGTTTGGCTTTCGGCAGATTCTCAATGACGCGATGAAGGAAGAGCGCGGTCTCATCGAAGAGCCGCTCGGGAGACTGAACGTTCTTGATAACGACGCTCTTGGCGGCCGTGCGGAGTCTGTGTTGATCATCTTCGGTAAGCTCTTGACCGGTAAACACGACGATCGGGATATCGAGCACGCTTTGTTCCACCTGAAGCTTATCAAGCAGCTCGAACCCGGTCATATCGGGCAGTCGAAGATCAAGCACGCAGCAATCGAAGGCGCGATCGAGGAGTAGAGAGTATGCTTCCCCGCCGGTCGCTGCGGTGGTTATTTCGATGTCGTCCGACGCCAGCAACTCGACAATGCTCTGCCGCTCGATGTCATTATCCTCGACCACGAGGAGTCGTTTGGTTCTGGGAGCGACAAATGCTTTCATCCGATCGAAGGCACTCTCCAGGTCCCCGGTAGTCGCCGGCTTGACCAAATAGGAAAACGCGCCATGGGAGAGGCCATGTTTTGGCTCATCCTCCATCGTGATGATCTGGACTGGGATGTGGCGAGTTTCTGGCGCCAGTTTCAGGGTGTGAAGCACGGTCCACCCGAGCATATCCGGAAGGAAGATATCCAAGGTGATCAAGCTGGGCAGGTATTGGCGCGCCAGAGAGATGGCCTCGTTCCCACGCATGGCCACCAGCCCCTTGAAACCTCTCGCGCGCGCCAGGCCCAACAAAATGCGCGCGTAGTGCGGGTCGTCCTCCACTATGAGGGCTGTCGGTTCCTCTTTTAAAATCTCGTTGCGATCGTCGGGGATTCGCTCCTCACGTGAGATGGGCATGATCGGTAATGCCAATGAGGCGGTCTGACTGAGCGGAACGCTCACGGGAGCCGTGGAAGCCGCCGCCGGGCCCGTATATAGAAGCGGAAGAAACAGTGTAAAGGTGCTTCCCTGTGTCGGATTGCTCGTGAGGCGAATTTCGCCACCGAGGAGCGAGGCCAGCTCGCGTGAGATGGCCAGCCCAAGACCCGTGCCGCCGTACTTACGGGAGGTGCCGGCATCGGCTTGTTGAAACGCTTCGAAAATGAGTCGCTGTTTTTCTCGAGCGATCCCGATACCGGTATCAATGATCGTCAAAGCGACGACCGCGTCGGCACGGCTGAGGCTGGGATGATCAGGGCTCCAGCCGCTCTCGACCAAGCGCACCTCCATGCGAACTTGTCCCCGCGAAGTGAACTTAAAAGCATTCGAAAGCAGATTCTTGATGATTTGCTGAAGGCGCTTTAAGTCGCTGGTGAAGGATTCAGGCAAACGAGGATCAAATTCGACAACGAACGGCAGATTCTTGCTCTCGGCGATATGGCGGAAGCTGCGCTCGACGGACTCTCTTAGTGAAGCGAAGCTGATTTCTTCAGCCTCGACGGTCACCGTGCCCGATTCGATCTTCGACAGGTCGAGGATATCATTGATGAGGTTGAGCAAATCGGATCCTGCAGAATGAATATTGCGTGCGAATTCGATTTGCTTGGAATGTAGGTTCCCCGAGGAGTTCTCTGCCAATTGCTGGCCAAGGAGGAGGATAGAGTTTAGCGGTGTCCGCAGCTCATGGGACATGTTGGCGAGGAACTCAGACTTGTATTTTGAGGTGAGTGCCAACTCGGCAGCCTTTTCCTCCAAGGCGCTGCGCGCCTGTTCGATTTCCATGTTCTTCCGTTCGACCTCGGCATTCTGTTCAGCCAGTTGCCTGGCTTTTTGCTCGAGTTCCTCATTCGTTTGTTGAAGTTCCTTTTGTCCCGCCCGGAGTTCCACGGTCAATTGCTGACTCTGCTGGAGTAATCCCTCAGTGCGCATCGTCGCTTCGATGGTATTCAGAACCACGCCAATTGACTGGGTGAGCTGCTCGAGAAAGCTCAGATGGGCTTCAGTAAATTTGTGCAACGATGCGAGTTCGATAACCGCCTTGGTTTGACCTTCAAAGAGGACGGGCAAAACGACGATGGCGGCAGGGTTGGAGGCACCCAACGATGAGTGAATCGGCATGTAGCCGGACGGAACATCGGAAAGCAAAATGCGCTGGTTTTCTTTGGCACATTGACCGACGAGGCCTTTGCCGAGCGCGATGGACTCGGGCAATTCGAAACTGTCGGCATAACTCGCCAGCCGACGGAGGGAGGGGCGTTCGCCCTCCGGCGAAATCATTTGATAGATCGTGCCGCGCTCCGCATTGACCAGCGGAGCGAGCTCCGAGAGAAGCATTTCACCGACGGTAACGAGATCGCGTTGCCCCTGCAGCATTCGGGTGAATTTCGCGAGATTGGTTTTGAGCCAGTCCTGTTCTTCGTTGCGCTCGGTCGTCACGCGAAGATTGCCGATCATGGTGTTGATATTGTCTTTCAACTCCGCCACTTCACCGCATGCTTCGACTTGGATCGAACGAGTGAGATCACCCTTAGTGACGGCAGTGGCGACCTCGGCAATTGCGCGGACTTGAGTAGTCAAATTGGCAGCGAGGAGATTAACGTTGGCCGTTAGGTCTTCCCAGGTCCCCGCCGTGCCGGGAACGTTCGCTTGGCCCCCGAGGCGCCCTTCGACGCCCACCTCGCGTGCCACGTTCGTTACCTGATCTGCGAAGGTCGCGAGAGTGTCGGTCATGCTATTGATGGTCTCGGCAAGCGCGGCGACCTCTCCCTTGGCCTGGACGGTAAGCTTCTGGCGCAGATTGCCATTGGCCACCGCGGTGACCACCTTGACGATGCCCCGAACTTGGTCGGTGAGATTTGCCGCCATGACATTGACGGAATCGGTAAGGTCCTTCCAGGTCCCAGCGACACCCGGAACCTGCGCCTGGCCACCAAGCTTGCCCTCGGTGCCTACTTCGCGGGCGACGCGGGTGACCTCTGCGGCGAAGGCATTCAACTGATCGACCATGGTATTGATGGTGTTCTTAAGTTGCAGGATCTCCCCCTTCACATCGACGGTGATTTTTCGCGACAAATCGCCGCGTGCGACTGCGGTGGTGACTTCAGCGATATTTCGCACCTGTGCCGTCAGGTTGGTTCCCATCGCGTTGACGGAGTCGGTCAGGTCTTTCCAGGTGCCGGCGACGCCGGGCACGACGGCCTGCACACCGAGGCGTCCTTCGGTGCCGACTTCGCGCGCCACGCGGGTGACTTCGGAAGCGAAAGAACGCAGCTGCTCGACCATGGTGTTGATCGTTTCCTTGAGTTGGAGAATCTCCCCGCGGACATCGACGGCTATCTTGCGGGAGAGATCGCCGTTGGCGACGGCAATGGTCACCTCAGCGATGTTGCGAACCTGGCCGGTTAGATTTGAGGCCATCGAATTCACATTATCGGTGAGATCTTTCCACGTCCCGGCGACGCCGGAAACCTGGGCCTGTCCGCCGAGCTTGCCCTCGGTGCCGACTTCGCGCGCCACGCGGCTGACTTCCGAGGCAAAGCCGTTGAGTTGATCGACCATGGTGTTGATCGTGTTTTTGAGCTCCAGGATCTCCCCTTTTACATCGACGGTAATCTTTCGTGAAAGATCGCCGCGGGCGATTGCGGTGGCGACGTCGGCAATGTTGCGAACCTGCGCGGTCAGGTTCGAAGCCATCGAATTCACATTGTCCGTTAAGCCCTTCCATGTTCCTGCCACGCCGGGAACCTGGGCTTGTCCGCCGAGCTTTCCTTCGGTGCCAACTTCCCGAGCGACACGGGTTACCTCGGCAGCGAAGGCATTCAGCTGATCGACCATGGTGTTAATCGTCTCCTTCAGCTCCAGGATTTCACCGCGCACATCCACAGTTATTTTCTTCGAGAGATCGCCATTGGCCACCGCGATGGTCACCTCCGCGATGTTGCGGACCTGAGCGGTGAGATTGCCGGCCATGGAATTCACATTGTCGGTCAAGTCCTTCCAGGTGCCTGCGACGCCCGAGACTTCAGCTTGACCTCCCAACTTGCCTTCGGTGCCGACCTCTCGCGCCACGCGGCTCACCTCTGAAGCGAAGGCATTAAGCTGATCCACCATCGTATTGATGGTATCTTTGAGCTCGAGGATCTCGCCCTTGACGTCGACGGTGATCTTTCGCGATAAATCGCCGCGTGCGACCGCAGTAGTAACTTGAGCGATATTGCGCACCTGACTGGTCAGATTGTTGGCCATCGAGTTCACGTTGTCGGTGAGGTCTTTCCAAGTGCCGGCGACATCTGGAACCTGGGCTTGACCGCCTAACTTCCCCTCGGTGCCTACCTCGCGAGCGACCCGGCTCACTTCCGAGGCGAAGGCATTCAACTGATCGACCATGGTGTTCATGGTCTTCTTGAGCTGAAGAATTTCCCCCTTCACATCTACGGTTATCTTTCTAGAGAGGTCCCCGCGCGCGATGGCGGTGGCGACATCGGCAATATTTCGGACCTGAGCGGTCAAATTCGAGGCCATGGAATTCACGTTATCGGTGAGATCCTTCCAAGTGCCGGCCCCTCCGCGGACCTGAGCTTGACCGCCTAGTTTGCCCTCGGAGCCGACTTCCCGCGCGACGCGAGTGACCTCGGAGGCGAAACCGTTGAGTTGATCCACCATCGTGTTGATCGTGTTCTTGAGTTCCAGGATTTCTCCCTTCGCATCGACCGTGATCTTCCTTGAGAGATCGCCATTGGCGACGGCGGTGGCGACATCGGCAATATTTCGCACCTGCGCGGTCAGGTTCGAGGCCATCGAGTTGACGTTGTCGGTGAGGTCTTTCCAAGTGCCTCCGACGCCCGGCACGATGGCCTGCCCCGCGAGCTTGCCTTCGGTGCCCACTTCGCGCGCGACGCGAGTCACTTCGGAAGCGAAGGCATTAAGCTGATCAACCATCGTATTGATGGTCTCCTTCAGTTCCAGGATCTCTCCCTTCACATCGACGGTGATCTTGCGGGAGAGGTCCCCACGTGCGACCGCAGTGGTTACGTCGGCGATATTGCGCACCTGAGTAGTCAGGTTGTTCGCCATGGAATTGACATTGTCGGTCAGATCCTTCCAGGTTCCCGCGACTCCGCGGACCTCTGCCTGGCCACCGAGTTTTCCCTCAGTGCCTACTTCGCGGGCCACGCGGGTGACTTCGGCCGCGAAGGCGTTAAGTTGATCGACCATTGTATTAATGGTTTCCTTCAACTCGAGGATCTCCCCCTTCACGTCGACGGTGATTTTGCGGGAGAGATCCCCACGCGCGACGGCGGTGGTCACGTCGGCAATATTTCGGACCTGGGCGGTTAGGTTGCCGGCCATCCGGTTGACACTTTCGGTGAGGTCCTTCCAAACGCCGGAGACGCCTTTCACCAGCGCCTGGCCACCGAGCTTTCCCTCGGTTCCCACTTCGCGGGCCACGCGGGTTACCTCCGAGGTGAACACGGCAAGCTGTTCGATCATTCGGTTGACCAACTTGGCAGAGTGAAGGAATTCGCCTTGCAACGGTCGCCCATCAACTTCCAAGGCCATGGTCAAGCCCAAGTCCCCTTTAGCGACTGCCCCGATCGTGCGCGTGATCTCCGTCGTCGGTCGCGCCAGGTCGTCCATGAGTGTATTGAGGGCCTCGACTTCTTCGGCCCAACCTCCAATGAATCCTCCGGTGGCCATCCGTTGTCGTAATCGGCCTTCCTTTCCAACAATTCGGGCAACCTCCGCTGCTTGTTGCGACCGGCGTTCACTCATCTCCACGATCTCGTTGAACAGATCGGCAACTCTGCCTTGAACGCCGCTCCAGCCCGTAGGCAGCCGCACTGAAAAATCTCCCTTTCGAAATGCCACCATCGCCTGCTGAAGCTCCAAGGCAAAGGACCCTTCATCACCTCTCTCGTCAGTGACAACGTTTCGCTTTGGCGTTTGCCTTCCAGCGTCCGCGGGTGGCGTTGCATCAGATGGTCTTGGCAGTTTGCCCATGAATAATGCTCCGGGAAAGGTGTGCTCGGGCCGGCCTGCTGGCCAGCTTGAACTCCTAAGGTTCTGCCCTGAGGAGCCTATCCGGTCAAGGTCTTCCCGGCGCTGACTGCGTTCGTCACGAAGTGAAGCTGCCCGCTCGCGCTTGATTAGCGAGGTTGTCGACCGTGCTCCTCAACGCGCCTCGATCGGCGCACGGGCTGAGCGGCCCCCGCGGCTGCAGCCACAACCAGCAAGCGGCGAATTCTTTGCAAGAATGATTTCGCAGAGACACTGGAGACAGTTTTGCGCCACTCATTGCTCCGCGGTGCGACGGTGACGATCCTGTCTGCGCCGACCGCACTTTTCTTGCAACCCTCGAGGGGCGCCTTAGGAGACCGAGCTACGCTTTGTTGCCTCGATGCTTATTCGCAGGGCCTCGACGCCGCACTCTAAGGGCACCCGTAATTTATGATCGGGGTCTGCCATGGCTCGGACGACGTCACTGAGAAGTGCCCGCGTCGCATTAGCATATACTTCGTGCTTGGTATCTCTTACATCGAAGGTGCCCTCCACTTGTTCCATTACGGGAAAAGAGTTGCCACCGACCGCTATCTGCTGCGCCAGCGGGCGGTCGCCATCCGCTATGGCTAAACGCTGGATCTCTGCGAAGTTCGGGAGAGCGAGCACTGCGGGTTCTGTGGCCGCGTTCGTCAGGGCAAGAATCTTGCCTGAGATCGGCAACCAGCCCGCCAGTTCAACCTCCGCCAAATCATACCATAGGCGGATGGTCGTCCGTTCGAAGAAAGCCGGACGCGTGAAGGCGTGATAGTGCGTTGCTGCAAGACCGTTGTCGTAACAAACCAGCGCAAACATCGTATCTTCGAGACCATTACTCCGACGGTGCGACCAGCCGTCGACGCGGATCGGAAGAGCGTCCGTGAAAGATGCCATCAGATCGAAGAAATGCCCGGCATGTTCGACCAGGATGCCCCCACTTTTCGCGGAATCCCAAAACCAGTGATCCGGCGGCAAAGATTCGTCCTGAGCATGGTTTTCAACGACAGCATGCCGCAGGTCGCCGAAGGGTTTGTTGATAGTCCATCGTGCGAGAATTTCCGCGAGCGGGGTAAAACGCATCATGAAATCGACGGCGGCCACCCGCTTGGTGCGATCTCTGATTTCCAAGAGTCGCTCGGCATCAGACAGGGCGGTGGCGACCGGCTTCTCAATGAGGACGTGTTTACCCGCTTCCATCGCTGCTCCCGCGATGGCGGCATGAAGATTGGGCGGCGTCGTAATCGCGACGAGATCGACCTCGTTGTCTAAAAGCAGCTTCTCCCAATGGTCGTAGATTCGGAGGCCCTCCGCAGGATGGCGGCGCGTGGAAGCCGCAACCACTTCGACGTTGTCCAAGGAACTCCATGATTCCGCGAGGAATTTTCCAAAGTTGCCGTAACCAGCGAATCCAATTCGAACAGGCGATTGCTGCATGCTCTTAGTATTCGGTCCACGACCTCGAAAGGGATGCCTTTACACCATGCTGAGGGGTTGCTTGTTCCGAGGGGCCAATCAGGAAAATCCCGACTAGGCGAGCTCAGTGTTTGCGGATAATATGAGGAGCGAAAGGCGGAGGTGCGATTATTTCTGACCAACATTCAAAGAACGAGATTTTATGTTTCGTGCGGGACGGGTTAGCGCAGCAACTCACCGGAATCCTCTTGGCGGCCCGAGCACTCACCCGAGGATTAGAGGATCGCCACGCGTATGAAGCCATTGAGGCTGATCGGCTCGTCAATCTATTAAAGGCGGCTAATAAAGAGGTGGAGATCCTCTTGAATAAACTTCGATAGTCTCGATAAACTAAGCATCACCACGGCGCCGCCGATCGGGAGCTTTTCCGTGGATCTGCTTTAGCCCCCGCCGGGGGAAATGGAGCTCACGCCCCAGTTTTTGAGTGGGGATCTGCGACTGGCTTCGACTCTGGAGAGCCTTTTTCTCGCAGCCAGATCGAGAGGACGACTATGGCAAAGATCGCCAAAAACTCACTTTGCCAATTCTGAAAGGATTCAAACCAGAACTGGGAAGTCTCCAAGTATTGCCATACGGAAAGCGCGCTCTCGCCATGTTGAGCGGATTCCACGTTGTGTGCTCTCGCTCCCCAGAGTGCGTGCCCAGCGAACGACAGCGCGAAAAGAGCCGCGAACGCGATGGATAACGAGTGGCTATAGATTTTCGAGACTAAGCCTCCTTTTCTCGCGGCGAGCGGCGCGTGTGCGGGATCACACGAAGCGCTCTCCGGTTCGTCGCTTCCGTCTGGATCGTTGGATTCGGCGGACCCGCGTTGAAAGAGAAAGGATGTGAGCAGAACGTAGAGACCCATTTGCAGAAACTCGCTTTCCCAATTCTCGAAGACTGCCTCGCCGAACGCCCCACTCCGCAAGTATTCCGAAAGCCCGATTCGCGGCTGATGATGTTCGTGGAGCTCTTCGTTGTAGTTGAACCATCCCGAAACCGTCTGGCCGCCCAGAAAGAGGAGGAAAAGGCTAACCAGAACCAGGGAGAGTCCGTTGTCGCGCCAGAATCTGCCGAGCGCCGGTAACGACTTATTACCCGAATTCCGCTGCGGACTTCGCGAGGCTGGATCGTTTTTTGACGCGACTGGTTTTGACTGGGAACTCGAGTCGTGGCGTGAATTGGAATTCGTCATTGCTTCAGCGCGTCCGCCAGGCAACCGGTCAATGACGCTGAGAAGGCATGCTGGTCACGCGCCCGCACGACGCATTCTCCGCGCTTCAACCACAGTTCCTTAAATTTCGAGCCGTCGACCGAGAGCTCAGCAGCCAACTTGTCCAGGTCGTAGGGTTCCTGGCAAACGGGTAAACCTTCTACCTGCACAGAATACTTGATAACCACCTTCGCAGCTTGAGGCAGTGGTTTAGTTGCGCTAGTAAGTCCCACATCCGGCATACACTAGTCTTTTACCAAGCTTACCAGGCCATCGAATGGCGCCTGGGGCTTGGATGCCCGAAGTTGCCGGAGAGACGCTGCCCTGCGCTCGCGGCAGCATAGGAAGATTCCCGAGGGAGAGTCGTTTGTTGCCGTCTCTCAGGGTGACTATGCGGCTACCGGCGTGAAACGGGTCAGCGCCCTAATTGATCTGAACTCAGATTGGTTGGCGGCGATGAGCTTCCGGCGTTCACTTAAGAACAAGAGCTCGAGGTAGGTGGAAGTTATTTCCGGAAGCTCTACAGTGAGCTTCTCCGCCATCGCTTCTTCATCTTCGAGAATGGCTTCACAGACTTCGACGGTGACAAGATCTCCGACATTGGTAGCGGCCGTAATAAGCCCAATGTAGCGTGCAATCTCGTAATGCTCGGTGGTCAATTCGACGATGAGGTTGTTTATGACAGTGTCGTGCCTGTTCGAAGCAGACTGTTCAAAGGGCGGGCGCAAAGCCGAGCGATCGTAGCTCAAGTCCTTGACGTTCCAATTCAATCGTTCCAAGCACAAGCCAACCTCATACGCGTGGCTCGTGGTTGCCCAACGGTGCTCATCAATCAATCGATAAAGTCTTGGGTAGTCTTTGGCTGGTCCGAGATGCTCTTCGAGCGCTTTCGCGTAATTGGTCTCCATGAAATACGCATCCTTCAGCCAAGCAATAAACTGTTTTTCGATGTCCGTCGCCGAATGCACTCATGCGGCCATCGCTTGTGGAGGTTCGAGTGGACGTCACGACTTCACCGTTGACGTGCGGGTCCATCCCCTTCGCTCGGGTCGGAGAAAGACTGAGCTTCCTTTGAACGAGGACGTTCCGGTTCAAATCGGCATTTGACCGCCGGTCGCCCCGTAGATCTCGCCGGTTACATAAGAGGCCTCGGCGCTTGCCAGGAATACAAAAATGGGCGCCATCTCGACAGGTTGCGCGGCTCGACCAAAGACCGTGTCGGCGCCAAAGTTCTTGGCACGTTCGGCTGGCAGAGTCGAAGGGATCAGCGGAGTCCAGACTGGACCCGGAGCGACGGCGTTGACGCGAACTCCCTGCTTCATGGCCAGACCGGCAAGCGAGCGGGTGAAGCTGGCGATGGCCGCCTTGGTGGAGGCGTAGACGATGAGCCCAGACGTTGGATCGAAGGACTGAATTGAAGCGGTGTTGATAATTGATCCACCTTCCTTCATTTGCGGCAGAATCGCCTTGCATAGTCGAAACATGGCAAAAACGTTCACCCGATAAGCTTCCTCGAACTCATCATCGCTGATCTCGTCGAGTTTCTCATAGTTGCGCTGATAGGCAGCGTTGTTGACGAGAATGCTCACGCCACCGAGACCTTTGATGGCGTCGCGAGCAACCGCCTCGCAGATGTTCGGTTGCCCAATATCGCCGGGCAGGAGGACGGCTTTGCAGCCTGCATCCTTCACGAGGCGTTCGGTCTCGCGCGCATCTTCCTCTTCCGATAGGTAAGAAATGCCAACATCAGCTCCCTCGCGTGCGAATGCCAATGCGACCGCGCGACCGATGCCGCTGTCAGCGCCGGTGATCAGTGCAGTATGGCCCTCCAGTCGCCCCGTTCCTTCGTAGCTCTCCGCCCCATGATCAGCGGTCGGCTTCATCTCCGCTTCTTTGCCTGGCGGCTTCTGTGTCTTCGAAGAGTAAGGCGGGCGTTTGTGCAATGTTCTTGGATCCTTCGTTTTCATGCAATCTCTAGTTCGTGAATTGAGCCATCCCTGGCTGTGCAAATCACGGCGCCGGTCTCAGCTCCACCTTGCAGTTTAAGATCAGGTTTTACCTGATTGGCCTATAAGGGATACTAGCGGGATAGAAATGGGTGCCGGCGGCGATTACGCTAATACAAATGAACTTTACGCCGAAGAACTGGACCGTCCCCCAGACCAGTCTTAAGCTCGGCGATCGCTTGTTGTTAGTTGGTGAGGGAGAGGGGCGGGAAGGCGAAGTTGTCGCGCTCACCTCTTCGGGCTTGGCTCGAGTTCATCTGGCCGATGGAACCTTAACTTCCGTCTCCGTAATTTCAAACCCTCCGGGGACGGTGCTCCGACTGGACATTCAATAGTCTCGCATTTCCTCGCGTGCGAAGGTCCCCGAAGTAGACCTCTTCTGAAGCTGATAGTCGGTGGAAAGCCAACAAAAGAAGACCGCTATTGAAGCCTATGCGTCATGCAGGCATCGCGCGATTTGCGAAGCAACTTGAGGTCAAAAATTCCTAACAAACAACATCTTATGGCTAAATCAATTGTCGGAATTGCAAGATCCAATCTTCAAGTTGAACGAACGATCGACGAACTGCAGGAGGAGGCTCTCATCCCGGTGAGCGAGATCTCTGTGGTCATGCCGGAAGCGAGTGGCGAGCCAGCGGTCGGTGCCGAAAAAGCCACTCAAGCTCCAGAAGGGGCCAGTGCCGGCGCGGTTACTGGCGGCGTCATTGGAGGGACCATCGGTTTGCTCGCCGGATTGGGAGCACTTGCCATCCCTGGCCTCGGCCCATTGATCGCAGCGGGTCCCATCATTGCAGCGCTTGGCGGGACGGCAGCGGGGGCTACTGCTGGCGGCCTGGTCGGCGCGCTTGTCGGTTTTGGTATCCCGGAGTCCGAGGCCAAAGTCTATGAGGAAAGGCTCAAAGAGGGAGGCTATTTGATGGCCGTTCACGTTGAAGATAACGAGGCGGCCGACACTCTCGCGGGAGATCATGAAGAGAAATAACCTGGAGGACGTCAGCGTAGTCTCAGAGCTGTAAGACCGGAGGGAGTTGTCGCGGCGCCCCGCGCCAGCGTTTGCGGGGCGGGCCCGCCACCGAGAAAGTCTGCTCTGTAGACCTTCGGACAGACGCGCTAGAACCGGCCGGTGTTCTACAGATAATCCTCGCTGGGATCGCGACAGTTGACCGTGCCGGCCCCGCTCATGAATAACTTTGAAGACCGCATCAGCGGCGGCGTCTCAGCGCCGAGGCCGCTCACGCCCTGGGGACACGGGCGCAATAGAAGGGGAAAATGGGCCCTGCAGTAAAAATCCAGGTCGGCGCGGCTTTGCCCGCGCCGACCTTTGTCTTCTGACGACACTTCCAATGGCAAAGTAATGTTCGTCAGAAATTCTGAATCACGCAGCTTTCGAGGTGGAAGCCGCAACGTTGACTTCTGCTTCGGCGATTTCGGTGAGCTTATGATCAGCGTCGCCCTCTTCCTCCAATGTTCTCTGCAGCAAATCGGCCGCGTTCTTCTCGCCGAGCCGATTAGCTAAGCTGCGGGCGGTGCCATATCCGGCGATTTCATAATGTTCGACGCGCTGGGCCGCGCCGATTAGCCCAGCATCCCTCACACTATCGTCGCCGGACGCTTTGACGTAACTCTCCCCTTCGGCAATCAGGCCCTCCATCGCTTCGCAGGTCTTGCCGCTCGGCTTTTCACCGAGGGCATTAAAAATTTGCTCCAATCTGCGGACGTGCCCACGAGTCTCTTCCAGGTGATTTGTCAGTGCGTTCTTAAGCTGCGACGAGGTAGCGGCCTCCGCCATTTTAGGAAGGGCGGTAGTTAGCTGTAATTCCGCACTGTGCAAGTCGTGAAGCTCATTCACGTAGAGATCCCGCAAGGTTTCGAATCGTTTAGCAAATAATCCCATTAGTGAGTGTGTTTTCGAGATAATCGTTAGCCTCGCCGCTCTGAGGGTAAGGAAATGCCTGAGGCGAAACTCAGATGTCATTGGAGATGCTCGAGCATTCTGGGAAGCATACGCGCCCCCGCGTGTGGTATTCGGCGTCCCGCCAAATAAGGTTTTCCGACGAGTGCCGGAAGTGGCACACGGAACTCGTCGAGGGTGATGGTGTTTAAACCGCAGTTTCTTAATCCTTCGATAAGGCAGCGTGCTTGCCAGTAGCTTCCGTCATTGACGCGGCGACGGAGCGTGTGCAATCCGAGCATCGGGAAATCTGAAATGCCCTTATCCCCAAATTCGTCGTAGAGCCGGACCGTCGGTCTCAAATCGACCGAGTCTTTCAGCCCGTGACAATCCGGGCTGATTTGCTTAGTGGGCTGATCGCGAGAGTATCACGCCCGATGCGTCGTGTTTATGGCCGAGAGGGCACCATCTGCGACTCGTATTATTGTTGTGTCGCCGGAGCGATCATCTTTGGCTCGAGTTGGATGATCTCGCCCTTCTGCCAGGCGTCGGCGCCGGGCTGAATCGGTGGCGCGGCGATCTCGGCGCGAGCTTCTTTCTTTTCATCCGAGGAAATCCCATAGCCCTTGTCACGGTCAGCCACCATCTGAGGGTTGGCCTGCCCGTCTGCCGTGAAACCCATCATGAGCTGGGGAATACCGAGTGGTAGTTGATCCCCCCGATCCACCTGCCAGGTGTGCCACGTCTTACCATAGGTTCCGATCAGCTGTTTCATCAGTTCATTCTCTGCGAGGTCTGGCAGCCGTGGGGCGATCAGTGAACCGGACTTCACCTCATAGACGTGGCTGTGCCAAAATTTTTTCTCCTCCTCCGGAAGCGTCCGAAACAGCTTTTCACTGATGATGTATTCAATTCCGATGAGCCGAGCGTTGGGCTTGTCTGAGTCGTAGATCACACACTGCAGAAACTCCTCGCCGCGATGGGAGCAATAGTGGTGGGCGATAACCTGCCGCTGTGGTTCGCCATTGTAGAAATGAAAGCCACAGACATGTGCGTGGATCGAACGCAGAGGTGCCTCGCTCTGCAGCAGCTCTGCGCCTGCTTCGAGTGCCTTGGTCTTGCCCGTCCGTGGGCCGCCGAGTTCATCTCCATTGGTCTCCTGTGCATGGATGGCTAGCACTTCCGAGGGCGCATCAGCCCAGACGACGATAAGAATGTTCGTATTCATTTTGTTTAGAGTGAGGAGGGGTTCCCGGCGGCGACGCAGTTTTGCCCGAAGTTGGGCATTTGCGAAGGTGCGTGTTTCCGGGAAGCGCCGAACAAGTTAAGCGACGCTAAGGAGAGTCATGATCGCGAAACACTCCCTTCATCGTTACCGCATCCAGATTTGGTTGCATCGATTATCGCCACCGAAACGAAGTGGTTTCCGAAGGCGTTCGCGATCGTCACGAGGATTGGGGCGCGCTGAGCGTTGTGCCGACACGTCCGCTGGCTGAGGCGCGCCCGAACAATTCGTGCGCGATGGAGAGCAAGGTCACGATTTACGGTCATCCGGTTCATCCGATGATCATCGTGTTACCACTCGGGTTACTACCGGCCTCCGTCTTTGCAGACCTTTTCCACCACATTCTTGACGATCCTACCTGGGGCACTGTTTCGTTTTGGCTGATGGTTGCTGGTGTGCTTAGCGGATTGGTGGCGGGCATTGTCGGATTTATGGATTGGAAGTGTTTGCCCGGAGGGACCAAAGCGCGCCGCGTCGGGGCTATTCACGGGTTGACGAATGTCGTCGCGATGGTGGTGTTTCTGGCGAGTTTGCTCTTGCGTGTCGGCGATCCGAGCCGTCCGAGCCCGTTTGCAACTTCCGTAGCTGTTATCGGTTTGTTTGTTGCAATCCTCGGAGGATGGCTGGGAGGGGAATTGGTCTTCCGCCTGGGTGTCGGAGTTCATCAAACGGAAGAGAGCAGTCGCACGCCCGAGCGCGAAATTTAGAGGTCATCGACAGTCCGCGCATCCGAGGCGCCAGCCTAGGCGTAAATATCCCTTGAACAGCAACCACAGAGGCAACCGCCCATTGCTTCGCATTCGAAACACATCACCATGAGAGAAGCCATAGAACATTCTGAAGGACCCGTCGCACGCGCATTGGAACAACAAACCGCTAAGTTACCCTCTGATATTTTCCTCTGGGCTGCCCTGGGATCGATTCTAGTATCCCTTACGATGAAGGTGCTTGGTGATGACCATCACTCACTATTTGTTGGCCAGTGGGCGCCCACCTTCCTGATCCTGGGCCTATACAACAAGCTTGTTAAGCAGCTGGGCAGCGATCGCACCGGGAACTAAGCCACCGGGCATTGTAGCGGCGGTGTCCCCACCGCCGGGAACTCTCGACGACGGAGACAAGTACTCGACGATGCGGACATCGTCGCTACAATTGCTTGTTTGACCGACCGCGGATACTAGGCGCGCCTAGCGGCGAACAGCATAGCTGGAACGTGAAGTACTGTAACCAAGCGCATCCTTGCGAAGCGCGGTATAGTCCGCTGCGCCGACTCACACGAAGGATCTTAACAGCCGAAAGAGCGCCGATTGGAGGGCCTTTTTTGTCTGGGAGTCATTGGAAATAGGAATTCGAATTGCTTTGCCGCGCACGTAACGATTCATGAGACCGGCGACCCACTGAGGCGAGGCAGCGACACTGGAAATTGTGACAAGTGCGCAATCGTCCAACACTTCAAGGCGATAGTCGTGGATAGTAAGGCGAATCTCATCGCGGGCGCCGAGGAGATGACCGCTAAGTTGGAACAGGTGGTTCTCTGAATCCAGGTGGATTTCCGTGATATTCGCAATGCCCTCGAGCTGCGTGTTCGCGGCGGCTCGGGCCACGGAGGCTAGCGCCATGTCCTTGATGTAACGGACGATTCCCCACCGGTCTGGCGCTTGAAGAGAGGCGGGAGGAGCTAATCGTCCGTCCGTGATTTTGGGGTGTTTTCCTTCTCCTTGTCCTCGGCATCGCCGCCGGACAGCTTGTCCGTGATCGCCTCGACCGCCGGATTGTCGCGCACCGCAGCCGCGAGTTTCTTCAGCTTCTTACCTTTTTTCGGATCGGCAGCCAAGAGAGCAGCAAGCCCGGCGAGGCCGCCCGTGGCAATGTGCCCCGCGATTTCGGGACCGTGCTTATTTATGGCCTTACGGACGATTTTTCGGATCGCCTTTCGGGTCTTCTTTTTTAGCAGTTTCATATCAACCTTCTCAAGTATTCGCGAGGAAGCGGGGAAATGGTTGTCTATGACCTCCGTCGGCGAGGGGAACCGGCCCGCGGCGCGGGCGCGTAGCCTGCGGGCGTGGAATCACCGATACACAAACTGGTGCGACGACGACTCATGTATTTCCGCCGGATCGAAGCGGCAACTCGACGATGAAGGTGGCGCCCTTGTCAGGCCCGCGACTTTGCGCACGCAGGCTTCCCTGGTGCGCATCAACGGTAGCCTGCGAGATGGCCAAACCAAGTCCAAGTCCGCCGAATTCCTTGGTAACTTCCTTACTTCCCTGCGTAAACGAATTGAAGATGAGAGGTAAAGTCTGAGGATCAATGCCAATCCCGTTGTCAGAAAAAATCGCGACAATGCGTTTAGCTTTGTTTCGAGATTGAATGCGGATTTCCCCGCCTTTCGGAGTAAACTTGGAAGCGTTCTTGAGTATGTTCCAGAAAACCTGTTGAAGGCGGGTCCGGTCGCCGGTGACCCTGTGTTGCTTCGCCCGCAGTGAGATGATAAGCTTCTGGCTTTTCGACTCGATGTCGCCGCGGGACACATCGACTGCCTGCCTGACGACTTCGTGAACATCGACCTCCTCGCGCGCAATCTCGAGTTTACCTCGGGCAAGGCGGGTCATGTCCAAAAGATCGTCAATAAAGCGCGCCTCGATCTGAACGTTGTTCGCGATCATCTCTAGCGCCTGTTGCACGTCGGCAGGCAAGTCCGAACGGCGCGAAAGCATCTCTGCCACCAGGAGAACCGGCGTGAGTGGGGTCCGCAGCTCGTGCGAAAGGACCGCCACAAAGTGATCCTTTGCTTTTGATGCTGTCTCGGCCTCTTTCCACGCCCGATCCTTTTCTTTGAGCGCATCGACCAGCTGTTGCCGGCTCCGCTCGAGCGCTTCTTGCGCCTGGCGGGTTTCGGTCTCGTCACGGAGAATCTTCACAAAACCGACCGAGTTCCCATTTGCGTCGTGCATGGGCATGAGAAAACCGTTGCTCCAGAAACGCGTGCCATTCTTTCGCAAGTGCCAGCGCTCGTCGCTGGCTTTGCCTTCGGCAAGCGCTTGTTCTCTTTCCAATTCAGGACGATTTGCCGCCCGGTCCTCGGGCGTAAAAATCACGTCGGCGGATGACCCAACGATTTCTCGTTCTGTGAAGCCGAGCAGGCGCTCCGCGCCGGAATTCCAAGTTGTCACTCGCATTTCCAAATCGGTGGTGAAAATGGCATACTCGTGAGCGCTTTCCATCATCAAGCGCAGAGTCTCCTCACTCTTTTGCAAGGCGTGTTCAGCGTGTTTGCGCTCTGTAATATCATAGGAGACCGCCAGGGCCGCATAAACCGTTGAGGCTGCATCTCGCAGTGGCACTCCGCGGGAGAGGAACGTCCGCCCTTTAATCATGTGTTCGCGATAGGAGGGCTCGCCTTTGAGCAGTTGCCGGAAGAACGGCGTGTAGACCTCCGCCAGCTCTGGCTTCGCATCCTCCATTCTCCGGCCAACAAGATCTTGCGGATTGACGCCGAGGCTTTCCAGTGCTTCGCCGCCGGCAAGCAGGCACCGTAAATTGCGATCGAGGACGAAAACGGCGCCTCCGGGCAGGTTCGCGCTCAACACCCGCGTGCGTTCTTCGCTTTCACGAAGGGCATTTTCAGCTTTTCTGCGGTCAGTGATGTCCCGCACCACGGTTCGGTAGATCGTTTCGGTCGTCCCAAAGAGTGACGAACGGCGGGACAGCAACTCGACATAACGCGGTTCCGTTCCACTCGCATGCAAGCGCAGCTCGCTTGCCGTTTCGCCAACCTCTGCGGCTCCGCATCGCCGAAGATGATCGGTGAACGTTTGCATATCGCGGGAAGCGACAAAGATGTAGAAAGGTTTCCCGACGATCCGCTTGCGTTCGCGTCCCAGCAGGGCGCACGCCGCGAGATTGGCGTTTTGGATGCCTCCCTCAGCCGTCAGATTGAAATATCCCACCGGAGCGGAATCGAAAAGCTCAGCGTAAAGTTGCTGGGAATGCTCGATTTCAATTTGGGCTTCACGAAGCGTCTCGAGTTCGGCCAGCAATCGATCTTCCTCCAATTGCTGCCCTTCTCTGATAGGCGCGGCGGGTGCTGGATCTGACGCCCGCTTCCGTGGGCGCGCAGTTCTTGTGACCGATCGGTTGCGTTTCACAGGCCAGGCACGCGCGAAGACCTATTTGTCTCTAGTTAAAGCACCAGCTTCGGAAATTGTGAGCACAATAACTTCATCATTGTCTGCTTTCAGGCGCTGGGCGCAAAAGTTCAGCTTGCGAAGACCCAACAAGGGGAATTTGTGCTCGAGCTGTAGCTCGGCGGTAGGCTGGACTTTTCTCACCATTTCGGTGAGCCAAGTCCGCAACTTCGGCATTTTCCAGCTGTCGCCAAGGTGATGGATGCGCGCGTTCTCGAGATCCGCCCGGGCGATTTTGAAACGCTCGCGAAATGCGCGATTGGCCTTTTTTACGATCAGATCTTGCCCAGGACGACGATCGGGTCACGCGCGGTGTCGAGGATTGTGTTGGCAAATTCGAGGACATCCTGCAGGCTGGCCAGGCTGCGTTTCATCTGGTCAATTTCGACCAGGGTGATAACCGCTCCATCTATCTTGTTATCAAGAGTCCGATAGGGTCGGATACGGAGTTGGTGCCAGTGGTTTTCCGAATCGCGCACCTCTCGTTCGCAGATACGCAGGGTCTCGATGACTCCGCGGATAAGGGGAATGAGGTCGGGAATGTCCAGATTGGGCTTGATATTCGCGAGAGGGCGTCCGACGTCGCTGGGAATAAGATTGAAGATCTTCTCTCCCGGCGCGGTGACGCGACGCACGGAAAGCTCGCTGTCGACAATGATGATCGGGATGTTAATCGAGGTGAGCAGATTATTTAGATCATTGTTTACGGTAGCCAATTCGGCGTTCCGGTTACCCAACTCCTCGTTGACGGTGCTCAACTCTTCGTTGGCGCTTTGGAGCTCCTCTTTGGCGGTCTCGAGCTCTTCGTTGGTGCTCTGGAGCTCTTCATTGCTCGACTGGATTTCTTCGTTGGCTGACTTGAGTTCCTCGTTGGCTGCTTCGCGTTCCTCGATGATTGCTTGAAGCGACTCTTTTGTCGAATTGAGCTCGTCGCGCAGCCGCCCGACCTCGGGTGCAAGGTTACGTGGACGCGTTTTGCCTGCCTGCTTGGCAAGTTTGCTGCCATTGCCTTCTTCCCTCCATTCCTGCGCCTTTTTCGAATCAAAGGTCACCAGCAAAAGACGTTGCTGCGTTCTTTCAGGTTGGAAGGGGATCACCTCGATGCTCACGAGGAGCGCGTCCCCGTTAAGCTTGAGGAAGATGTTCTCGCGCCGAATCGCCGCGTTCTCCTTGAGCGCTCGATGAATTGCGGCCCGTAAGTCGATGATCAATGCCGGTCGCGCCATCTGGAGAAGATTCAGCGAAGCGGCGCCGGACGCATGTTCGAGAAATCGGCCCGTCGCTCCACGGAATTGCAGCACTTGCATCCCTTCATCGATAATGACGGCGTTGGGGAGTAGCGCGCCAGAATCAGTCGATCGACTTGCTTTTGCAGCTCTGAGCCGGGTTCTGGCCCGGAAGGCACGGGCGGCGTGCTGGACAGTTCTGTGGAAAGGTTTGTTAATTCCTTGGGACCAAAGTCGAGAGCCGGGCGCAAGGCCGTGGCTTTCTTAACATAGATCTTCTGCTTTTTGTCAACGAGCGCGAAGAGGTCGGCGAAGCCGCCCACACTTTCCGATGTGCCCAGCATCAGGTAGCCATCCGGATTGAGTGCATAGTGAAATACGGGAATGCACTTTTTCTGCAACGGTGGACCGAGATAGATAAGAACGTTGCGACAGGTGATGAGATCGATATGTGAGAAGGGCGGGTCCTGGCAGACATTCTGTCGAGCAAAAGTGCACATGTCACGGATGCTGCGACTGATTTGATAATCCCCGTTCGGGGTTTTCGTAAAGAAGCGACGAAGCCGGGTGGATGTGACACCTTTGGCGATAGATCCGGGGAAAATTCCGGCGCGCGCCTTAGCGACGATCTGTTCACTCAGATCTGTGCCGAAGATCTGCACGCGAATATTGTGACGCCCCTTGCCCAGTATTTCAAACACTGCAATCGCAACCGAATAGACCTCCTCGCCGGTTGAACAACCGGGCACCCAAATTCGAAAATCCCCGCGTGGCGCTTTCGCTTTGACGATCTTTGGCAGGATTTTCTTTTGGAGAGTCGCGAAGGCCTCCGGATCCCGAAAAAAGCTGGTAACATTGATGAGAACGTCGTTAAAAAGCTGCTCGACTTCGCTGGCGTCTGATCGCAGTAGACTCACGTAGTCATCCAGTGTCTCGCGTTGCAGCAGGATCATCCGGCGGGCGATTCGCCGCCGCAATGTACTAGGCTTATATTGGGCGAAATTGACTCCCATGTGCTGTTTGATCAGATAGAAAACCTTCGTGAGGGCATCGGCTCCCTCCGGGAATCCGCTAAAATTCACCTCCTCACTATCGGCAGCCGGTTTTCCACGGACATAGGGGTGCCGCGCCATGGTCCGGATTTCTAGCGCAATGTCTTTGGCGCTGCGAATCACGTCTACGCACCCCGCAACAATTGCACTGTTTGGCATCGCAAAGTACTTTGCGGTCGTGTCGGCCTCTGCCAAGGTCAAGCCGCCCTCATCTTTGATTGCTCGAAGTCCCACGGTGCCGTCAGTCCCAGACCCGGAGAGAACCACGCCAATGGCGCGTCCCTTTTCCTGCTCGGCAAGGGACTGAAAGAAGTGGTCGATGGGCATGTGGACACGCTCGGAACTAGGTCGCCGAACCAGGCGCAACCTCCGATTTTCCAAGAGCACGTCGTAATTCGGTGTCAGGACGTAAACATGGTTTGGCTGAACTCGCATGCGATCCTGAATCTCCAGCACGGACATGGACGTCGTTTTACCAAGCAGGTCGGCCAAGGCGCTGCGCGAAGCCGGGCCCAAATGCTGAATGATTACAAAAGCCAGACCGGTATCTGGCTGAAGATTCTTTAATAAGTTCGAGATCGATTCCAATCCGCCGGCCGATGCCCCAATGCCAACCACAGGGAAAGAATCACCTTCCTTCTCGGATCGAGACACTTTGGGAGAAGAGCGATTCTTGTTCGCAGAATCGGAAGTGGCCCTCATCGATGTTGCAGAGAATTCTGGCACTGCGCGGCCCCTCTGACAAGTAAAGCCAGAGGCCTAAAAGGCTCCGCGCGGACTTTGCCATCCTCACTCACCAGCCGCGGCTGACGACGGCTCTTCTCGGCAACAATCAAGAGTCCCTGGTCAAAAATTCTTAGACCCAGACATTGCTCGTGTTTGGTGCGATCTTAAAGGCTGAAAGGAAATTCTTTTGCCCAACCGCGATATTATCGTTATCGGAGCGTCCATTGGGGGCCTAGACGCGCTTTGCAAGCTACTGCGGGAGCTTCCGCGGGATCTTCCAGCCTCGCTCTTCGTCGTGATGCACGTTGGCGGAGCGAGTGCCCTTGGCAGCATCCTCAATCGCTGTGGCGCCATGCCAGTTGCGGAGGCTCGCGAAGGAGAAAAGATCAAACGCGGACGCGCTTACGTGGCTCCCTCAGACCGGCACCTCCTCCTCAACAATGGCCAGATCTCTCTCTCGCGCGGGCCGCGGGAGAACCGTCACCGACCGGCCATCGATCCTCTTTTCCGGAGCGCCGCGCGCGCTTACCGCGAGCGGGTCATCGGCGTCATCTTGACGGGGGGACTGGACGACGGGTCAGCGGGACTTTTCGCCATAAAGAATCGCGGCGGTATAGCGATTGTGCAGGATCCCCGTGAAGCTTTGGATGCCGGCATGCCAAGGAGCGCCTTGCGCAATGTGGACGTCGACCATTGCGTTCCCCTGGCTGAGATGCCAGCACTGCTGGGGAAATTGACCCAGTCCCGAATTCGACTTGTGCAGAAAAACGGAAAAGAGAAAGGAAACAAGCGGAACATGAGCCAGGAGAAAAAGCCGGGCTTTCGTGACGATGCGGTGTCGTTCGTCTGCCCGGAATGCAACGGACCTCTTTATGAGACCAGAGAGGGCAAGCTCATCAAGTTCGACTGTCAGATCGGCCACAGCTTTTCTCCTGAGAGTCTAACGGCGGCCCATACGGATGCGCTGGAACGAGCGCTCTGGATCGCCGTGCGCACACTCAACGAACGCATCGCCATTAATGAAGGACTCGCGCAGCAACAGCGCGAGCTTGAAAACACCCCGCTCGCGGACCGTCTCGCCGAGACCGCCAGTAGCGCTGCCTACGACGTGAAACTCCTCCGCGAAATCCTTGAGCGGCTCTAGTGGCACGAGCCGCTGGACCAGGCTTAGATCGAATTACGTCGAAAAAGGGTTTTTCACGGCCAAGGTGTGGGTGGCGCGCGAAGGCAGAAAGGAACCTCGCCAACGATGCTGAGGCCCTGTCCGCATCAATGATGAACGCAACATCCAATTCATACGCTCGATGACCCATACATATGCCCCTTTTCGAAATCTCCGAGGCGTTGTAACCAAGGAGGGGTCAAAGCCGCTGCCCAATGTCG
This sequence comes from uncultured Verrucomicrobiae bacterium, assembly GCA_963706955.1. Lineage (GTDB taxonomy): Bacteria > Verrucomicrobiota > Verrucomicrobiia > Chthoniobacterales > Terrimicrobiaceae > DASTFP01. The sequence goes on along the minus strand of CAVPOC010000010.1, from coordinate 178,722 downwards.
GGCCCCCGGAGCGAGTCGGTTCCGTGATTGCAGGACTGGCCTTGTTCACCTGCGGCGTCAAACTCCGGGGAGTATTTGGTGGAGTTCTGACCCTTCTCGGAGCTTTTCTGGTCCATCGTGGTGTGACCGGCAAGTGCGAGGGTTATCGGCGGCTTGGTATTGATACGGCAGGCAACAGCAGCGACCGTCGTGGCGTGCCTGAGGATGTTGGGGTGAAAGTTGACAAGAGCGTGGAGGTCCGCCGGTCGCCGATGGAGCTTTACCATTTTTGGCACCAGCTCACGAATTTGCCCGAGATCATGCCCCACGTTGTTTCTGTGACCGTTGAGGATTCCCGATCGCATTGGGTCGTCGCCGGCCCCCTCGGAAAGCAGGTGGAATGGGATGCCGAATTCATCAACGAAAAACCGGGCGAGCTCATTGCCTGGCAGTCACTGCCCGGGTCCGACGTGCAAAGCGCCGGGTCGGTTCGTTTCGAACCGATCGGTGATGGCCAGTCGACACGGGTGAGAGTCGTCCTCGAATATCTTCCGCCCGCGGGCAAGGCGGGCGCCTTCCTCGCCCATCTGCTCGGTTCCGCTCCGGACCAGCAACTCGAAACCGACCTCGGGCGTTTTAAAGAACGGATGGAGAGCGGCACAGGTTCGAGCGCCTAAAGAACGGCGCGAAATTGTAGCGGCGGCGTCCCCGCCGCCGATGAGGCAGCCCCGACGGTGCGGACACCGTCGCTACAGCAATGCGTTTCTAACTCCGCTGTGCGCTAGATTAAAGCTACCGCTAGAGCGTTAGAAGATTTGTGGAGGCGCTTGTGCCAAGCGCCTGTGGATTTCGCTGGGCGCTCGACACACACAACCCTCACGAATTCCGCTTTTCATTTTCGCTGCCGGTCCGAGCTTTGTCTTGTCATGATTCGCATTGGCACCTCGAGCTGGACCGACCCCGAATTCGTGCGCGACTGGTATCCACCCAAGCTTCCGGCAGCTGCGCGTCTTGGTTGGTACGCGGAGCATTTTGACTATGTCGAAGTCAATTCAACCTTCTACGCGATACCCCCGCGGAAAGTAGTTCAGCGCTGGGATTCCGAGACTCCCGAGGATTTTCTTTTTGACATCAAGCTTCATGGCTTGCTCTCACGGCATGCCGTCAAGATCGTGTCGCTGCCGCCGGATCTTCGTCGCTTGGCTCGAAGCAACCCCGGCGGCAATCTGATTGTAACGCCGGAGCTGGAGCTCGTTGTCACCGCGCGGATTCTCCAGGAAATCGAACCTCTCAGCGAGGCAGGTAAGTTGGGCGTGTTTCTGCTGCAGCTGAGTCCGGCATTCTCCCCGCGCAACCACAAGCTCGATGAGCTTGATCATTTGCTATCCCTCTTGCGTGATTGGCGTCTGGCCGTTGAACTTCGCAACCGCAACTGGCTTATCGATGCTCATCGGGATGCCACCCTGCAGTTCTTTCGAAGCAGGGAGTTGGCCTTGGTCCTGGTTGACGCGCCGCAGAGTGAGCACTTCACGGTGATGCAAACAGAAAATCAGATTACGAATCCCAAGCTCGCTTACTTGCGCCTCCACGGGAGGAATGCGCGGGCCTATATCTCTGGTCGAAGCGTCGCGGAGCGCTTCAACTATGACTATTCAGACCAGGAAATCGACGAAGTAGCCGACCGCGTGCGAAAACTCGCCGAAGATACCGAAGATGTTCGCGTCGCCTTCAATAACAATCATTCGCTCTATGCTCCGAAGGCAGCCCTCCGCCTCAAAACCGTTCTGGGACTCGCCTCAGCGGCAAGCGCGCCAGCCTGGCAGCCGACCCTGAAGCTGGGGCCGTGATATTTCGGGGAGCGCACGCGTCCCGCAGCGTCCCCGCGTGCGATTTCCGGCGTCTCGCCGGAAACCCCGTGCTGCGGGACGCCGAGCACCACACGCGGGGGACGCGTATGCTCCCCATAAAACGTCGCACGCGAGCATTCGAACACTTGCTTTGAGAACAAATGACTCGCCCAGGCGAATGTGCTTCGCAAAGTGTCGCCACCGGACGAGTGTGCTCCCCAGAATCGCCTGTCGACGAACGAGCCACCGACGGCGGAACGAACACTCAACGACGGCAGCGCCGTCGCAAAAACGTCCAGCAGCCCTCAACAATCAACCACCAACCGCCGCTGTTATCTCGAGGCGGCCTGGTTGCGATATTGGATATACGCGCTGCGCGCGGCGAGATAGCGATCCAAGGCATTCTCGGTGGCGGAGTCGTATGCACTAAGTTGTTCGGGCAACGAACGTAAAGTATTTGTGTAGGGAATGGCCAACAGCCAGAGTTCGCCAGAGGCGATTGTCACCCAACTCACCGGATTTAAAGCCCAGTCGCCCGCCAAGCCGACAGTGTCTCGAAAAGTACTCGGCCCCAGCAGAGGCAGAACGAGGTAGGGGCCACTGCTCATCTTCCATTTGGCAAACGTCACACCAGTGTCTGTCGGCGGCACCTCGGCCAGGGATGGGATCCGATCGGACTGACGGATGATTCCGCCCACGCCAATTGAAGTATTGATAAGAAACTTCTCCAGCTCTTGCCTCGCACGCGTGAAATTTCCCTGTAGTGCATTGTTAACGAGGCGAACCGGGAACCTCACGTTCTCGTACGCGTTGCGGATGCCCTTGCGCACCGGCGTGGGCACAATTTTCTCATAGCCTTTAGAAATGGGGCGGAGCACGAACCTATAAATCTGATGATTGACCGAGAAAGTTACCCGGTTGATCGGCTCCAAGGGGTCTGGCACCAAGTCGACATCGTATTCCTCCAGATCGTTGTGCTCAACGTTGGCTGGCTTCGCTTTGACGTTATCGGTTCGGACGGCAGCAACCGGCGCAGTTTCTGCTGGCTTGCGCGGAGGGGAGGTGCAGGCCCCGAGAAGCGGAACTAACCCGAAGGCAACGAGAAAAGGCAGGATCGATGGAGGGCGTTTCATTTTGGGACGTTGGCCACGGATTGAGAAAGCGCATCGATGACTGCGGTCGAGCCGCCTTTCTTGAATTGAGCATCAAACTGAGTTCTGTAGTTTGCCACGAAGCTTACTCCTTCGATCAAAACATCGGTGATTCGCCAACCCTCGGCCTCCTCCATCCGATAGGTGACATTGTATTGACTCCCCTTATAATTCAGGGTGGTAGGGATCTCTACGCGGCCAGGTGCGGGATTTGACGCGGTCTTGAATTTGATCACCGGATATTCGCCGGGAGTCAGCTTTTTGCTGTAGGTGCGGATGAGCAAGCTTGTGAAGAGCTGGGTCGCCTTCTTCTGCTGATCGTCCGTAAACTGGCGCCAGCCGGGACCTATCGCTCGACGAGTCATCGCGCTAAAGCTGATGTACTTTTCCAAAACCGGTCGCAGACTCCCCGCCAATGCGCTGCTGTTCGGCGAGCGATCGGCGACGGCGACGACATCGTTGATGGCGACTTGCAGGCGCTTCTCGGCCTCGGCCGTCGAGGTTGAGGCAGCGGGCAGCAAAACGACGATCAAGGCAGCGAGGAGCAGGCGATAGAGTAGGTTCACGGTGGAGGGCTTTCTTCTGTTTCCTTGTCGGTAGTGCCGAAAGCCATCTTACCAAGCAACGACTCGAGATCGACAGAAGATTCCGTCATCGTGATTCTCGTGCCGGGTTGCAGGAATGTCTCGTCCGCACCCGGAGAAAGAAAGACATACTTGTCGCCGATCAGTCCAGTGGTCTTGATTGAGGCCATCGAGTCGGTAGGGAGTCGAAGATCGGTCAGGATGCGAAGCGTCGCAATGGCGCTGTAATCTGTCGGGTCCACTCGCATTGCGTCGACACGTCCGACAGCAACGCCTGCGACCAGCACGCTGCTGCCAATGTGCAAGCCTCCGGCGTTGGCAAATCGCGCCTCGAGCAGGTAGGTGTCGCCGCCGATGAGCGATCCCGAACCTAGTTTCACCGTCAGGTAGGCGGCGGCAGCAATCCCCAGCAGGACGAAGATTCCGACAGGGAGCTCAAGTCGATTATGTTTCATGATTCATCGGGAAGGAAGTTGCCTCCGCGGCGAATAGCCGAAAGCGAGCTCTCCAATGCCTCAGCGCTGTCGCGGAAAGCACGCACAATGGGATTTGTTGAGGCCGAGAATTCCGCAGGAGTGCCTGCGAAGCAGATGCGCCCCTGATCAAGGAGCGCGACACGATCGCTGGCGACCAGTGCTTCGTCCACATCGTGGGTGACGATCAATGCCGTGAAATTGAACTGGCGTTGATACTTGGCGATCATCGCGAAGACCGCATTGCGTCGCAGCGGATCAAGGCCGGCCGTTGGTTCGTCGAAGAAAACGAGTTCGGGTCGGGTAACGATCGCACGCGCCAGGGCGAGACGTTTCTGCATGCCACCGGAAAGCTGACTCGGATAGTGATCTGCATGATCATCAATCTCCAGTTGCCGCAAAGCTTCACGGCTGCGCTTGCGGATTTCCTGGTCCGTGAGGTTGGTTGTCTGTTCAAGCGGGAGGGCCACATTTTCCAAAGCCGATAGCGAATCGAAGAGGGCGTTGTTTTGAAAGAGGAAACTGCAGCGCCGGCGAAACTTCGCTCGCCCGGCCGGATCACCGGAACTGAGGGGACGGCCCTCAAAGATGATTCGTCCGGCGTCCGGTTGGATAACGTCAGCCAGGCACTTCAGAAACACAGACTTGCCCGCGCCGCTGGGACCAAGGAGCGTGAAAACGCTTCCCCGCGCCACCTCGACTCCGACCCCCGCCAGGACCACGTGGTCGTCGAAGCGCTTGTGGAGGTTTTCCACCTGCAGCAGCAGATCTTGGGCGACGATGCTCATCATCAGACCAGAAACGAGGTAATCACGTAGTCTGCCGCGAGAATGATAATGCTGGAGTGGACCACCGCGCGCGTGGTCGACGCACTGACCGCCCGGGCGCCCGTCGCCGAGCGACAACGATGCGCGTTGAAGCCGTTGTAGGCGCAGATACTGATAGTCAACAGGCCGAAAATGGCGGCTTTCGAGAAACATTCCCTCACATCCCGCGATTCGACCGCGCGCTCCACCGACGACCAGTAGATGCCCGGTTCCACCCCGAGGAGCAGAGAGCCCGACAGGCTGCCGCCCCATAGGCCGACCGCCACGAAGAGCGCGGTCTGAATCGGAAACACGAAAAGCGCTGAAATCAAGCGAGGCGCTATGAGATAGCCGTGACTGCTCACTCCCATCGTCTCAAGGGCCACGATCTGCTCGGTATTGCGCTGAATGCCAAGCTCGGCCGCCAGCGCCGATCCCGCCTGGCCGACCAAGACCAGAGCGGTCAACACCGGCGCCATTTCCCGCACCAGACTGAGCGAAACCAGCGCGCCCAACAGACCCTCGGCACTGAAACGATTGAGCACGTAATAGCCCTGCAGTCCCAGGACCAAGCCGGTGAACGTCCCGACGATGAGCACCACCGGCAGGCAGAGTGCCCCTTGTTCATACACGGCACGGCCGATCCGACGCGCAAGCCGGCGCGACTTCACCGCAGAGCTGAACGACGTCCCAGTAAAAAGTGCGAAATCGCCGAAACCGGAAATTACGTGAAGCGTTTGCCTGCCAAGCAATTTCAACATCTTGTCGATTCATGGCACGAAGGAAAAGCTTGTGCAATGACACGTTGTCCCAACCTGGTCGACTTAAGCGGCTGTTGATGGTTGATTGTTGAGGGTTGATGGGCGTTGAGCGACGGCGTTCTCGCCGTCGACGATATCGCTCGGGAGCACGCGCGTCCACGCGTGTGTGTGTTCGGCGTGCGACCGAACACGGTATTCTTCGCGATCGCCGGAAATGGCCCACGCCGCGCGTCCGTAGCAGAGGGCGCGATTCACCAACGGACGCGCCGGGCATCGCGTTGCGCCGAGTTGCGGCGGTGGTGCAAGCGTTGCGCGCGGAACTCACCGACTCGGGGCCGCCTGTCGCGAGAGCTCGTCGACGTCGAGGGCTCGTTCACGATGGGCCCACCTAGGCGCTACAGCGGATGAATCGCGCCTTCAGCGTTTGGTTTTCTTCTGCATCCGCGGGGCCCTGGGCCGTTGCAGCCGGTGTTTGACTCGGAGGAAGGCTCTTGTGACACTTCCACCTCGAGCTCGGCAGCGCTTGGAGCGCCGAACACATTCGTATCCACTCGAGGATTATATGACACTACTCTGTACCTGATCGCTTACGCCTTGGCATGGTCGGTGGCGGACGCGGTGCCTTCATCGGGGAAACGCATCGGGTCGCGGCACGGCTGGACGATCGCTACGAACTGGTGGCCGGTGCCCTCAACTCCGACCCGCAAAGAGCGATCGAATCGGGGCACGACCTGCGACTTGATCCAAAGCGTTGTTACACCGATTACCGGACCATGGCGCAGGCCGAGGCGGCGCGGGAGGATGGCATTGACGTGGTCAGTGTCGTCACGCCGAACGCCTCGCACCACGCGATTTGCAAGGAATTTCTCGAAGCGGGCATCGACGTGATCTGCGATAAGCCCTTGACCACAACGTTTGCCGAAGCGCGCGACCTTGTCGCCACCGTCCGGCGAACCGGGCGCTTGCTCGGCATTACTTACGCTTATACAGGCTATCCGATGGTGCGGCAGGCGCGGTGGCTCATTGAGGCAGGTGAGATTGGTTCGGTTCGCATTGTCCAAGTCGAATTCGCGCTCGGCTGGCTATCCGGACCAAGCGAGGGCGAGAGCAAGCAGGCAGCGTGGCGCACCGATCCAGCGCAATCCGGCGGCTCATTTATCGTCGGCGATCTCGGCACCCATTGTCTCCACCTCAGCGAATTCGTCACTCAGCGCCGTGTAGTCGCGGTGGCGGCGAACCTGCAGACGATGGTGCCGGGACGACGGCTTGAGGACAATGCGCATATCCTCCTTCGTCACGATAATGGTGCCAGCGGCGCGATGTGGGTCTCAGCGGTGGCCGCCGGCGAGCATGTCGGATTAAGGCTCCGCGTCTATGGGGAAAAAGGACACCTCCGCTGGCAACAGAGCGATCCCGACCAGCTAACCGTCGCTCTGCAGGGACAAGCGGCCTGCACGCTGGTGCGCGGCCAGGGTGGATTGTCACCCGCGGCCTGCCGTGCGACTCGCATCGTGGCCGGCTTGCCGGAGGGGTTTTTCGAGGCGTTTGCGACGCTCTATCGCGATTATGCAGACATCCTGGCGGCGCGGCAGCGGGGGACGCCGCCCGATCCACTCGCCTTATGGGCGCCGACGGTTGAGGATGGCGCCCGCGGGATGGCCTTTGTCGAGGCCGCGGTTAGCTCGCATGCCCAGGGCGGCGGCTGGCTGGACTTTCAGCCAGAGATTTGAGAAGCATGGCTATCTCGAAGCAGCATCGTTGCAATACGTAATTCGGTGCGGCGCACGGCGAGATTAGCGCCCGGTGATGAATCGCGTCTTCGGCTGCGTAGGCGGCGCGCCTGCCAATTTCCGGCGATCGCAGGGAAAACCGTGTTCAGCGAGCACAGTGAGCCGCGCTGCGGCAACGTGCCGCTTACGCGGACGCCGAGCACTAGTTGCCGGGACGCGTGTCCTCTCCAGCAATCCCCATCGACGGGACGGACGCCGTCGCCAGAACGCCATCAACCTTAACAATCAACCCGCTTGGCTAAAGATCGTTTCAGGGATTCGTTTTTCAGCAGCCAGTTGCCGCGCGCTATGATGTCGTCAGTGCGGGAGGATTCGATGCAAGGAATACTCGGTTCGACGTTACTTCTCCTGGTCTTACTCTTCGATGAGGGAGAGTGCGGTATCTCCGTCAATGATGAGCCCTTTCACAAATCCGGCCTTCAGGAGGCCTTTAACGGCTCGCAGCTTCTGTCTCCCGGCGCAGAGCAGGATCACCTCGCGATCATAAAGGTGCTCTAGATCGACGGCCAATGTCCTTTCATTTAGATCACTCGAGACAATTTGACCTTCCGAATCAAAGAATTTTCCCATGCAATCACAAACAGCCCCGGCCCGTTTGAGATCCTGAAGTTCGATGCCTGACAATAATCGGTGACGAAACAAGAGGCTATATTCGTCACATTGGCCGAGGGTAACTAAATAAAAGCTCGCCTGCTCGGCGAGCGCGAGCGTGTGTTTGAAAACGCGCTGCGACATGAAGACCTGCTTATCCGCTACGCTGTCCGCAATAAAAGGAACCGGTAGCAAATGACCCTCGCCGCCGGTCCTTTCTGCAAAGTGGCAGACTACCTCGAATGGATTGGCCGCCGACGAGCGCGTCAGTGAACCCATCGCTGAAACGAATTTCAATTTGGGCTTAGTCGTTCCGACGAGATAGTTCGGAACTTCCGCGATGGTTCTGCCGAAGCCGACGGCGATGACGCTGTTGTCGTCAGCCTGGAGTCTGTCCCGCAGCAGATCGGCGGCGACAATTCCGACCGCCCGGCGAGCGATGGGGGCCTCCGCCTCCATTTTCTCCCGCGAGGGCATACCTCTTCGACGACCGGGAGAATACGACAACAGCGGCGGCGTCGCGCGACAGAAAGAGAGCTTGTGACGAGTCCGAATCAACTCTTCCACCTCGGCCATCTGGGCAAAGCGATGCTCAATCGATATCTTCACGATGCCCGAGTCCTTGGCTTCCGCTAATAGCCGATTAACCTTGACTCGCGAGATGCCTAGCAATTCGGCCGTCTGTTCCTGGGTGTTTCCGGCAACATAATACAGCCAGGCGGCTCTAACCGTCTGCTCAAGAGCCTCCGGGACCATGCTGTCTCGATTGTTCATATCCAAGTGCCTGTGGAATCTTTCCGCGCACAAGACCAATTCATCGCCGTGCGGAGGCGTGACTCAGGCGCGACTACCAATTCCACAGTGTTCTCAAGGAAGTCAAATTGATTCAAAGCGCCAAACCACATGGAAATGATAAGATCTCTGCTAAATCAAACCAACGCGCCTCCTACAGTTGTCACGAATACTCCTCATGGAGACGATCCTGAGGCGATGGGGACTCTGGGAGAGATCACGGTCAAAAAAGCAGTGGGCCGCGAGAACGTCTCCGGAGCAATTGCGGGAACAGCAGAGGCGGGAGTCTCATCCAAAACTCACGTCCGACGCGGTAAATTTAAGATGGTGGTCGCCACAAGAGTGGGAGCGACAGGCTGATACGCACGTGGATCTAGCCAAAGCTGAAATGCCCGGCCGGCAGTTTTTTGGAAGCGCCCCGACTGTACATTTGTTCCGAAATAGTAATTTATTCTGCACATTGTGCTTGCGCGTGTACAGATGTTATGCCAATTTCCAACCTCGAACCCAACCAGACGCGGTATGAAGTTAAGACCCCATTCCCGGGACCCCTAACCCTCGCTAGAGACGTTAGAGTTGCCTAAGAATCAATATTGAAAAGCGACGTCTAAGGGCCTTCGCTAAGGTAAGAAGTGCCCTCTCTAGATCGGCGCGTTCCCCTTCGCTTATATGCGATAATATCTCTTAACACTGCGTGAGCCGCGCCTGATTATGCAATGAACGAACCAACTGCTAAGACCGCTTCGAAGGAAACAGTGTCGAAGTCACGGCTGGCGTGGCTGACGCAATATGGAATCATTATTGCCTTTCTTCTGCTATGCGTCGCACTAACTTTCCTTAACAAGTATTTCCTAACGCCAGAGAATATTAGCAACATTCTCCTGCAGACATCGATCAACGGTATTCTCGCGATGGGTATGACCCTGGTGATCTTGACCGGGGGAATTGATCTATCGGTGGGATCGGTCTTGGCATTTTCGTCCATCGTCGCGGCCACCTTTGTGACCGGTGACAATCCCCAGTCGCCGTTGGTTGCTTTGCTCGTCGGCATCCTCACGGGCGCTGTTTTGGGACTGATAAACGGATGTATCATCGCCTACTTAAAGATCCCGTCGTTCGTGGCCACGTTAGGTATGTTGAGCGTGGCTCGCGGGCTTACTTACGCATACACGGGCGGTATGCCGGTCCCAAACTTGAGCGAGAGTTTTCTCAATCTTGGCGAGGGCTTCTTTTTTGGGGTGCCGATGCCCGTTCTGATTTTTCTGCTAATTTTTGCCATCCTCTGGGTTGTTCTGAATCACACCACCTACGGCCGGAGCGTTTACGCGGTGGGGGGAAACGTGAAGAGCGCCCGGACGGCGGGCATCGCCACGAAGCCGGTGATCGCTTCTGTCTATGTTATCGCCGGCTTACTCGCGGGACTTGGTGGATTGATTCTCACTGCCAGGACCAGTTCGGCTCTCCCTCAGGCGGGGGTATCCTACGAGCTGGATGCGATCGCGGCGGTGGTGATCGGGGGAACAAGTTTGTCGGGCGGCGTAGGCAGTATAGCCGGAACCCTTTTGGGCGCGTTGATCATCGGCACGATCAACAATGGACTCGATCTGCTAGGTGTCTCCTCGGCGTACCAGCAGATTGTCAAGGGCTGCATCATCGTGGTCGCCGTCCTGCTAGATTATAGCCGACATTCTAACGAGTAGTCAAAGCAACGCATTTCAATTCCGAAGCCCAATCTACGACGGGGATGACACGAGCCCTCCATTTGAACATCAAACTGAAAAACACATATGAAAATCCACCCAAAATCTAAGGTTACGACGTTGCTCCTACTGGGATGCGCCGTGGTCGCATTCGCTGGAACCTCCTTTGCTGCTGACAAACTGCGCGTGGGAGGGGCCGTTTACGGACTCAAGGCCGAATTTGCTAACCTCTGGGCGGCTGCGCTCAAGAAGCACCCGGCAGTTAAGGACGGCACGGTTGAAGTAACTATCTTCGACGGCCGGTACGATCCCCTTGTCCAGAATAACCAGATTGCCACCATGATGACCCAAAAATTCGACGGAATCGTTCTGAGTCCGGTCGATTACAATGGCAGCGCTCCGCAAATCAAGAAGGCGGCCAAGGCCGGCATACCGGTTGTCGTTTCCAATGCACGGGTGAACAGCCCAGACATTACGTCGATGGTCTTGTCAGATGACGTCAAGGCTGGAGAGATCATCATGGAGGAGGCGGCGAAAAGGATGGGAGGCAAAGGCAATATCGTCATTTTCCAGGGCCCGATCGGCCACTCGGCTGAAATTGATCGTAGTAAGGGTATTCAGACCGTGCTCGCCAAATACCCCGACATCAAGGTCCTCGAGAAGAAGACAGCCAATTGGTCGCGGGCCGAGGGCCTCTCTCTGATGGAGAACTGGCTGACGTCTCACCCTAATGAAATCAAAGGGGTAATCGGAGAGAATGACGAGATGGCCTTGGGGGCCCTCCAGGCGATTAAGGGCCGAGGCCTTAATGTGAAGGACTTCGTCGTCGTTGGTATCGATGGAGTGCCTGATGCCATCAATGCTGTCAAGGCGGGCGAAATGTTCAGCATCTTGCAAGACGCCGAAGGCCAGGCCGCGGGTGCGCTCGACATCGCTCTGCGCGCCAAGGTCGGCGAATCCTATGAGCCGAAAGCGGCCGTGTGGAAGCAATGGGAAAAAGAAATGCCTTGGAATGGTGGAACCGAGAAAGCCTATTTCATTCCTTGGACAGTTATTACCGCTGAAAATGCCGACGATCTGCTAAAACATCAAAAAGAATTGATCAGCGGCTCCTAGGAGCGGCCTTGCCGGTCAGGCGACACGCAAAGAGGAGACATCCCAACGAAATTGGCGGAGAGTGATTGTTCGAACTGACTGCGGAGATAGGCAATATGACAAGTCATAAGATCGACCCAAATTTCTCATTGGCAAATAAGGTTGCCATGATCACAGGAGGAGCGGCTGGTATTGGCCGGGCCATTGCCGATCTTTTTGCCGAAAAAGGTGCCAAGCTGGTCCTGATCGACAAGAGCGATTCGGTTCGCGACGTGGCCGCGGAATTTTCCGCCAAGGGGATAGAGTCGCTCGGCTTAGCTGCCGACATAACTATCCGCGCAAATATCGAGCAATTCGTGGAAGAAGCCAGCAGTCGATTTGACTCCATCGATATACTTGTCAACAATGCGGGGGTCGTCTTGCTGGCCCCCGCTGAGGAGCTTACTGACCAGGCGTGGGACGTTACCATGGCGGTCAACCTGAAGGCGCCCTATATGATTTCGCAGATTGTCGGCCGTAAGATGATCGCGCAGCGCTCCGGCAAGATTATTAATTTGGCGTCTCAGGCCGGACTGGTGGCTCTTGATCAGCACTTAGCTTATTGCGCGAGCAAGGCTGCCATTATAAGCCTGACCAAGGTGCTTGCCTACGAGTGGGGACGTTACCACATCAATGTTAACTCGATTTCGCCGACAGTGGTGCTGACGGAGCTCGGACGAAAAGCCTGGGCCGGGGAGGTTGGTGAAGCTTTCAAGGCAAAGATTCCGATCGGCCGATTTGCCTATCCCGAGGAAATCGCTGCGGCCGCTCTCTTTCTGGCGAGCAATGCGGCTGATATGATCTCCGGGGAAAATTTGGTTGTCGATGGTGGCTACACGATTCAGTAGTGAATTCCAGGGTCGGAGAGCTGAGAACCGCCGGCAAGTTCCCGCGGCGCAGGAATCGCGATTGTATTGTGGTTAACCTCTGAAAATTGGCCTATGCAAACGAGTGGTGAGCTAAACACGCCTGCGGATCCCGCTAATCGCGGGGGTTCCGGAATGCTGCTGAGTGCAAAGGAGATCACCAAGGCCTTCAGTGGTGTCCCAGCCCTCCGCGATGGTCGTCTCAATCTTCGCGCGGGTTCCATTCATGCTCTTTGCGGGGGAAATGGTGCGGGAAAATCGACCTTTCTCAACATCATTACCGGCATCCTTCGAAAAGACAGCGGAACGATTGTTTACAAAGGCCAGGAGCGTGACTTCCACGCCCCGAAAGAGTCGCTCGACGCTGGTATTTCCATCATTACGCAAGAGCTAAGTCCGGTTCGCGACATGAGTGTCGCGGAGAACCTTTATCTGGGTCATTTGCCCCAGCGCTATGGCTTGATCGATTGGAAAGAGCTGTATCGCGATGCGACTGAGCTGTTGGAGCGGCTCGGCTTCAAGATCGATCCGCGCAAGAAAATGCGGGAGATTAGCTTGGCGCAGATTCAGTTGGTCGAGATTGCGAAAGCAATCAACCACCGGGACGTGAGCATTCTCATCATGGATGAGCCGACCTCCGCCCTGGGCGAGCAGGAGACCGAGGTTCTCTTTTCATCGGTGCGCAGCCTGGCTGCCTTAGGCAAAGGGATCATCTACGTCTCGCATCGAATGACCGAGATTTTTACGATCTGCGATGCCTATACAGTTTTTCGCGACGGAAGGTTCATTGAAGACGGGCTGACCAAGGACATCAGTCGTAAGCATCTAGTCAGCATAATCATCGGTCGCGATTATCAAGACCAGTTCCCCGAAGCCAAAGCAAAGATCACCGAGGAGCCGGTTCTTCGCGTCAAAAATTTTACGATCTCCGGCAAAGTTACTGATATCAACCTGGAAGTTCACAAGGGCGAGGTCCTCGGCATCTATGGCTTGGTGGGCTCCGGTCGGAGTGAATTCTTGAACGGCTTGTATGGACTGGACAAAAAACAGAGCGGCGAGGTTCTGCTCAATAATCGCCATATAGCGACTCGGTCGCCGCGAGAGTCCATTCGTGACGGTGTTTCCCTTGTCACGGAGGACCGTAAGGAAAGCGGCCTGGTGCTTACTTCGTCCGTCAAAGAGAATATGTCGCTGTCTTCGCTGCCGGCTCTTTCCAAGCTGGGGTTTATGAGGCACCAAAAGGAGAAGGCGTGGACGGATGACTGGGTCCGTAAGCTGCGGATCAAGTGCGCATCAATCAAGCTTCAGGTTCGCTTTATGAGCGGTGGAAATCAGCAAAAGGTCGTGCTCGCTCGGACGCTCGAAACCGAGCCGCGACTTCTCCTCTTGGATGAACCCACTCGCGGAGTTGATGCTGGCGCAAAGCAAGAGATCTACGGCTTCATCGAGGAATTCGTTGAGCAGGGAAACGGCGTGATCATGGTTTCTTCCGAGGTCGATGAAGTGCTCGGAATGAGTGCGCGGATCGTGATCTTTCGAAGAGGGAGAATCACCGCGGAGATGGACAATAAGAACCTTACTGCCGCGGATCTTCTCCATGCTGCATCATAAGCCCAGGAACCGGAAGAGATAGTGCACATGCTCGAAAGCCGATCATCGAGGAAGCAGCCCGGATGGAGCTGTGGTTGAGCCCTGAAACTAAAAGTAATAAAGGACGACACATACTCGGTTAACAAACGGCTCAAACTCATCGTCGCTCTGGCTAAACCATATAGCAGGAGGTCTTCGGACCGGGGTAGGGGGAGAGTGTCGAGGTCGCCGGGCGATGGTCAGAGAGAGCTGCAGCCACGCTTCTTGGATTACGAATGACCAGCGCAACAGATAGATTGGTGATAGGAGTCGATTCGTCGACCCAAAGCACGAAAGCCGTCGCGTGGAACCAGTCCGGTGGCCTCGTCGCCATGGGAAGCGCTCCAATCCCCATAGCCAATCCGCGCCGCGATCATTTCGTACAGGATCCCTCAGATTGGTGGCAGTCGTGCTGTTCAGCGCTGCGCCTTTGCGTTGATCAAGTCGAGATGTCACGCATCGAAGCAATCTCCATCGCTCATCAGCGTGAGACGGTGGCCTTCCTGAACGAGAAAGCGGAAGCGATATATCCCGCCATTCTCTGGTTGGACGAACGATCCAGAAGTAATGTCGTCTCGCTTTCTGAGGCGATCGGAGTTGGAACGATTCATCGCATTACTGGCCGCTACCCTGACCTTACACCCACGATCTATAAGTTCGACTGGATGCGACGGAACGAACCGGAAATTTTCGCAAGGACCGTTTGTTTCGCAGACGTGCAGTGTTACCTCGGACGCCGTTTAACAGGCGGCCCATTCCGGACGGGTTGGCTCAGCGCTGATTCCTTCGGCATCTACGATATCGTTGAAAGAGAGTGGTCCCCTCTTCTTCTGGAGGCAACGGACCTTTCCACCGATCGGTTGCCAGCGACAATTCCGCCCGGAACGTTGCTCGGAACTGTGACGAGCGAGGCCGCCACTGAAACTGGGCTCCGGGAAGGGCTGCCTATCTTTGTCGCCGGAGGCGATGGGGCCTATGCTGGTCTAGGGACCGACTGCACCAGGACAGATCGTGCTTATGTCAACTTAGGAACGGCTGTCGTCTCCGGCTCCTGGTCACCGGAGTATCGCTATGATCGAGCATGGCGAACTCTTCTAGCTGCCCAGGGCCGCGGATATGTCTTCGAAAGTGTGCTGCGGACGGGAGCGTTCCTTGTGAACTGGTTCGTCGACCAGTTTGTCCCCGAGGGCCGAAAGGATGCAGGAGTGTTTGATCGGTTGGAAACGGCGGCCCGTGAAATCCCTATTGGGTGCGACGGCTTAATGATTCAGCCGTATTGGTCGGGAGTCATGGACCCGTATTGGGACGTGAGCGCGCGGGGCGTGACTTTTGGACAGAGCGGAAGCCATAAGCCGGCCCATTTTTATCGATCGATTCTCGAAGGCATTACCTTGGACCAGGTCATGCGAACGAGAGCCATGGAGGCGGCCAGTGGTCAGCATATCGACCACTATGTTGCCATTGGAGGCGGTGCAAAAAGCCAGCTCTGGAGGCAAATGCTATCGGACGCTTCGGGCAAACGCGTGCTGATCAGCGACACAGTCGAAGCTTCAGCGTTGGGTGCGGGTATGACCGCCGCTTTTGGGGCGGGATGGTTTTCCTCGATATCCGAGGCCGCACATAAGATGACCGGAAAGACACAAGCCATCGAGCCCGATCCGCAGGCTACCGAGCTGTATAGCGCCCTGCTGGAGATCTACGAAGACCTATTCGACGCATCCGCGGGCATCAACCGACGGCTCGTCGATTTCGCACGAGACAAGACACCGGGCCACTAGGTCCAAACACGACCCTCACCTCATGAAACAAATGCACGATTTCTCTGGCATCATCGGAGAGCTTGTCGCCGGACGGTGGCAGGATCCCAAGACCGGCCAGAAGCGCACCGTCCCCATAGAAAGCATCGTCATCGCCGACACCCTTGAAGGCTCCGAGGCCGAGCTCATTCGACGCGTCCACCCGGGCCGATCGATTGTCGTCGTCAGCGACGAGAGGACGCGCGAAGTGCTCGGTAAGCGCATCTTGCGGGCGCTTCAGCCGCTCGGGAAGGTGAGCGAATATGTTTGGGTTCGTCCGCGGATCACTCCAGAGGGAATGGACGAATTGGCGGAAGCGACCCGGGATGCGGAAGCGCTGATTGCCGTCGGATCGGGCACGATTAGTGACAGTGTCAAGTACGGAACATTCCAGACGGGGAGAGAGTACTCTGTCTTCGCGACATCGCCGATGAATGCTTACACCACGCCGACGGCTTCGGTTTCATTCGAAGGATTTAAAAAGTCGATTACCTGCCATTCGGCGAAGGGAGTTTTCTTTGATTTAGGTGTCGTCTCCAAGTGTCCGAAACGTCTGATTTCGGCAGCCTTTGCGGACGTAGTTTGTCGCACGACTTCCCAAGTTGACTGGTTGTTGTCGCATATCCTCTTCGATTCGCCCTATGATGAAACCGCTTATACCCTTTTGGCTTATGACGAGGAGACGATGTTTGCCAACGCAGCCAACATAGTCACCGGCGATTTCGAGGCCCTGGCCATGCTCACCCGCATCGCCGCACTGATGGGGCTGGCGACTTCCTTCACCGGAACGACCCACGTAGGTTCGATGGCCGAGCATATGATCTCCCATTACATCGACATGTTCGCTGGCGAGAATCATCCCCGCACCTCTCATGGCGAGCAGGTCGGCGTCGCCACCCTGACAATGTCGAAGCTCCAAAATCAGATCGTCAACGCCGATCGGCCGCCGGTATTGAAGCCGACCGTGATCCCAAGAGATGACCTGCGCACGCGTTTCGGAGCCGCTGCCAACGAGATGATCGAACAGACTGCCCGAAAGGCGCTGGATGCAGCAACTGCTGCAGCCCTCAATCAACGTCTTGAAAAAGACTGGACTAAGATCTCGGGGCGTTTGAGAGCGGTTATGCTCCCTTATGAGAAGCTGTATAATGCGATGAAAGCGGCGGGCTGTCAGCTTACAGGTTCCGATCTCGGGCTGGACCCCGAATTCTATCGCGATGCGGTTCGCTATTCCCGCTTTATTCGGGATCGATTCTCCATGCTAGATATAGCTGGGGACAGCGGGCAACTCGAAGATTTTGCAAAAGGATGTAGCTAGGTCCGACGTCGCTTATGAATGCCTTGGTTGTGCGTTGTTGCACTTCGACTCGATGAGTGGCCGGCAAGCTCCTTAAGAAAAAATTCTCAATATGAACGAAGTCTCCACGCCTCACGGAACCTTTGGGGAGGAACCGACGATTACGGGATTGTCGAACATTCTCTTCGACATGGATGGCGTGCTCATCAATTCGGAGCCGTTGCACGAATTTACTCTTCTCGAGCTGAGCAGCCAGTTCGGACGTCGATTTGAAAATGAATCTGAGCTTCAACAATTCAAAGGTCTGCCCGAAGTCTCGATCGCTAACCTCCTCAAGAAAATTTTTCCGGCAGTTGCACTGGAAAACCAGGAGATCAGGCGCCTAAGATTGGAACAGCTGCTCGCAAACTTTCATGTCGTGGAAATGATCGAGGGAGCGCTTGAATTCGTCAAACGTTGTAAAGCTACCGGCTTTCGGTTGGGGCTGACTACCTCTGCAGCTCGTGCCATCCAACAGCTCGCATTCGAAAAGTTCGGACTGTCGAAATACTTTGATGCTGTAGTTACCGGAGAGGATATCCAGCGCGGAAAACCGGATCCGGAGCCCTACCTTCTGACGGCTGCCAAACTCGCGCAGCCTGCCTCGGCCTGCATGGTCATTGAGGATGCCGTCAGCGGGGTCATCTCCGGAAAGGCGGCCGGATGCTTTGTCGTCGGGATAACGACTTCTTTTCCGGCCAAGGATCTGGCGGCGGCCGGCGCCGATCTCGTGCTTGCCTCCTTTCGTGATTTAGAATGTCGAATGGTGGATCTGGCTTCGCGTGAGCGCGGCAAGACAGCAAGCTCGCATAATTAGGTCAGCGGAGCTCCCTCGCCCTTCGAAATTGTTACCTTAGCCTTCCGAAACTTAACGAAACATAATAACAACATGAATGACGCAGAGTACCCTCGTCCGTAAGGAGATCATCGCAACATGTCTTGCAATGGAAGAGAAAGGCATTAACCAAGGCACTTCGGGAAACGTTAGCGCTCGTTGGAATGATGGCTTGCTGATTACCCCTTCTGGTCTCGCCTACGAGGTGATGGCGCCGGAGGAGATCATCTTCCTGGACAAAGAGGGAACTCCGCACGGACCGCACAGTCCATCGTCCGAATGGCGTTTTCACTTCGACATCATGTTGGCTCGCCCGGATGTTCAAGCGATCGTCCACGCCCATCCGAGCTATTGCACTGCCCATGCAATACTTGGAAAAGATATTCCAGCGGTTCACTACATGATTGCCGCAGCCGGTGGCCCTACTATTCGGTGCGCTCCCTATGCGACCTTCGGCACAGAAGAGCTCTCTCGCGGGGCGGTCACGGCCCTCGAGAACCGGTTGGCTTGCTTACTTGCCAACCATGGGCTTATCGCCTGCGGTCCCAGTCTTCGTAAAGCCCTTTGGCTGGCAAACGAGGTCGAGGTCCTCGCGAAGCAATATTTCTTAAGCCTCCAAATAGGCGTGCCAATAGTTCTCTCAGATCAAGAAATGGACACTGTTATCCGAAAATTCAAAACGGGGTATGGACCAAAGGGCAAGGTGCAATAGCTCACCAAGAGGAACCGATCGAATCAGGAAAGGTAGCTTCCCTTCTCCTCACACGGACCGGCCATTTGTTTAGCTGCGTCTGCGCCGAATATTCGGCTTAGCCGGAAAAATCTGGCGACAAAAATGCTGCGGATACTTGGAGGTGATTCAAGTCTTGCTCGGCCTTCTTTTCACCGCCACGGACTGAGTAGCCCGTCAAGTATCCCTGCACCTCGTCCGATTTGCGTTGATTGTCTTGGAATGCGGTTGGCGGACGCACAGGACTCTCAGTAGAGTCGCGCTTACTTCAAATACAAGTCAAGACGGCTCCCGCCCCCGAACGCGAACTCATAGTGCGTAGAGTTGTCAATTTCGCCTCGCGGACCGTTGCCAAATTTCCCAAATTTCAGCTTATATTCCGTATAGCCACCGACGGCGTTGTGGAAGCGGATGAATGGTGCCGGAGCGCGATCGTCGGGGTCTAATTTGTAGGTGTGCCAATGGAACATTCCATTGTTCACGGTTATGGTTTTCCACTCAGCACTGGATCCCCACTTGAGGGTGTAGTGGATCGCCACCCCGGTATCGTTGTGAATAACAACTCTGGCCTTATAAGGGTTAACAATGGTCTGGCTGGTGTGACCGGTTATTGATGGGCTGACGAGCGCGAGTGCGGTGACCAAGGCCAATAAGGCCAGCTTTGCCTCGGCGGACATTGCCCGAAATATTTGCATCTGGTGATTCCTTTTTCTTACGTTGATTGTGACATTTTGATTGGGCCGTGACGGTGGGCCTCTATAAGGTAGAAAGGAATCTGGAGAACCGAGTTTCAGAGTTCTTTCGCCGAAGAGGAGCCGTCATATCTCCTGACAAATAGGTGTATGCCGGCAACCCTGACTACCCTTGGCGCTGTAGCGGCGCTTCCTCGAGCGTCGGCAAAGGCTACAAATTGCGAATTAGAGCGTGGGCGCAGGTAACGCCTTCGCGGGGACGAATAGGACAAATGTGTAATGCCCTGACAACTCGTCCGCATCGGCTACATACGTCTCAGAGCGCGTAATCTGTCGCGAACTCTTGTTTCATCTTCGCGGCGGATCCGAGCTTTGGTTTATGATGATTCGCACTAGACCTCGGGCTGGACCGACCCAATTTGGCGGACCGGTATCATCCAAAGCTTCGGGCCTCTAAAGAGAGGATCGAAACCGGTCAAAAGACCAAGTAGACTTTAGCGGTGCCGCCGCCGATGGTCCTACCCGCAAGGATGAGGACATCGCTGCTACAAATTCCGCATTCGGGTGTTTCGCCGTAACTCGTGGGACGAAACCCAGGCGCCTTCGGGCGCGTTCTAACCGTTTCCATCCTCGGTATGGCTCTGGCGGAATCCATTGCCATCCATGCCCTGATTCTTGCATTTCAGGGCCGCTAAACACATCTGGCTCCGCGAACAAGCGCGGTTGTTAAAGAAATCTTCACTACTCATCTGGAATTTCCGCCTCGACGAGTTTGGCCAGCAGGGTCAACGATTCCTGCCAACCAAGATAGCAAGCTTCAGCCGGAATTACGGCGGGGACACCTTCTTGCACGATGTTCAACTCAGTGCCACAGGATACCTGCTTCAAGCTGATCGTCGTTTGCATTTCGCCTGCGAGGTTGGGGTCGTCGAACTTGTCCGTATAGCGGATGCGTTCATGTGGCAGGAGCTCGAGGTAGGTTCCGCCAAAAGATTGGCTTTTGCCGGTGGTGAAATTAGTGAACGACATTTTGTAAGTGCCGCCGACTTGGGCGTCCAAATGGTGAACCTTCCCGGTAAACCCGTTTGGTGGAAGCCATTTGGCCTTCGCGTCGGCGTCAAGAAAGGCTCGATACACTCGCTCAGGTGTCGAACGAAGAACGCGATGAAGCCGGATGGTGTGTGTGGACATACGAATTTTAGATTGGCGTTTTGATGCTGTTGGGAGGGCGCTTAGCGATGGTCTTCGCGTGGTGGGCGCTATTTACGAATGTAGGTGATCTCCATCACCTTGGAATGTTCACCACGCGCGGGATCGTGCATTTCGAAGACGTGCTTGTCGGGACTAAGGATGCGATAGATCTGTGTCGTTGTCTTGTCCTTCTCGCCCGTCATCGCGCAAGCGTAACTGCCTCCGAGAGTGATGACTTTGCCGCCGTCGTCGGCGTCACCTTCGCTTACGACCATCGTGGTGCTCATGTCGTCAATCCAGACGCTGCGGTATTTCTCTCGGACGTTGTCGTAACCGGTGAAGCTGATTCCATGGAAGGGCTGGCCCATAAATTCGCCGCTGAACTCTTGCTGAACGAAGCGACCCTTGAGCGCCCACGTGGACTTAGCGTTACCCGTCGAAATCGTCGGCTCTGCATCCGGGGTCATCCACGTTTTTACCTCAACGTTCCACTCGCCGACGAGCGGTTCGAGTGACTGATGGGCGATCCCGGGTGCGGACGCCGCTTCGGCCTTCTTCATCATCTCCTCCATCGCCGGGTCGAATTTCTGTGCGTTTTCACTAGCCAATCCGACGGTGAGTGCTCCGGCGACAATGAGCGCCGATCCAAAGTATGCAATCCTGTGCTTCATGATGTGCTTTGCTCTTCTGTTGATGATTGTCTCACTGCTTCAGTGATAGAACGAACGAGCTCGATGGTCCGGGACAAATTTTTACCGTGCTCATCGCCTGAGTCAGTGAATGTGGTAGCACGAAAGTTCCATTGTTAGAACTGGCAACCAGTGCAAGCCTTCTGCGCGCTGTCACCTACGGGTGAGCCGCCCGCGGCGAACCTGACAGCAAAATGTAACAAGCTGTGAGATCGTTTTCAGTTATCGCCTTGGATGAACCGGCTCGTGCCGTTCGAACCCGCGTTGCGGACCGCAGATTGTCTCGCCGCGTGGCGACTCGACCACGGCTCGACAGCATTGATCTGCTGCGTGGCTTGATCATGGTTCTGATGGTGCTCGATCATACGCGAGATTTTTTCGGCACGAGTGCGATGAATCCCCGCGACATTCATGATCCGGGATTGTTCCTGACGCGATGGGTGACGCATTTCTGCGCGCCGCTCTTCATCTTTCTCGCAGGGCTTTCCGCGTTTTTCTATGGAAGCCGCGGGCGAACGAGGCAGGAGTTAAGCCTCTTTCTCCTCACGCGCGGAGCATGGCTGGCGTTGCTCGAACTTACCGTAGTCCTTTTTGGCTGGACGTTTAATCCTGCGTTCAACTTTTTCGTTCTCCAAGTGATCTGGGCGATTGGCTGGTCGATGATCGCGCTGGCTGGATTGATCTACCTGCCACGCGTCGCACTGGCCGCGTTCGCGTTTGCAATGATCGCTGGCCACAATCTGTTCGATGGGATTAGAGCGGAACAGTTGCAGGGTTTCGCGTCCCTGTGGCTGCTCCTGCACGAACCGGGATTTCTGCAGCCCTTGCCTGGCATAAAAGTGCTTGCAGTTTATCCGCTCGTCCCGTGGATCGGCGTGATGGCCGCCGGCTACGCGTTTGGTCCGGTGATGAATTTTCCCGAACCGCAACGACGTCGCTGGCTCTTGGGCGCGGGCGTTTCCCTGGTGGGAATTTTCGTGGTGCTGCGTGCCCTGAATGTTTATGGGGACCCGGCGCCGTGGCAGGCTGACAGCTCGTGGACCGCGAGCGTCCTCTCGTTCATCAATTGCGAAAAGTATCCGCCGTCGCTGCTCTATCTGGCGATGACGCTCGGTCCCGGGCTCATCGCGCTGGCGCTCTTTGAGAAGGCGCGCGGCAGACTGGCTGGTTGGCTCATCACGCTCGGGCGCGTGCCCTTCTTTTTCTACATCACACACATTTACTTAATTCATGTTGTGGCGGTGACGGCCGCCGCCTTTGCCGGAGACGACCTCGCTTGGCTCTTCCAAGACCCAATTGTGACCAAGCCGGACGGATACGGCGTGGGCCTTCCCCTTGTCTATGTGCTCTGGCTCGGGATCCTGCTGGCGTTGTACCCACTTTGCCGCTGGTTTGCAGCGCTCAAGCAACGGCGCCACGACTGGTGGCTAAGCTATCTCTAACCACGACTGCATCACTCAATTCATCTCGAAAAGCGTTTATGTCGAAAGCTGGCGATTTCTTTCAAAATCCGGTAACCGGCGAAGCGGCTATCGTTCGCATCGGCACCCATGAAAGCGATGGCAAACTTCTGGTGGCGGACCTCTACATTGCGCCGAGCGGCGCGGTAATGGGAGAGCATTACCATCCGGCAATCGAAGAGCGGTTTACTCTCATTCGCGGCGAGCTCGGAGTTCGATTGTCCGGACGCGCCATCAAAGCGAAGCCGGGCGTTACGTTGCTCGTGCCTCCTGGCGTTCCGCACGACTGGTGGAACGCCGGGGAACACGATGCGGTGGTTCGCGTCGAAATTCGTCCGGCTGCTCGGTTCGAGGTCATGATTCTTAACGCGTTCGGCTTGGCTCAAGATGGAAGGGTTGATCGAAGGGGGATGCCCCATTTTCTCCAACTGGTCGTCTTCGCCCGCGAGTTCAGCGACGTGGTCCGGTTTACCCGGCCACCACGCCTGGTGCAGAGAGTGCTTTTTGGATTGGTGGCGCCATTCGCCCGGCTGCTCGGGTATCGCGGAAGCTATCCGAAGTACTTGACGCGCCGTCATGAACACTACGTGACAGCGAGGCGACCAACATCGTTGGTCCCTGGCAGGCCACTCGCTTCCTCGTTGCTGGAGACGGCATGAACACCGAAAAACTTCGCGCCTTTGCAACCGACCTGAATCGCGTTGCGCCACGGAGTCCGTCCGCCGCACTCGAGGATTTCCCGGTGTGGGCCGCACGACTGGTGGACAAGTGCCGCGCAGAGCTCCTCGGCCGGGCCGGCTCCTATCGTTTCAATTGCCCGATGGACCGCCGATTTTTGGAGGCGGCTGGCTTGTCGCCAGAGCCGCTGCGAAATTTCGTTGCCACCAGCGTTGGCGATAACCAAGTCGAAGTGTGGATGGCTGCACAAGCGAAAGTGCCTAAAGAGGACTTCCTGCGCTGGAGTCGACGATTTCGGGCGAATCCACCTTGGCGGCTCCTCAAGGTAGAAGATGGCCGCACCGGCCGTAGTGCCAGAAATCAAGGTTAAGAGTTCGGTGCAATTGACGCGTACTTACGCGCTGCGCTGATCAGAAGGGAACTGCTTTGCGAGACCTTCATTCGCGATGAACGAACATCGCAATGGGGAGCATACCCGTCCCGGGTGTGGTGTCCGGCGTCTCGCGGAAACAGAAGTTCAGCTCACTCGCACGGAGGAGAGATGTCTTCGCCGGGACGTCGAAGACTGCACGCGAGGATTCGCCTGGGCGAATGCGCTCCCCGCCGCGCCGCAACGATCAACGATCAACAGGCTCGCCCATCAACAAGCCTTTTCCTGCGCCTACCACTAAATGTCGAGGTAGACGACTTCGCAGAAGCGCACCTTTCGTTCCATTTACGATCCTTCGAGGAAGCATTATGAAGAGAGAGACTTCGAGCTAAGGCGAGAAGTAAGTCATTTCGCAAGAACTCGAGGTGAAGGAGGAGATACATGAAAGCAAAGCAACTTCCGGGTGACCTTGAAGAGTGGCTCAACAGCCAAACGATCGTAATAGGGGTGAACTCGCTCGCAGCCAATGCACACAGACCGGCCCGAGGAGGCGACGACGAGGAGAGGAAACTGGAGCGGTCGTCATCCACAAAGACTGTTCGTCTGCTTACATGGATCAAGCTCGTGCCGCTTTTCAGAATGCAGGCGCCAGGTCCGGGCTGATATTGCGGGACGAAAAAGTCGCTAACGCGCAGCATCTACGATGCGTTTCGAAGCGGGCTGGCGCAGGCCTCCGAGTTCTTGATCGCACGCCGGGCCACCACCGTGCGGTGCCTTCAAAGCGCATTCATCTGCCGGCGACAACGCCGTGGCAAGCTCCAGACGGCATTGCAAACAAGGTCAGCGTCATTGCGCAGTGTCCATCCCCTGGATAGATTCATGCCGAACGGTACGACCAGCCCGACGTCGACATTTGCGAGATGCCAAAGCTAAAAAAGGTGGGCGCAGACTTTCCGAACCAGAGCGATGCGCTGCTGGCGGAGGCGCGGCGCGCCAGCGAACGGGCGGAGGGGCAACTCGCGCGACTCAACCGAACGCTGCGAACTGTCAACGACTGCAACAAGGCGCTCGTCCGCGCTGGCGAGGAATACGAGTTGCTGCGTTCCGTCTGTCAGATCCTGGTCGATGTCGGCGGCCTGCGCATGGCGTGGGTTGGCTACCGGGAATTTGATGAAGCCAAAACCGTCCGTCCAGTCGCACATGCGGGATATGAGGCTGGATACCTGGATTTGCTTCACATTACCTGGGCAGACACCGAGGCGGGTCGCGGTCCGATGGGTGCGGCCATCCGCACGGGAACGACATCGTGGACGAGAAACATTCTCACGGATCCGAATATGGCTCTGTGGCGATCCGAGGCGGCTTTGCGTGGCTTTGCGTCCTCAGTCTCACTTCCTTTGATGTCTCACGGCGAGGCGTTTGGCGCGCTCGCACTCTACGCTTTCGAGCCCGATGTCTTCACCGAGACAACGGTTGAGCAGTATACAGATTTGGCCAACAACCTGGCATATGGGGTCCTCGCGCTTCGCACGCGCGAAGAGCGCGAGCGGGCTGAACGCGAAGTGCGTCAGCTCAATGCCTCGCTCGAGAAACGGGTGGATGAACGGACGATCGAACTCGTCCGTTCGAACGACCAGCTTAGGCGTGCGGAAGAGCAGTTGCGCAGGCATGGCGAGGAGGTCGAGATCCACCGTGATGTCTTGCTTGAACTGGCACACTCAGATAAATCGAACCTCGGCAACGCGATTGAAAAAATCTGTTCGCTCTCGGCGATGACGCTGGATGTGGCTCGCGTCAGTTATTGGGCTCTTCAGGAGAATGACTCCGCGATTGCATGTGAACTGCTCTATCTGCGCGATTCGGGAGGCGTTGATGAGCAGTTCAAAGGTAGCCGGCTGGTTTCTCCGGATTGTCCGACCTATTTTGCAGCGCTAACTTCGAAACGTCCGGTCGTTGCCGACGACGCGCTCACCTATCCAGCGACCAGCGGATTGGCGAAGACCTACCTCCAGCCGCTCGGAATTTCTTCCATGCTCGATGCACCTGTTTGGGTGGGGGGCAAAGTTGTTGGCGTTCTTTGTCACGAGCATACCGGTCCCTCCCGCATTTGGTCCGCTGAAGAGGTCGACTTCGTTTCGGCGCTTGCCGCCATGGCTTCGCTGGCGCTGGAAGAATCGAGTCGAGCGCAGTCGGAGCATCTCCTGCGCGAGAGCGAAGAACGCTTCAGTAAGGCGTTTCACACCAGCCCGGTGAATATCACCATCGTGCGCTTGAGTGACAAGAAGTGCATCGAGGCCAACGATGCCTTCGTTCGGTGGTTTGGACTCAGCCGGGAAGAGATCCTTGGGCGTGACTCGCAGGAACTCGGAATATGGGTGAACCGCGAAGATCGCGCGAAATTTTTGACCGATCTTGAGCGCAACGGCTCAGTCCGAGAGGTTGAATGCCAGCTTCGGACTTCGCTGGGCTCGGTCCACACTATTGTTCAATCCGCCGACATCATCGAGATCAATCGTCAACCGCACATGCTAGTGATTGGTCTTGATATCACCCAGCGCAAGCACGCGGAAGCTGAATTGCTCCGCACGTTGGCTCGAGAAAAACAACTCGGGCAATTGCGGAGCAATTTCGTTTCCATGGTCTCGCACGAGTTTCGAACGCCTTTGGGGATCATCCAATCATCCGCGGAAATCCTCAAGGATTACCTCGACCAGTTGCCGCCAGTTGAACGCGAAGACCATTTGGAGTCCATCTGCAAGAACACGCGCCGCATGGCTGCGCTCATGGAAGAGGCATTACTTGTCGGCAGTCTGGATGCTGGGAAAGCGGAATTCAAACCGGCGGCTGTCGATGTGCGAGGATTCATCCGGCGGCTGGCGGACGAGGTTCTCTCGGCGACGGACAGGCGATGTCCGATCGAGTTGAGTGTCGGCGAGATTCCGCTGGAAATACAAGCTGACGAGCGGCTGCTGCATCATATCTTCACAAATTTGCTGACGAACGCGGTAAAGTATTCCGACGCGGGACGCGTGATTCGGTGCGAAGTTGCGCAGGAGGGCGCGGAAATTGTCTGCGCGATCCGCGATCAAGGGATCGGCATTGCGCAAGCCGATCGCGAGTGGCTCTTTGACGCTTTTCATCGCGGACATAACGTTGCCGACCGGCCGGGCACTGGACTCGGTCTCGTCATCGTGAAGCGTTGCGTCGATCTGCAAGGCGGTAAGATTGAAATTGAGAGCAAGCTGGGGGAGGGAACGTGCGTGACGGTGAGGCTACCAATGTTCAGCTCCGGGACTTTCTCTGTCGCCGACGGCCAGCCTCGACAGTTGCCAGGCGCCTGAATTCATTGCGAAAATAATCCTGTCGCTCAAAATCGCGACGCGTAGCCGATACATTTGATGAAAAGGATTTTGGTGATTGAAGACGAACCAGAAATGCGCCGGAACCTCATGGCAATCCTCCGGCTCGAGAGGTTCCAGCCGCTGGCTGCTGAGGATGGTCTCCTTGGAGTCGAGTTGGCCAAGAGGGAAATGCCGGACCTGGTTCTTTGCGATGTCATGATGCCGAAGCTGGACGGCTATGGCGTCATCGCTGCGCTTCGTGCCAGCCCGGAAACCGCCGCGATTCCGTTCATCTTTCTCACTGCCAAAGGAGAAAAACCCGAAGTTCGTGCCGGAATGAATCTCGGCGCGGACGATTACCTAACAAAACCGGTCGCCAAGGCCGATCTGCTTGCGGCGGTCCGCGCGCGCCTGGAGCGCGCCTCGCAACAGACCGTCCCAGAATTCAAGCCGAATTTTGAATCCGCGAAGCCGCTGGAAGTGGTGTTGGGTTTAACTCCTCGCGTCGCGGAAACGCTACTCTGGTTAACCCAAGGGAAGACCAATGCAGAGATCGCTGTGATTCTCGGCAATAGCGAATCCACCGTCAAAAAGCATGTGCTCGACATCTTCGAAAAGCTCGGCGTCGAAACCCGCACCGCCGCCAGCCTGCGGGCACTCGAGGTGCTTAGTTCGGAAGCTGCCCGTAATAGGGAGTCTTAAGTTTTAAGAATTAAGTTTTAATCCGCAGATTTCACAGATGGGCACAGATTGGGCAGAAGATTGCTTCGATCCAATAAACGCCAATGTGTTACCTAGGTCCTAGACGGGAAGTCTTAACTATGTCTTGACCGCGCCCTCTTGGTGCTCTCTCAACTCTCAACCAATTCGCGGCGTCCCTCCGCATGGAGTGGATCTTTCGTTCCATTTACGATCTCGCCAGATTCTCTACTGTGGTCATGAAAATTTATGCATACGGTGAAGACAAGCTTCTCTACCACTGAGAGACTGGAGAGCGTCGCGTTCGAGAAAGCCAGCGTTCTTGCATCGCCCGGACCTTTAGGTTTCATCACCATGGGGACATTCCCACTGAGCCTAATTGCCTTCGGCTGGATCAGGCGCCAGAATTTAGACCATGCCCTCGCTTCTCGATCGAGGTCGGACCAGTGGAGAGCCGATTTCCAGCGAGGAAGTGAGCCAAGCCTCTCCTGACCAGATTGATCGTGTCGGCGATTCTCGGCGTTGGTCTTGCGACAGGCAAAACAATGGTCCTCGGTCTCGACACGGCCGGCGTGACCCTTTTCGTTCTTACGCTCGTGCTCAGCGCACTCACTTCCTCGCTGCCCCGGACCACCGTTCTCGAAGGGCCATTGCACTTGATCATCTTTCTCATCTACGTTGCCTTGATCTTCAGTCCATGACTGCGACGGTGCTGCTCAGGCATTCTGATGGGCCGACATCCCCTCCACACTCATTCAGAGCCGATGCAATCCCGTTGAGCTTGATTGCCGTCGGCTGCATTAGGCGGCAGAAATCGGACGACTCTCTCGCGTCGCGACGAGCCTGCTGAGTTTCCCCCTATGGGAGGTCCGCTTGGTGCGAGCAGGCGGACCATCTCCAGGTCAGCCTCAGCGCGGTCGAGCAGAGTGAAATTGCCTTTCCGGATCTCGAGCGCACAACCAAAGCGCTATCGCTTCTGCTTGCTTTCGATGATTTCCGCAAGATGGGTGTTCTCGTATTGCTCAACCAGCGTGCCGACGCGATCCATGTATGCTGCCAAGGGGTGCGATTCATCTGCCCCCACCCTCTCGATCAGGTCCTCGAGCAGGTCACGCAGGCGATGGTAGTCGGCCAGCGTTCTCGGCGTCGGCAACGGCGCGGGGGCGAAACTTTCGACTTCGTCGGCGGCGCTCGATCCCGCCGGCGGTTCTTCATCGCTGCGAAGGCTCTTAGGCCCCTCGCTCTTGCTCTCTGCGATAGCGGCGATCGGCTCCGCGCTGAGAGTGTGACCACGTTGCAGCTCGAGTAAGAGCTCGGAGAATGACTCCGCGGTGCCTCCCAAGATTATCGCTCCCGATTCGTCCTCCACCTTTAGTTCGCCGCTGGCGATGCGTTCTGTCAGAATGTGGAAGGCGCGGATGGTGAGGGCGATCGCCGCTTCGCGGCGGGTGGGACCGTAGGCGCGAGCCTCCGGAAGTTCCGGGATCTCTGCGAACCAGCGTCCATCCTCTTCGCGCCCAAATTCTGCATGGATGTTCATCAGCTTGGAGGAGGCTAGCGTGGGACAAAGTCAGTCGCAAGGAAGGGAAAGAGATTCCGTGGATCACCTCATCCAGCTTGGAATTCGGATTCACGATGATCCTCGGGATCCTGTGCCGCAATGCCGGCGCACGCAAAGGGCAATCGAGACCCGGGAGCTGACGTGTTATCGGGAGAGGAAACCAGTGACATCACCAGATGCTTGTGCTGAGCTTGTTCTGACGTCTCCCGAAAATGAGCGAACGAAACATGCATCGGAGCGTTTTCCGCTCTATCCCGCTACTCTGTTCGGTGACTCTTGTCATAAATTTTCCACTTATTCCTTCGGGTGATGCTGAAACTTGCGGTGGAGAGGGTATTGCAGTTCAAGTGCTTGGATCCGGCGGACCGGAGCTACATGCTAAGCGAGCTTCCAGCAGCTATCTGGTGTGGCAAGACGGACAGGCGCGGGTGTTAATAGATGCCGGTGGTGGCAGCGGTCTTCGTTTCGGAGAGAGTGGCGCGAAAATGTCCCAACTCGACGTGATCTTGTTCACTCACTTCCACGTTGACCACAGCGCCGATTTTCCGGCCCTGATCTTCTCGTCCTGGTTTGAAGAGCGCGAACGTCCGCTGCCCGTGTATGGCCCAGCGGGCGACAGCGAGTTTCCGTCGACGGTAGATTTCGTGCACGCTTTTTTCCATAGTCGGAGCGGTCTCTATCGTTATTTGAGTTTTCTACTGCCGCCTCAAAAGGAGAGCGGTTACGAGCTGCGGCCTCACAATGTGGTCGGGGATCCATCTTCGGCGGCATTTCGTGGCGAACATCTTTCGGCGTATGCCGCACGGGTCATTCATGGGTCTGTCCCGGCCTTAGCGTGGCGTGTCGAAATTGCCGGCAAGGCCATCGCCTTTAGCGGGGACACGAATGGCGAGGGTGTCGAGCTGGTGCGGCTAGCAAAAGATGCGGATTTGTTTATTGCTCACAACGCTGTTTCCGAAGGCGCTACTGGGGTTGAGCGACGGCTGCATATGCCTCCGTCTCTGATCGGACAGATCGCTGAGGAGGCGCGCGTCAAGCGGCTGGTGTTGTCTCACCGCATGCTCCGCACCTTGGGCGACGAAGAGCGGACCCTCACGGAGATCCGTAAGAACTTCTCAGGCCCCGTTGAATTTGCGAACGATCTCGATTGCTTCCCCGTCCCATAAGATTCCGTTCCCCCATTCCTCGACCGCAATTTTAAACAATTTGATAGCCCTCGCTATCTTCGTGTAACTCTCTGCCTGCGAGATTTTGCTGCGGCTCGACGGACAGGTGACAAAAGAGCATAGTGCTTTCTAGCGACGACTATTAGTGAAGCCCTGCGTGGGGGCACACAATTATCCAGGCGACCGTGCTCGCTTGTCAGGCACTTATCGACGCGAACGCCCGACTGAGGAATTATGTAGAGAAACTAAGACTGGCATTGCCGGATCTTCTGCAGATCGACGATTAATCGCAGCTGCCCTTGCCTGCGCCTGCGATTCCAACAAACGCTCCCGCTTCAGGCGATTGGTTCAACGAACTACGAGGCATACCGACAAGGAGCAAAATAGCCTCGCCTTAAAAAGAGAAAGTTCTTACACTCAAGCGATGACGCAGATGCAATCCAAAAACATGTCGCAACCGGATGAGAAGCGCAGCTTCGACAAAGGCGAAGTGGAACTCGTCACTCTCGGAGACGTGACATTCGGCCGTGTCACCCTCCAACCGGGCTGGAAGTGGTCAACTTGCGTAAAACCGATTGCCAAGACGGAAAGCTGCCAGGCACCCCATCTTCAATATCACATCTCAGGACGCCTCCATGTCGTCATGGATGACGGCAGCGAAATGGACTTCGAGCCTGGCGACGTTTCGTTGCTCCCACCAGGACACGACGCATGGGTGATAGGCGATGAGCCGTTCGTGGCGATCGACATTTCAGGGATGACTCATTACGCGGAGCCGCCAAAGAAAGCGTAGCGCCTTCCACAGGCTAGTGGAGTGCCCAATCCTCGTAAGACTTCGCCCCACGAATTGACAGGAGTCCTCCCACGAAGTCTCCCCTTGAATTTACCTGCGCGATCTGGAACATGGAGATGACGCGGCGCTTGATTTGCTTGCTCTTGCCTGCCCGATCGCGGGCATGGCGGTCTCTCGGTATGGTCGCCAGAGGAGAAAATGGAGGCGGCTGGCCTAGTTTGATTGGTCGTGCTGTTCGAGGACGTGAAGGCGTTCCTCGAGTGCGGGATGGGTGGAGAGCCAGGTGAGAAGGGCGTGGTCGCCTGCCCGTTCGCGGAGGCGACGGAAGAGGGCGATCATCGGCTTGAGGCCGATGCGACTGGCGATGCAGAACCGAATGGCGTAGTCGTCGGCTTGGCTCTCAAAATGGCGCGAGTAGCCAGTCTCAACCAGGACGGCGGGGAGGGCGCCAGCGGTGGCGAAGAGGGGGCTGACGTCGCCGAGGAAGAAGCTGACGAGGAGGAAAAGACCCATTTTTCGTAAGACGAGGTTCATGCCATGCCGGTGGTGGACGTGACCGAGTTCATGGCCGAGGACGGCGAAGAGTTCGTCGTTGGATTGGGCGATTTCGACCATCTCGTCGGTGAGGATGATGGCACCGCCCGGAAGGGCGAAGGCGTTGGGGCCCGCATCGAGTTTTCGGAATTCGATGTGGTAGGCAGGGAGGCTAGGGCTGGCTCGCGGTGTGGGCGCGGAAGCCCTCGACGATTTCCATTTGCCGGGCGGGCAGAAGCTCGGAGGGGTCGAGATAGGTGGTATCGAGGCCCTTGAGGACTTGGCGGTCAATGGCGGCGAGGAGTTCGGGAGAAAGTTTGGTCGCGAGGCTGTCGGCGACGGCCGGAATTCCGATTTTCACGACGAGCCAGAGCACGAGAAGGAGAATGGGAACGGCGATGAGGACAGTGGAGAGCCTGCGCTCGGCGGCGTTGACGAAGCGGGAACCAGCGGAGACGCGGGTTTCAAGGGGAGCAAGGCTTCCGAGTTGTTCGAGTTCAAGGTAGGCGGTCTCATCGAGCCAGAGGCGGCGGGCGGTCCGGCCGAGGGGCGGCTCGAGCCGGACGCTCGTCGCGGGGACGATCGTCACACGACCGTCGGCGTGTTGAATTTTGATCGCGCTCTGTTCGGCGACGAGGGTAGCATCGACCGCTTCAGCCCGGCCGTGGTGGCCATCGTAAAGCCGGGCGCGGGTCACAGCCCGAAATCGAAATCGAAGAGGTCGGAGGCCGCATCACCCATGGCGTTGGGTTCGGCGGAGATTTCTGCCACCATGTCGTCGAGCGAAGTGGCACCGTAGACGGAGAGGCAGGAGGTGCGATAGCGGAACATGCGCACCGCAGCCCAGGGGGCGAAGAGGCCGAGAGTGACGATGGTCAGGACGATGTTGCTCACGAAGATCCAGAGATAGCGACTAATGCCGAGGCGCGATTCGAAACGGACTTCGTCGGGGCCCGGCTTGAGGACGGCGTTGTTCCAGCAATAGTTGCGGCTCAGGACGCCCCAAACGCCGAAGAAGACCAAGAATATGACGTAAACGGAGACGAGCGGGGTAAGAGCGATGAGCAATTGCACTTCTTCCGTCGTAGTCGTGGAGGTGGTGCTCTCGCCGGAGGTGCGCGTCAGCCCGGCCAGGATTGAGACGCCGGCGATGAGGACACCAACGAGAACGAAGACCACGAAGCCGAGGGCGTAGAGGACGCCAAAAAAGAAGCCGGGGCGTCCGCGGAATTCGGAGCGGAGTGAGCCGAGGGAGAAATTGTTAAAGAAGTATTTGTTTTGCTTGAAGATGGCCAGAGGGCCAAGCAGGCCGAGGGTGGGGATGGCGAGGAGCGGCCAGCCAAGATAGGCGGAGTAGGAGCCTCCGACGGAGCCGTTGAAGCGGAAGCGGATATTGCGATAGGCGGAGTTGGACGCAAAAAAGCGTGCGGACTTGTAGTAGAGCCAAGGGAAGACGGCGGCGAATAACCCGAGGACGCCGAACGCGACGAATGGGTCGATGGTGCCCGCGATGCTGTAACTTACGAAGAAGGCGCCGATGATCACGTAGCCGATGAGTAGGCGTTTCGGATCTGCGAGGTAGTCGAAGCTGTGGCCGTCGAGCAGGGTGTTGCGATAAAAATAGCGGCGCGTGCGCACGCGAGCCCACGGAATGTATATGCCGAGGGTGATGATGGAGAGGACGAGGTTGACGATCCAGATACCGAAGTATTCGCGACCGCTTCCGCGAAACTCGAGAAAGGAGCGACTTGCGACCGGCAGCGGGGGCGGCGTTGTTTCCACAGAGCCGCCAGAAACACAACGGACGGAGTTTTGTCCATGACAAACGCTGACAACGCACGGAACGAGGCGAAATCTTTTCCTTCTTCGCGCTTCCTTAGCTACCTTCTGCCTAATAATTGGCGGTCGAGGTCAATCCGGAGAGCACCAAGAGATCCGCTGCGCCAAAGGACGCTAGATTTCTAAACTGGCACGGTTTTCCATTGATGTTCTTGCGCCGCGCAAAAGAAGGCGACGCCAAAGGCTAAGGATTGTTAAGGGTGAGGTTGCACAAGGTTTCCTAGGTGGCCCCCGACAACAGGATGGGGCGGGAGTGGGCTCGCTAGCGAACACGACGAATGAATAAAAACCGATAGGTCGCGGACTAGAAGGCTGGGCTAAAACTTTATCAGGGAGGTCACCAATCTTATCGTATTGTTCCTCCTAACACGTTTTTTCCAACAGATAGGGTGAGCGTATCGCTCGATAAGCTCGGGCTCTGTGTCACTGGGGAGCGCATGCGTCTCCCGTGCAGTCTTCGGCGGCTCGCCGAAGACAATTTTTATGGTCTATCTGGAGGTGCAAAGCCAGGTCCGGCGAGGACGCGGGACACGAAACGCGTGTGCTCCCCGGTCTTTGCGAAGAGCTCCGGCGCCTCCACGAGCGCGTGGTCTACCAAAGGGGCGGGATAATCGGGCGGGAGGCGCTCGCCCGAGGGTGGCGGCTCGTGCTGGCATTCAGTAGCAATACTCCTGAGCTCTGGCACCCACACGTGCCGCCACGCAGAGCACGGCAACGATAGTTGCACGTGGAGCGCGCTCGGCAAGGACGCGCCCGCGTGCAGGTTCCTCCGAGCGTTAGAGGAGATAACACCGTTAGGACCAACATGAGGCAACGATTCATCGTAGAGGACGACGACTTGGTCCATTTCGCTTCACGACAATGATTTTGTGCCAAGTGCGCTAAGAATCGATAGACTTGAGCCCATGGCTCCATCGAAGATCGAGCCGGTGACGAGACTCTGTGGATCAAAGAGCTGGTGCTTTCTCTGCCGAGGTGGGGAAAGCGCTGTTGACACCGGTGATTGGCGGCGCAGACCCTCTATCCTGTCAACAAGAACTAAATTGCTGCGGATGAGCGATGTGCACGAATCGTATGAGAGACGATTGAAGATCTAAGGGGAATAAATGCGCTTACTTTGAGCGTGAACACGGAGGAGATGCCGGTGTCAAGAATCTGCGCACCCTATGCTGGATCACATTTGAAACGAGATGTCTCTTTCGCTGAAACGCCGAACGATCCATTTAAACCATCTACAAGAAAGGTGCGGAGCTGCAATATCTTAGCAAGCAGATCGTGGCGCGCGGAAGCCAGCAATCACGGCATTATCGATCCCAGCTTAGGAATCAAGCCAAGTTGCTGCTCTGGTTCGAGGCTCAACTTAAGAGCGCACTGATGCTTTTAGAATGCCCCTAGTTGTTGATGTCGAAGGGATAACTCATCAAAATAGCGACATGACTAATTGCAGTTTCTCTGCCACCAGAGGAGCGCTTTAGGCACGAGGAAGACCGATAGGAGCCTGTCCGACTGTTAAGAGAATTCATCGCGGAGGAAGTCCACGAGGAGCCTTAGCTCGCGCTTGGGCGATCTCGTGGATCCTTTCAATCAATTCGTCGACCAGCTGGCGCTTATTTATGTCTTCTTCGCCACAGGAGCTTCTCCTCGAACACGCAAGTCCTTCTGGATTAGTGTTCAGCTTTTTATGCTGTCGCGTGCAGCGCTTAGCAGCGCATCCCTATCTTCTCTGGAGATAACTATCGGAAGAGCATCTGAGGCGTGTGGCACGTTCGTAAGCGTCCCGTCGACTGCGCAATTTCAACCTCCCTGCTAAAATTTAGGCTTTTAGCTTAGGAAGAACTTACCTTTCCCAAACCTTGGAGCCTCAGTGAGTTGTGATTATCTCTCTCATCCTAAGTAGTCATCCATGCTCACGGCGCACCCCTCAAAGGCAGTTTGTCTTTGACTTTCTAATCAACTTTTGGGCACTTTATGCACTCATGGAGACGCGCGTGGTCAGTCTAAGACTCCGTCCAGACGCGCCGGATGGCCGAAAGCAATTACCTGTCACCCGTTAGTTCCGATCAGACCTGAGTTAGTAATCGCTACAATTCAACAAGATGAAACCTTATGAATAAGCATAAGCAATTGCACTTCATCGCAATAATACTGTCGACATTTGCCTTAAGTCCGGCCCTGGTTCCGGTTTGTCATGCGCAACTCGGAGATACGAACGGTTCAGACGTCGCCGGTGACTCTGGCTCTGACGAGGTCGATACCGACACTGAGACAGACGGTTCCGGCACGGACACAGTCGACGGTGGTTCGAGCGATGAGGGGACTGGCTCGGGTGGAGGGGAGACAAGCTCACCAGCCGTCGCGACCGATTTGGGGAGTATAGGAGTGATGATCTTTCAAGCCGCTGGGCCGAACCCCGCTCCACCAGACACGGAGCAGTCCATTCAAAGTACGGTCGATGCGTTTCGCGCTGCTTTCGGGGAGCCAGGAAACAACCTCAATGCTCCAGGCCCGCTCCCCTCGGGACGTCGCGAGATCAACTGGGACGGCGGCGGTAACAATACCACAACCGATAGCCCGGCGACACCGTTCAACGTCTTTCTGAACACTCGCGGCGCGCAGTTCCTCACGCGGGGCGAAGGCCTTATCCAGGGTCCCCCTGACGGCCTGGCATTCTTTTTCAACAACCCGACCTATAACACCATCTTCAGCACCTTCAGCCCCTTCCGGCTATTCACTCCGGTGGGCAGTAACGTCACTCACGCTCTGTTTTTCATCCCCGGCACAGACGGAGGTACTCCGGCGTTGGTGAGGGGCTTTGGTGCGGTTTTCACAGATGTTGACCAGCAAGAGGGGAGCGGGTTCGGCAACAAGAAAAGTCGCCGGTCAAGCACGTCGATAGAGTATTACGACGCAAGTAACAGACTGCTGTTCCGCGGGGTCGTTCCGGCTTCTCCCAGGAACGCGAATATTTCCTTTTTCGGCCTCGTATTCGACGAGGCGATCATCGCCCGAGTCCGCATTATCACCGGCAACTCGGCACCCGGCCCTGACGATGGGGGGAAACGCGACATCGTGATGATGGACGACTTTATCTACGGCGAGCCACAACCGGCGCCCTAACTTTGGAACTAATCCTCCACGCGCGCATCGATACTGCGTTTCGTTAGATTCTTTGCCAGCCGCGACGTACGCCTAAAGTTTTTCGGATCCTTTCCCGAGACTGCCGGACGAGCCTCAAGTTGTTCGGGAGAAGCCAATTTCCCTCTTCGGAACTCGCAAGGCGGACCTATTGGCGACGGTCCGGATTGTGATCGTGTGACCCAAGCTTGCGGCGAATTCAGTCGTTGCCGCAGCGGGGTCGCTCCCGGACGTGCTGGGTGATCTTTGAGGAGAGACTTCACAGGCGCGAATGGGGAACTTTTCTGCGTTGCGGACGGTTGTAATGCAAACACCAAGCGCGGACCATCGGCTGACGCGCAGGGCGTTCGAACTGCGTTCGAGTCCCGAAAAAGCTTTCGCGCTGCGTGCGTGGCTCCATCGAGGACGGAGCGGGTGACGAGATTGTTCGCTCGAGGCGAACCATGCTAAGGTGGCTTCGCTTGGAAGAAGCGCTGACGCGCAGGGCATTCGAACGGCGTTCGAGTCTCCGGATCGCTTTCGCGCTGCGCGCGTGGCTCCATCGAGGATGGAGCGGGTGACGAGATTGTTCGCTCGAGGGGAACCATGCCAAGGTGGCTTCGCTTGGAGGAAGCGCTGGCGCGCAGGGCATTCGAACGGCGTTCGAGTCTCCGGATCGCTTTCGCGCTGCGCGCGTGGCTCCATCGAGGATGGAGCGGGTGACGAGACTCGAACTCGCGACATCAACCTTGGCAAGGTTGCACTCTACCAACTGAGTTACACCCGCGCTTGGGAGCCCAAAAAGATAGCCGGGCGCCTCCAAACGTCAATGCGTGAATTCCCGGTACGATTGGGCCGCTCGCCCGTTCGAGGACAGCCGGGATGCCTTCAGAGTTTTCCGAGGAAGACGACCGGTCCTTGTGGAGCAGTCGAGCCCCCTTTCGGTTCGATGGAGATCGCGAGGGCCGCAATCCGGTCGAGCGGCTGCCTGGCACTAAAGGGCACGCCATTTTTGTCGGCGGAGACAAGTCCAGCATCCAGGGGCTGCTTGGCTTCGGGGGTAATGATCCAAAGCTGATAATCCTTGTCTGGCGCGGGTTTGGGAAGGCCGGCAACATGAAGGCACCCCTCCCGTCGATGCAGATCCCACACAGCCATCACTTCCGCCCCAGGAGGGGCTCCTGGCTGCGCCAGCAGCATGACCGGCTGAATACCGCTGAGAGGATCGCGCCCCTCGAGAGAAGCGACCCTGACCTGGAGGTCCTCGCGTTCTTTTTCCAAGGTACTGATCCGCGATTCCAGCCGGCCACGCTCCGCATTGAGGCTGGCGACGCGTTCCTGGAGAGTATTGTTCTCTTGTTCAACCCCAGCAATGGCTGAACCCAGCCGAGTTCTTTCGTTCCAGAGCAGGACACAAGAGACCGCAAGTCCGGCGGCAATTGCCCAAGGGACCCAGGCGAACGAGAAGGCAGGCTTGCGCAAGGGCTCTTCGTCTGGGACCGGGCTACGGATGTGTTGAAAGACGGACTGCCGGACGATTTCGGGGGCCTTGTGCTGTGGAACCATCGTCGCCAGGATTGTCGAAGCCTGTTCAAGTTCGCCGACCAATGCGGCAAGTTCGGGTTGAGCCGCCAGCTCGCGTTCGAACGCCGCGAGCTCCTCGCCCTCGAGCGCGCCGAGCACGTAAAGCGATGCCAATTCTTCTCGTTCCTCCGGGCTCATGCGTAGTGCTTTAGAGATTGTCGGAGCTGCATCATGGCGCGGCGAATGCGGCTCTTGACGGTGGTGATCGGAAGGGAAAGTTTTGCGGCGATCTGGCTGTGAGAGAGACCCCCAAAAAAGGCCAGCTCAATGGATTGGCGGACCTCAGGAGGCAGGTGATCCAGAGATTGCCGAACGGCTCGTGCGCTTTCCGAATGTTCCGCGTCGCTCAGAGGCTGGGGGATAGCTGCGGGGCTGTTTTTGGCTTCTGCCTCCGCGGTTTCGTAGAGGCGGAGCCGGCGGGCGGTGGCGCGAATCCGGTCGATCGCCTTGTGCCGGGTAATCGTAATCGCCCAGGCAAGCGGAGCCCCCCGACGGGGGTCGTAGTCCGCAGCATCTTTCCAAATCTTCAAGAACACCTCTTGAAGAAGTTCCTCCGAATCCTCCGGGCGTTCAAGTATTCGTCAGCGCAAGGGAGTAGAGGATGCCCGAAAATGCGTCGTAGACGCGCTCGAAGGCGGCGGAATCGCCCTCCGCCACACGCCGCATCACGGCGGGATCGATTGCATCCTTGCTATCACCGAGCGGATTCATCTCGCGGATCCCAAGCAGGGTCCCATGAGCCTGCTTAGTTTCCAGATTTTCGAAGGCAAGAAAAATAGCAGTAGACACAATGGCATTGGTCGCACAAGCGATCACTCCATTACTCCTTGCGCGCGCCGGGATTCTTTGGATCCGACAAGATCCGGGTTTTCCGATCACCCGCAGCGATCATCTTGGCTTAGCCGCCCCATCCGCAAAGGTATTTGGACTCTGATCTTCGTGTTTCCGCCTGCGCTGTTTTGAAGGCGGATGCGCGCTGGATAGTAGATTGACTGCCCATTTTTTAAGGATAAAACCTTGCCGAAGATGAGTGCCTACGTCTGCTCGCTGTTCGAGGGAACCTATCATCTGGGTCTAGGCGCTCTGGTCAACTCGCTGTATCGGAATGGTTTTCGCGGAACTGTCTTTGCGGGATATCGTGGGGCTTTGCCGCCCTGGGCGAATTCAACTTCAACCGGGTCAGGAACTACTGATTTCGACGTCGGTGGCGGCTGTCGCATCCGTTTCCTTCTGCTGGACACCTCGCTCCATCTGACCAGCTATAAACCGATCTTTATGCGGCAGATGTTCACAGAATTTTTGAAGGACGAGGACATCCTCTGTTACTTCGATCCGGATATCACGGTAAAGTGCCGCTGGAGTTTCTTTGAGGAATGGGTGCAGAATGGGCTGGCCCTGGTGGAGGATGCGACCTTCCCATACTTGCCGAGCGACCATCCGCTGCGCTTTCAATGGATGGAAATCGCCAGGAGCGCTCAACTGACGGAAAAGCGAAGTCTTAGCCGCTACTATAACGGCGGCTTTGTCGGTGTTCCCGGGAGGGTGCGGAAGGTCCTGGAAGTTTGGGAATCCTTGCTGGAAGCTGCCAAGGTGTTTGGATATGACACGACTCAGTTGGCCAGCACGGATCGGACTTCACCGTGGCAAGCGGCCGATCAGGATTTACTGAACATCGCCGTGATGACAACCGACGTT
This sequence comes from uncultured Verrucomicrobiae bacterium, assembly GCA_963706955.1. Classification (GTDB taxonomy): domain Bacteria; phylum Verrucomicrobiota; class Verrucomicrobiia; order Chthoniobacterales; family Terrimicrobiaceae; genus DASTFP01. The sequence continues at coordinate 138,516 of CAVPOC010000010.1, read as the reverse complement.
CCGACGAGCACATTGGGTCCGGACGGCATGGATTTCAGTGGCGGCGGCTACGTGATGTCGCACGCGGTGAACTCGCCGAAGCCTTGGGCCAGACAATATATGAGATCTACTGTGTCGGGACGGCCGCCGACCCTAGCAGATAAGGGCTTTTGGGACAATGCGGAGCATCCCATACGGCTCTTCCCGGAATCCACGGTCCGCAAACGGAAGGTAGCGCTCAAAGCAGCCATCGCGTTCGGCCGGGTTTGGCACCGCCCCGATTGACGTTATACCAGAGCCTGATCTCTCGCGAACTCTCCCATTCGAAGGCGGACCTTATCTTTTTCGTGACACTGTGTCTGATATGCTCGAGCCCGAAAGTTCGGTGTCCCATTCAAAGGGCCGCGAAGATGTGCACGGTGAGGGCAAGGCCGGCTCCGCGATTGCGGTGCGTTCAGTCGGCTCCTAAGCAAGCAGGCACTTTATGAAATCAGCACTTTTTGTAGTCGGGGGTTGGGAAGGGCATGAACCGATGCTTTCGGCGGAGGTCTTCACCGCCTGCCTGAAATCAGAAGGTTATCGCACGGAGATTGTCGACACTCTCCAGATCTATTGTGATGCGGAGAGACTTCGCCGATTTGACCTGATCGTCCCCGTCTGGACGATGGACACGATTACCAACGAGCAAGAGAAAGGATTGTTGGAGGCAGTCAGAAGCGGTATAGGAATCGCGGGGTGGCACGGCTGCATGGCCGACTCTTTCCGTAACAACACGGAATATCAGTTCATGGTAGGTGGCCAATGGGTGGCGCACCCGGGCAACATTATCAGCTATCGCGTCAACATCGTTAATCATCTCGATCCGATCACCGTCGATATTCCGGACTTCGTTATGCAATCGGAGCAATATTACATGCACGTTGATCCGTCGAACGAGGTGCTCGCGACGACAACCTTTAGCGGAGATATACTTCCATGGATCGAAGGGACGGTCATGCCGGTGGCGTGGAAGCGAAAATGGGGAAAGGGCAGGGTCTTCTATTCTTCGCTCGGTCATGTTGCCAAGGATTTTGATGTGCCCGAAGCTCGCGAAATTGTCCGACGCGGTTTGCTTTGGGCCACGCGAACAGAGGTTTAGGTATGAGAGTCAAGTTAGGAGTCATCGGCTGCGGTAATATCAGTGAAATCTATTTGCAGAATCTGTGCAGCTTCAGCGATGTCGAGGTGGTCGCTATTTCCGACATGGATTTGGAGCGCGCGCGAGCTCGCGCGCAACAGTTTGGGATTCCTCATGCGCTCTCCGTCGAAGCTCTCCTGGCAGAACCAGATATTGAGGCCGTCCTGAACCTGACAATTCCCAAGGCGCACTTTGAAGTCGCGATGGCAGCGTTGGAAGCGGGTAAGAGCGTCTACAACGAAAAACCGCTGGCGGTGGAACGCGAAGAGGCCCGAAAAATCCTGGAGCTAGCCAGCGAGAAAGCACTTCGAGTTGGATGCGCACCCGACACGTTTCTCGGTGCGGCCCTGCAAACGTCCCGTCAATTGATCGACACCGGAGCGATCGGCACTCCTGTCGGTGCTACGGCCTTCATGATTTCTCACGGACACGAGGACTGGCATCCTGACCCCACCTTTTATTACCAAGCTGGCGGCGGGCCGATGTTCGACATGGGCCCATATTATTTGACTGCTCTGGTGACCTTGATCGGTCCAATAAAGCGCGTCACTGGTTCGGCCCAGATCAGCTTTCGCGAACGCACCGTCACCAGCCCTCCCAAATTTGGGACCACGATCCGCGTCGAAGTTCCCACCAATATCGCCACGGTGGTGGACTTTGCTAATGGGGCTGTCGGCACCATGCTGATGACCTTCGATGTCTGGCGAGCCGGATTGCCGCGGATGGAGATTTATGGATCGGAGGGGACGCTGCGTATCCCCGATCCGAACAACTTTGGAGGAACGGTGGAGTTATGGCGCCATGACGCCCGCGAGTGGCGCGCGATGCCCCTCATCAATGACTTGACCGCAAATTTGCGAGGTCTCGGTGTCGCCGATATGGCGCGGGCCATGCGCGACAAGCGCTCCCATCGCGCTAATGGCGAGATCGCCTATCATGTTCTTGAAATCATGCACGCCGCCCATGACGCCTCTCGCGAAGAACGTCATATCAAACTAGTAAGCACTTGCGAACGCCCCGCGCCGCTGCGCGCTGAGGAAGTCGAATTTGCACGAACTTGACAATTCAGGATCTTAGGCTGCAGAACGCTAAGCCATCTCTCATACGTCCGCGATGATGCATTCATGAAATTTGTAGAGGCACTTGTGCGAAGCGGCTGTGGATTGAGGCTGGGCCTTTGACACAAGCGGCTCACAACTCGTGAGCTGGACCGATCTCCAAACCAGGCGGCACCGGTATCCTCCTGAGCTTCCCGCAGCGTAGGAGTCGATGAAGACGCTCGACGACCGGATAGACCTTCCGAGCTACGAACGTTGTAGCGGCGCTGTCCCCAGCGCCGAGGGCAGCCTTTCGGCGGTGGGGGCAGCGCTACAGCAGGCCTGCCGCGTGTGCTATGATGAATTCGTCATTCTGTTACAAGAGTGCTTAGATTGGCGACGGCCGCTCGGGGAGATCTGCTTTGGACTTTGGCCCGCTTAGCCTAAGCGCTTTCACGCTGGCGGGAGCAGCGGACAGCCACATAGTCTGTATCTGGGAGGACAAATTTCCGCACTTCCACTTCGGCACGGCCGGCTTGAAACTCGCTCACTAACATCTCGGCCAGGTCACTGGCGAGTGTCTCGATCAAACACCTGGGACGTGAGTGTGCTAGTTTGGCGATCTGTTGAGCGGCCGCCTGGTAGTCGACGGTGCGATCGATCTCGTCCGCCACTGCCGCGAACGTTTGCAATGGTGTGATCACAGCATTGACTTCTAGGCGTTGAGGATTGTCGCGCTCGCCAGCGGTCACGCCGACGGCCGCTTCGATCTTGAGTCCCTTGATGATGATCACATCCATATCGGGAACAACTCGGCGGGATCTATTCTAGCCGCGGAAGCACACCTCGCGCACGACCTTTGCGCCAAAACGCGCCTGCAGTTTCCGCACGATGTCGCGTTTCCACGAGCGGTCGAGTTCGTACCGCACCGCCGGCTGGATGACCTGCACGGTCAAAACGCCTTCACGGATCGAGATCGGCATAGAGTGTGCGGCCAGGAAGTCGCCCACAATGTCGCGCCACGCAGAACGGATCTCTTGTTCATTCAGCCGCTCGGAAAGTCCAAGCTTGCGAAGGAGTTTCTTCAAAGCGTCGGAGGCATGGCTGCACCGCTCCCGAGGGATCGGCTTTTCGGGCAGTCCCCGCCATTCCTCGAGCACTCGTCTGCGAATTTCCTCGATGCGCATCAACAAAAAGGCCCCCGTGGTTGCGGAGGCCTGGAGAGAGGGATCTGGTAAACCGAGGGGCTACTCGCCGTCGTCTCCGATAGCTTCCACAGGGCAGCCTTCTTGCGCCTCCTTGCAGAGAGCTTCCTCCTCGGGAGTTTCTGGTTGCTTGTAGACGTAGCTGTGGCCGCCGTCATCATTGCGCTTGAAATTTGCAGGCGCAGTTTCCCGGCAAAGATCGCAATCGATGCATTGATCATCCACGAAGTATTTGCCGGTGACATTTTCCGCGTATTTGTTTGCTAGATCCGCCATAGGTATCTTCTCCTCCGTCGCCGCAAACTACGGTCCCAGGTGCGGATTGCAATCGTTTTTTACCCTCTGCCGAGTCGAAGGCGGCCTCCCCAGCCGGCTGTGCAGAATGCGCCCGCCGAGCGGACCAATCTTGGTCACGTCTGGCCAACTTGGTCAATGACCTATGGGGTGAATCCGCTCGGAGCTGGAGTTTTGCTTGGTAGGCCGAAATATAATGCCTTGCGGGAGGCCGCCGGAGGAGATTTTGTCTTCGGAAACCAGAGCGATCATACTCGCGGCCAGATTGACTTCACATGGAAATACCCTCACTCGATCCCCTCCTTCCGGTCGAAGGCCGCCACGTGCTGCACCTCTTTTTCCGTGTAGACTACGCGGCATGGGATTTGTTGGAGGGCAGCCACCGAATCGCGGCGAAAACGGCGCTGGCATCGTTGGTCCAGGAAATTCGGGCTACTCCAGCAACGCAGCTGCTCACCTTTAGCATTGTGTCGCCGAAGGCCGATCTCGGATTCATGCTGCTAACCAGTGATCTGCATATTGCCGACGCCTATGCTAAGCAGCTGGCGCTCGCGCTTGGCCCCGGCATTCTCATGCCCGAATTCTCCTGGTTTTCGATGACAGAACGCAGTGAGTATATCATGAGCGAGAGCGAGTACGCGCAACAGCTCGAAAGAGAGGAGAACGTCTCCCCCGAATCGCCCGCGGCAAAGGAAAAGATGGAGGCGTTTCGCACGCGAATGACCAAGTACCTGAAGGACAGGCTCGAGCCGAACCTTCCCGATTGGCCCGTCGTTTGTTTCTATCCAATGTCCAAGCGCCGTGGCGGAGCCGGACAGAACTGGTACGCTTTGGATTTTGACTCTCGCAAAAAGCTAATGGGAGGTCATGCACGCGTTGGACGCCAGTATTCCGGCCGCGTGCTCCAATTGATCACTGGTTCGACTGGCCTTGATGATATGGAATGGGGAGTTACGCTGTTTGCTCGGACGACTTCGGAGATTAAGGCAATCGTTTACGAGATGCGGTTCGACGAAGTCAGTGCGCACTACGCCGAGTTCGGCGAGTTTTTCGTCGGGCTGCAGATGCCGCTTGATTTGCTCTTCGCACGCTTGAATTTGTAAGGCCACGACGACGGCGCCTCAAATGACCGAGAAACTTGATCGGCTGCGATCCCTACTGCGCGCTCACGCGCCCCTCTTGGTAGCCTATTCTGGAGGCGTCGATAGCACCTGCCTTCTGGCGGTGGCGCATCGGACTCTTGGAAAGAAGGTTCTGGGAGTGATCGCCGATAGCCCGAGTCTTCCGCGAAAGGCCCTTGCCTCTGCGCTTAGCGTGGCAAAAATCCTTAAGGTGAGTGTTGAAGTCATCGCCACCCGTGAGCTTGAAAATCCCTTGTATGTCAACAACCCTCCGAACCGCTGTTACTTTTGCAAGGCGGAGCTCTTTTCGAGGATGAATGAACTCGCGGTGAAACGCCGATTTGCCGCAATCGCCTATGGGGAAAATGCCGACGATCCGGCGGACTTGCGGCCCGGGTCGCGCGCCGCCGCGGAATTCGCCGTCTTGGCGCCACTCAAGCAGGCTGGTTTGACGAAAGACGACGTTCGACATCTTTCGAGGATCTATGGTCTGCCGACTGCCGACTTACCGGCGCAACCATGTTTGTCATCGCGCATCCCGCACGGCACTCCGGTCACCTCCGAGGCCCTCTCACTGGTCGAACGCGGGGAGGCGGCGATGCGCTCGCTGGGCTTCCAAATTTTTCGCGTTCGTTATTTGCCGCCTTCCGGTGCACGAGTCCAAGTGGCGCCCGATGAGATGCCCTCCCTCGCCGAGGTCGGCGCACGGCTCTTTCAGGCTCTGCGAGAGGAGGGTTTCGATTCTATCGAAATCGATCCTCAGGGCTATCGCGGCCTCTCGCTCTGAACCTTAAGACGAGGTCGAGGTGCCTGCCGCAGGCGACTCTCGACAAGACCTAAAATCTGGCTGCCGCAGTCGCTTCAACTCGCCTCGCCCACCGGCTGATCGTTGGCACGCATCTGCTACCGCAGTAGAGGAAACTGTATAGCCGACGAATCCATCGTAGGGGACACGTAGCACACCAGTCGTAGCGACGACGTCCCGGGCGTTGGGGGTTGGACGCTCCGGCGCTGGGGACAGCGCCGCCACAATTGTTTTTGCTCGGGGAACGCTAGCTCGCTATTCGAGCACTGTTTCTCGTCTCTTTAGTTGCGAGCTTCGGAGGATGCCGAATGTTACGAGACAAGCTGGGGTTTTGAAAGAGCCGCTGTCTTCCGAGAACGGTCCGCGGTCTGTGCCCGTCGAATGGCGGCGAGTATTACAAAGGTGATCTCCGTCGCGACGAAGAGCAGCGCCCAACCGAAACCTCCGGTTCCGAAACCGTAGCTGTGCAATCCGACCCCGAGAACGAAGTTGACACCGTACCAGGCCATGAGCACGCCTTGGAAGGCCACCACCGAGCCGACAGCCATCCCAAAGCCGGCCCATTTGCCGGCAATCCGTCCGTGGAGAACGATCAGATAGCCGAGGAGCGTAATCAACGCCCAGGTTTCCTTGGGATCCCAATCCCAAAATCTCCCCCAGGAATAGTTCGCCCACACACCACCTAGGATGGTGCCGGTTGCCAGCAAGAGGACGCCAACCTGCAATGTTCGATAGAGATAATTGTACAAAGAGGACTCAGGGGTTGTTCCCTTGATCACCTTGATCAACGCGATGTGGCCGATTCCCAGCGCGAGCGCAAACGCCGCATAACTTAGCGTGATGCTGAGGACATGGGTCGTCAGCCAGAAATTATCGCGCAGAACGGGAACAAGAGGATTGATAGACCGATCAAGGGCGAGGGTCTGCGTGTCGGCCAGGACCAGCGAGATCACTGCCACGGGCACAGCCCCAAGCAGGAAATAGCGGCTGCGATAGATCGCTTCAAAAATCAGCGCAAAAAGAATCGTGCCGAATGCCACCCAGACGACCGACTCGTACATATTCGTGACGGGCGGGCGTCCACCAATGGCGATGCGAGCGGCAAAGCCCGCTGCCTGCAGCAGAAATCCACTTCCCGCCAGGACCCACGCCGCGGCATAGCCGCCGGCACGAAGCCCCGAAACTAGCAAGACAATGCCAGCAGCCGCATAGCAAATCCAGGCCCATCGAAACGGATGGGCCTTCTGATAAAGGGTCTCGAGCTGGATCTTCCAAGCCGGCGGTTGAAAATTTGGCTCGATCGCGGCCCATTTCACCCGCAAGGCTTCAGTTTCCCGGGCAAAGGTGCCATCGTCGCCGGCAATGAAAGCCTGGCGCAGAGCCCGGACGTCCTCGTCAGTCCCGAGAGCCGGGAGCCACTGCGCATCAGCGGCGCGCGGGTTTGCGATGAAGCGAAAGGCCGAGCCACCAACAAGCGATTCGAACTCGGCCATTCGAAATCCAACATCAGCCGCCTCCTTCAGCAATCCCGTTGGCTTCGGATTACCGGGACGCGCTCGCAACGCCTGGGCCTCGTCAAGCAACTTCACCAGTTTTTCGTTGGCCGCGAGCTCACGATAGGAAAAGAGCTTCCGCGAAGTGTCCAGCTCCGTTGCCTCCTTGAGAGGCTTGTGGTTGACTAGAATGATGGGCTTCTGATCCCACCCCTGCGGGGCCAGCCAAAGAGATGCGATCACTTGCCGGGCATCCATCTTCGTTCCATCGATTGTCAAAGAGGTCTTGCCCGAGAGCCCTAGAAGCGACTCCTGCGCAAACACCAAAAATGGTTTCTTGCGGCCGGCTTCCTGGATCGGGATCTGGTCGAGGGACCTAACGTCCAGCGCGCACGAGGTGTGCGCGGCGACAATGAGGAAAAGGAACCAACGCATTACTGGCGTAACCTTGCTTCTCCTCAGCAACTGTGCAAGCCGGAAGCACCCTCGGGAGCGATTACCCAAAATCAAAATAAATCAACCAGCGCCCACCGCTCGACCGCAAAATCGCCTGCCGGTATAGGTGATCGCCCAGCGCAAGCCCGCGGAGCTCTTCGAAGGTTCGCGGAAAGCGTAATCCCTTCCGAGGGTGCTAGACATTAGCACCTTTGCTTGCGGCGTGATGGGGAGCAGTGCTGGCCCACTATGTGCTTGTCTGGGCAACAATCATAAAACCAAAGCACAGAATATTTCGCCCACACCGACATTAGCGTTGTTCATATCAGCAGATGCAGTCTGCGGCCAAAAAGATGCAAACTTTGGATCGGGATCTTACCTATCCAGAGATCAGGGAGACGTCCTGACAAGCTCGACTCCTAGAAAGAGCCTTTTGATGAACCTTTTACAGAAGTTTGCTTTTGTCCGTCCGAGGAGCTTTTCTGTTGCATTAGGGCGTGAAAATTGCCTAGATACACGGATGCGGTCGACAATCGCCCGGGCACCTCGTCGACCGAAATCGTTTAAAACGCCGAAATCGCCGGAGGTCCCACAGTCGCGAGGCGAAGGGAATGCGTTCGATGATCGGACGCATTGTCTTACTCATTGGAGCCTGGACGATTGTTCTGGTAGCTGCTTTGGCACAGACGCCAGTTGCTCTTCCACCGGCCACAGCTCCTGCTCCGACTCCAAGTCCTACGCCCTCCGACCAGCTGCGACCGGCAGAGGTTCTCGCGCCAACCCCGGATGACGAACGGCAGCGGGAAGATCGGACTTTGACCCCCCTCCGGCCGGGCCCGGGCCCGGAAACCGACACAATGCTGCAGCCAGACCGGCAGCCGCTCGAGGATGAGGCCTTCGAAGCCGAGCAAGCCGAACAAGCCGGGCAAGCCGCTTTGCTTCCCGCGGACGTCAGCCAGAAGAGGTGGCGGATCACGCCACTCTTCACCGCCGAGGTGATGTATGACGACAACATCTTTCTCACCAACACCGATCGAGTGTCTGATGTGATTTGGACACCATCGATAGGGTTGATTTACGAACTGGGCGATTTTCGCGAGAAAAAGGAGAACTATCTTAGTTTTCAGTGGGTCGGCATGCCGGTCATCTACACCAAGAATACTGACCAGAGCGGCTTCAATCAGTACATCGCTCTCACGCTTCAATACCGCATTGCCAAACTCGTCATCAAACTGGATAGCTCCTATAGCCAAATTACGGGTTCGAGCCGCGATGTTAACACCATCACGACGACACAGACTTTCTGGAATTCGCTCGCCTTCGTCTATGACTATAGTCAGAAGACCGCCTTCAATTTGACCTTCACTCAATCGACGTCGATTACGGAAGATTTTCAGACGACCAGCCAATATCAAGCGCGAGCGGGCATGGATTATCAGCTTTTGCCAAAGACGCGTGTTGGCTTCCAGGGTGTCGCCGGCCTGATTAATTCCTCAGATACGCCGCTGCAGTACCTCCAGCAGCTGCTTATGCAAGTTTATTATAATCCGACCGGCAAACTGAGCTTTGCGTTCAGCGGTGGCGTGCAATTTCTCGAATTTGAGGGATCCGACGAGGTTAAGATCGATCCCGTTTTTAATCTCGGCCTCACCTACCAGCCCTTCCCGGCAACCTCCATCAACCTGGTCGGCTTCCGAAATGTTGTCGGTTCCAGCGACGTCGCCGGACAAGACTATTTTGCTACCGGCTTTGAACTCAATCTCTCGCAACAATTCTTTCAGAAACTTGTTGCAGCCGTGAGTTTTGGCTACGAAAATGATGAATACTTCGGAACTACCGTGGAGACGCCCACGAATCGTGTGGACAACTATGTTTACGTGCGTCCACGGTTGACCTATGCGTTCGTGGACTGGTTCTCTGTCAGCATCTGGTATGAGTATCGAGAGACGGTGAGCACGCAGGAGAGCAGCAGCTTTACTAATAATAGAGCCGGCTTGGAATTCCTGACGAGATTCTAATTTCGTTACGGCTGTACAATGAACGTGAAACGTTACCCTATGAAGTCATCGAGGCTAAACATGCTAATTACTGACGCGTCAAGAGACGGATGGTTCCAAAAGTACTTAAACAGACTAATTGGCGCACTGGCCAAGAGACGATTGATCTTTTTCTGCCCGGCAATGGGACTGGCTCTTCTCGTGGCGGGCTGCACATCGCCTTCGCAAATCACCCCTCCGCCGCAGTCCGCGCAAGTGGAAGGTGACTACCGCCTCTCTCCGAGCGATCTTCTTGATTTTCGCATCTTCCAGGAACCTGACTTTGATGCGGTCATTCGCGTTTCCGGCGACGGGTCGGCGATATTTCCCATGATTGGACGGGTGCATCTTGAGGGGATGACGATCACTCAGGCGACCGAAACGCTCCGGCAGCGCTACATGGCTGGATATCTGGCCAACCCGCAGGTGAATCTTACCGTCAGAACCTATGCCAAGAAGCTGTTTACCATCTTGGGTCAGGTGCAGAAGCCGGGCACCTATCCGATCGAGGGGAACGAATCCATCAGCTTGCTTCAGGCCATTGGCATGGCGGGCGGGTATACCCGGATCGCAAATCCCGGCAAGGTCGTCGTGAAGCGGAACGAGGGTGGCATCGAGAAGGTTTATAATTTCAACGCCAAACAAATGGCACGCACGGCGACGGAATCGACGTTTCGTATCATGCCAGGGGACGTCATCACCGTTGCAGAATCGATATTCTAATCATGGCCGACTTACCTTCTGATAAACAACTTTCCGAACTTTTAGGCGGAGGCGAGAGCGACTCCGGATCCGGCTTAGATTTCGGATATTACCTCCATCTTCTTCTTCGCTACATTTGGCTTTTTCTGGCCATTGTCCTCATCTGTGCGGCGATCGGGGCGTATTTGGCGCTTCGCCAACCCCAGAGGTATGTGGCGACCGCAGTCATTCAAGTCGAGCAGCAGGAGCAGCGCGTTCTCAAAACGGAAGAAACCGTCCGACTCGAGGCGGCCGACTATTTGACCACCATGGTGGCGACGTTGACCGGCGATTCGTTTCTGGTGCGCGTCGCCAAGGCCACCAATCTGCTGAACGATCCTGAATTCATTGAGCCTCGCGCGGAGCCCTATTCAGATGCCGAGATTGCCGATCGCATGCGCGCGATGGTCTCGGCGACGGTGCGTCGAGGGACCCGGCTCATCGATGTGGCCGCGACCGATACCAATCCGGAACGGGCGCAGTTGATCGCGCAGACCGTGGTCAAGGAATTCATGCGCCAAACAATTGAGCAGCGGATGGCGGCGGCGCAGGTCGCTAACGATTTCCTCCGCGATGAAGCAGAGAAGCTCAAGGTAAAGTTGGAGGCCTCCGAACAAAAGCTCCAGAAGTATAAGGAAGAGCAGAATGCCGTCTCTCTGCAAGAGGATCAGAACATCACCGTCGCAAAGCTTAAGGAGCTGAGTGTCCAAGTCGGTGAGGCGAGGAACCAGCGTATCAAGCTGGAGTCCGATATGGATCTCCTCCGGAAGATACCTGACGCAGACATCGATCAAATGCTGCAAATCCCGAGTGTCAGCGCGATCCCGGAGGTTCAGGCTCTCCGTGCCCAGGTCAACACGGCCGACGCGGATTTGGCGGCGACCGCGAAGCGCTACTTGCCGCAGCATCCCCGGACCATCCAAGCGACCACTCAGCTCGAGCAGCTGAGGACATCTCTTCACGATACGCTCAAGAACGCGGGCGAGATTCTCAATACCCAATATCAAGCGGCGGTCGATGCGGAAACCAAATTGAACGAAGCCCTCAAGGAGCAGGAACAGGACGCCCTCGAGCTTAATAAAATTGCTATCCCCTACAATGTGCTCCAGCGGGAAGTCGACTCCGACCGCGCCATGTATGACGCCGTCAATGCTCGCCTCCGTGAGACCAATGTATCTCTCGGCGTCGAATCAACACCGTTTCGGATTGTCCAGGAGCCGTTAGCCGCCAAACCAGTTCCACGTCCGTTGCTGAAAATGCTCGGCCTTGGCTTATTTCTCGGACTCGCGCTGGGTGCCGGAACCATCTTCGGTTTGGACATGCTCGATAGCAGCCTGCGCTACGTCGACCAAGCCGAGAGCTTTCTTAAGCTTCCGGTTCTCGCCGTCGTCTCAGATCTACCCAACCAGCGTGGTGACAAAATTCCAAGTGTTTTCGCCGATGCCGGCCAGAGCCAGCAAGCCGAAGCTTTCCGGAGCATGCGCACGACGCTTTCGCTGATGGGTGACGAAGCGCATCGTCGTTCGTTTCTGGTGACCAGCGCTATCCCCGGGGAGGGGAAGACCTTTTGTGCCTACAATGCGGCCATGGCATTTGCTGCCGAAGGTCAAAAGACGATCTTGGTCGATGCCGACCTGCGCATGCCCGCGGTGCACAAGATTTTTTCTGACGCCGAAGGAGCGCGACGACATGCTGGCCTCGCAGATTTCCTTTCAGGAGATGTGGAGATTGATCGCATTATCATGGCAGGTCCGCAGGAGAATCTTTCGGTGATCTGTGCCGGCGGGAAGACCAGTAATCCCGGCGAGCTCCTCGGTGCCGACGGTTTTGACAAGCTGATGAAGACCCTCACCGAGAGATTCGACCGTGTCATCATCGATTCAGCTCCCGTCAACGCGGTCAGCGATACCTTGCGCATCACTCCCCTGGCGAATTATGTTTGCTTGGTCGTGCGGGCAGCGAAAACTCCGAAGAAGGCGCTCGCGCGCGCGAAGAAGCTCCTCGAGAATGCCAAAGGAAGGCTCGCCGGCTTCATCTTGAACAGGGTCCATCTCGGACGCGATTCCGCTTATTACTTTTATCATTACGCTTATGGAGGTTCCGACGCCAAGGCTTCTCAGGGCTCGAAGAAGAGTTCTACGGGCGGCCATGCATAAGCGCTCTGTAGCGAAATTCAGGCGAAGGAAGAATCGATTATCCGGTTCGCATTGAACGCGGAGATCTCAAACTTCGCCAGAGTAGCCAAAGGGAATGAAAGTGGTCTCGACACACCAGGTGGAGAACGACCAGGGGCGGCAGCTTGTCTCAAAAGTTTGCTTAGTAATCAATCGAAGTGGAAACGTTAGAACGGCGACCTCACGATCGGCTCTCTCCCATATTGTTCGTTTGACCGGCATTGCCTAAGTCATTTTTGGCTTGCGACGGTCCCGTCGGTTTGAGCATGCTTTAAACTAAATATATGCGCATCTTAGTCACTGGCGGCGCGGGCTTTCTCGGCTCGCATTTGTGTGATCGGCTTATCAATGAGGGCCATGAGATCTTATGTCTCGACAATTTCTTCACTGGTCGAAGGCAAAATATTGCTCACCTCCTTCAGGACCCGAAGTTTGAGTTGATCCGGCACGATGTCATCGATCCCTTCAAGGTGGAAGTTGATCAGATTTATAATCTGGCGTGTCCGGCGTCGCCTCCCCATTATCAATACAACCCGATCAAGACGACCAAGACCTCAGTCATGGGGGCGATCAACTGTCTGGGTCTGGCCAAGCGCGTCCGGGCGCGGGTCTTCCTCGCCTCCACCTCGGAAGTCTACGGTGATCCGACGGTGCACCCGCAGGATGAGTCCTACTGGGGGAATGTAAATCCGATTGGCCGCCGTTCGTGCTATGACGAGGGCAAGCGTTGTGCAGAGACCTTATTCTTCGATTATCATCGTGAAAATGGGGTCGATATTCGCGTGGTTAGAATCTTCAATACCTACGGTCCCCGAATGCTGGCCGACGATGGGCGGGTGGTCTCCAACTTCATCGTCCAGGCGCTGAAGGGCGAGAATCTCACCGTTTATGGAGACGGCTCGCAAACACGTTCCTTTTGCTACGTGGACGATCTGATTGACGGGTTCGTTCGCTTGATGAATCAGGAAAAGACGGTCGGGCCAGTGAACATAGGCAACCCGGGGGAGTTTACCATGCTGGAGTTGGCGGAACTCGTTCTCAAAAAGGTCGGCGGAAAATCGAAGGTGACCAATCTTCCTCTGCCTGCCGATGATCCGAAGCAAAGACGGCCCGACATTTCCTTAGCTAAGGAAACCCTTGGCTGGGAGCCAAAAGTTCCGCTCGAGGAAGGCTTGGACCGCACCATTGCTTATTTTCGTCAAGCTATCTGAGACCTTTTCAAAACTAACGCCGCTCTAACTTCCCTTTATGGCTCAACAAACATCACCAACAACCGATTTTGCTTTGAAGATTTGCTGCGTCGGAGCCGGCTATGTCGGCGGACCGACCATGGCCATGATCGCCTCGAAATGTCCCGATATTCGGGTGGAGGTGGTCGATCTCAATCAGCAGAGAATTGACGCCTGGAATTCCGGCAACCTCCCGGTCTATGAACCCGGATTGGACGAGGTCGTCAAATCCGCGCGTGGCCGCAACTTGTTCTTCACCACGGGAGTTCAGGATGCGGTCCGAGGCGCCGACATTGTCTTTGTCAGTGTCAACACGCCCACGAAGACCTTTGGGATCGGAGCGGGGCGCGCCGCCGATGTGCGCTTCATCGAGGCGGTCGCCCGGATGATTGCGGAGGTTGCGGACGAGCCCAAGATTATTGTCGAGAAGAGCACCATTCCGGTGAAGACCGCCGAAACGATCCTGACAATTCTCAGTGCAAGTGGAAAGAAGTTGAACCACCAGGTCCTTTCCAACCCCGAGTTTCTCGCCGAGGGCACGGCCGTCGCCGACCTGGAAGCTCCTGATCGCATCCTGATTGGCGGCGAACAGACTCCTGGAGGATTGGCGGCCATCGAGAAGCTTGTTTCCGTCTATGCGAGGTGGGTTCCCCGCGAGCGCATCTTGACCACGAATCTTTGGTCGTCGGAGTTGGCCAAGCTCGTGGCCAATGCTTTTCTGGCGCAGCGCATTTCCTCGATCAATTCGATCTCAGCTCTTTGCGAAACGACCGGGGCGGACGTCGACGAGGTCGCGCGTGCGATCGGCACCGACTCCCGCATCGGTCCGAAGTTCCTCAAGGCTTCCGTGGGCTTCGGTGGATCATGTTTTCAAAAGGATATTCTCAATTTAGTTTATCTCTGCGGATTTTTTGGCATCCCTGAGGTGGCGGACTACTGGGAACATGTCGTCAAGCTCAACGACTGGCAAAAGAGCCGGTTTGTCACCCGCGTGATCAGAACGCTCTTTAATACCGTCTCGGGCAAGCGCCTGGCAGTACTTGGCTTTGCCTTCAAAAAGGACACTAACGATACCCGCGAGTCCCCGGCAATCTCGGTGTGTAAGGCCTTGCTCGACGAACAGGCGCGGCTGGCCATTTACGATCCCAAGGTCGAGGCGGATCAGATTTTCGCCGACCTGGAAGTCAAATCCGATGATCCACGCATCGAGATTTGCTCGAATGCGATGCAAGCCGCCCACGGCGCGCACGGGGTCATGGTCCTGACGGAATGGGACGAATTTCGCGATCTTGATTTTGCGAAGATCTACCAGGATATGCACAAGCCTGCCTGGGTCTTTGATGGTCGGAACGTCCTCGATATGGCTAAGCTGAAAAGCTTAGGCTTTTACGTCTACAGGTACTGGAAAGCCACATTCGATTTAGATGGGCCGATCTACAGCTTTCTCTCGCTCGCAATACATCCTCTTGGATTTTTGGCAGGTCTTGGGCGTGGAGGGCGACGCTAAAAAACAGCCAGGCCGTTCTCCTCTCCAGTCGCTCCGCCAGCTACCGCCGAGATCGTTCCCGATTTTGCTGGCCGCGATGGTCTTGCCCGGTGCCTGAACCGATGATTTCGTAATGCTTTCGTCCCTATCCAGAGGTTCGGCGTTTCTCGGCAAGATCCTAAGCGTGGTTCTTCCGTTTAGCCGGCGGCGGTTCGTTTTCGTGGTGGTGAGCATGGTTGTCGTGGCCGTCTTGCAATTGGGCGGAGTGGCCTCCGTACTGCCGTTCCTGTCGGTGGCGGCGAATCCGGAGGGCTTTGCTGCTTCGAAATATGGTTCCTTACTGATCGCCTGGTTTAACATCACGGACTCGCGACAATTGGTGTATGCAACCGGAACTCTCGCGATTATCTCGCTGGTGGTGGCGAGTGCTTCCACGATCTTTAGCCAGATCATGACGGCCCGTTATGTTGGCGATCTCGGCCACTGGCTAAGGATGCAGTTGATTGCCAAGTATTATAGCCAACCTTACTTGTATTTCGTGTCGCGCAACTCTGCAGTGCTCACCAAGAAGGCGAATGCGGACGTCAACCTGTTCACCGCGTTCTTGCTTACTCCTCTTTGCGATTTTACCGCACGTCTTTTCATCACCGCGGTAATTGTTGCCGGACTGCTCATCCTGGAACCGGTCGTCACTTTGATAGCAGGCTTCTTCTTTGCAGGGTTCTATTTGATTTTCATGCAGATTACTCGGAAGAGAGTGCGTTCGATCAACGAAGTCTCCCGAGAGACAAGCGCGGGCCTCAGCCGACTCGTCCAGCAGTTCATCGCCGGGATGCGGGACATCAAATTGCGAGGCGCCGGTCCGTTCTTTCTTAGCAAAGTGGGGGAACTTTCCAGTCGTGGCGTCAAGGCGCAGGTGATGAGTGCGTGGATCAGCGGACTGCCGCGCAACTTGATCGAGCCAATCGCCTTCGCGGGCACGATCATTTGGGCTATGGCGGCTCTGGCGGCGGGTCGCCTCGATGCCGTCCTGCCGACACTCGGCGTCATGGCGATGGCCGGTTTTCGACTTTTGCCGAATGTTCAACAACTCTACAACAGCCTCCATTTGGTCACGACGAATCGGTACACGATGGAGGAGTTGGCCGAGGAGCTGAACTTTTCATCACAGGCGTATCCCGTTTCGATCCCCAGGTGGACTCCGGACACGGTCGAACCAGTCGATCAGGGACCACTTTTCACAGACTCTATCGAGCTTCGCGATCTCACCTTTAATTATCCCGGTGTCGAGCGCCCGACGATCCAGGGGATCGATCTTCGGATCGAGAGGGGCACATCAATCGGCTTTGTCGGTCAGACAGGATCAGGCAAATCAACGTTGATTAACATCCTTCTTGGTCTCTATGAGCCCACCCAGGGTGAAATCCTCGTTGATGGCAAACCGCTCAGCAAGCCTGTGCCCCTAAAATGGCAACTGCGGATCGGCTATGTCCCACAAGAAATTTTCCTGCTCGACGACAGTCTGGTTCGAAACATTGCCCTCGGCATTCCCGATGACAAAATCGATCGTCAACGCCTGGATGGCGCGATCGCTTCGGCGCAACTTCAAGAGGTGATTGCTAAGATGCCGAATGGACTCGAGACGCAAGTTGGTGAACGCGGCGTGATGTTGAGCGGAGGGCAACGCCAACGGGTGGGTCTCGCGAGGGCGCTTTATTTCGATCCTGAGATGCTCATCCTGGACGAGGGGACGAGCGCCCTGGACAATGAGACAGAAGCAAAGTTCATGCAGGCGGTCGAGGCCCTCCAGGGTGAAATTACGATTATCTCCATTGCTCATCGACTGACGACCGTCCGGGGGTGTGATGCAATCTATGTTCTGATAAATGGCAAGGTTGGAGAGGCTGGCACTTACGACGAGTTGATGGAGTCAAAGTCGGAATTCTTCCGATTGGCGAGTGCTTCGGTCGGCTAAGCATTCGCAGCAGTCGGCCATCAACCGATTCCGCAAAGCCGCCCAAGATTGCCCATGGCGTTCCAATTCTCTGTAGTTGTTGGACGCCGTGGAGACACTTCGATAGTTCCAAGTTCGTTTGTAGAGCGGGGATGAAAGTAGGAATCTTGATTAACGCAATCGCGACAGACGGAGCGATCTGCCACACCGATCTGTGCCGTCAATTTGCGGAAATGGGTCATAGCGGGCGGATATATGCCAAGGGGTTTCAAGGGATCGATGATTCCATACCGAAGACCGAAATCAAACTTGACCAGTTGAAGAACCCCGAATGGTGGCGCGGGGAGGCTCTGGATATCGCGATCTTCTACTCAGTAGGCCGCTTCGAGCCAGCAATATTAAAACTTGCCCGAGAAGCGGGTGCCTCCGTGGTCATGGAATGTGACAGCGATGGATATTTTTCGGTTCGGCAGGATCCGCTTAGGTTTCTTAGGGTAACGATGTGGCATCCAAGCTACAGCTATCCGAAGAAAGCGAAGATTCTCAAGGCGTGGTTGCATAGTTGGTTGATCGAGGGGAAAGAGCAGGACAAGGCTGTCTTCGATTCATTCGAGCTCGCGGATTATCTCAAGATCGAATCCGAGGAACCTGCGCGAATCCTTCGCGAGTTCCTGGCACGAAGAGGTCGATCGGATCTGGCGAAGAAAATTGTCGTCATTCCCTTTGCGGTCAGGCGCAGCTTCACCGAGGGCCCGGTGAAAGGCGATCGTCAGGACTTAGTTATCGCGGCGGGACGACTGGGTGCTCAACAGAAAGATCCCTTTCTTTTGGAAGAGGCGTTGCGACGATATTTCGACACGCCTGATCCGGTGCCAGTGGAGTTGCACATTCGAGGTGATGCTCCCAATCTCGAACGGCTTGCCGAGAACAATAAGAAGCTCCAGCTCTTCAAGAATACTCCGCCCAAGGTCTTGTGCGGTCGGTTGGCGGATGCGCAAGTGCTCCTCTCGACCTCCCGCTTCGAGTCCACGCCCGTTCAGGGGCTGGAGGCGCTTTGTCAAGGCTGCACGTTAGTTGCCTCCGATCGGGTTCCAGGTTACAAGTCGCTCATTGGCGACGGTGTGTTTGGCGAGACCTTCAGCGGGAGTTCAGCCGTGGACTGCGTGCGGGCGCTCCAGCAAGAGATCGACCGGCGAAGAAAGGGCCTGCGCGATTCTGAGAAGATTGCGGCTGAATGGAGAGGCCGCTGTTCCTTAGAAACCGTCAGCGCACGACTTCTTTCGTTAAGAACTCGTGATCAGGGCGGAGTTTCCAGCCGTAGCTGAATTCATTGTTGATGCCAGTATAAGATTCTTGCTGAGCGGGCAAGTGGATGACAAGGAGGGGCGCCTGTCTGCGTGCAAACGCAAAGCGAGCTTAGCGGATGACCATAGCGAAGATTCTAGTCCTGGCGAACAAGAATGTAGAACTCCAACTCCGGGTTTTCCTCAGGTCGCTCCGAAACGTTGGATGTGATCTCCCGGTGTGGATTATTCCCTGCGGAGCAGCCGATCTGGAGCCTCCAGCCGGTTGTAGTTGGATCGAGGATAGCAAACTTTTCTCCTTCCTTAAAGAGGAGGGAGCGCATCCGCTGTATTGCAAGTATGAAGCTCTCCTGCAAAGCGAGTGCGCGTATTTCGACACCGACATCGTCGTCTTGCGCGATCCGCGAGAGTGGCTCCCGGCGGCGCCGCCGTGCTCTTTTGCCGTTGCCGACACCGAATGGGCCAGAAACCGATGGACGTTTTCGGTGGAATCCCGTCGCTTTCTCAGGACACTTTCGTCTCGGTGGCCTCTCTTGACGTTCAACTCGGGATTCTTTGCGTTTGAGACGCCGTTGTATGAGGAAGAAGAATTGATTGCGCTTGTCCAGTCGCCGGAGATGCGAGCGACCTGTCTTGATCGAAAATCAAGTCCGATCGATCAGCCCTCTTTCAACTGGCTGGTGCTGCTGAAGCGGCGGGATATTTTCAACTTCAATCTGCCGCCACAGACTATGGAATCGACGATGGTTGAGGACTATGAAGACCGCAGCGATGCGGCGCCCATATTGTCAGCTCCTTCCGCCCCGGCTTTCCTTCACTTTGCCGGTCCAGCTTTTGAGAAGGGCCATTTTCTCACCGAGCTGTTTACGTCGTACCTGACGGTGGCAGAAAAGCGGGAGTGGGACGCGAGGATTCAGCGCAAGCGAGCTGCGCTGCGTTGGTTGGTAAAATGGCCCTTGCCCATTCGGGCCCTGAACTTTCTGGTTCGCCTGCTGGATCGACGCTTCCATGTGCAACCAAAATTTTAGCCAGGTGGATGCGCTTTGGCCTGGGAGGTGGCGTAGTCGTTTCTAGGATGAGCGATCGAGGTATGGCGCGAGTTGGCTACGAGGTGTCTTCGGTGGTGCCTCCGCCTGGGACCAGCCGCATGGTCACCGGAATTGGGCGGGTCATCGAAGAACATCTGGCCCGTCTCCGAAACAACCCAGGCTTAAATCTTCGGGTGGTCGGAGCTTTCGCAGAGGACTGGAATCCCGTCGTCACCAGTATCGCAACCGAGCGATGGGCGGCGCATAGCTGTGTGCCACCGATAGCAAGTTTGCGAACTTTCAAGACTAAGTCTGCGCTCGGCAAAGCTGCCGCCGATCTGCTCTATCGCCTCGAAAAGCGGGCGAATCGAAGTGCGCACGCCTCTGGCATTCGCCGGCGGGCTCTGCTGCTCGTGACAGCGTTGGTCCGTCGGATCGTCCACGCCTCCGTGAAAGTCGGAGTTGGTCCGGATGAGATTGATCTGTTTCATGCACCCTTTCGAGCGCCGCCGGAGTGGCTTCATCGCTCGATCCCCCGCGTGGTCACCATTCATGATGTGATCCCACTGAGGCATGCTGAGGAGGCGGGCCCGGATGCGGCTGGCATGTTGAAAACGGTCCTGGCCGCGCTGAACCCGACCAGGGATGTGGTGGTCGCCGTTTCCCAATTCACCAAAGATGATTTTTGCGAACTTTCGGGATTTCCGTCAGAGCGGGTTGTCGTTGCACATCTTTCGGCAGGACCAATCTTTAGACCTGTGCAAGATCAGGCCATGATCGGCCGAGTTCGCTCGCGATGGGGTCTGGGAAATACCCCATTTCTTTTATCGGTGGCCAACCCTCAGCCGCGAAAGAACATTCCCTTAGTCGTGCGGTCATTCTTCAGCGCCGCCAGTCAGCTTCCCTCGTGGACCGGCAAATTGGTTCTCGTCGGCAATCCCAAGGCTGGACACGCGGCGGAAACCACAGATCAGGAAATTGCGAAACGACCGGAACTCGCAAATCGGATCTTGCGGGCCAGTGGGGTGCCGGACGAGGATCTCGCCTGCCTCTATTCGGAATGCGAGGCATTTCTTTTTCCCTCCACCTATGAAGGCTTTGGACTGCCGGTGCTGGAGGCGCTGCAGTGCGCGGCGCCGGTTATCTGCTCGAATCGAAGCTCGCTGCCAGAGGTCGCTGGCCCAGCGGCGATTCTCGTCGATCCGAGTGATGAGGCAGCGGTAACTCAAGCGATTGTAGATCTCATCAACAATCCTGCTCGACGTGAAGAGCTGAAGAGCCTTAGCGTCGAGCAAGCGGCCAAGTTCTCCTGGGAGAAGTCTGCGGAATGTGTCGCTCAGGCGTACACGCTCGCTCTGAATCAACCGTCCAAAGCCGCTCCGTATCGACGCAGCTCGGGACCCCGGCGCACGGAACGAAGAAGGCGGTTATTGTTTCAGGGATCGCACCGAGTTACGTGGGAGGCTTAGGCGCGTATCAGCGTTTTCTGGCGCGTGCACTTCAGGAGCACTTTGGAATCGAAGGCGTCTTCCTCGCAGTCAAACCGGAGCATCCGACTCTGGAGAAATCCGATGAGCCAGTCCCTTGGCCTGTGGAAACCCTCGAAGTGCGACCCGTATGGACGAAAGCGCAACGGGTGCTAAGCTCGATGGCTTCCCGGCCACTCCTGCACCCCCTGTTAGAGCGATTGGCAGGATGGCTGGTTCCGACAGCCTCTTTCAAGCGAGTTGATGGAATGGGCGATTGGATTCACTTCGTTGGGACCGGATGGGATTTTTTTAGCTTTTCTCTCCTTCATTGGGCCCGCCGCCAGGGAAAAAAATTTACGATTTGGCCGGCAGTCCACCCGCGCTCGTGGGGGGATGATATTATTGATGTTCGTTTGTATGCTGGCGCCGACGCGATCTTCTGCCAAAGCAAACATGAGAAAACGCACTTGGGAGCTTTGGGTGTGCCGCATGAGAAGCTGGTCTGGTGCGGTCTGCCGCCGATGTGCAGGATGGATGGAGACGGGCAACGCTTTCGCGCGAGGTATAAGATCCCGCCTGAGACGCCGACAGTGCTATTTCTGGGCCGCAGGGATGAAGGAAAAGGATATCCGGCACTTCTGAGAGCCTGGCCAATGGTTTTGGAGGCGTTCCCGTCGGCGGTTTTGCTTCTCGCGGGTCCCGGTGGATCCGATTATGAAAAGTTGAAGGGGGCGATTCCCGCGGAATCGTTGCGCGATCTTGGGGTGCCGGACGAGCTTGGGAAAGCTGATGCTTTGGCCGCTTGCGACATCTTTTGTCTTCCTTCCGCTCATGAGGCCTTCGGCATTGCCTACGTCGAGGCTTGGGCCTATGGCAAACCGGTGATCTGCGGGCTGGCTGCCGCCTGTCGCGAGTTGATCCAGGACGGCGTCACCGGGGTCTGGGCGGACCAGGAGCCGGCTTCACTTGCGAAGAAGATCTTGTCGTTGCTGGAGCAGCCCGATTTCCGCGAGCGGCTTGGACGCGACGGCCGCGCACGTCAGCAACGCGATTTTACCACAGAAAGCGTGGCCAGGGTTCACGTCGAAGCCGTCCAAGCTGCCACGCAACTAACATAGGCGGGTTGCCCGGGAGGCAGGCAGCGTTGAAGCAGACTCATACTCCATTTTCATGATTCAATGACTATCTCGGCGATCATCCTGACCTACAACGAAGCAGCTCGCCTTCCGGATTGTTTGGCTAGCGCGACTTGGTGTGATGAAGTGATAGTGGTGGATGGTTACAGCACCGACAATACCGTCGAAGTAGCACGGAAGTTCACGGACAAAGTATTCCTTAGCGATCGATTGGGACCGACCAAGCCCGGGGGGTTTGCCGATCAGCGCAACTACGGACTGGACCAGTCAACCTGCGAGTGGGTTTTCTTTCTCGATGCTGATGAACACTTCACGCCGGAGCTCGCGACCGAAGTGCGAAAGCGCTTGCGCGACGGAATTCCCGCCGACATCACGATCTTTAGAGTGCGTCGCCGCGAACATTACTTTGGGGTCTACACTCCGTATACTCATGGTGAAGCCTGGCAAACGCGAATGCAACGACGAGGTGCTACCAGGTGGGATTCACGTCTTGTCCATGAGGGCTTGATCACGGAGGGAAGGACTGAGAGTCTGAATGGCTATCTGCTCCACTTCTCGAAGGATTCCATCAGCGATTACCTGGCAACACAGAATCGTTATACCAGCCTGGAAGCAGAGCAGGCGGTCGCCGATGGTGCGCCGATGCCGAAATCTCCGTTGCGTGGTATCATCCACACATTTCTCAACCTCTATGTTTACAAGGGAAGTTATCGCGAAGGCGCCTTTGGACTTATCATGTCGCTGTTCTTTGCCCAATACTATTTTCTTTGCTGGGCAAAGCGTTGGGAGCTCGAGATGAAAGCTGGTCGCATCAAGCCCGATCAACCCCGCCTTCGTAAGTTGGAACGGCTCGCCGCCTTCCTCTCCTTTATCTGGCAGAAAAAGTCACCGCCGCGACCGTAATCTTGGGAACAATCTTTTTGCTTGGCTTAGAAGACCCGCTCTTTCAGCGAAACAATTCTCTCTTTGGATAGCTCGCCCTATATTAGCGTTTGTATGCTGGCACATAACAGTGCGGCCTTTATCAAGACCGCCTTGGACAGTGTTTGTGCACAAACTTTCCAGAATTGGGAGCTGCTCATTTCCGACGATGCCTCAACCGACAACACGTCGGACGTGGTAACTCCCTATTTGAAGGACCGCCGGGTTCGCTATGTTTACCAACGCGAGAATCTCAGGCAGGCAAACAACTGGGCTTTTACGATCGCAAATACCTCAGCACCCATTCTGACGACGCTGCATGCGGATGATGCCTGGGAGCCGGATGCTTTGCAGACGTTTGCGGATGCCTTTCAGAAGCAGAGGGATTTGGATCTGGTTTGGACAAATTGGGACTACTACGATCCAAGCTTGAAATTTCGTCAGCGCTCAGCGCCGGTGACCGTCGCGAAGGAAATGAGTGGCGAGGATGCCTCTGTCTGGCTATTGGATAATAACCATGCGCTGCCTTCGGCTAGTGCCTTCACCCGCGAAGCTTCGAATCGTGCCGGGTCGCCCGACCCGCGCTTTGGAATGGTTTGCGATCGACGCTATTACCTGCAACTAGCGATGGCTTCACGGCGGTGTCGCGCAATACCCAAGGTTTTGGTTCGCTATCGGCAAAACGTTGGAGGTGTGACGTCTGTCTTCTCAACTTCGGGACGACTCCAAGATGAGATGATCGTGTTTGCCGACGATGCCGAGAGTCTTTTTCGACCTCATCCGCGAGGAGCGGACCTGGCGAAGAGGCTTCGAGTGATGCTTGGAAAGGATCTCTTCCTTCTGGGATTGGAAGCGTTTTTGGCCGGTGACCGCGCCCGGGGAAAACGCTGGATGACGAACGCAAAAAGGCTGGCCGGTCGAGCTATTGCTGAGCCTTCCTCACTGCGGGGCATCGCCCGGACCGTGAAGCACCGCCTCCTGGGAAAATGAGTCATTGGGCTGCAGTCCGCTTCGATGCTCTGCTCTACATTTGCAACATCGTGGTCGCGAATCTTCCGAGCGCACGGCTGCGCAAACTCTTCTACCAGCAGGTCATGCAGGTGGAAATGGGACCGGGAGTTTTTTTCCATTCAGGTCTTTGGCTTGATTGCCGCAGACAGCTGGTGATTGGAGAGAACTCGGTGATCAATCAACGGTGCCGCCTTGACGCCAGAGGCTTCATCACCATCGGGAAGAATGTGTCAATCTCACCGGAAGTGCATATTATCACCGCAGACCACGATATTTCCACAGACGATATCGGCGGACGAGAACGACCTGTGACCATCGGGGACTTCGTTTTCGTTGGCAGCCGTGCAACCATCCTTCCGGGAGTCGATATCGGAGAGGGAGCCGTCGTCGCCGCCGGCGCGGTTGTCACCAAGTCTGTCGGCCCAAGAGAAATAGTTGCCGGAATTCCGGCGCGAAAGATCGCCATGCGCACTGCGAAATTTGCCTACAACACCAAGGTGGTGCGCCACTTCTTTTAAGGTCAGCTATCGAGGTCGACTAAGGAAGATCCAAAGACGACTTTCCTCCGACCTCTCTTTCTCTGATCGGCAGCCATTCAATTGCCTTGAAAATCGGCCTTCTAAGCGCCGCCTTCCCACCGGATTTTGACGGTATCGGCGATTATACCTATTGGCTGGCCAAGGCCCTGGCAGAAAAGGGTGTTCAGACAAGCGTCTGGACCTCAAAAGGCCGTCAGCGGGCGCGCTGTGATGAGGCCGAGGTCCATCCCTTCTTCGAGCCCGACAACCCGCAGTCCATCAAGCAACTCCCCGCTCTGCTGGCCCAGGGAGGCGGCCTCGATTGGCTGAAAGTCGAATATAATCCGTTCGGCTTTGGCCGATGGGGATATTGTCCCTGGCTAGTGGATACAGCCCGGAAGCTGAAGAAAACGGGCCAAGCTCAGGTCGCGGTCATGTTCCACGAGACCCAAGTTCCCACTCGTCCATGGAAATTTTGGGTAATGCGTCAGTGGCAGAACCGCCAACTTCGTGCCTTGGCCAAACTTGCGGACGCGATTTTCGTCTCAACAACGCGGTGGATTGACGAAATCAAGGCCGTTTTCCCGGAAGCGGTCTGTCACCACCTGCCGGTTGGCTCAAATCTGCCCCAGTCGCCGCTCTCCTGGGAGGCGGCGCGGGAAAAGCTCAGAATCTCTGCCGATACGTTGGTCGTGGGGATGTTTGGTTCCTCCCACCCGAGTCGGATGACTGATTGGATGGGCGCGGCGGTTCAGGGCGCAGCAGGCGTGCAGGACAAACTGGTCGTTCTCTATGTCGGGAAGGACGGGAAAAGCTTTCGCGAAGTCTGCGCGGGGTTTCCTTTCATGGACGAGGGGCCTTTGCCGGCGGAAGCCGCCGCCGACCGGATGCGGGCCATGGACGTTCTGATCTCTCCATTTATCGATGGCATCTCGACGCGGAGAGGGTCGGCAATAGCTGGCTTTCAACATGGTGTGGCAGTTGCTTCCACCTGGGCGGATCACACCGATGCGTTGTTGCGGAACGATGCCCCGAGCAGTCTGATTCTCGCCCCGCGCGATGATCAAAAGGCCTTCACCGATCGAATCAATCAATGGATCGTCTCAAAATGGAAAAACCAACAACGCGGCCGCGAAGAGATGGAAGCGTTTTTCGAGCGATACTTCGCTTGGCCGAAGATTGCCCAAAAGACGCTGGAGGGGCTGCGAGAGTGAAACTGCCAACCTGCCTGCCATGAGGGTTGTAATCGTCATGCCGTCCGCCCATCTCCATGGTGGTGCGGAAGAGGCGTTAATCCATCTTCTTCGGTACCGTGAAGCTGCGGGACTTTCGTCGGTTCTTGTAGTCTTGCTCGAAGAGGGGGAGCTCAAGGAAGTTTTCGAGAAGACGGGAGTGCGGGTGGAGGTCGTCGATAGCGGGCGGCTGCGCCAACCGTGGAAGATCGCGACAGCCATTTTCAAGATTCGCGATTTAATAACTGAACATCGCCCGGACCTTGTGCTCGCTTGGATGACCAAGGCACACATCTACGGCGGAGCCGCCGCCCGGATGCTGGGAGTGCCCGCCGTTTACTTCCAAATGGGTCTGCCTGATAACGGCCCTGTCGATCGACTCTCGCGAGTGATTCCAGCGGCAGGCGCTCTCACCTGTTCAAACTTTGCGGCCATTCTCCAACAGGCGCTTGTCCGGCATCGGGTGATCGGCGTCCCGCTGGCAGCTGATTTTACTCGCTTTTCCGAAGCCGAGAAACAGTCCCCTGAAGAAATCAGGCGACGCTTAGGGCTGGAGCCAAATCGCTTTATCGTGGGGATTGTCGGCCGAATGCAGCGCTGGAAAGGGATGCATGTCTTTGTGGACGCCATGGCTCGCGTGTTTGAAAAGGTGCCTAACGCCGAAGGGGTCATCGTTGGCGGAATGTTCAAGCTAGAGCCCGAATACGAACCGTGGCTGCGTGCCAGAGTCAAGGAACTCGGCATGGAGGAAAAGATTCGAATGGTTGGAATGCAGCGAAACGTTCCCGAATGGATGCAAGCGATGGATGTCTTCGTGCATGCCTCGGAAAGCGAGCCTTTCGGAATCGTCGTGATCGAAGCCATGTCTCTCGGAAAGCCGGTCATCGCCACAAAGCCCGGCGGGCCGGACGAGATTATCACGCATGGCGTCGATGGCCAGCTGGTCACTTGGAATCAACCGGAGGAAATGGCCGCAGCCATCCTTAAATACCTGCAGGATCTGGATTGGGCGCGCTCGGTGGGCGAACGGGCCAAGCAACGCAGCCAGGAATACACCATGGAGAAGTACCGCGGCCCGCGTCGGCGACGCCTTAAGGAAGCTGGTGAAGAAGGGCGCCGCCTGATCGACAAACCGGGGTCGAAACGCGTTGCGGCTCGCCAAGAAACTGTCTATACTACATAAGCTTTCATGGACTGGGTAGTCGCCGCCATCATTATTGGAATTGGTGCGTACTATGCCTTCCAAAGATCCAGCTTTCTCGTCGACTATGTTATTGTAATTTTCGTGTTTAACAGAGGATTACGCCGCATCCTCGACTACAACGCCGGCGCTTTCAATCCGCTCTCGCCAGTTAGCCTGACGCCCCTGGCGATCACCATGCTGATGCTGCTGCCCTTTCTTGGGCGGTTCAGTACGTTGCCCAAGTCGCACAAGACAATTCTAACCTGCTTTCTCGGTGCCATGGCGTATGGATTTGCCATCGGATTCATTCGTGTGCAATTCGCTGCCATCTATGCGCTGGCGGAGGTCCTCGCCCCGATCGCGATGTTCGGCTATATTCTTACGCTCGGTGCGGATCAGAATACCAAGGATCGTTGGCTTCGCACTTCGGCGTGGTGCGCGATCATCGCTTCGGCTTACGGCTGGTATCAATACTTTACTATTCCGCCTTGGGATGCCTTCTGGGTTAGGGCGGTAGGCTTTGAAGGCTATATGGGAATTTTGGAGCCGATGAAGATGTCAGTCTTCTCCACGATGGCTGAGCGCGGCGTTTTCGGAGGATTTTTGGGGTTGGCGATCGTTCCGATGATTATTTCGCCGAAATGGCGTACCCCGCTTAGTTGGTTAGGCGTCATTCTTGTTCTCTCGAATATCCTACTCGCCCAAACACGCACAGGTATCATCCTGGCGACCCTCACAATCCTCATTTACGTCATGATTAACAAAGGAACCGGATTTTTCCAGATGTTGATCGCCATGGCGGTTATTGGTGGGGCAGCCTGGTTTGGCATGGATAAGATGCCTGGCTCCGAGAAGCTGAAGGATCGCTTTTCCACGCTTGGCAACATGCAGGAGGACGGATCTTTCCAGGCCCGGATGGATATTTATTCATATGGCGTATCCACGATTCTGCTCAATCCGCTTGGCTTTGGCTTGGGGGCCACGGGTATTTCGAGCCGCATTAATACCGGCGACGAGTCGAACACAGCCGTCATTACGGACGCCGGTTATGTGGAGATCGTGGCGCAGTATGGCTGGCTCGGGGCCATTGCGATCGTCTACGCGCTCTGGGCTATGTGGAAGCAGTTAGCGATTCGATTCAAGATCGGCTACCGGCCTACTGAGGTAATGCTCGCTCGCGCATTCATCATCGCTTTAATCCCGGCGTGTTTCGTCGGAAACATGATCACGCAATTTTCAATCCTTTGGATCATATTCGGCTCAGCGCTCGATCCAAGAGCCTTAGGCGTCTTTGTCCAGAAGCTGCAGATGTTGAAGAAGGCGGAGGCGCCTTCCGTTCCGCCTGGCGTAGCCGGCCAGCCGGCTTGAGCTGCCGCCCAGTTCTTTCCGACGTCGGGCGGATTCTTGACCTGAGGGGGGAGATCCTCGGGTATAAGAGTCACTCGGGCTTTGTCGCGTAGGGAGGGTATTCGGGGAAGCTGCCCATCACTCATCTGGCAGCCCGGAGAAAATAGAAGCGTAGAGCGCTTGATTTAGAACGATCCCGAACGAGTTCGGATAGGTCCGGAGGGGAAGTATCACGATTGGAATCGCTCAAGAACGGACAACTTGGTAAAAATGACATGTTAAGAATTGCATTCTCAATGATCAATTGCAACCGCCGGGACGGAAGTGCCCGGGCGGTCAACGAAGTAGCGGAAAGGCTTTCCGATCGGGGCAACGAAGTGCATCTCTTTGCACGAAAAGCCGAAGACTTAGATCTCGGTAAGGTCCGGTGGCATAAAGTGCCTGGTCCCGGGTGGCCCGAAGTGGCCGATTTCCTAAGTTATCATGTCCTCGTCAACCGCACGATTCCCGATCGGTTTTTCGACATTATTCACGGCATCGGTTGCAATACGCTACGTGCCAATGTCATAACGATTCAGAACATCCAGCCGGCCAAGAAGAAGATCCTGGATCGGCTCGGAAGTCTCGAGAAAATATCTCCCTTCCGGCGAATGACGCGCGCCTCCTATCTTAGAGTGACAAGCGATGCCGAGTTTAAGCTCTACACGCATCGGCCGGGAAGGCGACCGCCACTCTTCTTGCCTGTTTCGCGCGGCGTCGAGCGCGAGCTCCGGGAGAACTACGACATCGGTCCCGCGCCGGTGAGAATTGTTCCCAATGCCGCCGATCTGAGCATTTTCAAACCGATCTCTGAAGAGCAAAGGCTCGCTTGGAGACGTGAAAACGGCCTTGGAGCGGACGATGTGGTGCTCATCTTCGCCGGCGGCGAATGGGTGCGGAAAGGTTTGGACCTGGCGATTCGCGCGCTGCCTCTGCTTCCTGATCCCAAGGCGAAGCTTTTCATCGCGGGCGATGATCCGGCCAAAGAAACCCTGAAGGCACTCGCGGATGAGAATCAGGTGACCAACCGTGTAGTTTTTGGTGGTTTTCGAAAGGATGTCCCGCTGGCCTTGGCGAGCTCAGATATTTTCCTTTTTCCCAGCTGGTATGAGGCATTCAGCCTGGCAACGATTGAGGCAGCCGCCTGTGGCCTACCGGTGGTCGCAACGTCCATCAATGGCACCGAGGACTTCATTCAGCCCGGGGTCAACGGAGATTTCGTCGAAAGCGATCCCAAGCATATTGCCAAAGTCATTGAACCGTTGGTTCAGGATGCCGGCAAGCGGCAGGAAATGGGACGAAACGCCCGGAAATTGGTCGAACAAAACTACACCTGGGATCGTGTCACCGAGCAGACGGAGAATGCCTACAAGGAATATCTCGGATGGAAAACTTCCGAGGCAAGCTGAAGATGCATCTTCTTGTCGTCAGCCATCCTTCCACCACTCCCATCAATCAGCAGATCTACGCCGAGCTCGAGCAGCAAACCGGCTGGAAGATATCGCTGATCATACCCGATCAATGGAAGGATGAGTTTGGCAATGTGCTCGAAGGAGGAGTTTGGCCAGGCCTCCAGGCGAGCATAGAGAGGGTTCCGGTTTGGAAGAACGGGCACATCATCCTCCATATTTATAAGCGAGCTTGGGGAAACTATCTTAAGCAAAACCGCTTTGACGCGATCTATGTCCAAAATGAGCCCTATGCCTTAGCGGCAGCTCAGATCTGCTGGGCGAATGCCCGATCCCTCAGAGCACCGTTCGGGTTCTACTCTGCGCAGAACATTCTCAAGCAATATCCTCCGCCGTTTAGCTGGCTTGAGAGGATGGTTTATCGACAGAGCGCATACGCGTTCCCGATCACCGAGGCGGTTGAGGAAGTATTGCGTGCCAAGAATTTTCGAGGGCAGACCGAGGTGTGTCCGCTGCCGCTTGATCCTAAGATCTATCGACCAAGAGGCGGCGATGAGGACCGGCAGCTGATTCCAAGGGAGGAAGGTGAGATAATCATCGGCTATGTCGGACGCATCGTCGAACCAAAGGGGTTCCGGACGCTAGCCGCGACGCTGCCCAAGCTACGCGATCTACGCTGGAAGCTGGTGGTGATCGGAAAGGGCGACTTCGAGGAGACGTTCCGGCAGCTGCTGCAAGAGGGAGGCGTAATAGACCGCGTCACCTTTTTGGGGTTTGTGCCCCATGTGGAAACGCCCCGGTATCTTAGCGCTTTCGATATCCTTGTGGTCCCCTCCGAAACACAGCCGAATTGGAAGGAGCAGTTTGGTCGTGTCATTACCGAAGCCATGGCTGCGGGCACACCCGTGGTTGGTTCATCCTCGGGCGAAATTCCTAACCTCATTCAGAAAGCCGATGGAGGTCTTATCTTTCCCGAGAAGAATGCGGAGGAGTTCGCCGCGTGCCTGCGCGCGCTGATGACGCAAAGCGAATTGCGCGCGAGATACGCCGACAACGGTCGCAGGTGGGTTGAACGGGAGGTTTCCCTCGCCGCAGTCGCTAGAAAAATGGCTCACACGTTGGAAAATGTCGCCGGACGTGCGCCACAACAGGTTTGAATAGTGGAGACCTCCGCGTCGGTGTGCCCCCTAAGCTTAGGATCTGGTTGGGAATAGCAGAGATCAGACAGGCAAGACCGTCTTGGGCGGGGACAACGGTGTCCACTTTGGTCTTTGTCCTAATTGGCTATTTCCTCGGCGGCAAGTTGCTGGAGAAGTTCAGTGCAGGCGACTCGCGGTGGACGATTTTCGTCTAGTTGGCCCGCTTTCTAAGAACTTAGTTAGTTTTCGTGGGAGAGCCGTTTATCCGCGGCGATCCCGTGGCCGAATATCGTCGGTTGTTTGGAGATCTGAGGAAGAGGTTTGGCTGATGCGCATGTTTCGGGCGTATTGCCGCACGGAAAGGCAGTGGCGGTGGAGGCACGAAGTTACCATGGACGGGTGTTTAATTCGAGTAGTCTAAGCATGCATATTCTCGAGGTTGGTATGCATTGGTTTCCGGAGGGCGGTGGCGGAGCAGATCGCTACTTTTACGGCTTGGTTTCGGAGTTGGCGCATCAGGATTACGCGATGAAGGCCTTTGTTTTCGGCGAAGGCAAATCACCTGTGGGATCGCATGTGCGCTTCCTGGGAAGCCGGGACCAATCTTTACGGCACCGTTTTCTCAAACTGCGCAAGGGCGTGAAGGAGGAGTTGGCACGTGGAACACGCCCGGCCCTAATTGCTTCGCACTTTTCCTTATACGTCTTTCCGTTGCTTGACTTCCTCTGGCGGCATCCTCACGTCGTGCATTTCCATGGCCCCTGGGCGGACGAGTCGGCGGCCGAAGGCGAGGGCAGCCGCGCGGTCTACTTCAAGCAAGCAATCGAACGTATAACTTATGCGACCGCTCGGCGGTTCGTGGTTCTCTCCAAAGCTTTTCGTGACGTCTTGGTCACGCGATACCAAATTCGGGAGGATCGTATTGATGTCGTGCCCGGAGGAGTGCAGGCGGATGTTTTTAACACCGGTCTGTCGCGCGCCGAGGCGAGAGAGAGGCTTGGCTGGCCGAAGGATCGGATCATCCTCCTGACTGTTCGGCGTCTGGCGCGACGGATGGGCTTGGAAAACTTCATCGAGGCTGTAGCCCAACTTCGCGAGAAGGAGCAAGGTATTTTGGCTGTTTTGGCGGGAACAGGTCCATTGGCGGGCGAGCTGGCTGCTCTCGTCGAGCGAAAGAACTTGCAAGAACATGTCAAACTAGTGGGATTTGTTCCGGATGCCGACTTGCCGGTTGCCTATCGAGCAGCCGACGTAAGCGTAGTTCCGTCAATTTCTCTGGAAGGATTCGGCTTGATCGTCCTTGAGTCGCTCGCCGCGGGCACGCCGGTGATTGTCACGCCGGTTGGCGGACTGCCGGAGGTGGTCAGCGGCCTTTCAAAAGATCTGATCCTGGAGGGGTCCTCGCCAGCTCAGATCGCCGATGGCTTGGCAGCACGCCTCAGCGCACTGGGAAAACTCCCATCGGATAGTGCCTGCCAGGCTTACGCGAAAGACAACTTTGATTGGCCGGTAATCGCTAAGAAAGTTATAGGAGTTTACGAAAAATGCCTTCAGAAATAGCGACTCGTAGCACTGATCGTTCTCAAACGGCCATGCCAGTGGTCTTTTTAGATCAAAGCGGCCAGATTGGGGGTGCCGAGCTTTTTCTGGCGGACCTGGCGGAGGCATGTTCCGAATGGT
Source organism: uncultured Verrucomicrobiae bacterium (assembly GCA_963706955.1). Classification (GTDB taxonomy): domain Bacteria; phylum Verrucomicrobiota; class Verrucomicrobiia; order Chthoniobacterales; family Terrimicrobiaceae; genus DASTFP01. Next base: position 105,934 of record CAVPOC010000010.1, on the reverse strand, counting down.
CGCGCGTTCTGCTTCTTGAAGACGGGCCCTTTGTCGAGATGCTTCTGGAAAGAGGCGTTTTGGTTGAAACCATATCGATGCCTGGGGAGGCGAAGTCCGTCAGCAAGAGCGCTGGAGTTGGATCGCTTTTGAAGGCCGCTCCCCAGTTGCTTGCCTTCTATCAGGAAGTTCGCCGGCGGCTTGAGGACGCCAATCTTGTCTATTGCAACACGCCGAAGGCAATTGTGCTTGGTGGCCTGATCGCTTGGCTTTCCAGACGCAATTTGGTCGTTCATCTTCATGACCTCCTTACCGACGAGCATTTTAGCCCGATGAACTTGAAGCTGCTCCAGTTCTTTGCGCGTAGAGCCGGTCTGGTGATTGCCAACTCAAACGCTACGGCCGAGACGTTCGTCGCCACGGGTGGAAGACGCGCCCTCGTCGAGGTAGTCTACAATGGCTTCGAGCCGGAGCTTTTCGCGCGGTCCAAAGATCTTGTGCCATCTGCCTTGCGCGCGCAACTTGGTCTTCCTACCGGTCGCCTGATCGGAATCTTTGGACGCCTGACTCGCTGGAAGGGTCAGCACATCGCCCTTGAGGCCCTGCGCTCCTTGCCAGGAGTCCATCTGGTCATTGTTGGGGAGGCACTGTTTACCGAGGACGACCGTGCTTATCGCGAGGAATTGCAGCGCACAGCCGAAGAGCCGGGCTTGCAAGGGCGTGTGCATTTTCTCGGATTTCGCTCTGATGTGACCGCATTGCTGCAAGCAATGGATGTGGTTGTTCATTGCTCGGTTGCCGCCGAGCCGTTCGGGCGTGTGATTGTCGAATCAATGCTTGCTGGAACGCCGGTCGTCGCGACGCGGGGCGGCGGAGTTGATGAAATCATCACCGACGGTCAGGACGGATTTTTGGTTCCTCCCGCCGATCCGCCGGCGCTGGCCTTGGCGGTTGGCAAGATCATTCAGGATCCGGACTTGGCCGCGAAGGTATCGTCGGCGGCTCTTGCGAGTTCCCGTGAGAGATTCTCGATGGAAAAGACAGTCGGCCGCATCCGCCAGCTGCTCAAGGATATCGTAACTATCGAATGACCCACTCACCTTCTGTTCGCAAAATCGCCATCGTGCACGATTGGCTTCCGCTTTACGGGGGCGCCGAACGCGTCCTGGAACAGATCCTTCTGGTCCTTCCGCAAGCCGATATTTTCAGCATGATCGACGCGATTCCACCGGAGCAGCGTGGTTTTCTGCAAAACAAACCTGTCACAACGTCCTTCGTTCAGAGGCTGCCGGGCGGTAAGACCCGATATAGATCTTATTTTCCCATCATGCCCCTGGCGGTCGAGCAGTTTGACCTTTCTCCTTACGATCTGGTCATTTCGAGCAGCTATTCCTTCGCGAAAGGGGTCCTCACAGGTCCAGACCAGCGACACCTTTGCTATTGTCATTCCCCGATCCGATATGCCTGGGATATGCAGCATCAATATCTCGAGCAGTCGGGTCTCACCAAGGGATTGAAAAGCTTCATCGTGCGATTTTTGCTTCACTACGTTCGTCTCTGGGACTATCGCACCGCCGCTGGTGTGGACGCCTTCGCGGCCAATTCAGCTTACATCGCGCGGAGGATCATGAAGGTTTATCGCCGCGAGGCGGAGGTGATCTACCCTCCAGTGGCGATCGAGAATTTCCAGATCGAGGAGAGAAAAGAGGACTTTTATCTGACGGCTTCCCGCATGGTTCCCTACAAAAAGATCGATCTCATCGCCGAGGCATTTAGTCGAATGCCGGAGAAAAAGCTGATCATCATCGGCGATGGACCGGAAATGGACAAGGTGCGGGCAAAGGCGGGATCGAACGTTGAGCTCCTCGGTTACAGGGATAATGCGACCTTGCGATCTCACCTGCAACGCGCAAAGGCTTTTGTCTTCGTGGCAGAGGAAGATTTCGGAATCGTTCCCGTGGAAGCGCAAGCCTGCGGGACGCCCGTGATCGCCTTTGGTCGAGGTGGTGTCGCTGAAACGGTAATCCCGGGTAAGACCGGGATCTTGTTTTACGAACAATCCGTGGAATCACTGGCGGGCGCGGTGCGCCTGTTTGAAACAGGAACCTTTTCACCCGCGGAGATTCGGCAACAGGCCGGAAAATTCAGCGCAGAAGTGTTTAGGCAGAGGTTTGCAGATTTCGTGCGGAGGAATTGCCAGGGTTGGGAGGCCTCCCTCGGATTGTGAGGCGGTTGAAAGCGGGAGTGAAATGGCGCTTTATTTGTGACGTCCGACGACTATTCGCACATCTACGCTGACCCTAGTTTCATGACGAAGTTCCTTCGGTCCCTCCTGTTCATCGGATGGTTGGGGATCATCCTTTTCTTCGCCTTGAAACCAAATCCCGAAGTTCCCAAGGGCATGGCCCCGGACGACGTGCGGGTTTTTTTTAACACGTTTGACGCATTTCGTAATCAGTTGGCCTTCGGAGTGTTTGGGATCACTGCGCTCCTGCTACTGATGGGGCGGCGTATCTTGAACGTGAAGCAGATTGTGGCGATTGCCGCGATTGCGCTGCTCATTCCGTTCTTGGAATTTGCGCAAATTTGGATGCCGGAACGGCATGTCGACATCGACGATGTGCTGAACGGGTGGCTCGGTCTCGGATTGGCCTGCCTGCTGTATTTGGCCGTTCGGGGCTTGTGGAAAATTGTGAGCCGCGAAGGCTTAAAAACTGGCCTGGCAACGCGGCGAGGGGATAACTAAACGCGCAAGTCGAGCTGTGGATCTTGAACCTGCCGTAGAGCACGTCCTTCTTAGAGGAACGACACGAGCTTTTTGATGAAGCTGACGATGTCGATAAGCGTCCACGCGTCAAAATCGGATCTCGCTCGGGCTGTATGCTGGCGCGGGCGCGTGGGCTCCAGCGGCGCATTACGCATTTGGCAGTCTGTGACTGCTTAATCTTGAATAACAGATGCTTAAGAATCGCATTAGAGGTTTGTGGAACGTTTACCACGCCATTCTCGCGCTCGTTCTCACCGTACTCTATTGGGTCTTTTTGATCGCGTTATCTCCGATGCCGGTGGCCCATTACCCGCCGTTCATCCTCTATAACGTTGCCGCGGTCTTTGGATTGATCATCGGAGCGATCCGGAATCGGTCCAGCGCGGCGACACTGTTAGTTGGAGGCTTTGTTAACTATCACAAACTGGCTCTCAAGCAGACAGTTTACATCGGGGTGGTGCTGCTTCTTACGTTAGCGCTCGGCATGGAACCTGAATTTAGGCACATGCGCATCGCCTTGTTTTTTGCGTTCTTGGGCTGCGTTTACGTGGCTTTTTTAATCTGCCATTTCCTCATTCCCGGTAAACTTGCCGATCAGCTTTTTTCCGAGCAACACGAGCAAAGAACGCTGCTGGTGGGTCCCGTCGACAAAGCGAGGGCGATGAACAGGTGGATTCTTGAGACGTCGGCGTTTGGGTTCGGCTTACGTGGTAAACCCAGCGAAGGCGACGAGGAGGAGGGGCGCGTGCTCCATGTGCCGCGCGTATCGAGTGTTTCGATGCTTGACCGCATCATCCGGCATGAAGGGATACGTCAAATCCTTCTGCTCGAATTGCCTCTCGATCCGGACGCTCTTAATCTGGTCGTCAATGCCGCCAACAAGGCGGGCGTCCGGCTCTTGGTTCTCAACAACCTGTCCGAGCTCTTTCGCCACGACATCTCGACCTTCAAACTCCATGACAAGGAGTTTATCAGTCTGAGGGATGAGCCGCTCGAAGATCCCTTCAATCGTATGATCAAGCGGACAGTAGACTTCTTGATGAGTCTTCCGGTGGTCGTGCTTGTTTTGCCTCCACTCTGCCTGGTGGTGAAGATTTTCCAGTCAATTCAATCTCCCGGTCCGCTCTTCTATCGACAGACACGGGCGGGCCTCAACAACTTGCCTTTCCGCATCTTTAAGTTTCGGACGATGCGTGCTGACAAAGGCGATGAAGCTTCCAAGCAAGCCACTGCCGGGGATCCGCGTATTTACCCGATGGGGCGAATTCTTCGAAAAACCAGTCTGGATGAAATTCCACAGTTCCTGAATGTCTTTTTCGGAGACATGAGCGTGGTGGGCCCGCGACCGCATATGATCATTCACAACAGGCGATTCAGCGAAGTTATGCGAGAATACCATGTCCGGACGTTTGCCAAGCCCGGGATTACCGGTTTGGCGCAAATGAGCGGCTTTCGCGGGGAAGCCAAGAATGATCAGGATGTCGTCGACCGTGCCAAGCTGGACATCAGATATATCGAGGACTGGTCATTGCCTCTCGATTTCTACATCATCTTTAGTACGATGTATCAGGTATTCAGGCCTCCGAAGACCGCCTACTGACGCCGGCAGGTAGGGCTGCAGGACGCTGGCGCGCCGGTTGAACTAAGACCTGATTGGGCATGACGCCACGACCTCAACGAACTGAAGATTCTTCAGGCTACGAGGTCGTTTCTTCTTTTGGATGCGTTTAGCGGACCTTTGACGTTCTAATATGAAGTTCAAGGATCTGCGGCTGCACAGGTGGCCGCTGGGGCTAACTCTCGGGCTATCTCTGGCATTTTTCAGCTGCGCCACCACTTCGCAGGTGAAAGTCACCGCGGAGGTGATCGATCCGGGCCAGGCGGCGAATCGCTCCGTAATGGTCGTGCCCGATTCGTTCATGAGTGATACCGCCGAAGCGGACGTCGTGGCCGAGCTCGTCCGCGGAAAGCTGGCTGCATTGGGATTTCAGATCAACGACACAGAGGAAAAGGCCGAGCTCATTGTTATTCCGACTCTCGAGCGCTCGACGACGACAGCAGCTTCGAGAATTCCACTCAGGATGCGACGTCCGTTCGATATTTCCCACGGGACGGGACAAACCAGCTTAGGGGAATCTCAACAAGCCATGCGAAAGCTTGGCTTTGAGTTCAGAACGCTGCCGGAACAGGAAGAGCCAAGAATCGGCTTGATGGTCACCGCGATATCTAAGGATGTTTGGTTGAACGCACCCTTGGCATCGGAGAGCGAAATTCCACGCGTCTGGAGGGTGGTGGCAATAGCTCCTTTAAACAAAGAGGATATGACCACGAAACTCGTCGAAGCGGCCGGAGCAAAGCTCAGCGAAATCGCCACGAGTTCCCCAACGCCAGCCAGTCCCGAGTCCAACGCCATCTCCCACGCCGAAGAAAGAACCATAAGATTAGGATTCCGTGCGAATCACGCCGGGACATGTAAGTAGATCTCCGACCCGAAAACCGGTTGTTGTCTTCTCCCGACCGCCCAACGCAGCAGCGCTCCGTTGAGCGGTTTTTTTGCTTTTGAGCTTGATTGACTTTTTCGGGCAACCTGTTAGGCAACGACCAAGTTCCGCCGGCGAGCGTCAAGCTGAACCCCAAATTGGCGCAAAACATCGGTTCGTTGTCGTAGAAGAAAAGACGCCGGCACTTTATTCTCGGTGAAGCTTGAATCCTTCAGGGGATCTCATGCGCAAAAATCAATTACAACTAACAAAATGAAGATAAAAATTATCAGCAAGTTCGTCGCCGCAGGCCTGGTCATGCTTGGGGTGGGGGAGACTTGTAGTTACGCGGCCCCCGGATTCGTCGGGGTCAACTACGGCCCCTACCACAAGCCTGGTCAGACGCCTGACCGGCCTGACGACCCCCCGATTACTGACGCTCAGTATCGGGAGGATCTCAGCAAGATTGTCCAGAAGTTTGGGTACATCCGAACCTACGGGACGGAAAAGCGTGTCTTAGGGTTGGTTCCTTTCATTGCGCAAAATTACCCGCACTTGAACGTCTATTTGGGAATTTATGAATCTTCCAAGTGGCGTGGAGCGACTGAAGAGCAAATGACCAAGGCCATCGAACTGGCCAATAAGTATCCGAATATCGTCGAGTATGTCATTGTCGGTAACGAATGCCTGGACCAGGACTTTGCGGATGGCGCGGTCTCAGTTGAGCAGCTGATCGCCGATATTAATAAGGTTAAGCAAAGCGTCCCCGCGAATGTCAAGGTTACCACCTGCCTAGGCTTCCATTCGGGTCTCAACCCTCAAAAGATGGAGGATGGCAGTCCTAACCCTTATTACCGGGCGGGCAAAGATTACGGAAAGCGGATCATGAAGGAATCGAGAGCCGATTCCTTGATGTTCACCGTCTATCCGTTCTATGGGAAGCTCCCGGTGGAAGAAGGCAAAAAGAACACCAAATACTGGTATGACTACGCCATAGCTAACGTCGCCAATGGAAAACCTGTTCTCCTGGGGGAGGTCGGCTGGCCGAGCGATGGACGCTGTTCAAGCCGGACCAGACGCACGACAATGGTAAGGCGGTTACCAGCGTCGAAAATGAGAAGATCTATACGACCGACATGGTCAATGCCGTCAAAGACGGCCAGATCGGATCCACTTTCCTCTTCGAGGCTTTTGATGAGCCTTGGAAGAAGGGAAGTCAATGGGAGCCGCATTGGGGACTTTGGGACCAGAACGGCAATCCCAAATTTCGGATCCCGTCAGGCCTTTGATCGGCTGGGCGAACGACGCCTGGCTGATCTCTAAGCTAATTCAGATCAAAACCGCTCGGGGGACACTCCGCCGAGCGGTTTTCCTGTCCTGGGCTGGGGCGCTCTGATTTCCGGCGCTCCGGGTAGGCCACCTTCCCAGCGCACGATCGAGGTCCTGTAGCGACGATGTCCCCATCGTCGAGGGTTCTTGGATCGGCGGCGGGGACGCCGCCGCTACAGGGAAACGAATCGTCGAGATCGACGAGTTATAGGGACGCATGGTCAAACGCCCGGCGAAATCCACAGACGCTTGGCACAAGCGCTTCTACAAATTCTATGCATCGCAGCGAAGCGACGTGCTCCGAAAAGCGCGTAGGCTCGGCGTTCTTAGCCTTTAACTTTCACCGGATCGGCCAAGCCGCGAATCCTCTTGAACTTCCCGTGAAATTCCTGAGCGAGGGCTTTCAAGAACGCTTCGCCGGCGGCGTCGGCCCCGTAGGAGACCGTATAAATTCTGGGAAACTTTCGTTTGTCGTCGCCGTAGAGCTCGGCCGCCAGAGCCCGAATGTAGTCAATGGTCTCGGTGGTGGATAGGTTCGGACGTCCGACGCTCATGCCCAGTCCGACTGGTCCTCCTTGTTCGGCAACCTTTGGCGGCAATCCTTGACGGGCTCGCTTGGCGTTCTCCGCATCGACTTCTTTCCAATATTTTTCCGTGCTCTCCTTATTGGCTTTCTCGATCTTTGCGTGGTCCTTTTCCATCACCTTCGCCCATCTCTCCTGCGCTTCCGCCACCTTCTTTTCGTATACCTTCGAGCTCTTTGCCAAAGAGGGCACGTTCAAAAATCGGGGCTCCGTCGCTGATGATGAAGATGGTGTCTGCCTGCATTTGAAAGGCGGCGACGAGAGGAGCATCGATTTGGCTGTTCGTGTGGCCACCATCGGAGACGTATTTCCCTCGGGATTCCATCATCGGCATCGTGTAGTTGCGCAGGCGCGTTGCCGAGGGCCAACTCCGCTTGTCTTCGGAATAGTTCTGCGAGCAGTTCTTTGCCGTATTCTGAGTAATAAGGGGAAATGAACGCGTCGGCCTCTTTCTTCGTGTCGCTCTTGGCGACGACCAGCTTTGGTTTGAAGATGTCAACGCTGTCGTCGAAGAAAATAAGATTAAAGAAGGTGCCATCGTTGAGCTTTTCAACCATCTTCTTGAGCTCGTTCTTCAGGACAACGATGCCATTTAACCCCCCTTTCTCGTCTTCCACCATGCTGCGCGAGAGATCGATGATAAAGGCAATTCGTTCCCCTTTGGCGTTGATTCCGAAGAAGCTTACGGTAGAGGTGCCCAGGCCAAGTCCCCCGGAGCCGGTTCCGCTCCCGAATCCCGTGCCAAGACCATCTTTGGAGAAATTCTTGCCGAGGCTCTTGCGAATGTTTGTCTTGACCGGCTCGGCCATCGGGTCCACCTCGATCTCCGGCAGCGAGATGCCGGAGACGCGGTTAGCGGTCAGGCGCGGGGAGACGCGCGGCCGGCCGCTATTTTGCTGCTGCTCGCGAATCTTGATCTTATGCTGGAGCTTTCTCGGCTCGAGTTTGGTGACCTTTGCCGGCGGCGGAGGCGGCTTGAATTGAGCAGGCGGTCGTTCCAGGACCTTGAAGACGACGACACCTCCGAGCAGCGCGATCATGGCCGCATGGATGAGAACGCTGATCGAAAACGTGCCAAGAAGCGGTTGCTTGCGCTTGGTGACGAAGTCCTGAGGATTTGCGGTCGTGTCGCTCATCGGGAGGCCAGCTTGTTTTCGTCTGGTCGCGTCATGAAGGTGACCGATTCGATCTTTGCGGCGGCGCATTCATTGAGCACGTCGATGATCCGCTGGTATTTCGTGTTCCTGGCGGTGAGGATGGTGATAACCGTCCCGGACTTCGCGTCATCCGAAATGGCCTTATAGCGCTGGAGTGTTCCCGCCAGCGCCGCGGTGTCCATTTGCTGATCATTCAAAATGATCTGACCATTCTCTTCGATTTCGATGATCTGTTCGTCGAGCATGCGCATGGGCTGATCCTGCGAGACGCGGCCTGGCAACTTGAGGCTCAGTTCATTCTCGACCTTGGTAGCGCCCGCCGAGCACATGAAGAAAAGGATGAGGATGAAGATCACATCGACCATCGGAGCGATCTGAAAATCCAGATTTCCTTCGGGTTCGGAGTGGATGCGCATGGACTAGTCGCGGTTCAAAACCGAGAAGGCGATGTCGGTGATGCCGGCTTCAGCGCACGCAGCCATGACCTTCTCGACATATTGGGCGGGAGTCTTCCGGTCCGCCCGAATGACGACGCGGTAATTGGGATCGGCTTTCGAGCGCGGGGCCAGCATTTCGGTCACCGCGGGAAGCTCGGTGATAACCTTGCTCTCGAGGGCGACCACTCCAGCGGACTTTTCCGGAACCCACTTGACGTTGATGAGAGCTTCGGAACGTGCGGTGGCCTTTTTTGTCGCATTGGGTCCCACCGGCAGTTCGATGGCACGGTCGGAGCGCAGGGCGCTGGTGGCGGTTATCGAAATGAAGAAGACGAGCAAAACGAGGAGGACGTCGCACATGGGAGCGATTTGGAACCCAAGCTCCTCCGCATGTGGCGATCTGATCTTCATGGCACCCCAAGAACCTACGCGGATTGCTGCTCCGCAAACTCCGCTGGCTGCTCGTTGGCAGCCATGTATTCCTTGGGGATGGCGGCGTAGATAGGATCGTCGCCGATGTTCATTCCCGCCAGGTAGGCATATGGCATGCCGCGGAAGAGATTGTTAATCACCTCTTCGGTATGGCTGGCGACTGCCTGGATGCGATTGCGGAAGAAATAGTAGCTCGCGAAACCGGGGATGGCGACGAAGAGACCGGTAGCGGTAGCCACGAGAACTTCACCGATCGCGCCGGCAAGCGCAGACGGATCGCCGATGCCGCTTGTGCCGAGCGTCTTGAAGGCGCTCATCATTCCCAGCACGGTTCCGGTGAGACCAATCATCGGAGTAACCACACCAATCAAATTCAGGTAATAGATACGCGTATTCATCGAGGCGATCTCTTTGGCCATCACGTCTTCCATCGACTTCTCGGTGACTTCTTTTCCCTGACCAAGCATGCTTAGTCCGGCCCTAACGACGTTCGTCAGAAAGCAGGACTTCGAGCGGCACGTTTGGAAGGCGGCGTTGTAGTCTCCGGCGCTGAACTGAGAGCGCAGGAGATTAACGATATCGGGAGGACAGACCACCTTATTCTGAATCCGGCGCACGCTGTCGATAATGAGCGTGAGCATGTATACGGAAACGGCGGCCAGCGGGATCATGACGATGCCGCCCTCCCTTAAGACTTGGAAGAAGGTCTTGTCCTTATGTTTCGGCGCGGCCGCCTGTTCGCCTGCTGGTTCCGGCGAGGTCTGTTCCGCCGGAGCAGGGGACTCTTGTGCCTGCGAATCCGTCACGAACGGAAGGAATCCAAGCAGGACGGCCATCGTCGTGAGACCGAGAACGCCGGCGACGGATCTAGAGTTGACTATCGATTTCTTCATTATCTGGTTTGGCTTCTGGTTGTTTGAGAAAGTTCTCCCAAACGGGCTTTTCTTTTTCTTCGAGCTTGTTCGGCAGTCTGGGGCTGTTGTTCCTCGCTGGTGGCAGCGGAATTCGGTTTTCTTGGCGGACTTGAGAGTTACCCCGGCGGCCGCGGCGAGGAGTTCCTCGACGTTGACGGGTTCTTTCTTCGCCCAGTAGTTGTTCGAGAAAAGAAGCGCCAACTGCTGTCGCACCGAGTTGCTGACGGCCGCGTAATCGATGGTCTCGTCCATGATCTTCTCGCTCTCCGTCCGGTCGCGACCGGCCTTTTGCTTTTCCACTACTTCTCCCATCTTCTCGTAGCATGCGGCTGCCAGATAGAGAGATTCTGGATAAACCGGTGCCTCGATGCGCGTGATGGCGACGGCTTCGCCCGCTTCAAGGGCCGCCTCGTGAAATTTTCCATTCGCCAGGAAAATGCGCGTTCGCACAATGCGGTCGAGCGGAAAATTCAAGTCCTCCGGATTGGTGTGAGGAAAATCCTTCATGAGAGCTTCGGCCTTGGCGGTCTCGTTCTTGTCGCAGAGAATAAAGGCGCGTATCAAGGTTGCGCGGAGCGGCGCTTCCTTGTTCTCACCGAAGTTCAGAGAACGCAACAAAGCCTCGGCTTCGGCATACTTGCGTGTCTGACGGTAGGCGTCGGCGAAGTTGAGAAACTCCTCGGTGACATTGCACTTGGGCAGCGCGACAAAGCTGCGCATCGGTTCGATGGCCGGATAAAGCGAGACGGCTTTTTCCACATCACCGGAGCGGTATGCTTCCGAGGCCTGCCTCACTGCCGTGGGCAGTTCGAACTCGGCGGCGGAGATGGTGCTGGCGGGAATGGCAATCGTGCCACCACTTGCCACAAGGTAAAACTGACCTCCGGCAAGCCTTGGAAGCGTGGACGTTGCTGGTCTTCCCCGACTTGCTATCGGTGATCGTTACCCGGTAGCCGGAAACAGGCGGAGCGGGAGGTGTTTGACCGGGTGTCTGGCCGTTTGAGGCGGCCAGCGCGGCGAACAAGAAAAGAGCGGCAAGTGCGGTCCTCATGATTACTGCAGCTCCTTGAGTCTTTGCTCAGCCGCAGCGTATTCGGGCGTCGAGCGCAGAGATTGATTGGCGAGCATTTCCCCGAGCGTCCGCACAGCATCGTCTTTCAAGCCGAGCTTTTCGGAAATCTCGGCGCAACGAAGATAGGCTTTGGCGGTCCACTCCTTGTAATGGGGATAGAGGACGTAGATGCGCTGAAAGTAGGCGTAGGCTTCCTTTTCCTTGTCCTGCTCGCGGAGGCTTTCGCCGAGGAAGTAGAGGGCTTGCGGGCCAGAGCTCGCCCTTCCATTCCTTGACCTGGAGAACTTCTTGGTAGCGTTTGATCGCCTCGTCGAAGTGCCCCTGCTGCGCGCTTGACGTCGCCCAATCGCATCGTGGCTCGCGCGGCGACGTCATTCATGGGAGACGTTCTGATCGCTTTGTTGAATCCAGTTTCGGCCTGTTTCCAGTCTCGGCGGTCGAAAGCGAAATTACCGAGTTTGAAGAAAGCCTCGCCGGTCCATTGGGTCGGACCGAAGTTGTCGATGGCAGCGCGGGCAGCGCTCTCTCCGAGCGTCGGGTTGGTCTTTTCGAGGACTTCCGCCATCCAAAGCAAGACGGCTGGGCTGGCCAGCGCAACGTCCTCCGCGCTCAGCACAGGTGGAATTGCTTTCGGATCAAGTTGCGCGAGCGCGCGCTGGAAGCGAAGAGCGCGGGTGCGTTCGTTTTGCTGTTCAGCGGTGAGGGCAGCCGAGCGAATAATCTCGAGCGGCTGGAGACCTTGGACGGAGCGACCTTCCTCGCAGTAGGCATCGATGATGATATCAATGCCCATTGCTTTGGGGTCATTGCCGTATTTCTCAATCGCCTGCCAGTAGGTGTCGATAGCCTCTCTTGATTTCCCCTGAGCCTGTTGCGCAAAACCTTTGCGGTAGATTGCCTGGGTGTAGTCGCCCTTGAGCCCGTATTTCTCCAGATATCGAGCGAACCACTCCTCCATCTCCTTGAACTGCTCGAGTTGTTCGTGAATGCGACCGATCTGAAGCGCCGCGTAGTCGATCTGGCTTTGCTTCACCGCGCAATCTTCGACCTGCTTGTAGTGATCAAGAGCCTTCTCGAGCTCTCCAATCGCGCCATAACAGTCGGCCAGGAGCGTATGCGCCTCCGGGGTGAGCGTGTCGGTAGGAAACTCTTTGAGAAATCTCTCTAGGTTCTCCGCCGCCGACGTGTAGTTCTCCAAGCCGTAGAGGCAGACAGCCTTTCGGAAGCTGGCGTCCTGATAGAGCCTGCCGTCAGTGCTCTTCTCAGTGAATCGATTAAACGCTTCGAGGGCATCCTTATAGTTATCCTCAAAAAGAAATGTCATGCCGACCCAGTAGAGACCGGGCGACGCCTTGTCGCTGCTCGGGAACTCGCGGCTGAGGGTCTGAAATGTCTGTCGGGCCTCCGCAAAGCGCGCATCCTGAAACTCGGAAAATCCGAGCATGTAAAGAATCTGATCTTTGTAGGCATGCTCCGGCCGGACCTTGAGGATCTCGTTGTAGTAATCGATCGCCGTAGCGTATTCCCGGTTGCGAACGAAGACCTGGCCTAGCTGGAGACTGACATCTTCCCACTGCTTTCCTTCTGGGAACGACGAGAGATACTTCAGCCCCGCTTCTTTCGCCTTGGTGTCCTGCTCGAGCTGAGCGGCAAGCGCAAACGCGCCGTAACACGAATCCTCGGCCAGCTTTCCGTTCGGATAAGTCCTCATAGATTTTCCAGTAGGTCCAGAACGTCTCGTAAAGGCGTGCCGGCGGAGAAATAGGCCTGGGCGATGCGCATGAGGAGGTCTTCGGAAAAATCTGGAATTGCCTCCAGTTGGGTGCGTTCGTTCTGCAGATCCTGGATGCGCCGATTGATATCGACCACCAGCTCGAGCTGCTGTCCTGACTTGCGCACTTGCTCTCTCCACCACTCCAGCTCGGCTTGATATTTCTTGTTGGCTTCGAGGAGTCGCGCCGGCGGCAGGACCAGATTGTAGAAAAGGAGCGCGAGAACGTCCTGTTGCGCCGCGAACATCTTGTCGCCTCCGTTCAGCAACGCCAGATTGAAGTCGATACTCAGTCTTGCCCGCGGGGCCTTCGTGAGCATGTCGGGCAGAAGCTCGACCACTTTGGCCCCTTGGTCGGACTCAATATAAGATTGCGCAAGCCAAACGACCGCTTGCTCTCGCTGCTCCGGAGTCCAGCTCTTCTGCAGCATCGTCTGCAGGACTGGGATCGCCTCGGTCCATTTTTGATCGCGCATGTAGCACGAGGCGAGCTTCTCCATGATCGGGAAAATCTCGGTCTCCGGCAGCTTCATCTCGAGAAGCTTCTTGTATTGCTCGGCCGCCTCCGGGTATCGCTTTGATTGCACCAGCGTATCGCCATGGAGCTCCAGGACCTTGCGATACCGATTGCTCTTCGGATGAGCCTTGAGGAAACTTTCGAATACCTGCGCGGCCGCGTCCCATTGGTCAGTGAAAACGTGTCCCAGGCCCAGAAAATAGCGGAACCCTTCTACCTTGGATTGCAACTGGGGATCTGTGGACTCGCCGAGTCTGGTTACCAGCTCCGTGAGAAGCGGAACGGCCGCATCATACTTTTGAGCTCCCACCATGAAGCTCGCCTGCTTCTCAAGCTCCGCGGTCGACACCTGTTCGAACTCCGCGGCTGGCGCCTGTTCTTGAGCATTCGAATTGGCCAGCCCCAAAAATGAGAACCCCACCGCCAGCACGCAGGCGAAGACACAAGCGGTTGCCGCTCGCCTTCCAACAGACGATGCCAACGTCCCTATCAATCGTCGATTCTTCACAAGCCTGGGGAAGAAAAAAGGTGTCCTGAGTAGATCAAAGCCAATAGAGACAATTTTAGTATTCGTGCAACAAGAAAGAGCAGTTTGGAGGCTTTCGCCGGCAAATCAAGCTCGACATGCTCGTGAGACAAAATTGAGCGTTCGCCGGGCTGGCAGTTGCGTTGGCCGGCACGTTACTACTCAGAAAGGGATCTGCAATCCCAATGATCCGAATGGACCAGATGGTGTAGTTTAAGAGCGATCTCTCCGCACCTTTCTCTGCAGTCCAAGCTCGCCGCGCTACCGATTGTTGGTGAGGTTTGAATCGGGCTCTTCTAGACGCAAGCGAATGCTGCGGACCTCGGGCTTTTTACGATCGTCGACTCGCATCCAGTAGAAGCGATTGCCGATGCAATCCTCAACAAACATATCGATTATACCGTCTCGGGTATCTCGACTAATGACCAGCGAAGCAGTGTTATCGGGAATTCCGCCCGGGCTCCTGAACGCGGCTGAAGGCCTGGTTATACCAATCAATGAGCCGTCTTGATTGTAATGGTAGATGTCACAGCCTTCTTTCTCCAACTTGATGTTTACGAGCATGACTCCGCCACCTCCTGGGATCACGTCCATTCCCGGGCAGGCTGCCGGCAGTTGGCGGTACCAGAGCATTTTGCCATCCTTGTCAAAACGCATGAGCACCCATCCCGCCATCCAGCCACCCTCGGCCTCCTGGGGTTTGGGAAAGTGTTTCGAGCGAGTTTGGACGTAGATGCTGCCGTCATCGGAGCGGATTGCCATGACCGGATTCGCGAAGAGAGGATTCTCGGAGGTGTCGCGCGGGACGATTGTCCGCATCTTGGTCAGGTCGTATATGGGATTTCCCCGACCATCGAAGCCGGTCATCGGAATTTCGGTGATCGCGTCGTTGCAGATGAGGGCATTGCCATCAGCGTCGATGCTGACTCCAAAATTATGGAAGGGTGATACGAACTCTCGGTCCGTGATCCAGGTGACTTCCTCCTCATCGACCTTGGCGTTTCCATTCACATCCGTCCATGACCAGATCGCCTCTTTAGGGCGTCGTTCCCCTTCTTTCATGGCATCGTGATAGATACCATCAGGAAAGGGATTGCCACGGCCAAACATGGAGGCCGGACGATAGAGATCGCCCTCGCGCCGATAGACTTGCAGCCCATCGCCGTAACCTTGAAATGCGAATTCGGTTTCGCCCAGCTTTTGCAGCCGCATGGGGCCGTGCATCCAGCGAATATATTTCGGGTCGCCATCCAGCACGCTGCCGCGGAACTCCCAAGCTCCGGTCTTCTTGTCTACCTTGTAGCGATGAAAGACCTGCGAGATTACCTCGTCGGGATGTTCTTTGGAGATGCTCGCGGTGTTGGTAAACTCAGCGCCGACGTGGTCCCAGATAACGCGCCCGTCCGGCGCGAACCGGGTCAGGCGCGCTCCGGTGACTTCCAGGCCCTGGGCAATCGTAAAATTTCCCGCGGAGTCCACGGCAATTCCTTTAAGTTCGTGAAAGCGGTCCGGCGCGTAGTCGCCGGGCTTTGCCTGCTGGCCGAAGCTGAGCAGGAAAGTGGCGGTTGCCTTGGCGGGATCGACCCGGAAGATGTGCACCTTGTTGGTCCCGCTGTCGGCGACGTAGAGCAGATTGTTTGGACCGAAAGCAAGCGCCCGAATATGTTTCAAGGTTTTTAGGACTGGGACAGAACGTTGACCATCCTGGCTAAATACGGTGATCGCTCCGTCTTCGTGTGCCACCCAAAGGTTCCCGACCGAGTCGATGGCGAGCGCGTGGGGAAAGTTGACCTTGAACGAACCGAGCGGCGCACCGGTCTCCTTGTCGAAGGAGAGCACTCTTCCGTCCAAAGCGTCGGTGACGAAGAGCTTCCCACGCGATACGGCAAGGGCCCGCAACGGCAGCTTCCAAAGATCTTCAGGGCCAGCTTTTCCCGCTTTTGCAGCTTTCTCCTCGGGGTTATCATGAACTAAAATAAACCCTTTCGTTGCCGCGGCGGCAGGAAACGGCGCCGACTCTCCATCCTTGAGTCGGAAACGACGAATATGCTGTTGTGCGTTTACCCTGTGGGAATAAGTCGAACAGTAGATGTATTTCTCATCGACAGCGATCGCATAGGGCAGCGCGTCTGGGTTGCCGTTACGGATGCGTGCCTGCGCGTTGAAGACATGGAACCCATCGTCACGGTTCCACTTGCGAAAATCCTGCGCGGCTTCCTCCCAAAAATTGGCCGTATAGACATGGCCTTCGGCATCGACGGCCACCGACTGAATCTCGGAGGGGTTTAGGTTAACCGTCGGCGGCCGGGCGGTGTTCCCGAGAGCTCCCGCGGTGGCGTAGATGGTTGGGTTTAAGACAATTCGGCACTCGTATTCGCCCGGGGGCATTTGGTTGCCGCTATCATCCAGACCGTCCCATTGAAGCTTATGAGTTCCGGCGCTCACCGGTCCGAAGGGTCGTAAGGAGCGCACCAGCTTTCCTTGGAGGTCAAAAATTTGACTGCTAATCTGACAATCGCCCCCGGTCGTCACATCAAGAGAGCGAGCTGGGGTAGCCTCAAGCGTGCCCTGCCCAATGCACCACGTGACAACGCAAAGACACGAGAGGAGGCGAACTTTCAAGGCACTAAGAGTTTCGTGCGCGAGCTGGATAGCGATCCTAGGAATCATCGATTTCGGCTGCGCTATTACTCGGCGGTGAGGCCTGGAAAGACCGCGGGCGCCGGCGCGAACAGCCGGAAGGCCGCCACGTCGTTATGGATGACCTCGGGGGTGCTCCTTGAGTTCGCCGCAATGGCCAAGGAATCATGTTGAAGGAGTTTGGAAGATTGGTCCGTCAGGATGCGGAAGGAAGTTGACGAAACCAAATCGACATCTTCGGCGGTATTGATCGGACCGGCTCCAACCTTGAAAAAGACTTTCATGGTGACGGTCCCGTCGTCTGCCGTTTGAAACCAAATGGCGAGGTGCTGGAATTTCTCGGGGTCAAACGCGGCTGAATTGACTTTAGCAGTATCAACCCTCTCTGCATCGGCAGTCCCATCAAGGTCGGTGTCGAATACTTGTTGACCCTCGGAATCGTTCAGGAAGGCGATGACGCTCCCCTCGGCCGCGTGGATGGCGAAATGAAGTCCCGGACCTTGTGAGCTAAAGATGAAAGGCACCAGCTCAAGGGGCGCGGGTTCTTCGGAGTAGCGGAAGAACATGTCGATCCCACCATTCAGAATTATCTTCCCGTCCTTAAACTGCGAGATTGCCGCCATCGAGTTGCCCTCCGCCTCGGGCTTGATGCGGATGACTCCACTTGTTCCCGAAACCGTCTTGTTGCCGTTGACTTGAAGGGCCGACTTGATGCCCTCGTCCGGATTTGCCAACCAAGCGAATGCCTTTGGCGGCTCGCCACTTCCCTCGTCCCTGTCCCCGCCGCCGACCTCCATTTTCGCAGTTCCGCCGGTCCCGGTAGCGACCTCTTTACTTTGTAGGTCGGAATTGTTCTGCATGTCGGCTCCGGAGATTCCTTCGGAAAAGGAGGCAAAGAGCTGGTTCGGATCGTCAAAGATGACGCTGAAGATAGGAGACGCGCCGGGGGGCTGGGTCTCTGTCGCTGGCTGGCTGGCCTGATCCGTTGCCTCCGCTGCTTGGCCTTCGGAGATGAGCCACGAAACAGCGCAGAGCAAAGCGAGCCACGAATTACGTTGCAGGACGTCGGAGAGTATTTCTTTCATTGGTTTTTCCTTCTCGTTGGAGTTTGCACCTCGTGTGTTGCTGGTCGCCTTTCAGGAGGATTGAAGGCCGGGAGTGTCACAGTTTCACACGAGAGGCATGGATTTCTTTTACAGGGCTGCCTTGATAGAGAGTTTGGCCGCCCACGTCGTAGATCTCTTCGACTTTGGCGGACTCGGGGATTTGGATGGTAAAGAGAACGCGCTGCCAGCGCCCAGGTTCGAGCGAGTAGTTGGTCGGTCCCTGCGCGACTTTCCAACCTTCGGGCAGACGAGGTGACAACACGCCCTGGATCCTGTGCCGGTAATAATTGCTGACGGTCAGTTCCAGTTCGAAGGATTCGCCGGGCTTTCGTTCGATCTCAAATCTGAATTTGTCATCTATGGAAGTGGCCGGCTCATTCGCCACGGGAACAATGGAGCGAATTTTCTGGATTTCTCCCGGCTCGCCGATGAAGGCGTTTACCACTACTCCAGGATACATCGGCTGCTCGATGGCCGCGAGGCTCTGCGTCGCTTGCGCGGCCATCCACGCCGGCCTGGCTAATCGCGGATCCCGCTCGGCTTGCTGGGCAAGCCGCTCTGTCCAATCCAAGGCAAGGCGCGCGTTTCGAAGGTATCCCGCGGCTCCTTCGCGCTTCTGCACCGCCTGGCGAGCAGCCTGGGCAAGAAGGGATACGTCCACTTTGCCTTGAGGCGTCGCCGTGGTGATGGCCGCAACTTCGGTGGCTCGGACCAAATGATACAGGCGATTCATCATGGTCGGGTCTGCGGCGGCTCCACGTGCTGCCTCCGAGATCCTGGCCTGCAATTCGGCGGCGGTGATCTGTAGAGCTCCCAGGCGGCTCCTAAGTTCTGCGGTGGCGATCTTCAACGCCGCAGGATTATTGCGCGGTAGCAAGAGGTATTGAACCTGAGAAGATAAGGCGAATCGGAGCCGTCCTCCGGGCGCGGGCACCTCTCGCGCACGGCCCATGATGTCGACGATCGTCACACTGGGAACGCCCACATCCAGGCTTACTTCCCGTGTTCCGGAGATGGTGTTGGCAGCGAAGACGAAGTCCTGCCCGCGCGCGAAGAGGTATCCGCGCGCGTTCTCTCCAAGGTCGGCCTGTCCCGCATAAACGGCGCCATCGATCAGGTGAGACGTCGTGGCGTAACTCACGAAGGTTGGGAACGGGTGGCCGTTCTCGTCCAGGCAACTGGTGACGTCATGGCGGCTGCTGTTCGAGCCCGTCTGTAAGAACAGGTAAATCTTATCCACGCCGGCGGCGATCTGTGAGATGAACATGCGCGGCAAGTTGGCGGCCGCTACTTCGGCGGTTTTAGGATTTGCGGGAACTGTGTCTTCCGTGTTCCACACTTCCTTCCCCGGAGCCGAATTGTTGCGGATCTGCACCAGTTTGGCGATCGCTGGCACCTTGGTCTCGGGCAGGTCGGGAAACTTCATGTTATCCCAGGCATAGACGGTGGCGGCCGGGTAGTGCATTTGCACGCTGTCATTCCAATCCGAAACGCCCATCTTGGTGAACTCCTCCATGGTTTTCAGACCGCCCGCATCGCCATCCGCTACCGCCAACGCGTCCTTGTCGCGAGCCTTAACCATGCTCCAAACGTGCTTCTGCACGAGGGCAAAGTGCTCGAGACCGAATCGCCCTCGCGGGCGCCAGAAGTTATCGGGTTCGTTCCAGAATTGATAAAAGGCCTCTCCCTTTCCGGAGAACAGGTCGAGAATTCGCAGGCAATATTCGTAAAAGCGGTCGTAGCTGTAGACGAAGTGCGTTGGGCGCCCCACCCAGTCGCCTCCCAGCCAGCCTTCGCCATAGTTCAGGCCATTGAGCACGAGAAAGCCCTCTTGCCGGGCAAATGCCCGCAAGCTATCGGCCCCACCCCGTCCGAACTGGACCGCTTCAGGACGATTAGGGTAGAAAATGCCGTTGAGAGGCTCGAGTTGGCGAGCCCAAGAGGCGGAGTCTGCGCGCTGGCTCTTGACTCCGGCCAACTTCATCACTTCGAACTCCCCGACAGCGCACATCGCGAAGGGAGAATAGCGATTCGCCTTTGTCTCCCGCGAGGGGATGCGCGCGAGCTGCGCCTTCATTCCCTCGAGCAGCTTCTCGCCCTGGCGGACTTCTACAGCAAGACGGTAATGGCCGGGGATCGGCGCATTGACCGCCAGCGGAAGTGTCTGCCGAGACAGTGGCGTCGCTGTCAATTGAGAGACCCCAGTGGTTGTCTTTCCGTCGAAGTCAGTGAGCGTCCAACGAACCGCCAGTGGTTGCGCCTGTTCCGAGAAGTTCGTCACGAACAAGTCGAAGACCGCCGAAGCATTGTCGAGAAAGACGTTTCCGGGCACTCGCTGGCCAAGGCGCGTTTGGATCGTTTGGGGCTGGTAGGTCCCGTCCTTCGAAAAGGTGAGGAGGTCGGTCTTTTCTATGGCACTATTGGATTCAGAGCCCTCGGAGACGGAAAAACTGCCGTCAACCGCCATTGCATATCCTTTGGCATTCGCCGGATATCCGGGAGCGTTCTTGGGAAGCCCGAATTCGTGTGGTGCAAACCGTATCTCATTTTCCTTCGCATTAGTTACGTCAGGACCAAATGGCAAAGGGTCCCCGGTCCTCGTGTAGCGTCGCACGATGGTGCCGTCGTGACCCGTAATGAAAGATCCATCCGGACCCGACCAAAGCACGATGGGGTTGTTCTCTTCGATGCGTTTTTTTACCTGGCCGCTCTCGGCATCCACTAAGAAAACCACTCCCTCGGGATTGGAACCAATGGCTGCGACCGCGAGGGTTCCATTCCCGAGCCAACGAATCTTCGCTGGCCGGCGGCCTTCCGGAAGCTGGAGGGTGCGCAGAAACTTGCCCGCGTTGTTAAAGACTTGAATACACGGCTCTGGACTCGGTCGCCCCAGATAGATGTTGTCCTGATTGTCAATCGCGAACCCGGAGAACCGCTCCGCGAAACCAGGCTTTTTGGCCAACTCGGGATTGTCGGTTTTGAATCCGAGCACATGGCCGAAATTTTGAGACTTGGTGTATTCGGATTGTTCGGGCCATGGAGATGGCTCTCCGCCATCGTTGGCTCCATAGCGGTAAACTCCGTTGCCGGTCATGGCGAAGACGTTGCCTTTGCTATCGATTCCCGCCTCCTGACATTCCATTGGCTCGTAGCCCTGGCCCCGGCTGTGGTCTCTGGGCCACCGATCCAGGAGGACCCATTCCGGCGAGTAGCGCAGAACGCTCCCTCCTTGAAAATCGGCAACCAAATAGTTTCCCTGCCGATCCAAGACAGCCATCGTAAACGGCCGGACGCTGCGATTCGGGCGCAACGTATCGGCCGCCCGTTCAAAGTTGACGAAGAGACGCTCCTTGCCTGCTTCAACGGCCACCTGCAGGAGATTAACGGGGAGTGTTCTTGTCAGTTCTTCCGGTGTGGCTGTGGTAAGCTTCAGCCGTTCAAGTTCCGCAGGCGTGACATTCTGCACCTCGACGATCGGCTCGCCTTTTTCATCGAGTCCATCCCAAGTGACCGAGTGGTTGCCGGCCGGCAATTTGCCCAGTCGGAGAGTCCGCACCGGAAATGGCTGCGCCAAATACGGCCATTTATACTCGTCGTAGCCGGCCAGATGACGCGCGATCGTCATCGTGACCTCGGATGGCTCCGCCAAGGCGAAGGAAATGTTCAGGTCCGGCTGCGCCCGATGGAGGTTATTGTCGTTTTCGATTTTTTGCTCGACGCGAAGCTGCGAAAGCAGAGGGGCCACGCTCCACGCTCTTCCTCCGGTAACGATGGTCAGCAATGTGCAAAATGCCAGGCGCGCCGAACGCAAACTGAACCGCCACGCGATCGAGGAGACGAGAGGCCCGCAGCGGGATCCTAGCAACCTCATTGCTCCCCTTTATCGATGCGTGCCCGATTGCCAACTAGTAAAACGCGGCATTCTGCCGCCGTCCTGCGCTGTTCCGAAATCTTCAAGAGGGGTCTTTACGCGATCTCGCGAACGAGCGCAATTGCCCAGGGCAAAAGTTTTAAATCGAGGCGCAACAGGCCCTCATCGTCGACCCGGATGATTTCGCGACGGGTATCCCAGCCGAGATCGCGAAGCAGAGTGAGTTGATCCGGTGAGGGCGACTGCGGTTGACCCATTGCCTGCCATGCCCGCACCGCGAAGCCATGCTCCGCATCGACTGTCTCGACGAGATAAGGAGTTTGTGGCGGAAGATCATGGATCAGAATGCTGCGGGTAGTCGGCTCGCCAATGGCAAGGATCTTCTCGGCCTCTTCCAGCGACAACGCAAACGGCGGGCTGCCTGGGTATTGGTCAGGATAATGGCAGATGACCGCGCGGACATGGCCCGCGTGTTTCGAACGCGTGGCGAGAAATCCATCACTCCGAAAAATCTCTTCTGTCCCGAGCTGGTTAAGGAAGCGGTAAGCGTGAAAGGCGGGCTTGACGATCCCTTGGTAGTTGATGAGCCCGAAGCCCCCATGAAAGGCAGCATCGCCTGCGCCGTGCTCTTCAAAAACATCGGTAAACGTCCAGTAGGCCAGAGAATCAACCAAGCCCGCCGCGGCGATATTGGTCGTGAGGATGTAAGCGGCGGACTGCGGGTAATCGTGCGTAAAATCGCGAGCCGAGGGACTTGTGCTCCACTCAGTCAAATGAATCTCGGCAGACGGAAACGCGCTGTGGTCGATCGCCGTGCGCAGCCACTTCATGTCGCTCAAGGTCGCGTCGGAGGGACGCGTGCGCATTCCGGTGATGTCGTGTCCGAAGGGAATATCCGTCGGATAAGGATGTGTGGAGACGAAGTCGACCGGTAGGCCTTCTTTGGCACAATACTCAAGAAACTCTTCGATCCAGACTCCTCGCCATTTGACCGTCCCAAGGTCCTCCAGTTGGTGGGTTATGGCCTTGTGACCCTCCTGTTGCTCCCCATCAAAGCGATCATCGGGAACGAAGTTGCTAGTGGCGGGACCTCCCACCTTCAGTTCGCGATCGACCCCTTTCACCGCCAGCGCCGTCGCGCGATAAAGCTCGAAATACTTGCTCTTGGTGGCATTGAAGAAAAACCAGAGATTTGGCTCGTTCCAAACTTCAAAGTACCAACTGCGGACCTCATCGCGTCCATAGCGTTGGATGAAGTGCCGAACCGCACTCTCCACCAAGTGGCTCCACTCGCGCAAGTCGTCCGGCGGCGTCACGTGCGCCTGCCACCAAAAGCAGCGGATGTCCGACGCCGGCGCCAAGTCCTTCGGGAAAAAACCAAATTCCACGAACGGGCGAACGTTCGCGGCTAGCAGAGCATCGAAGAGGTCATCGATATACTGAAAATTGAAGACCAGCTCGCCGTTTCCATTACGCCGGCACGCAAACATGTCGTCGTGGAAAAGTCCGTGAAATCGCAGCCGGCGAGTTCCGCAATGCTTTACAGTCAGGCGCAGATGTTCACGCCAACCTTCCCGCAATCCCTCGTTGGCCCGTCCCGCCGTCGAACAGAAGCTCCAGAAATGCTGTAGAGGAATCGCTTCACGCTGGGCAGAAAATTGAATTCGCTCCCCCGGCAAGGCCGGGCGAATCGATCGCCGGGTGGCGCGTAAGGGCGCGTTACGTGCAGTGGGATCTTCCGAAACTTCCAAGACCGAGGGAGTTGACATATTGCGTCACCAGTTCAGGAAACAATTTGCATACCTGTCAAACAAAAAAAGCATTTGTGGGGGCGGCATTTCCGCAGTCCTCAGCTGTAGCTCGGGAAGTGCGGCGATGTTCGGTTCCCAACCAACGCATTCCGGTTCTATGCTATATTAGCCATAAGCGCCCCTTAAAAAGTGTTTGCCTCTCTGTGTGCTTGTAAGCTATCCCTGCCTTGTTGGATGTGCGCTATTTGCAGAGGGTGCGAGTTTTCTGTCGATCTGGAGGAATTTCGGTGCCAACTGGAGAAGCGGCCATTTCGTGAACAGAAACGATTTATCCCCCCAATTATGGTCCAAAAACAACACGTTCTCCCTTGCCCTCTCCGGCACGACAGGTCGATCGCAGTTTAATTTTTTCTTATAGTTATGGCTTTGGAAAAGTCCGATACCCTAGGGATCATCAACAACAGTCCTCGCGCGAGAGCCATTCGCCATATTCAGGAATGGATCACAGACGGTCGTCTGGCCGCGGGCTCTCGCCTCCCTTCCGAGATGCGGTTGGCTTCCAAGCTCAACGTGTCGCGGACAACCGTGCGCCTGGCGTTGGAGGATTTGGAGAGACAGGGAATGATCCATTGTGAGAGCCGGCGTCGCATCGTCAATGGGACGGTCAAGGCGCAGAAGACGTTCTTATCTGACGCGATTGCGTTGATTATGGAGCCGCCCGCTCAGCATGAATTTTCCGAGAAGATGCACAACACCTGGCACATCAATTTCATCCTTGCGGGTGCGGTTCATGCCGTTCGCATGGCGGGCCATGATGCTCTGACGGTGCATCCCAAGCGGATTGCGGGAGATATGCTCCAGCGCTTGATCATGGAGCGGCCGGGCGGAGCCATTGTCTTGTGCGGTGTCGTCCAGGACAAATCGGGCGAGCATATCGGTCGGGCCCTTCGCGAGGGCAACATCCCCTTTGTCATCTATGGCGACATGGGACTCGCTCGCGATAACCCCCACTTCGCTTCAGAGATCGACGCGGTTACCTCCGACCATGAGGCCGGCGCCCACGCCCTGACCAAGTGGCTGATCAGCCAGGGACGCAAACGCATCCTGCGCTTTTGGCAGCTTGCCGTGAGCGGTCCCTCCGAGGTCCAGCCGTGGCTAGCCCAGCGAAACGCCGGCTACGAGAGAGCCATGCGCGAGGCAGGCCTCGAACCGCTACCGCCAGTCGAGGTGTTCGACCCCGGCTACCACAATTTTGATAACACCGAGGAGGACTTCAAGCTTCAGTCTCGTCTCATGGCCGGCTACCTGGTCGAACACCTGCATGGGCCCAATGCCATCGATGCCATCATGGCGCCCAGCGACGCCATTATCGGACACCTTTGCGCCGCCTTGCGGGTCCACGGCAAGCAACCCAATCGGGATGTCCTCCTGGTGGGATACGACAATATGTGGGATGACATGGAGACACGGCAGTGGGAGCCGCTGGGTCCAGTCGCCACGGTTGACAAGAAAAATCTCGCGATCGGCACCGAATTGATGTTCCTGTTGAAGCAGCGCATGGATGGTGAGCTCTTCGAGAAGGGCCAACGGCGCATGGTCTCCCCCGAGCTCATTATTCGCAACTCGGCGTTTCCAGCCAGCAAGACTCGCCCGAACATGCCGCCGGTGAGCATCGCAGCTCCCTGAGTTCGTCGAAATTTGTAGCGGCGATGCCGCGCCCGGCAGGCGCTGAAGCGATCGCCGCGTTGTAGGGGCGCTTGTGTCAGGCGCCCAGCGAAATCCACAGGCGCTTGGCACAAGCGCCTCTATAAATTTTCCGAATCGGTGATCGCCGGCACATGATTACTTAAGCGGCCGTAGAGGTGTCGCGACGTTGGGCGAATTTCGGCGATGAGGACATCGCCGCTACAGAAAAGGCCTTAGAAGCGCTCGACTTTGGCTTGGCCGGTCTCGCGTAGGAGCACGATATCGTAATAATTGGCCGGATCCGCACCGTTTCTCTGTCCGGTGTAGATTATTCCAGAGCCAGAGTCCTCTGCGCCCTCCAGGAGTCGGAGCCGCATTGGAGCTCCCTTTGTCAACGTTCCATCTGGTGCGAAGATTTGGAAGGCCGCCTCCGAGCTCAAGTTGACCGCTTGACCCCGAAAAGGCACGGAGGGGAGCGCAACCGGCAGGCCAGGATTATTGCTAGAATCCGCAAAATTCAATGTGGGAGTCGCAACCGTCAGGTCCGGATCAAAGCGTATTCCATCGGGAAGCAACCGCCATGGAGCTGCCATCTTCCAATTGGAGAAGGTACCGTCGTCGTTGCGGGTCAGTTCGAAGAGGCAGAAGGCCGAATAACGGGCATCCCCCGCAGTTTTGATGATCACGGCGGTAAAAGCGTGCCGCGCAAGGGAGTTTTGCCTCGCCGCAGTGAAAAGGTCCGCGACTTGGTTGCCGCCTGCTGTGAGCGCATTCGCCTTCACGGGCGAGAGGGAGCCGACCGTCAAGCCGGCCAGCGCAGAAATGATTGCCATTACGGCCAACAGTTCAATAAGGGAGTATGCCCGGCGATGAGCCGTCACACGAGAGAGGGGAGGCATTCGCATCTATCAAATCGGGGAGATAACGCACTGTCGAGAGTTCCCTACCAAAATGCAAGAAAAGTTTTACGTGTCTGCTTTATGTTTTCAAGAGGCAATCGTCGCCTCATGTTGATTGGGTAGCCCGCACTACAGCTAGATTCTGTCTTGCTTCGCCGGCGTTGGCGGCACCCGCCTCTGCTCAGTGGTGTGCCTTCATCTATTCCGCCGGCAAGCTAACATTCAACGGGTTCCAACGCCGGGCTAATCGGGTCGAAATCAAGGTCCCGGATATTAGGATTTGTTTGATTTCAAAATCGCGGTTGGAAAAATCGCTGCACGAATTGGCTCTCGTACAAACGACAGCAAAGGTGCGCTAAGCTAATAGTTTGATCGTGCACTACGGGGCGGATGCCCTACGGCCGCGAGAATAAGCATCAAAAAGACAATCGATCCCATTCTGATATATTCTGAGCTTTACAAGAGCTCGCGACGTCCTACAGTATCTTCTTTTGAAATCGGTTGTGTCGAACGGAGCTACCCCCCAAGTTGCTTCCGAACCAGAGCGATCTTGCCGAGAGACGAGAGGCTTCCTGATTCGGAGAGCGGTTGCTTCTACGAGCGGTGCGGAACCGAGGGGCTCGCTAGGTCTCAGGAGCTCGGCTGCGTTCACCTTGATTGAAGTAGTAATCGCTGTCGGGCTGGTTGCCTTTGTCCTGACCGCGATTCTCGGACTGGTCGCGATAGCTGCCAATGAGACCAAGAATGCAGATCTCAAGGCCCGCCTGGCCTGGATTACCGAGCAGGTGACTTCCGAATATCAGAGCCAGCGCTTTTCTAATGCGCTGGCAAGTCTTCCCACCAATTTGTCTTGGGATTACGAAGGCATGCCGGTTCCCGTGAATTCTCCGAACGTCTATTTTGTTGGCGACGTTTCCAACGTGACGCCGACGAATCCGACGAACGCGAACTATCCGATCAATTACATCGCCTTGCTTCAGGTGCGGACCCGGTGGCCAAGCCCGCAACTGACCTCCACAAATGTCAGCGTCATCTCGCTCTTCAACTACCAATAGGAGGCTTGTTCGGATGATCGGCGCCTTCTCGCTGTTGGAACTCCTGGTGGCGACAGCGGTCTTTGTCGGTCTGGCGCTGATTCTCTTGTCGATTGCGGGCTCGCTCTCGTCGTTTTGGCAGATGGGCATTTCTCATAACGAGCGGCGGTCCTCCGTCCTAGCCGCATTTTCGCGCATGGCGCGGGATTTGCGCTTCGCAGCGGCACCGGTCAACCCTGCGTCCACCAATTTCCAATTCGTCATCAACCCGACGAACGTCGGCGCGAACTACAGACTCCCGCAGGCGGCTTTTTGGCAGGCGCCGGTGGCGAGCGACCGCACGCGCGGCGACATGGCACTGGTCGGCTACTTCGTGCAGTGGGTCGCCGAGTCGAATGGATCGGTTCCCAAACTCTGCCGGCTCATAATCGACTCGACGAATTTCCAGTTCCAGAAGCCTTCGGATTGGGTTAACGACGCGTTGATTACCGCTAACGCTCCGGCCAACAAGGCATCCGGCTATGAGGGCCAATTGGCCGAGAACATCCTCGGGATTTGGATGCAGCCGCTCGATCAGGCGCGGAGGCCGATCACTACCAACGCCAGCAATGCCGCCTACCCGAATGGCGAGTTTGACTCCACAACGGGATACCGCACAGTCCTGACGAACGGAACGAATGTTGGTCCCCACACCTTCGCGCGCGCTCTGCCGGCGAGCGTTGAGGTGGCCGTCGTCGCCGTGGACGCTCGCACGGCCAAACGCCTGACCGGAAGTGAACGGCCCGCACCGCGAACGGCTGACATGACCAATGACGTAAATACCTTTTATAACGGTCTCGTTCCTGGGATCAAACAGGGAGCCCGCGTCTACAGCACTGTAATCGACCTTCAAACCGCTCCGCGCTAGCTCAAATGAAACCTCGAGGAAACCCGCTCTCCAAACGCCTCGGCTCGGCCTTGGTGATGACCCTCGTGATCATCGTCCTGATCACCGTGGTGACCGTGGGCTATCTCGCGAGTGTCATGCTCGAGACAAAGACGGCCGGCTCGAGTTTGGACCAGGAGAGAGCCTACGGCATCGCGATGGTGGGAGCGCACCAAGCCCTGGCTAAAATCCGCGACGCGCTTGGCCCCTGGGATGATCCGTATAAGAATTTTGCCGCTAGCAACCCTCCCTTCTATTGGTCTCTCTCGCCCGGACGCATCACCCGCTGGTCGTATTCGAGCGTAAACCCGCTCACGAACATCGGGTTGTTTTCGGAATCCCCCGGGACAGCCCTGGTGAACCTCAACCGTCAGCTCATTGATGGATCCTATCCGATCATTGGCGGGTCGAATGCGCCAGAAGTCTCGGTCAAGTGGGCGAGCGTGCTGCGCGATCCCACACAGTCCGCAGGTTCCAACAATGCGATCATCGGTCGCTATGCTTTTTGGGTCGATGACGAAGGCGCAAAGATCAATGTCAACACGGCTGATGGAACGGAGAAATACACCACCAATTCGCTGGGAATCGGAACGCCGAGTGAGGTCAGTCTGGGCGTCCTCTTGGGAAACAATACAAACGGACCGGCAAAACAGGTGGTTCAGATGGCGCGAACAAATGGCTTTACCTCTCCGCGCGAAATTCTGCGAGTCTCTGGCGTCACGAATGCCGCGTTTGCAGACAATGTCTTCTCACTGACCGCGCACAGTCGGAGCCCTGAGCTTAACGTCTTCGGTGAGCCGACGATATCTGTCGCGCCGCTCTTGGGCCACGACGGATTGGATTCGAGCAACATGATCTTGAACAGCCTGACGTTACTGCCGCCGCGTGAGTTCTACCCAACGCCGGCACAGTTGCGACCTTTCGTGATTAGAAGTCGCTACGACATCGACCCAGGAACGTCTCGCAATCATCCCTGGCCTCTCGCTCTAAGAGGTGAGCTTGGCGTCTATCCGACTGGTGTCAACCTGTTCCATCCCTACGCGTATGCGTTGCGAGAGGGTCCGCGGGATTCCCCAAATTACTCCTACAATCAAGGCTTTCTCCTTGCTAATTATCTTGCCGGGATCAACGACGTTGGGCGTCCATTAACTTGGCCGGTTTTTCCGGGATCGTCGACGGGCGGTTTTGCCGGGAAATACTCTCTGAGGCAGTTGGACAGCCTGATTGCTCAGATATTAAGTATTGGTTCGAAGGCAATTTCGTCCGACTATCCTAATATCTCTGGTACCCCTAGCGGTGTTGGCGAGCAAATCGGCCACCGCTTTATGGTGGTCCCTTACCTTTTCCCCGGCTGGCTCAGCGGGAAGTGGGTAAACGGGATTGGACGCTCCCCGAAAGTTACCCAAATGTACATGGAGATTGCGGGGTTTGCTTCGCCGACTCCCACTAATTCTCCGCAAGATCCCAATTACGAGCCGCCCTTTGCCACTTTTGACATCTGGGTGGAGTGGTGGTTGCCAGTTGGTTACTTCGGAGGGAGGAAAGAGCTCAATTTTCTGGCTTCTGAGTCTTATGTCGGGCATCGCTCAATGAAATCAACTTTGAATGTCGTCGATATGCCGCGGGCGCCTGGGGAGCCCTCAACGCCTAATCGATTCGCAGCCCCCCTTCCGCGCCAGCCTGACGCTAACAGTCCCGAGATCGACGGGTTTTGGGCCGATCAGCTCTTGCGGAACAACCAGGGCATCGATCTTGCGGGAAATCCCGGCATCATTCAGGGCAATCCCAATCCCAGAGAAGATAATTCTCAGATTTTGGCGCAAAAATTTCACGATCCGTATGCTCGTTTCGATCTAGCCAATGCGGCAGGTCCATGGAGGGGTGATGGGCAGGCGCCTTCCTTTTTGCCCTCGGGAACATTCAAGGATTATGCAAGCCCTTTTTTTATGACCCACCTTGAGCCGAACGCCTCGCCGGCCGATGAGTGGCAACCTGGAGAGATGCGTGTCATTCGGTCCATGCTTGGCGACGCTGAAACCGGTGGAAGCCCTTACCGATACTCCATGCAGACAAGTGTTAGCACGAATTCGACCTTGGTGATCGAAGGCGGAATCGCCGTCAAGACCCAGATGAAGGGGGGCTTTCTGAGCGATCCGGATCCGGTCCCCCTCGAGGCGATCCGGGGCCCTTACGACGTTGACGGAGTAACTACCGAAGAGCCGTACACGAATTTCCAGGGAAATAGGTCCGAGACTCAAATCGATGCGGAGTGGGAGACCAACACACCTGGCGAGGGCACTTTGCGGGAGCGAGTTTTGGTCTCTGTAATACCAGTCAGCGCGAATGTTGTCGTGGAGGGACCGGGCCAAGTTGTCGCGGCTGCCGTGGAGGACCCTCTGGTAAATAAGTTTCCGGGGGACTGGATAATTTCTTCATCCAGCACGATCTCTCCGAGTGTTAATAAGTATTACGACATCGATTCCATGAGTGGAAACTTCCGCGACAGGCTCGCGGATCCTGATTCCTATTGGATGCCGCAAGCGGACGCCGGGCTATGTACATCGATTGCGGATGTGGCGATTCAAACACAGATCCCCCGCAGCGCGCGAATGCCCAATATAGGTTATCTTCAGTATGTTCGTAGTGGGATCATACCGGATGATGAAACAGTGGCCTACGCCGATCAGAAGGGGACTCCTTTCCGCCTTCTGAGCTACGCGCCATCGACAGAGGCGAGTGCGCAAAGAACCACTAACTCTGCCAGCGTCCCATATCCCGACTGGGCGCTTTTGGATTTGTTTTACATTCCCTCCACGTTGGCTTCTTTCGGCAGCACGTATAATCCGGCGACCGCGACCCCGAGCACCAATGCCGCGGTTACCAATCTGCTATACTATGGCACTTACGGCGGAGCGACTGCCGGCAAGGTGAATCCCAATGGAGCGGTGATCTACACTACGAATGCGGATGTTGCACAAACGAATGTTTCTCGACGGCTGCCCATCGAGAGCGTCTTGAGTGGCGTTTGGATAAACCAAACCATCACCGGCGTAAGTACCAACGCCACTTTCACGAACGGCTCAGCTGTCGATGCGAGCACGATTGCGCAAGCCATTGAAAACTACATTCGCGCCAATGCGCCTCTGCGCATGCCTGCGGAGATCTGCAATGTTCCGGAGATTGCTAATCTTCGTGCCACCAACAATCCTACACGCAACGATCTCGTCCGGCAGATCGTTGGCACACTCACGACACAAGGAAATGTCTTTTCCGTGTGGACAGTGGGGCAGGCGGTCAACAAGAAACCAGCGAATACGCAATATGACGAATTCGAACCTGGGGACAATGTTCTCGCCGAGGTGCGGCTGCGTTTCATCATTGAGCGCTATTTGGATCCTGGTGCGGACAACGTCTACGGAAACAGTGCGAATCCTGGAACTGACGCTGTGGTCGGAACCTACGACGACCCGATGGATCCCGGTGGTCATCCTTTCCAGCCCCGGTATTTGTACCGCGTTCTAGCTTCCGAAGAGATTCGGTAAGGGAAGGGAGCTATTTCGGATTGAAACGGGGTAGCAAGACCTTAAAGGAATTATGTCCAATGACTAGCCTGTCCTCTTAACCAGATGAAACCACGATCTTCAGCTGTCCTGGCCATCGTTCTTTGCCTGGTCACTAGCCTTGGTGCGCAGGAGAGGAGCCGTCGTGCGGAGAATTTGGGCGAGGTGGAAACTAAATGGGCTGGCGTTCTTCTCTCCATCTCTCGAATTGAA
Source organism: uncultured Verrucomicrobiae bacterium (assembly GCA_963706955.1). Lineage (GTDB taxonomy): Bacteria > Verrucomicrobiota > Verrucomicrobiia > Chthoniobacterales > Terrimicrobiaceae > DASTFP01. The sequence goes on along the minus strand of CAVPOC010000010.1, from coordinate 74,284 downwards.
CGTATTCAGGATAACCGCCTTTTGGTTTTCGTCCGAGTCACTGCGACTACCAGATCTTCCCCAGGGGGAACTTTCCTTGGCATGGGAAGGCCACTTCCTGCCGGAGCGAACCTCACCGAAGTGCCTGAAGAAGATTTGAAACCATTTTCGCTTGCTTCAGCTGTCATGATCGATGAGCAAACACAACGCCGGTATGAGGCCCTACCACCTGCTGCGCCACCGGCGAAAAAATATCTTCCGGCTGGTTTTTCCAACGTTCTCTTGCCTGGCGAAGGGAGGACGGTTTCGGTCCAGTTCGCGTCGCCGCCTTCACCGCCGACGGTTGAAGGCAGAGAGCCGCAAAAGCAAACGGTGAGCTTTCTGTTAAATGGGGCGAAGGGGCCAATAGTAAAAGTCCCTCTTCCGCCGCCACCTTCGAGTACCTGATCGCCTTTGGACCGCAGTGGAGCTCCTTGAGCGGAATTCGGTCAGGTTGTTTGTTTTCCGTTGACGCGAGGGTGGGTGGACCTAGATTCGGCGGTTCCCATGAGTTTGCGTCATTTCAACTTGGCGGAGCATTGCCGCAAGCCGAGTTTGCGCACGAGTTGTAGAGGCGGTTGTGCCAACCGCCTGTCGACAGGCCCTTGGCACAAGGGCCTCTACAAGCCTGGAGACGCTGTATGCAACTGCTTTTCGACGAAGAGGTGAATTGAGTTTCGTGTGAGGAGGGTCCGTCAATCGTGCAAAGCATTTGATTTTTTGGTGAGGGAAATTCGATCATTTGAGATGCGATTGCTTCCAGCCCAGCGGAGCCTCCGATTCGCCTTTGCACTGCTGGTGTTTGTCTTCCACGCCTGCGGCAACGAGCAGACGGCAACGCCGGAAGAGCAGATTCGCGAAGGGTGGAATCGCTATCGATTAAGCGAATTCGGCGAGGCCTTGGATATTTTCGAATCCGTGGAGGCATCGCAACCGCGCGGGTCAGAGGCTTATCTACAGAGCCTCTTCGGGATGGCCTCGTGTTGGAATCACCGGCGCGATGGACGCGATACCGCGAAGGCTATCTCCCTCTATCAGGAAGTTATCGCGCAAGCGCCGACGAATCCTTTGGCCGCCTGGTGTGCGCTGGACATCGTCCGCGCGAAGCATCTTGCGGGGGCGGATCAAGAGCGCGATTACTCGAAACTCGCCCAAGAATACGGCGAAGTTTACAAGAAATATCCTGACTCGCTCGCGGGCGAAGAGGCGTTTGTCTATCAGATCCGACTGACGCTCCCGACGGCGACCGCGGACGAAGCGCGGCAAAAGCTCGGCGAGACCGAGGCGTTCCTCGATCGGCATCCGAAGACCCCCTTCCGCTCTTCGCTCTACACGTTGATGGCAGAAGGCTCTCACCGGTTAAACGAAGAGGAGAAGCGCCTCGATTATATGATCAAGGCAATCGAGACCAGGGAAGTGGATCCGAGAACACCGTTCTTCGAGCTTTCCACCGCCTATTGGAATATTGCCTACGCGGCGGAGTTTGAGGCGGGCAACTTCGCGTTGGCGCGTGAATACTACCAGCGCCTGATCAACGAATTTCCGCGCGAGAGTCGCGTCTTCGCATCGCGGAAAGCCTTGGCGAGGATGGATACGGTGGAAGCGGCAGTTCGCGAAGGTCGCTCCCTCCCGCCCCAATACCTGGGAGGAGCCCTCCAATGAAAGAGTTCCTGGGCTCGCTCAAGACCAAGGCGCCTTGGATTGTCATTGGGCTTGTTTTCCTTTGGGCGGTGATTTCCATCGCCACGCGCAAGCGCGCCGCAGACGCATCCGACGTGACCAGCATTCGCATTGCGCATTGGCAGTTGGAAGCCGGAGCGCGCGAGGGCCTGGCGGAGGCTGCCGCCGAATACGAAAAGCTGCATCCGAATGTGCGCATCATCCAGGAAGCCATCCCGGAAAGTACCTATGGCCAATGGATGAGCACGCAGTTGATGGGAGGAACCGCGCCCGACATCGTCCAGGCGGGAATGGTCGACGCTCACTCTGATGACAGCCTTCTTCGTTCGCTACTTTATTGCCACTCTCTCCCTATGTAACGCAGCCGAATCCTTACAACGCGGGAACAGATCTGGAGGGTGTCCCGCTCTTTCTCACCTTCAAGGATGGGATGCGCCGATCGTTCATCGACGAGACTCAGGAATTCATGACCATCCCTCTCGCCCTGTCAGCCTGCGCCTTTTCTATAACAAGTCGCTCTTGAAAAAATTGACCGGCCTCGACGAAATGCCCAAGGACTTACCGCACCTTTCTAAAGGTGTGTGAAAAGATCCGCTCGCAGAAGCAGCCCAATGGCCAGCCCTACGTCGCCATTGCCGGCTCGCGTTTCCATTTTATCCGTTGGGAGGACAGCATGGCCAAGCCGCTGACCTATCGACGCGCTTCGCGAGATCGATTTCAACCGCGATGGACGTTTCAGCAAAGATGAGATGTTCATGGGCTTTGCCAGCGGGCAAGGTCGATTTTTCCAATCCCGCCTATCGAGCCAGTTTCAAAATGGTCGAGACATCACCAAGGAGCTTCCCGAGCGGTTGGTCAGGCCTTGGACCGAGACGAGGCCCTCTTCAATTTCGCGCAGGAAAAGGCCGTTTTTCTTGCCGCGGGAATTTACGAAGCGGGCGGCATTCAAGAGCAGGCGCAGGGAAAGTTCGAGCTGGGGCTCATGGATTTTCCAGCTGCCAGCCCCATCAGATCCCGACTATGGCGCGATCATTCAAGGACCACGCTACGAGCTGCCGGAAGGAACATGCCCATGGCTGTCACGCGCACCTCCAGCCATCCCGACGTGGCCGTCGACTTTCTCCTCTTCTCGTCGAGCAGGCACCAGAACGAGAAATTCAACAAGAGATTGAAATGGATCCCGATTGTTGTCGGCGCTGAGGTCGATCCTTTTCTCAAGCCTTCGAGCCGACCTTGAAGGAGTTCTTCCGGCCTTCGATGCGACCATCGGGCGGCGAAAGCTTCATCAAATGGAGCCAGCTCTATTCCTTATTCCAAATCAACCAGCTCAGCTACGACGACATGGCGGAGCAATTCGCCTCTTCTGGACAGCGTGGTCGCGAAGATTTTCGGGAGTTCCTTCGCAACCGCCGCCGCGCGCAGCTTCAGGATGAACAATTGGCCGTCGGACTCCGCCAAAAGGCAATGAAAGAGAGGGACCGCAAAGCCGAGGCCGATTGGATAAATATCGCAACGTCGTCGTTCACTCGCCAACTGGAGGCAGACAAAACGCTGATCATTCAGGGACTTGTCTTCACGGAGCCCGGAAGCTCTGAAAAGGCAAACGTTTTACCGATACAGCGAAAAGCGTTGGATAATGTCCGCAGCTCTGTGGAAGCAGAGGGCGTCCAAGCGGACGCGAGCAACTAACGGCTGATGCAGGCAAAGAAGATCCGCTGGAAACAGGTTAAGCATCATTGGGAGATCTACCTCTTCATTGTCCCTGCGCTCGTTCTCATCGCCCTGTTTCAATACTACCCTGCCGCCAGCGGCATCTTTCATAGCTTCTATCGCTGGAATGGTGCCGACGTCTCGGAGTTCGTCGGTCTTAGGAACTATATCGAGCTCTTCACTTCGCCGGATTTCTGGCAGTCCTTTCGGGTCGCTTTGCTGCTGGGACTTTGGAACGTGGTCAAAATGATCCCTGCCATCGCGGTGGCGGTATGGATTCACCGCTGCAGCAGTGAGCGCATGCAGTATATCTACCGGTTGCTGTTTGTCGTTCCGATGGTCATCCCCGCGCTGGTGGTGGCGTTGATTTGGAGGTCATTTTTCTTCGAGGCCACCCAGGGGTACCTCAATGAATTTCTGGAAGCATCCGGGCTCTTCGCGCTTCTCTGCAAGCTAGACGCCTTTTTTGGGTGGGGTGGAATTTTTGTTGAGGGCACACGGCCCGGCCTGGCTCGGCGATCCACGCTTGATCCTTGTCGCCTGTGTGATTTGGGGATTTCCCTGGGTCGGTTCCTTCGCCGTTCTGACGCACCTAGCCAAGCTCCAGAACATCCCGAAAGACATCTACGAAGCCGCGAGCATCGATGGGGCGAGCTGGTGGACCAAATTTACGCGGATCGAAGTGCCGCTCATCATGAGCTCGATCTACTTGATGCTCGTCTTCGTCATCATCGGGACGATCAAGGATGCCGGCATGATCATTGCGCTGACCGGCGGGAATGGATGGAGGTCCGGGCGGCAAGGCAACCGTGCCCGCTCTCTTCATGCTTCGGAAGGCGTTCATCAACCAGGAGATGGGCGCCGCCTGTGCCGTTGGGATCATCCTCACCGTGGTGATCATGGCTCTGCAAAAGCTCAGCTCGCTTGTTCTCGAAGAAAATCCCCGCGCGCTCCGGGTAAGAAAATTGCTACCCTACGCGGTGATGGCGGCGGGATCTTCCTGCTTTTGCAACCTGGCTGGCGCGCGATTGGCCTCTTCCTGGTGGTGGCGGCGTTTCCCTACCAGACGGTTCGCCAGTTCGTTGCCAAGTTCGCTCGCCGGACTTCGGTCGGAGCGAATTCCGCAGGCCCCGCCGCGCAACCAGCACTTCCCTTGCGGCGGAGCGGGTGACTGGCTGGTTCCTGCGAGGCTTCAAGCACGCAGCGATCTGGGCGGTGCTCGCGTGTGCGTTCCTCCCCGTCTATCTGATTTTGGTCGTCAGCCTAAAAACCAATCAGCAGTTCTATGAGGCACCCGGGACGGCTGACGGAGCCGTTTCACTGGCACAATTGGGTCGCTGCCTGGAACATCATCTCGCCCAGTGTGGCCAACAGCATCTTCATCTCGACGCTTGGCACGGCGCTCACCCTGTTCTTTGCGCTGTCCGGCGCCTATTTCTTTGCGAGGTTGCGCATGCCCCTTTCCAGCTTCTTCTGGAATGCCTTGCTGGTCTTATTGATGATGCCTTCGGTCGCCAACCTTGTTCCGCTCTTTCGGCTGCTCGCTGACCTCAACCTGCTCAACACACTCGCTGCGCTGATCATCGTCGGAACGTCCGCGGGACAGATTTTTGCCATCTTCGTCTTGCGAAATTTTGTTGCCGATATTCCGCAAGATCTCTTCGAGGCCGCTGAGATCGATGGCGCCAACCACTTTCAGCAAATGTGGATGGTCGTGCTCCCTCTCTGCGGACCCATTCTCGGAACTGTGGGAGTGATGCATTTCATCTCTGAATGGAACGAATTTGTCCTTCCGCTGATCGTCATTCGGGATGCCGACTCGCTGCCGGTAATGGTCCAGCTTCAACGCCTCGCGGGAGAATACATCAAGTTCTTTGGTCCCCTCATGGCTGGCTACGCGATCGCCAGCATTCCGGTAATCATCCTCTTCACCTTTTCGATGCGGCTCTTTGTCAAAGGAATGACCGAGGGCGCTATCAAGGGTTAAGAACTGTGGCGACGATGTCACGCCCGCAGGGGGCTACGCGCCTTCGTTGCGGGCGGGTCCCCAATCGCCGTTTAGATGACGATGATGATGATCATGACGATGTCGACGCCAGAACTCTTCGTGATGCGCTTCGCTAGCCAGGGAGCGGGTTTCGGAAAACCGAGAAGGAGCAAGCACTCCCCGTTGGCCAGTTCAAGGACGTGCGCTCCCTGAATTTTGCGAGTCGGACAGATCGCGGAGAAGCCAGCTGGCGACCTGGATCAGGCAGGCGGCACCTTCTCTGAAAGCCTCACCAAGGGCGTCTTCATTGCGGTTGCTCGCCGCGGAACTTGACCGATTGTACACGGATGTCGACCATGCCTGGACTCCTGATTGCCGCCGCGTTGCTGTTCGATCCCGCTCGAACCGAGATGATTGATCTCACTCACACCTTCGACGAGAAGACGCTGTATTGGCCAACGTCTCCAACCGGGTTCGAGCATAAGATGCTGACCAAAGGAAAGACACAAGGCGGCTGGTTCTACAGCGCGGCCGCGTTCTGCGGGCCGGAGCACGGCGGGACGCATCTGGATGCGCCGATCCATTTTTCCGAAGGCGGCCACTCGTCGGCGACGGTGCCGCTCGACAAGCTTGTCGCACAGGCGATCGTCATTGACGTGTCTGCGAAGGCTGACGTGGACGCCGATTACCGTCTCACCGTGGCGGACATCGAAGCTTGGGAAAAAGCGCACGCGAAGATCGCCCCGGGCACGATCGTCCTGCTGCGCACGGGTTGGAGCAACCGGTATCCCGACCGCAAGCGCTACTTCGGCGACGATACACCGGGCGACGCAAGCAAGCTCCACTTCCCTTCCTTCGGATTGGAAGCGGCGAAGTTCCTCGTCGAGGAGCGCAACGTTGCCGCCATCGGCGTCGACACCGCAAGCATTGACCACGGGCCCTCGAAAGACTTCGTTGTGCATCAGCTCACGGCTGCCGCGAACGTTCCAGCTTTCGAGAATCTGACCAACCTCGACAAACTGCCGGACGAAGGCGCGATCGTCGTCGCTCTGCCCATGAAAATCGGCAATGGGACTGGCGGTCCTCTGCGCGCTATCGCGCTTCTCTCGAAGAAATAGACACTTGCGTCGCCATAGCTCCAGCCCATCAGGCTAGCCGAAGTTTGTGCTCGTTGTTTGCTTAACTTAGGAGTTCGTTCAACGCGCTGGCGGCAGCCAAGCCGGAGAGGACCGCCCCTTCGACGCGAGGACCACCGAAGGCGTCACCGGCAAAGACGAGGGGCGCTGGTGACTTCACCGTCAGGCAGCGCTCAGGATAAACCGAGATTGGCTGGCTGTACCGCCAACGATGCAAATGCGTCTGGACGGGTGTCGTCCCCAACCAAGGAGCCACCGCCGCGAGCAACTCTTCTGTTACTCTCCGTGCCGAAGTCTTCCAATTTTGCCTGGAATAGTCCGTTCCTGCATGAATCGTTAGTGCCCCGTTGGATCCCGGGGATATTCCTTTGCGATGATTGTCGGCGATCCAGCGAACGGGCTCGCCGGGAAACCAGAGCCCTCCCGGATCGGGGACCATGCTTGCCCCAGAGAGATAAACCAGCAGGGCAAGACACGGAACATACTCGATTTGCTGGAGTTCCCTTCTGATGGCTTTAGGCAACGGCGTGCTTCCCATGGCCAGGAGCTTAAGGCTCTGCGGAACGGGAGGTGTCAAAAGCAGGGCCCGGCCCAGCAAATGGTTCGGCATTCTCCACGGTGAGCTTCCATGCGTTACTTTCGGCTGCGACGTGGGCAACCGCGGCGTTGAGGCGAACATCAAGTTTTTCGGCCAAATGCCTGGCAAGGCCCGACATTCCAGAAACGCAGCAGAACCGTTCCTGTCCATCGCGCTTCAAGGTGCCATCGGGCAGGGTGAATCCTGTGGCCCAAAGCCGCACTAACCTCCTCTCCTGCCAATCCTGGACGAGATTATCGAAAGCCGGGTCCAGAACCGTGAAATATTGCGCCCCATGGTCGAACACGGCTTCGTCCATCCGGCACGTGGCGAGCCGCCCTCCCACTCCGCTTCCCTTTTCCAAAACGACAACGCGATAACCGCTCGCGTCGAGCTTGCGCGCGGCCAGCAGACCGCTGAGTCCTGCACCAATCACAATAACATCCGCCTGGGTGAGGGTAGTCATTCCGAGGATCCGAATAAAATATGGCCTGTTAAAAAGACTTGCGACTGTGAAACAATGACGCGCAGTAGGGCGCGAGCCGTGCCTAACTAACGAATGCACCTGACGAAGCGCGAATTCGGTGCAACTGGATCCGCGCGCGCCTAACGAACCCACCGCGGACCCGCCTCGGCGCCCGGGGGACACAGTGAAGACAATCAATGCGTCGGTCGCTGCAAGAACTGTCCGCGGCCGACGGTGCCGACGAAACTTCCGTCGCGCACAGCCACTTCGCCGCGCACGGTGACGACAGATGGTCTGCCTTCGATCGGCCAGCCTTCGAACGCGTTGTAGTCGATGTTCATCAGGTGCGTCGCCGCGGAGAGTTTCCCGCGATGAGTTGGATCGTAGATGACCAAATCCGCGTCGCTGCCCGGCTGGATCGTGCCTTTGCGCGGGAAAAGGTTAAAAATTTTTGCCGCGTTGGTGCTGGCGATCTTGACGAACGTGTGCAGGTCAAATTGGCCGGTCTTGACGCCGTAGGTATAGAGAAGATTGACCCGATCCTCTAACGCCGGAATGCCATTTGGGATTTTGGTGAAGTCATCGCGGCCCATCACCTTCTGACCTGAAAAATCGAATGGGGCGTGATCGGTGCCGACGGTATTTATCAGACCTTGGCGCAAACCATTCCAAAGGACGGGCTGGTTTGCCTTGTCGCGCAGGGGAGGGGACATCACGAATTTCGCTCCCTCAAACTCTGGCAGTTCCGCATGCGATTTATCGAGCAGCAGATATTGGATCAGCGTCTCCACCCATACCTGAACGCCGCGCAGGCGCGCGCGAATAGCTTCCTCGAGGGCCTCACGGCAACTGAGGTGCACGATATATACCGGGGCTCCGGTCATTTCGGCGAAGCTCATGAGGTGATTCACACCTTCGGCTTCCACCCGCGGAGGGCGGCTGTCGTGATGCCCTTCCGGTCCGGAAGTTCCGCGCGTGAGAAGCTCTTTTTGCGTTTCGGCGACGAGAGTTTCGTTTTCGCAATGCGCGGTAGTTACAACTCCGAGCTCCTTCGCCAGTTTCAGTGTTTGATAAAGTTCGCTGTCGTCAATTCCGAAGGCCCCCTTGTAGGCCAGGAAGATCTTGAACGACTGGACTCCGGCCGCGACGATCTCTCTCAGCTGAGCGGCAGAATGGCCATCGAAGCGTGTCACTCCCATGTGGAACGAATAGTCGCAGGCGGCTTTTCCGTGCGCCTGTGCCTTCCAGGTTGCAAACCCTTCGCTCGGCTCCATAGCGCGTGACGGGCAGCACATGTCGAAGATCGTGGTCGTGCCGCCGACGAGGGCCGCTTTCGTTCCCGTTTCATAGTCGTCCTTCGAGAACGTGCCCATGAAGGGAAGATAGATGTGGGTGTGTGGGTCGATGAATCCGGGGAAGACATATTTGCCAGAAGCATCAATGACCTCGGCGCCCCGAACCGGCGCCTGAATATTGTGGTCAATGCGGGTGATTGTCTCGCCTTCGCACCAGATGTCGGCGACGTAGCGCGAGTCCGCAGTGATGATTTCTCCGTTCTTGATCAACAGGGCCATCGGAGTTGCCTTTATCGAAGTTCCGCGAGGAAACAAGGTCGCTTTTTGCGTGCCCGCCGCGCGGGCAGTGGCTTGGGGAGCACACGCGTCCTCGCGTGTAATTGGCCGGCGTCCCCGCCGGACAACGCCTCGGATCAGGTCGACGACATTGCGTCAGCGGTCTGGCGATACAAAGGGTACCTTCATTGTAGCGAACGCCGTGTGCCCGGCGAGACGCCGTGCACCACACCCGGGGACGGGTGTGCTCCCCAGACGCTCGGTTTCGTGGCAAACTCAGCCTTTGGATGCGATTCGCTGAAGCCCTCGGCGCTAAGATTCAATGCGCAGGGCGGACTCAATCTCCGTGAGTTCTTCGCTTGAAAAGTCGAGGTGATCGAGGGCTTTAAGATTTTCTTCGAGTTGGGCGGTCGAGCTGGCGCCGAGGAGCGCGGAGGTCACCGCCGGCAAGCGCAGAACCCAGGCGATCGCCATTTGTGCGAGCGACTGTCCGCGTCTTTCCGCGATTTGGCTGAGGGCCTGAACTTTTGGCAGATTATTGCGGACCTGATCCGCTTTCAAGAAACCGCCTCGGGCTGCACGTGAGTTGGCCGGAATTTCCCTGAGGTAGCGGCCGGTGAGCTGTCCTTGAGCGAGCGGCGAAAAGACGATACAGCCAACGCCTTCTTCCTCGAGGACGGTCGTGAGGCCGTCCTCGATCCAGCGATTCAGCATGCTGTAGGACGGTTGATGGATCAAACAAGGTGTGCCAAGGCTGCGAAGCAATGCGGCAGCCTTGCGGGCATCAGCTGGTTGATAGTTCGAAATTCCAGCGTGGAGAGCTTTGCCGCTGCGCACCGCTTGCGCCAGTGCTCCCATTGTCTCTTCGAGGGGCGTTTGGTGATCAGGCCGATGCGAATAGAAAATATCGACGTAGTCGAGTCGCATGCGCCTGAGGCTTTGGTCGAGACTGGCGAGCAGATTCTTGCGAGACCCCCATTCGCCATATGGACCAGGCCACATGAGATACCCGGCCTTGGTTGAGACAACGATCTCATCGCGATAGGCTTGGAGGTCGTCACGCAACGTTCGGCCAAAATTGGTTTCAGCCGAGCCCGGCGGCGGGCCGTAGTTATTGGCCAGATCGAAGTGGGTGATCCCTAGATCAAAAGCGCGCAGAACGACGTCACGAGCGATCGCGTAGCGATCGACGTCACCGAAGTTGTGCCACAAGCCGAGTGAAATGCGTGGGAGCATTAAGCCGCTGCGACCACAGCGAGCATACTTCATCGTTCCGTATCGATCCGGCGAGGCGTGGTGAGTCATCAAGTTTCGATTACCGACTCTGCAGGCAAGATGCGATTAGCAATTTTTTGGCGAGTGCGAGCAAATTTGTAGAGTTGGTTGTGCTAACCGCCTGATGGGAGCCCTTTGCGACAAGGGCTTCCCCAACTGTGCGCGCAGATGCCGTTGTAAACGTCGCGACGGTTGCGCGCGTTAGCACTCAAGCGGAGGGATCGGGGAGCACACGCGTCCTCGCGTGTTATTGGCCGGCGTCCCCGCCGGACAACGCCTGGAGGATCAAGTCGACAATATTGCGGCAGAGGTTTGGTTATAAAAATGGTGACCTTCGTCAAGCCGATGTGTGCCGTGTGCCCGGCGAGACGCCGGGCGGTAGCACCCGGAGACGGGTATGCTCCCCGGAACGTTCGGTTTCGAGGGCATATCATGGGAAACGCTTTTTTGTGACGGGATCGTGCGCGCCAGAGATGAACCGCTATTAACGGCTCAGGGTGGCGGATTGCTCGACGAACTTTTCGTGGCTCCAGTCACCGTCCGCTCTGATGCCACGGTCTCGGGCTGGGCCTTGGCGTCCCGGCTGGCGTTCTTCATGACTGCGGACGAGCTCTGCGTGAGAGGTAAAGTAGTTAAGGCTGTGACCGCGAAAATCATCCAGCGTCTCAAACTTGTGCTTTTCCATGAAGGCGAGCAGGGCCTCGCAGAGCGGCTCAATCAACTCGTGACCAAACTTCATCACGCCGGTGCAGACTTGAACCGTGTTTGCTCCGAGCAGGATGAACTCAGCAGCGTCGCTGCCGGTTTCGATCCCACCAAGGCCGGAAAGGGATCGACCCGCGAATTCGCTCCGGATCATGGTGGCGAGCTCCATGCACATGCGCAGAGCGATCGGCTTGATGGCCTTCGAAGAGTATCCCCCAGGGGTCGTCCGTCCTCCGACGCTCGGTTCGGGGCGGAGGGTCTCGAGATTCACACCCATGACGCAGCGAATTGTGTTGATGGCGCTAATTCCGTGACAGCCCGCTTGAAGCGCCGCGCGCGCAGGTTCTTCGATATGGGTGATATTCGGAGTCATTTTCGCCCAGACCGGCTTTCTGGCAACGTCCATCACCCATCCGCAAACCTCTCGAAGAATCTCGGGATCTTCTCCCATGGCTGAGCCCATCTTACGTTCGGGCAAGCCGTGTGGGCACGAGAAGTTGAGCTCGAACCCATCGACGCCGGCTTCCTGGCAGCGTTCGACGATCTCGATCCATGCGTCGCGTCGATACTCCTCCATGATGGAGGCGATCAGGACGCCATCGGGGTTTTGATCCTTGCAGCGCTTGAACTCTTCCAGCCAGATCTCGAACGGTCGATCGCTGATCAGCTCAATGTTTTCCCAGCCGAAAATTTCACTGCGATCGTTGGAGTAGAGTTTCGCGTAACGTGGCGTGACATTGACGACTTTGGAGGCGTCGAGGCTGATCGTCTTGGCAATGACCCCGCCCCATTTTTCCCGAAATGCCCGCTGAATGACATTGAGGTTCGTTCCGGGCGGACCCGCGGCAATCAGGAAGGGATTAGGCAGGTTGAGTCCGTCGACTGTGGTCGCAAGCGTGGCCATGAATAAGCAGGAAAATAGCACGGCGTCGCATAAGCCCAGCATTTTGTTTCGGGGTAGCGGCGCTTAGGGCCTGACGGCAGTGGGGACAATAAAAATGATGTAGCCAAGAATGCAGGAGTTCGTCAGCGATTCGCACAGCGCTCTACAAATTTCTCGAAGTGATGATCAGGCGCGCTCCGCCTTGACGCGACCTAGCCGGTCGTGCGCAGGCCACTGGCAATCGCGTTGATGGAGAGAAGCACTTTCGGGAGGAGCTTTTTCGTGTCGGCCGAGCCCGCGGCCTTGGCGGCGCGGTATTGCGCGAGGAGCTGGATTTGCTGTTCGTGCAAGACGCGCAGCGCATTGGCACGAAGGCGAAGAGTCTTGAGCATACGCGGCCGACGAGCCTCCAGACTCCCGCCGAAGACCTCCGACATCATGCGATGCGTCTTCTCGAATTCCGTCAGAATCAGCCCAAGAATGGAATCGCGCGCGCCCGATTCCTGAACGAGCGCGGCGTACAGCCTCATGATATCCTCGTCGGCGCTCGCGATATTTGTTTCGACATTGGTCAGCACAAAGTAGAGCAGCGGCGAAGATTTCAGCTGGCCACGAAGCTCGCTGATGGCCGCAGGTCTCGACGCCACCAAGGCCTCGAGCGCGCTGCCGACGCCGTACCATCCTGGCAGATAATAGCGGCTTTGATTCCAGCTGAAGACCCAGGGAATCGCGCGAAGATCAGCGAGCGTCCGCTGCCCTGTTCGGCGGGATGGCCGGGAACCGATGCTGCTAATTTCGAGGGCGTCGATCGGCGTCGCCTGTGAGTAAAAGGTCATGAACCCATCGGCTCGGATAAGGTCCGAGTAGGCCACCTGGCTCGACTGCGCCAGCACCTCGCAGATCTCCTCGATCTTGGTCGTCATCGACGAGGCACGCTTTTCGCGGGCCGTGAATCCAGTAACGCCTGCCAGGAAGAGTTCGAGATTGTAGGTGGCGGTGACGAGGTTGGCGAATTTCTGCGCGATGGTTTCCCCCTGTTCCGTCAGGCGGATGTCTCCCTGAATCGAGCCATGGGGAAGTGCGCCCAGGAAACGATGAGTGGGTCCTGCGCCGCGACTTATCGTGCCGCCTCGGCCATGGAAAAAACGGATCTTCGTGCCATGGCTCTTGCCGACCGCCGCGATCGCGTCCTGTGCTTTGTGGAGTGCCCATTGACTCGCGAGAATACCGCAGTCCTTGTTGCTATCGCTATAGCCGATCATCACTTGCTGGACGGGCCGGCTCTGCGGCAGAGAGAGGACCTTCGCGCGATCGGTCTGGTGAAAGGCCAGGCTGCGCTTTGTCACCGGATGGGAAAGAAACGCCTCGATGAGTCCTGCGCTGCGCTGAAGGTCATCCAGCGTCTCGAAAAGCGGAACCACCGGGAGGGTGCAAAGCAGGCCCTCCGAAGTCCAGCGCATCAGGCCGGCTTCGCGGGCGAGCAAATAGACGACGAGAAGATCGGAGAGTTGACGCGTCATGCTCACGATGAGCGCGCCTATTCCATCGCGTCCGTGCTCGCGAAGGTGTCTGCGCAGCACCGCGTAGCATGCGAGCACGGCATCGGCTTGATCGCCGATCTCGGAGCCGTGGTAGAGAAACGGGCGTGGTGACTGGAGCTCGCGGTTGAGAAATTCGAGCCGGCGGGATTCCTCCCATTCGCCAAAGTCTGGCGCGGGTTGTCCGATGGCGGCAAGGATTTGAACGATGGCCTGGTCGTGGAATTTGCTGTTTTGACGGATGTCGAGCGCCGCCAGATGAAATCCGAAGACGTCGAGGGCGCGACGGACCGGCCAGACTGCGCTATCGGCGAGGCGTTTTGCTCCGACTTCCTCCAGAGTCTCTTCGAGCAGCGCGAGATCCTCGTCGAGTTCGTAAGGGCTTCGATAATGATGGAGGGCTCGCGCGAAGGTGGTGGGCTCATCGCCCATCCCTATACTGAGGGGCAGCTTGGCTTGGAGCAGCATGACATATTGGCGCCATGGTTCGTCAGAATGCTGGCGGATGATCGGCTCGGACCCGGCATTTTCCGCCCGCAGCTTGGCGATGGCCTCTTCGAGTATTTCCGGGGGCTTTTGAAAGTTGCTCGAGAGGGGGAGTCTTTCGGCAAGTTTTTCCAGGTGCCGATGAATGACGATCATCGCATTCAGGCGCATCTCCTGGAGCGTTTCCTCGGTGACCTTTGCGGTCACGAAAGGATGTCCATCGCGATCACCTCCGACCCAGCTACCAAAGCGCACGCGCGGCCAGATGTGCGGATTTTCAAGAAGCGCAGGATCGAAACCGGTGTTCTTCCAGCCTTGGCGGAGGCGTTCATCCAGTTGCTCGAGGGCAAGCGGGAACACCTCGCGCATATAGAAAATCACCCCGCGGCGCTCAAAAGCGACTTCAGGCTTTTCCAGCAAGATTTCACCGCTTCGCCAGAGGCGCTCGAGAACGATCTTGATTTCATCGCGAATCGCTGCCCGGCGGGAAGGGGTGAGACTCTCATGTTCGAGTGAGGTGAGGAGGAGGAAGATGGCGCGATGCTGCTCGAGCACGGCGGCGCGCTTGGCCTCCGTGGGATGCGCGGTCAGCACCGACTCGACCCGCACTTCGGGAAGCACCGTCAGGATTTCCTCGGCGGTAAAGCCGGCTGATTTGAGTTGGGCGAGCTGCTGCCCCCACAAACCGGGTTCGTCGCTCAGGCCGTGTTCAATCTCCCGTAGTCTTCTTGTCTGGGTTGAAGCGTTCTCTTCAACCATGTTCAACAATTGAAAGGCGATCGAATACGCCTGTTCGATGCGCGGGGGCGGGTCATCGATGTTGTGCGCCTGCCCACCTTCCTGCCAGGGTAAAAATTCCGCCGCCTTATGCTCACCCAGCTCGACCAAAACTTCCTTGAGGCACTTCATCAAGTAGTTCAGGTCTGCGTCGATCTTAGCAAACCCTGAAACGATGTAATCGGCCGTTGTCTTCACCGCGGGGCGGAATCATTCTGAGAAAAGGCTGCGAAAAGCAACAGAAAGAAGCGGAAAAATACCTGACCCGGTCGAGCTGGAGGGCGGCGTAGCCTCGAACCATTTCACTACGAATCCTTTTCTGCGTGACAATGCCGGCTGCGATGGCCTTTTCATGTCGGCATGAGTGAAGGCATTCTCTCCGGCATGACGGGCGTCGTTTTCGGCGTCGCCAACAAGCGCAGCATTGCCTGGGCCATCGCCAAGGCCTGGCATAAAGCGGGCGCAAAGCTGATCTTCAACTACCAGGGAGAGCGGCTGAAGGAGAACGTTCAGGAGCTGGTTGCCGAATTCGGCAGCGACGTCGCCCTGTATCCCTGCGATGTGACCAAGGATGATGAGCTTGACGCTTTTTTCGTCAAAGCTCGGGAGCATACGTCCAAGCTGGAACTGATGCTCCATTCGGTCGCTTATGCTCCCAAGGAGGCCCTGGAGGGCGATTTCGTTTCCACCTCGCGCGAAGCGTTCAGGATTGCGCATGACGTCTCGGCGTACTCGCTCGTGGCACTCGCCCAGCGGGCGGCGCCATTGATGACCGAGGGAGGAAGCATCGTGGCGATGACTTACTATGGTTCGGTCAAAGTCGTCCCCCATTACAATGTCATGGGCGTCGCCAAGGCTTCGCTCGAAGCTTCGACCCGCTATCTCGCCTACGACCTTGGACCAAAGAAAATCCGCGTCAATTGCATCAGCGCAGGACCAGTGCAGACGTTGGCTGCGCGCGGAATCGCCGGATTTGGCCTGATGCTCAAGCATTATGAGGAGCATGCGCCGCTCAAACGCAGTTGCCACCCGGATGAGCTCGGCCACACGGGCGTCTTTCTCGCCAGCCCCGGCGCGGCGGCCATCACCGGTCAAGTGATCTACGTGGACGGCGGCTACGAAGCCATGGGCATGTAGCGTGCCGCCCTGTAGCGCCGGTGTCCCCACCGGCGTGGGATCAAAAATTCGCACAAGCAGCGATTGTGAGAGAATCGAAAGGATCGGCGGTGGGGACATCGCGAGCACCGACGGTGGGGACACCGCCGCTACAGCAGAAGCAGCGCCTCAAGCGATTGGATTGGGTCTTTGCTGATCGGCCGGTCTATTTCGTTACGGCTTGCGTTGAGGGTCGAAGGCCGGCTTTGGCAAACAAATTAGTCTTTGATGCATTTCAGGAGTTCTGCTTCGAGGGCTTAGAGCGAGGATTCTTTGTTGGTCGATTCGTCTTAATGCCCGATCATCTTCATCTTTTTATTGTGGTTCCCCACGAGGTGCCTCATGCGCTTTCCATCTGGATGAAAGGATTGAAGCGCTCGTTGACGAGAGTGCTCGATGAAATGGGTGTTTCGTCTCCCCATTGGCAAAAAGGCTTCTTTGATCATGTGATGCGTTCGGGAGAGTCGTATTCCGAGAAGTGGAACTATGTTCGCGATAATCCTGTGCGGGCCGGATTAGTCGCGGAAGCAGATGCATGGCCATTCCAAGGCGAGATCTACGAGTTACGCTTTTGAAGCGCAAAATTTTGTAGCGGCGGTGTCCCACCGCCGGAAAAGCACCCGCGACGATGAGGACATCGCCGCTACAGCAGCGCCTCGCGATGATGAGCACATGCCGCGACAGTCGGTTTCGACGATGAGGAGGCGGGCAGCCCGACCGCTACAGTTCCACAATCAAGATTGTCTTCGGCTTTGGATAGTCACTATCCTGCTGGGCCGATGCTTCAAATAATTGCCCTGACCCAATTTGTGTTCCTGGCTCTTGGTTCGATGGGCGTGACCATTTTGCTTAAGGCGTCCGGGTATCCCATCGGGTCGATGACGGATTATCCTCGGCTGTCGTTGTTCTTGATGCAGAACAGCGTTTGGCTCTTGCTCATTCCGATTTTCTGGAGCGCATACGGCTATGCTTCGCTGAAAATTGAACGCGGTTTCGTGGCCTCCAAATTCGCCATTCCGGTGGGGATCGCACTGACAACATTTATTTTTGCGACCTACGCATTTGCCATCATCGGGCACTACTAAGTCGTCGATTCGTGGGGTGGGTGTCGCGGCGTAGCGAGTTTCACTCTTTCGCGGAATCTCCCTTGAATGCGGGGCCGTTCCGACATCATTTTTAAGAATGGACAGAACGAAAACTCCGGCAGCGGCAGCCGCACGAGAGCTACGACGCAAGTTGGGAGACCAAGCTGTCGTGACCGACGCAGCGCGTCTGGTGGAGCTTGGCGGAGACAAATGGTTTGCGCATCGTCAGCCCGATTTGGCGGTCTTCCCGCGGACCAGCGCCGACATAGCGGAGGTGATGAGGGTTGCTCTCAGAAGAACCTGCCAGTGACAACGCGAGGCTCCGGATATGGCTACGTGGGCGGATGCGTTCCCGTAAGCGGCGGTGTTGTTCTTGGCACGCAGCGCATGAATCGCATCAAGGAAATCGACAGTGCCGACTTTGTCGCGGTCGTCGAACCTGGAGTCATCACCGCGGAGCTTCAGTCCGCTGCGCGTCGCAAGGGGCTTTTTTATCCGCCCGATCCGGCGAGTCTTAAACATTGCAGCATCGGCGGAAACATCGCGACAAACGCGGGCGGTCCCCGATGCTTGAAGTACGGCGTGACTCGCCACTATGTGCTCGGCCTGGAAGTCGTCTTAGCTAACGGTGCCATCGTGAGGTGTGGCGGGCGCACCCACAAAAACAAAACCGGCTTTGATCTCGTCGGTCTCTTCGTCGGTTCGGAAGGATTATTGGGAATTGTCAGTGAGGCAACCCTGCGCTTGTTGCCCTTTCCGCCTGCGCGCGCTGTGCTCTCGGCCGGTTTTCGCGACATGCGCGCAGCCTCGAAGGCAATTCGAGCGATGTTCGCTGCCGGGTTCCTTCCGGCTGCCGTGGAGATCGCGGATCGTTTTACCCTCGAGGCCGCTCGGCGATTTCGCCCCGGCAATTCATTCCCACCCGGAGATGCGCACTTGCTCATTGAGGTGGATGGACAGCGCGAAAGTGTTCACGCGGAAGCGCGTTCGATTGCGAGATTGCTGCGTGCAGAGAAGGCTACGGCAATCGAGAGGGCAACAGATGAAAGGTCCTGCGCCAGGCTGTGGAAGTTGCGGCGTGCTTTTTCAGAGTCCTTAAGAGCTACCGGGCTCAAGAAACTAAATGAAGATGTCGTCGTTCCTCGCGGGCGGCTGGTAGATTTAGTTGACTTTGCGCGAGAATTGCAGGCGCGGAGCGGTTTTCCGATCGCCTGCTTTGGTCACGCCGGCGATGGAAATATTCACGTGAACATCATGGTTCCTGACGATGATGAACCAGAGATTCACGCGCGGGCGGAGTCTGCCCTGGACGAACTCTTTGCTAAGGTTATCGCCTGGGGTGGAGCGATCACCGGCGAGCACGGTGTTGGCCTCGCGAAGATGCGCTGGTGGGATCTCGCCCTTTCAGAAGAGAATCGCGCTCTTCATCAAACAATCAAAGACGCCCTCGATCCCAAAAGGTTGTTGAATCCCGGCAAGTTCGTTTAAATTAGAATGGTTGCAGCAGGTGGCCTTTTCAGGCCATTGACATTGTTCCCTCACCCGAATACGAAGCGACTTATGAACCGCGTCCTCGCCCTGCTGTCGGGGCTGGTTGTTGCCATTTTGATTGGTTGTGAAAAGAAGGCTACTGCGCCGGTCGCACCGCCGCCGACGGTGACGGTCACGCCGGTCGGCCAGGAGGACGTGATGGTGATGAATACGTGGGTCGGCCTTCTCAATGGTTATCGAAACGCCGACATCCGTGCGCAGGTGACCGGTTATCTTACCACTCAGGATTACAAGGAAGGTTCGCTGGTAAAGAAGGGCGATGTCCTTTTCACGATCGACAAGAGGCCGTTTGAAGCTGCGCTTGCGCAAGCCCAGGCCGATTACGCCAAGGCAGTAGCCGCAGCCCAACTCGCGCAAATAACCCTCGATCGCCAAACGCAACTCTATCGCACCAAAGTGATCAGTCAGCAGGAGTATGACACTGCTTATGAAAATGCGCAGGCGGGGGTGGCTTCGGTGGCCGCAGCGCAAGCCAATGTCGACACAGCCAAACTCAATCTGAACTACTGCACGATCACGGCGCCCTTTGACGGAATCGCGGGCGTAGCGCAGGCGCAGATCGGCGATCTGGTTGGCCCCGCCGGAACTGCAACTGTTCTCACCCAGCTTTCCCAAGTCAATCCGATCAAGGTGAACTTTTCCATTACCGAGGAACAGTATTTGCAAGCCTATGCGCTGATCCAACGACTGCAAGCCACCCCACAGGACCAGCTCAAGTCGCGGCTGGAACTCACGCTCGCCGACGGGACGGTCTATTCCCACAAGGGTCGATTCGATTTTGTGAACCGACAGGTGAACGCATCGACAGGGACGATCCAGATCACGGCACTTTTTCCCAACGATGACGAACTTCTCCGGCCTGGCCTCTTCGCGCGGATCACGGCCCCGGTGGACGAACTGCAGGATGCCTTGGTCGTCCCCCAGGCCTCGACGGTCGAGTTGCAGGGAAATTACCTCGTCATAGTCCTCGGAGAGGACAACGTCGTGAAGCCTGTTCCTGTGAAGCTCGGTCCCACCAAAGGTCAGCTGCAGGTCGTCACGGGACCGCTGAAGGTCGGAGAGAAAGTGGTCGTCGGGGGCGTCGAGAAAATGCGGCCCGGAATGAAGGTGAATCCGGAGCCGTATGTTCCGCCCGCCGAGCATAAGGGCGCGGCCCCGGAGGCGAAGCCGAGCCCGGCCGCCGAAAAACCCGAGGAGAGCCCGAGTCCAACGCCAAGTCCGGAAGTCAAGACGGGCGACGTTCGAGCGGTGGTTGTGCCGACCGCCTGTTTAGCCGGAGGCCTATGGCACAAGGGTCTCTACAACTAGGCAGAGCCAAGTAGGCGAGTCCACATGTCGAACTTCTTTATTCGCCGGCCGATCGTGGCGATGGTCATCGCCATCATCATTGTGATCGTAGGCCTCGTCTCGATGGCCGGTCTTCCGATCTCGCAATTCCCGAACATCGTTCCTCCCCAGATCCAGGTCTCGACGACCTACGTCGGGGCGGATGCCCTGACTGTGGAGGCGGCGGTGGCCACGCCCATCGAACAGCAGATGAGCGGCGTCGAGGGCATGGAGTACATGTATTCCGTTAATGCCAATAATGGCATGATGACGCTGAACGTCATTTTCGATACCTCGACGGTGGCCACTACGGATCAAATTCTCGCGCAGATGCGACAGACCCAGGCATCTGCGCAGTTGCCGCAAGACGTGCGCAACTACGGCGTCACGGTCGACCAGTCGGGCTCATCGCCGCTCGGAGTCTTCGTTCTCTACTCGCCCAATGCGAGTTATGACCCGACTTTTTTGGCGAACTATTGCTACATCAACATTAACGACCCAATGACCCGCATTCCGGGCATGGGCAGCGTGAGCGTTTATGGCGCGGGTCAATACGCCATGCGCATCTGGGTTCTGCCGGATCGGCTCGCGACTCTGAACATCACCGTCCCGGAGGTCATTCGGGCAGTCCAGGCTCAGAATAACGTCAACCCCGCCGGCCAGATTGGCGGTGAGCCGGTTCCACAGGGGCAGGTCTTTACCTTCAGCGTTAACACCACCGGGCGACTGGTGACGCCGCAGGACTTCGAGAACATCGTCATCCGCGCAAATTCGGACGGTTCGATCGTTCGCGTGAAGGATGTGGCACGGGTTGATCTGGGGTCCCAGATTTACAATCTTCAAGGGCGTTTCAACGGGAAGAACTCCGCCATTTTGGCTGTCTACCAACTCCCTGGCTCGAATGCGGTGGATGTCATGAAGAATGCGCGGGCCCTTATGGCGCAGATGAAGAAGCAGTTTCCGGCCGACCTGGATTACGTTGTGGCGCTGGACACGACTCTGGCGGTGACCGAGGGCATGAAGGAAATCATCAAGACGCTCTTCGAAGCGATGGCCCTGGTTATTCTCGTCGTCTTCATCTTCTTGCAAGGCTGGCGGGCTACCCTCATTCCGTTGATCGCAGTTCCGGTCTCTTTGATCGGAACATTCGCCATTTTTCCGCTGCTCGGGTTTTCCATCAATACGCTATCGCTCTTCGGCTTGGTTCTGGCCATTGGGCTTGTCGTCGATGATGCCATTGTCGTCGTCGAGGCGATCGAGTTGCATATCGAGCATGGACTGTCTCCGCGCGATGCGGCGATCAAGGCCATGTCGCAAGTGCAGGGGCCTGTCGTCGCCATCGCGCTGATCCTCTCGGCCGTTTTCATTCCTACGATATTTATCCCGGGCATCACCGGTGCGATGTACCAGCAGTTCGCCGTGACCATGGCCGTCTCGGTGATCATCTCGGCGTTTAATGCATTGACTCTCAGCCCTGCGCTAGGCGCCATGCTCTTGCGGCCAAAGAAAGAGGGCAGAGGACCGCTAGCGGCGTTCTTTCGGGGTTTTAACAATCTTTTTGGTAAGGCGACCAACGGCTACGGTAGCATGTGCGCCGGGCTTATTCGCAAGGTTTTCATCAGCCTTTTCCTCATCTTGCTCCTGGGTCTTGCCGGTGGCTGGATTGGCGCAAAGATGCCTTCCGGATTCATTCCGGAAGAGGATCAGGGTTATCTTTTCGGGGTTGTCCAGCTTCCACGCGCCTCGTCTCTCCAGCAAACCAACGATGTTTCGAGTCAGATCGAGGAAATCCTCCTCAAGACACCCGGCGTTCAGTATGTAACCTCCATTGTCGGATTCAATCTGCTGAGCTCCGTCCAAAGCACTTACACCGGATTCTACTTCATTACGCTGGAAGAATGGTCCAAACGCAAGACGCCCGAACTCCAAGTCGATGCGATTCAGGCTCACATCAACCGCGAGTTGGCTGCTCTCCCCAGGCCGACAGCTTCGTTTGCCTTCCCGCCGCCGGCGATTCCGGGCGTGGGGACGGCTGGTGGCGTGACCTTCATCCTTGAGGATCGCTCGGGCAGCGGCGTGGAATTCATCGCCAAGAATACGCAAGAGTTCATGGCGGAGGCGAAAAAGCGTCCCGAGCTCACGAACGTCTTCACGACGGCGCTCTGGGATGTGCCGCAGGTGTATGTCGGTGTCGATCAAGCGCAGGCCATGATCCAAGGGGTCAGTCTAACCGATGCCTACCAGACGTTGCAGACGTTCCTGGGAGGCTATTTCGTCAATTACTTTAACCGCTTCGGTCTGCAATGGCAGGTCTATATCCAGGCGGATGGAAACTACCGCACAGACATCGATAACCTCGGTCTCTTCTACGTCACTAACAAGAGTGGGGATTCCGTCCCGATCAATTCCTTTGTCAACGCCAAGAGGAGCTTCGGTCCCGAGTTCACGATGCGGTATAACATGTATCGCTGTTCGCAGATCAATGCGGCTGTGGTGCCGGGCTACAGCACCGGCCAAGCCATGAAGGCACTGGAGGAAGTTTTTGCCCAGACGATGCCCAATGGCATGGGCTTCGACTATCTGGGGATGTCATTTCAGGAGCAAAAGGCCGCCAAGGGCGTGCCACCAAGCGCTATCTTCGGACTTTCTCTGCTGTTTGTCTTTCTGATTCTGGCTGCTCAGTACGAGAGCTGGTCGCTCCCCTTTAGTGTTTTGCTAACGACTCCGATCGCCGTCTTTGGGGCCTTTGCCGGCCTGCTTGCGCGAGGCATGCAAAACAACTTGTATGCTCAAATTGGCTTAGTGATGCTGATCGGTCTGGCCGCCAAAAATGCCATTCTCATCGTTGAATTCGCGAAAGATGAGTATGAGAAGGGTAAACCGCTTTTTGATGCCACGCTGGCGGGAGCAAAGCTGCGTTTGCGCCCCATTCTGATGACCGCCTTTGCGTTTATTCTCGGCACGGTGCCGCTGGCGATTGCCACGGGATCAGGAGCCGTTTCCCGCCGAGTCTTGGGAACTACCGTCATCGGCGGCATGCTCGCCGCCACCTTCCTCTCGATATTTCTCATTCCGGCGTGCTTTTATTTCGTTGAGAAATATTTCGTCGGAAAGAAGAAGGACGAAGAAGCGCCCGCGCCCGTTCCTGAGCCTACTTCCGTGGCTTAAAGTAGGCGACCAAAGACTAACCACAGAGGACACGGAGAACACAGAGTCTTACTTCGCGAGTTTCTAAAAGAGTGGTCATTTTTGTTTGGGGCGACTTTTCGGCTTTCCTCGTCACGGACAACCGAAACTCCCCGCTGGACCTTCCTCTGTGTCCTCTGTGGTTAAAGTTGTCACCAAAGGGAGAACACGGCTTCGTTTGCGAGTTTCTAAGCGGTCATGTTTGCTCCGGCGGTTTTTTGCCCTTTTTCTCTTCCTCGTCTTTCGTATGGGAGGGAACTGATGAAATATCGATGAACTCTTCCTGGGGTTCGTCCATGTTTTCTTTTTCGCGCCTGGGTCGGTCTTCGGGTTCTTTCTCTCGGCTCATGGTTTCCCTTCCACTCTAAGCCGAAGTGTGTGCGTTTTCCATCCTTTTGGCGAAATGTTGCCCTCTGGTGCGCAGACTATCAGGAGCCTTTGTCAGGAAGGATTGACCGAGCTTTTTGTGATATCGCACGCCACGAGCTAATAGGTGCGAGATTGTCTTTGCCTGCTGATTCTCTCGAGGCGGGAGAAACAATCGGAACTTTCTAAAGAATCGAACGTTTGAAGGCAATCGCCGGCAGGGTCGACGAACGTACTTCGTAACAATGTCACCGGCGGCAAGGGTTGACAAGGTCTTGTCGTGAAATCTCCGTAACCTCGCACAACCGCGCTAGTCACCCCGGGAAGAAATTTACCAGACTCTCGTCCATGAAAAACGACTCCTCATCTTTGGCGATCCTTGCGAAGCAATGAAATGCATCGATAGCTTCCTCGCTTTTTGTGGCGCGCTGATTGGCGCCGCGCTTTTCATTGTTGCTGAAAGCGTCCGGACAGCCAGCCACCGAGATTCCAGCGTCCATCCTCACGCCGGACAAAGTCGAGACGCGCATTGGGACACTCGAGTTTCAAGACGGCGCGCCGACCGTGGAAACCGCCGAGAAGGTTCGCGACGCGCTGGACTTCACCCGCGGTCTGAACGCCTACAACAACAGTTTCCGCGGCGCCTCCGCATACGCGATCCGCCAGGGCTTCTTGAGTATTGGTGCGGAGGATAACTCGATTGTCATTTTCTCCGACCTGATGGACGCCAAGTCACTTTTCCTCACGGCTAACGCCGATACCATTTACTACCTGGGTGTTATTGATCTCAGCAAGGGGCCGATGGTGATCGAGCAGCCGCCGAAGGGGCTGGGCACCATCAACGACATGTGGTTCAGCTGGATTGTCGACGTTGGGTTTCCCGGACCGGATCGAGGAGAGGGCGGCAAATACCTTCTCGTTCCGCCAGATTATAACGGTCCCCTGCCTGAGGGCGGCTTCTTTATTGCACACTCCAAGACAAACCGTGTGCTCTATGCCGCCCGCTCATTCCTGGTGGATAACGATCCGAAGCCAACCGTCGAGTTGATCAAGAAGTATCTCAAGATCTACCCATATGCGCCCGGCGGCTTTGGGACGAGCATTGCAACAGCCCTGGAAGGCAAAGTCCGCCTCGAGGCGAATCCGCCCGTCCCTGAGACCAAGTTCATCGAAGCGAGCGGAAAATCGTTTAATACGATCCCTCCCAGCGATTTCACATTTTTCCAGATGATTAACGAGAACGTGCAGGAGGAGCCGGCGACCAGTTACGATGTGGAACTTGCCGGCCAGTTGGCGGCGATCGGCATCGCGAAGGGTAAGCCTTTCGAGCCGGACGAGCGAATGAAGAAGATCCTCACCGACGCTGCCGCCGTCGGCAATGCGGTTGGACGCGTGCTGAACTGGCGGTACGCCGTGATGCATCCCGACTGGTCCTACTATCCCGGCTCGATGTGGGGCACGATGCTTTGGGAAGGTGGAGCGTTCTTTGAAACGCCGCCGCCGGAGTTCACCAAAGAGGGCTTGTTTAAACCGCTTCCGCCCACGGGCGCTCGGACCCTCGACTCGCGGACGGCGTTCTACTACGCCTACACGTTCGATTCGCCGGGGATGATCATGCGCATCCCCGACGTCGGCTCGCAGTATTTGATGGGCTTCCTGGACTCCAACGGTAATCCCTACGACGGCGCCAAGACCTACAAGGTCACCCTGCCCAAGGACA
Organism: uncultured Verrucomicrobiae bacterium; assembly: GCA_963706955.1. GTDB lineage: Bacteria > Verrucomicrobiota > Verrucomicrobiia > Chthoniobacterales > Terrimicrobiaceae > DASTFP01. Next base: position 49,086 of record CAVPOC010000010.1, on the reverse strand, counting down.
TTCCCGCGCGATCATTCTGGTCGTTCACGGTGTACGACAATCAGTCACGCTCGATGCTCGATACGCCGCAGCGCTACCCGCGCGCCGGCAGCCAGAGCTATCCGTCGCCCGCCGCCGAGCCGAATGATGACGGCTCCACGACAATCTACTTCGCCCCCGAACAGCCCGAGGGCATCAAGCGCGGCAATTGGATCCAAACAATGCCGGGGAAGGGGTGGTTCACGATCCTGCGCCTCTACAGCCCGCTCGAGTCTTTCTTTGACAAGAGCTGGCGCCCAAGTGAGATCGAGTTGGTGAACTGAATCCTCACACAGCGTTAGCTGGATAGCTTCCTCGCCAGGAGGTGGCATAGTGGGGAGTTTCGAGGCACTTGTCTTGAAGTCCCTCAATCATCTGAGACGCCGCGTTTGGGCGCCAGGCTAGACCGAAGGCTGGTCTCACCGCTCTTCCGGCTTCTCTTGGACTTCATGTTATGGGCACTCTAAGGCGAAGTCTTCCTAAGTGCCGTGCCGTTGCAACATTTGGCTGTTTGTCGCAACGGAGACGAGGAGGTGGTCTGGCGCTTGCCTGCGATTGACAGCAAGCGTTTCGGCAACTACCAAGGCCACCGAATGAAATGCGAGCTCCCGTTCGCTCTTTGGTTGCTCGTGATCGGTTTTTCCTCCTGCGCAAAGAAGCCGACGCCGCAAGCTCCTCTTCAGCCGGTAACGTTTGCCATGGCCGCGGCCGAGAGCGTGCCGCTGACGATCGGCACGTTTGGCAACGTTGTGACGATTGCCGACGTCACGCTGCAGGCGCAGGTCGAAGGCATCCTTCTTCGTTATGCAGTCGAGGAAGGGGCAACGGTTAAGAAGGGCGACTTGATAACTCAGATCGACCCCGCGCCCTATCAGGCAGCCTTGCAGGAAGCGGAGGGAAATCTCGATTCCGCAAAGGCGCAACTGGCCAACGCGCAGGTGACATTGCAGCGCCAACAGGAGCTCTACAAGACGAAGACGATCGACCTTGCCGACCTTCAAACCGCGGAGGCTAACCAGCTGCAGGCCCAAGGCGCCGTCTTGACTGCCGAGGGTCAACTGGCCAACGCACAAATAAATCTCGGATACTGCACGATCTCGTCACCGATCGATGGAAAGACAGGGATTTATCTCGTCGACGCTGGCAACCTTGTTGCGGCTAATACGACCAAGCTCATCAACATCCAGACCATCGACCCGATTTACGTCGAGTTTACCATTTCGGAAAACGACTTCGACAAAGTGCGGCAGTATTTCACCCAGGGACAGTTGCCGGTTCAGGCGAGTATTCCTGGCGCGCCGGACAAAAAGGTTACCGGCAAGATGACTTTCATCGACAACGCTATCACAAGCGGAACAGGCACGCTTTCCCTTCGCGCCACAATGCCCAATAAAGACGCCATCCTCTGGCCCGGACTCTTTGTCAATGTTGAGCTGATTCTCACGACACTCCAGGACGCGATCGTCATACCTTCCCAGTGCGTTATGATTGGCCAGGGAGGGCCGTATGTATTCGTCGTCAATTCCGACAATACGGTAACTCGGCATCAGGTTGAGCTTGGGCAGCGCCATGCAGACTCCTCGATCATTTCCAAAGGTCTGAACGCCGGTGACCATGTGGTGACTGCGGGTCAACTCGGACTCCAGGACGGCATGAAAGTTAGTGCAACGCCGTTCCAGACGCCGCCGCCTCTTCCCGGCAGGACCCCTTCGCCGTCGCCGACGCCGGAGAAAGCGAAATGAAGGTCGCTTGGCAACTCCGGGGTGCGGAGCCAGCGCCGCAAGCCGTGGGCATTCCGCTGCGATGAACTTATCCGAGCCGTTCATTCGCAAGCCGGTGATGACGACGCTGTGCGCCATCTCGGCCGCGATTTTCGGCATCGCGGCCTATTTTTCGCTGCCGGTTAGCGAGCTTCCGGACGTTGCCTATCCGGTCATCGCCGTCACCACCAACTATCCGGGTGCCAGCCCTCAAATCATGGCGAACAACATCTCCACTCCCTTGGAGATTCAGATGATGCAGATCGAGGGGCTTCACCTGATCACCTCTCGCAACCAAGAGGGCGTGAGCAGCATCGTCCTGCAATTCGTTCTGAACAAGGACATGGGACAGGCGGAGGCTGAGGTGGAGGCGGCGATCCAGCGGGCGATGGGAAATCTTCCCACCGACTTGCCGGCGCCACCGAGCTTCCAAACGGTAAATCCGAACACGCAGCCGATCGTCTACATCACGATGGCAACGGATACCCTGACGTTGGGCGATCTGTATGACTACGCCAACAACATGGTCGCTCAACGCATGATGATGCTGGAGGGCGTTTCCAATGCGCAGGTTTACGGGTCGGCGCGCGCGGTCTGCATCCAAATGGATGCGAATGCTCTCGCTTCACGAGGCCTGACCGTCCTCGATGTGGCCAATTCCGTAACTACGGGAAACGTCTTTACTCCCGGGGGCCAGATTTACGGAAACTTCCTGCAGTACATTATTAATCCGAAGGGTCAGCTTCTTCGCGCGGAGGACTACAACGATCTCATCGTCCGATATCAGGATGGCGCGCCTGTGCGGGTAAAGGATGTCGCCAAGCCCGTGGATGGCCTGCAGAAGCAGTATCTCATCATCGACTTCTGGACGAGTTGGATGAAGCCGCGCGCAGCGTCGCTGGTAGTGGCGGTGACGCCGGCGCCGGGCGCCAATGATGTGAATGTGGCGCGTGCCGTGCGCGATACCCTCGCGAGGCTGCAGCCTTCGCTTCCGGCCTCGGTGGAAGCCTACATTAACTACGATCATTCGGTTCAGATCGTGGAGAGCATCAATGACGTAAAGTTGACTCTCCTGATTGCCTTTGCCCTCGTTGTCCTGGTCGTCTTCCTCTTTCTCGGGCGGGTGCGCGAGACGTCGATTCCGATCGTGGCACTTCCGCTTTCCTTGCTCTTGACGTTCGCCGTGATGTGGATGCTCGGCTATAGTCTTGACAACCTCTCGCTCATGGCGCTGACCCTCGCGGTCGGCCTGCTGGTCGACGATGCGGTGGTCGTCCTTGAAAATACGGTTCGCCACCTTGAGGAGGGCAAGCCGGCGACGTTGGCCGCTCTGCTCGGCGCCAAGGAAATTAGTTTCACCGTGCTCTCGATGACCCTCTCTTTGGGAGCAATTTTCATCCCGATCGTCTTCATGCCCGGGCTGATCGGCCGGATGTTTCATGAAATGGCGGTGACCATCGTGATCGCGATCATCTTTTCAGGGGTGGTCGCGATCGTGGTGTCGCCGATGGTCTGCGCCCGTCTGCTCCGAAAGTCGGAGGGCGAGAATCGATACCAGCGTTGGTTCAACAAGTATTTCCTGGCATTCAAAGCAAATTACAAACGGGCACTGGAGTGGATGATCGCCCGCAAGGGCCTCGCTCTTCTCATCTGGTTGCTCTCTCTTGCCGGCACCATCTGGCTGTTCTTCGTCATCCCCAAAGGATTCCTTCCCGTGGGAGATAGTGGAATGATCAGAGGTGTTTACTTGGCGGCGGAGGGAACGTCACCCGCCCAGATGCAGGCGTATCAAAAGCAGTTGATGGAAATCTCGAAAGCCGAGCCCGGGGTCGATCAGGTTATTGTCGTAACGGGATTGCAGAACAATCAGCTCACGACGTCGATGGGTCTCTTCATCGTTCTGCTGAAGCCCGAAGCGCAGCGCGCTCCGATCGCCGAAATCACGCAGCGGATTGTTGCTAAAGTTCGAGAGCAGGTTCCGGGCGTAGTTCCGCTGTTGCAACCATATCCGACCCTCAACATCGATACCGGCGCGACCTCCAACACTCAGGGTGCTTACGCTTATCAGCTGACCAGTACCGACCCCGAATTGCTTTACGATACCGCACGCAAGCTCATCGCACGCTTGAGCAAGACGGAGGGATTCACCGGCGTCTCAAGCGATATGCGAATGAACACCCCTTTCCTCGAGTTAGAGATTTTGCGTGACCAGGCATACAGCTACGGCGTGAACGTCCAGGACATCGAGAACACCTTGGCCGTCGCCTTCGCGCAAGGCATGACCGGCCAGATTCAAACTCCCCTCAACGTTTACTGGATCATCCTCGAACTTCTCGATCGCCAACGCGCAAGATTGGACAACTTAAACCTGCTGTGGGTGCGGAACCAGCAAGGTGGTCTCGTGCCACTAGGCTCGTTGGTGCGTCCGCACGTCAAGACCGGACCGGAGTCCATCAGTCACATTAATCAAATCACCTCGGTAACGATCTTCTACAATCTCAAGCCGGGCTTTCCGGCAGGCACTGCGACGGACGAACTTGAGCAAGCGGCCAAGGAGATCATTCCTGGTTCGGTGGCCGGCGCGCCGGCAGGATCGAGCGCTCAATTCATCGAGACGGTCAAAGCGATGATCTTTCTGCTGATCATTGCCATTTTCGTGATGTACATCATTCTGGGAATTCTTTACGAGAGCTACATTCACCCGATCACCGTGCTCTCGACCCTCCCGGTGGCCAGTCTTGGAGGGCTCGCCACCTTGCAGCTTTTCGGCATGCCGCTCGACCTTTACGGATTTATTGGACTCTTTCTGCTCCTCGGCCTCATCAAGAAAAACGGCATCATGTTGGTCGACTTCGCGATCATGCGCCGGAGAGAAGGCCTGGGCGTAGAAGCAGCTGCCCTCGAAGCTGCCATCGAACGCGTGCGACCGATACTGATGACAACCTTCGCCGCCATCTTCGGTGCGCTTCCGATGGCATTGGGTTTTGGCGCGGATGGGTCCTCCAGGCAACCGATGGGCCTTTGCATTGTCGGGGGCCTCGTTGTCGCACAGGTTCTGACCCTGTTTTGCACTCCAGTTTTTTATATCTATATGGAGTATTTCCAGGAGCGGCATCTGGATAAGATCGCCTTCTTCAAGCGAGGAGAAGGCGATCTCCAAGAGGTGGGCGCCGCCCCGGGCGAAGGCGTGTTAAGTAATAACGTGCCTGCGCGCTAGCGGCGCGAATCAAGGGCCAAGAGCACTTTCATCCGTGCAGATCTGCGCAAGTCTGTGGTTCACGCTGCCGCGCATGAAGTCTTAAAATTGTAGAGGCCCTTGTGCCAAGCGCCTGTGGATTTTCGCTGGGCGCTTGACACAAGCGCCCCTACACCCTTCGGCTAGGTAGATCTTCGGCCTACTGTCCGCCGAATGCCGGAAGGCCTTGGATCCGATCGCCTGCGAGGATGCCGTTTTCATTAAACCATCCCTGCTCCATCTCGAGCGCGTAGGCGATGTTCGGGAAGGCGCTGGGAACAGGTTTCTCATCCAGAGGCTGAAGATCATGAATCTCCAGAATTACCCCGGCGGAATTCATGTAGGCGACCGAGAGCGGCAGGGTCGTATTCTTCATCCAGAACGAAGCGCGTTCGGGCTTCGGCATCACGAAGAGCATTCCGGCATTTCGCGCAAGATGTTCGCGGAACATCAGACCCATGCTGCGTTCCTGGGCATCATCGGCCACTTCCGCCGTCACGGCCTTGCCAGCTACGCTCAACGTTACCGATGGTAGGGTGACTTGGGCTGTTTCCTGCGCGAGCGCGAAGCCAGCCACCAGCAAAAGGCAGAGAAGAACTGCGCGGTTCATGAGCGACCCGTCACGCGCCACTCTTCGCTCGGAAATAGGCATATTTTTGGATTTTTGATCGAAAAAAAACAATTGCCATTCCTATTGTGGAATCTAGTTTCCCGCAATTCGTCGGTAGTCAGCCGCAAGTAACCGCTAACGCGCCTCTCAACGATGGCAAATTTCTTCCCGAAGTGGACGAATCAGCTTCCTTGGAAGCTGACGGTGTGTGTTGCTGTGCTCGGGGCGGCCATAACCGGCGGCATCACTTACTATTTCACTCCCAAGTATACGCGCGTCGGTTACGAGCCGACACAGCCGGTGCCTTTCCAACATGATCTTCACGTGCAGCAGCTTGGTATGGACTGCCGGTATTGCCATAGTTTCGTGGAGATAGCTTCCCATTCAAATGTGCCCACCGTGCAGACGTGCATGGGATGTCACCAGCAGGTCCAGGCGCAGAATCCAAGATTGGACGCGGTGCGCGCTGCGTGGAACGGGGGCAAAGGCGATGGGCCGGCAGTCAACTGGGTGAAGGTTCATCGAGTTCCCGACTACGCCTACTTCAACCATGCGGTCCATGTAAATCGGGGTGTGAGCTGCTATTCCTGCCACGGCGCCGTTAACGACATGAAGGTCGTATTTCAGCACGAGTCCCAAAGTATGAAATGGTGCCTCGATTGCCACCGCGCACCGGAAAACCACCTCCGGCCGCCGGACCAGGTTTTTAACCTGGCGTGGAAACCGGCCTCCAGCCAGGAACAGCATCAACTGGGAACAAAGTTTAAGGAGGAGTGGGACGTCAATCCGCCGACGACTTGCGGAGGTTGTCACCGATGAAGCGCGTTTTCCATCATCCGCCAAGGCCTGAAAGGCCGACGATCTGGCGCAGCCTTGCCGAACTCGAGAACTCCCCCGGTTTCGAAACGGTTCTCCGGCGAGAATTTCCCCGTGGGGCCGATGTCTATGAAGATAGCGGACTTACCAAGCGTGACTTCATGAAGCTCCTGGGCGCTTCGATGTCACTCGCAGGCATTGGACTCGCCGGTTGCCGCCGTCCTGACGCGTTTGTAGTTCCGTTCAATAAGGGGGTCGAGTGGACCATTCCCGGAAAGTTCCTTTTTTACGCAACAGCGATGCCGTTGCGGCAGGGCGCGATGCCTCTGATTGTCAGCACCGTCGACGGCCGACCGACGAAAATCGAAGGCAATCCCCTTCATCCTTTCAGCAATGGCGGGACAGACGCTTTCGCTCAAGCGAGCATATTGGATCTCTACGATCCGAATCGTTCCAGGACGATAAAGGAAAACGGTGTCGAGGCTCGCCCTGAAGCATTGGACAATTTGCTTAAGGGTCTGAGTGCGTCTGCCGAGGGTGTGGCATTTCTGGTGGAGCGCAATAACTCTCCCACGCGAGACAGGCTCCGCGCGGAACTCGAGGGAAAATTTCCGGGAATGATTTGGTGCGAGTATGAGCCGCTCGGAAATACTTTGGCACAGGGGGCGGTTTCGGCCTCTTTCGGGCAGGGTGTCCGTCTGCTGCCGAATTTTCAGCAGGCCGATGTGATTGTCGCCCTGGACAGCGAGTTTCTCAACCAGAGCGACAAAGGCGTCGGCTTCGCCCACGGTTTCTTCCAGCGCCGCAGCCCCGACCAAAAGGGCGCCCCGATGAATCGCCTCTACGTCGTTGAGAATCACTACACCGGCACCGGCGGCCTAGCGGACCATCGTTATCGCTGCAAAGCCTCTCTGATTGGCGAATTCACTCGGCAGCTTGGCAGCCACCTGTCTGCTTCGGCCGGCGACTCGGAGCTGGCGTCGATTCTTCAGGCCTGTCCAAAGATGGACGCGACCTTCGATGAGGCCTGGCTCTCTGGGTGTGCCAACGATCTCCTGGCAAGCCGAGGACGGAGTATCGTCTTTGTCGGAGAGCAGCAGCCCGTTTGGGTGCAGATTCTTGGCCATGCGATCAACCAGGCGCTTGGCAATATCGGCGCCACCATCCTTGGCGCGGCGACCGATGAGAAGCCGACCGGCACTATCGGCGACCTGAAAGCTGGGATCGAAGCCGGGTCGATAAAGACGCTCTTTGTGCTTGGTGGCAATCCCGCCTACAACGCACCTTCCGATTTGAATTTCTCTGACCTTCTCGGGAAGGTCTCGCAGTCGGTGCGCCTCGGGTTGTTCGAGGACGAAACATCCAAGCTTTGTCGCTGGCACATCCCTGCTGCGCATTATCTGGAGATGTGGAGCGACGTGCGCGCTTACGACGGCTCCTACTCGGTAGTACAGCCGATGATCTTGCCGCTGTGGAATGGCGTCAGTGAATTGGAGATTCTCGCGCAGCTCGCGGGGCGACCGAAACCTCAAGGGCCCGCTCTCATTCAGGAAACTTTTGCGCAGACGTTTAATGCCGATCCGGAAAAATGGAATTCGGTCCTTCGAGTTGGCTTTGCTCCCGGTAGTGAATGGCCAGCGGCGCCCCTTTCATTTTCGGGAGGTCAGGCAGCAGCGCCAATAAAGGACATTAAGCCACTCGCCGAAGGCATCGAGCTAGTCTTCCTGCAGAGCAACAGCGTGGACGACGGCAGATACGCAAACAATTCTTGGCTTCAGGAAACTCCCGACTTTGAGACCAAGGTGACGTGGGACAACGTCGCGCTGGTTAGTCCCGCGACCGCCGAGAAGCTCGGCATCCGCGCCAACAATTTCGGTCCGATCTACCAGGTGGCCGAGCAACTGGGCAACAATATCGATTTCGACGTGGTGGCCGACCTCATCGAGATCAAGTCCCCCGGTGGAACTTCTGTCACGGCGGCCGCTTATGTCGCGCCCGGCCACGCCGAGGATTCGATCTCCCTGGCGCTGGGATATGGCCGCAGCGGTGTCTCGGCACTCTTCGAAGGAGTTGGATTCAATGCGTATCCACTCCGGTCAACCGATGCCGAGCGTTTCTTGACGGGAGTGCAGGTGAAGGTCACCAAAGAGCGGTATCCTCTGGCGCAAACACAGGAGCACCGCAGCATGGAGGGCCGAGACTTGTTCCGAGAGGGAACTCTCGAGCGCTACCAGCATGATCCCAAGTTTGCTCAAACTATGGGGATGGATAGCCACATCCCTCCCAACATCTCGCTCTATTCGCACCCGCAGCTGACGGCGAACGAGCAATGGGGAATGACCGTCGATTTGAATACCTGCTTTGGCTGCAACGCTTGCGTCGTTGCCTGCCAAGCAGAGAATAACGTTCCGGTCGTCGGCAAGGAGCAAGTTCGTCGAAACCGCGATATGGCTTGGATTCGAATTGACCGCTATTTCGCCGGCGAACCGGAAGATCCCGAGATGCTCGCGCAGGCGATGCTGTGTCAACACTGCGAGAACGCTCCTTGCGAGACCGTGTGTCCGGTCAATGCCACCGTTCATAGCGAGGATGGCTTGAACCTTATGGCATACAATCGTTGTATCGGGACGCGGTATTGTTCGAATAATTGCCCTTGGAAGGTGCGCCGCTTTAACTACTTCGATTACAATCAAAGACCGCTTGATCAGTTGTATGCTGGCCCGGTAGCTCGGAAGGGCATGGCAGATAGCCTGCAAATGGCTAAGAACCCGAACGTCACCGTCCGGATGCGCGGCGTGATGGAGAAGTGCACCTTTTGCATTCAGCGCATTGAAGAGGCCAAGATTGCCCGTTTGGTGGAGGCAGGGCCCCGCAACAAGAATGACGTGCCGATTCGCGAGTTCAAGACGGCTTGCCAGCAAGCCTGCCCGAGCGACTCGCTTGTTTTCGGTAATATCCGAAACCTGCAAAGCCCGGTGTCGAGAACGCGCCAGAGCGATCGCGGCTATGTGATGCTGAAGTACTTGAATACCCTACCCCGGGTGAGTTACCTCGCGCGAATCAAGAACCCGAATTCAAAAATGCCAGACGCGAGCAGGGTCGGGATGGCCAACGGTGAACCCCATGGTCACGGCGCCGAATCACGGCGCCGAGGATCATGATGTCAATGAACACGACGCCAACGGACACGGGACAGGCGATCGTCACGAAACGGAGGAGCCAACGCACCATTGAACACGTCCACTTGCTGGCTGGGGATCTGCGAACATGCACGCCACGCGTGCGGGCAAAGCGAGGAGCCTTCGTTGGCGGGATAATCCATGGCTGACACTTCGACAACCGAACCGCGTCCAGCGGAAGCGCAATTCGATGAGCGCTCCGTCGAGCGCCCACCCCTCGTGCTCAATCGGCGCACCATGGGGTGGATTGCCGCCTATGTAAGTTCCATCGTCGAATCGCGGACGCCGCTCTGGTGGTGGGCTGCCATGGCGGTCACCACGCCACTGGCTCTGCTTCTTTTTGGCTGCATTATCTATCTGGTTTCGACGGGAGTTGGCGTCTGGGGCAACAATGTTCCCGTTGGCTGGGCGTGGGATATCACCAATTTCGTGTTCTGGATCGGTATTGGTCACGCCGGAACACTGATTTCCGCGATCCTCTTTTTGACGCGTCAAAAGTGGCGCACCTCAATTAACCGCGCCGCGGAGGCGATGACGCTATTCGCGGTCATTTGCGCGGCGATTTACCCGGGCTTTCACATTGGCCGGGTGTGGATGGCCTGGTTCATGGCGCCGGTGCCGAACTCCAACGGTATCTGGCCAAATTTCCGGAGTCCGTTGCTTTGGGACGTCTTCGCGGTCGGCACCTACTTCACTGTTTCGGTGTTGTTTTGGTATACGGGCCTGATTCCGGATATCGCCACATTGCGCGATCGGGCCAAGACGAAGATCCGCAAGTTTGCCTACGGCATTCTTGCCCTGGGCTGGCGCGGGAGCAATCGTCACTGGCGCCACTACGAGATGGCCTACCTTATTCTCGCAGGTCTCTCGACTCCGCTGGTCCTTTCAGTGCACTCGGTGGTGTCATTCGACTTCGCCACCTCCGTGATTCCCGGCTGGCACACGACGATTTTCCCGCCGTATTTCGTGGCCGGAGCCATTTTTGGCGGCTTTGCGATGGTTCTGACCATCATGATCCCGGCTTGCGCGCTCTATAAGCCGCTCCACGATCTCGTGACTATTTCCCACGTGGACAAGATGTGCAAGGTGATCGTCTTCACAGGATCGATCGTGGGCTACGCCTACCTGATGGAGCTCTTCATGGCTTGGTACAGCGGCAATCCTTACGAACAGGCCGCGTTCCTCTACCGCGCTACGGGGCCGTATTGGTGGGCCTATTTCTGCATGATGTTCTGCAATGTCGTTGCTCCGCAGCTTTTCTGGTTCAAATATTTTCGCACGCATCTGGTCTGGGTCTGGATCATCGTTCAATTTCCCAATGCGGGCATGTGGTATGAGCGCTTCGTGATCATCGCGACTACGCTGGCCCGCGACTTCCTGCCCTCTTCATGGGGCATGTTCCATCCCACGTGGGTGGATATTTCGATGTTCGTCGGATCGCTCGGTCTTTTCTTCACTCTCTTTCTGCTCTTCATCCGCTTCCTGCCGATGATCTGCATGTTCGAGGTCAAAGCGGTGCTGCCGGAGGCTGATCCCCATTACCACCCGCACCCTGCAGGGAAGCACTAAATGTCTGCCCACGTCGCCGGAAATCCCGAAGCACCCTTCTACGGTATCGCCGCGGAGTTTGATACCGCGGGCGAGTTATTCCACGCTGCCGAGCAGATGCGCGATGCCGGCTTCACGCGCTTCGATGTCTTTTCGCCCTTTCCGATCCACGGCATGGATCAAGCGATGGGGCTGAAGCGGTCGCTGCTTGGCAAGATCGTCTTCGTGGGTGGTCTGATCGGCTTTATTTCGGCGGTGGCGATCCAGTTCGTGCCGAGCTCGTTCATTTATCCGCTGATCGTCATGGGCAAGCCGACAAATCTTTTCACCGTGCCGGCTTTTTTTCCGATCATGTTCGAATTCACGGTGCTCATCTCGGCCTTCACCGCGACCTTCGGAATGCTGATGATGAACGGCCTACCGCGTCTGAATCACCCCATGTTTAACTGGGAGAGGTTTAAGCGAGTCAGCGAGGACAAGTTCTTTTGCGTGGTTGAAAAGAGAGATCCCAAATTCGGCGAAAGCGAAGTTCGCGAGTTCCTCGAATCTCTCGGCGCACGCCATATCACCAGGGTTCACGAGGACTAGTGGCCTGAACTGAAATGCAAGCAGACCTCGCCATGCACATGCTGGATAATTTGAAGCCAGGCAGACAAGAATGCTGAAATACTTCTTCATCGCATTTGCCTTTCTGGGGCTTGTCGTTCTGGCAATGGCTGGGCTACGTGGGCAAAAGGGTGGCCAGGCGCCGATCGAGATCTTTCCCGACATGGATCGCCAACCCAAAGTGAAGCCGCAAACACCGAGTGAGTTCTTTGCGGATGGACGCGCCGCGCGCCCGCCGGTCGAGGGCACGGTGCCGCTGGGCTATGCGATGCCGATGCACAAGCTGGTGGACGGTTCGGTAGGCCAGGCCACAGGGCCATACCAGCAGATCATCTTCTCGAGTTCGCCCACCTACATCGACACCGGAAAGATGGGCGAGAATTGGGGCACGGGCGTTCCCTTTCAGATCTCCCCTGCGGTGATGGGGCGGGGCCAACAGCGATTTGGCATCTATTGCGCAGTCTGTCACGGCGCCACCGGAGCGGGAAACGGCATCGCGCAAAAATTTGGACTCAATACGGTGCAAAGTCTGCTTCAGGATCGCATTCGCACCATGGCTGACGGGGAGATTTTCAACACGATCACGCACGGCAAGAACACTATGCTCGGCTATGGTGACCGCATTCAGGTGATCGACCGCTGGGCGATCATCGCCTACCTGCGAGCGCTGCAGAAGTCGCAAGGCGGAGCCGTATTGGGCGACGTGCCTCCGGCGGAACGCGTCAAACTGGAGTCCCAATAGATGAGTCAATCGTTCAGCCAACATCCGCAGCCGGAGTTTTTCGACTACAAGCATGTCGGGGGCCGTTTTCTTGGATTGATTGGCATGGCGGTGCTGGCGTTTGTGGTGGTGCTGGTTGGGGCATTCATCGATCCCAGGCAGTTCGCTTTCTCCTATCTCTTTGCCTACACGTTTTTCCTGACCATCTGCATGGGAGGACTCTTCTGGACGCTGGTCCATCATGCGGTGGATGCCGAATGGAGCGTGGTCGTCCGCCGGCAGTTGGAAAATATGGGTAGCCTTCTTGCGATCATGGCGCTGCTCTTTATTCCACTGCTTGCTGTCGGTCCGACGCTCTGGGAATGGATGCAGCCTGAGAACGCCCATGATCCTCTCTTGGTCGAGAAGGCCGCCTATCTTAATGTGCCCTTCTTTTATATCAGGGCGAGTCTCTACTTCATCTTCTTTGTGGCCTCCTCGACGCTCCTGCGAACGTTCTCGATTGCCCAGGATAGCAGTGGGGCCGCGGTTTACACGGTGTTCAATCGTCGGGTGACCTTTGCCAGTGCCATTCCTTTCGCGGTCTGTCTCACTTTTGCTGCCGTCGACTGGTTAATGGGGCTGGACTACCACTGGTTTTCCACGATGTGGGGCGTTTACATTTTCGCCGGAACCGCGCTCAGCTCAATGTGCGTGCTGGTCTTGATCGTGACCGCGCTGCGTGGCGCGGGCTATCTGCAGCAGGTGGTGAACCTGGAGCATTACCACATCATGGGTAAGCTGATGCTCTCCTTTACGATCTTCTGGGCCTACATCGGTTTCAGCCAGTATATGCTGATCTGGTATTCGAACATCCCCGAAGAGACTGTCTATTTCCTGCGGCGCAATACCGCGAGCTGGTGGTATCTGAGCCAATTCATGGTGGTCGGGCATTTCTTCGTCCCATTTCTCTTGCTGCTCTTCCAACGTGCCAAGAAGACACCGACCTTTCTCTGCGGCATGGCGGTTTGGATCCTGCTGATGCACATGCTTGACATCTATATCGTTGTGCTTCCCGTCTTGCACGTCGCGGGAGTTCGGCCAAATCCACTCGACTTTTTCAGCCTGGTTGCCATCGGTTGCACGCTGGCCGCTGTTTTTCTGAAGCGACTCGGAGACTCTTCGCTCTTTCCGGCGCGCGATCCGCGTCTCGGAAAGTCGATCGCCCTGAAGAACTGATGAGCTCCGCCGCCCACTCCAGACCATTGTGGCTCGTCCTCGCCGGCGGATTTCTCCTGCTCTTACTTTTCGTGATAGCGGTGAGGCTCCTGCTGGGATTCGCGCCTGCACCCGATGAAGATGCCGCGCGCGCCGCTGAACGGGCCAAGGCTCATCAGGAGCTTGAAGCCGAAAACGCCCAGAAGCTTCAAAACTACGCCTGGGTCGATAAAGCGAAGGGCACGGTGCAGATCCCCATCGAACGGGCCATGGAACTCGCCATCGTGGAACTGAACTCCAAAAAGCCAACGGCGGCAGGCCCCATCGCCACTCCAGCTCCATCGCCCGCAGCCTCACCGGCGGCTGGCCCGACGGCAGCGCCCGCAGCTTCACCTGTAGGCTCACCGGCGGCTGCCCCGACAGCAGCGCCCGCAGCTTCACCAGTCGCGGCACCTCCGGCCTCGCCTGCGGCGTCACCGGCCGCGTCGCCCGCGCCCGCCGCCTCGCCGGCAGCATCGCGTCGCCCGCCGCAGCGCCCACACCGGCTAGCAATCCAGCAACGCAAGCCACGGCCAATCTATGACAACTCAGGGCTGCCGCCGGTGCGGCGCGACCCTTTTGGGAACATGAACCCACCAATCGTCACTAAAATACAAGACCAGGAGCATCGCGAAGCCTTGCGTTTCCCCGTGCTCATGTTTTTGGGCTCGGCAATATTTTGGTTGGTCATTGGATCATTCCTGAGTTGCCTGGCAGCGTGGAAGCTCGTGATGCCGTCGTTACTAGACGGATCTGGCTGGTTGACCTTCGGAAGAATTCAGGCGGCGGCGGAGAACTCGTTGTGGTATGGGTGGGCGTCGCAGGCCGGAATGGGCGTTGGTTTTTGGTTGCTGGCTCAGCTCGGACGGACGGCTCTCGGTTCCGAACGGCTTCTGCTGACCGCCGGCGCATTTTGGAATTTCGGTGTGCTTCTTGGCATTTGCGGGATTCTCGCCGGTGATGGGAATGCGGTGAGGGGTTTGGAATTCCCCGGCGCGGGGGCGGCCGTTCTGCTCGTTGCCTATGTTTGTATCGGCGTGTGGAGCCTATTCCTGCTTCGCGACCGATCTCGCGAGGGACTTTACGTGTCGCAGTGGTATTTGCTCGCGGCTTTTCTCTGTTTTCCGTGGTTGTACGCGACCGCCAACATGCTCCTCATTTGGTATCCGGTGCAGGGTTCGGCTCAAGGTCCGATCGCAAGTTGGTTCTTTGGTGCGCTCGTCTGGCTCTGGCTGGTGCCGATCGTTCTCGGTGCCGTTTATTATCTGGTTCCGCACTTTGCCCAACGGCCCGTGCGAGCCTATCCTTCGAGCGTTCTGGCGTTTTGGCTTCTTGCCTTCCTTGGCGGCTGGATGGGCGTGAGGCAGTTGATCGGTGGCCCCGTGCCCGCGTGGCTGGTGAGTGCGAGTGTCGCGGCGGACATCATGATGCTCATTCCGGCAACGATTATTGGCATCAATACCTTTGGCACCTTGAGCGCACGGACCAAACCCCATACACCTGATGTCTTGTTCACCGTCGTGGGACTGGTTTGTTTTGTGTGCGTTGTTCTCCAAGGAGCGGCCACTCCCATTCTTGCGGTAGTGACGCATTTCTCGGACTATACGACCGGCGAGCACGTGATGCTCATGCTGGGATTTCTCAGCATGACGCTTTTTGGGGCTTTCTATTATGTAGTGCCGCGCTTAACCGGAGCGGATTTTTCCTCGCGGTGCGTTCCCTGGCACTTTTGGCTCTTTGTTTGCGGAGCCGGGACAATGTTCGTCTGCCTGACGTTGGGCGGTCTGATTCAGGGCTTCGCGCTGAATGATCTGAATGTGAACTTCATGAGTTCGCTTTCGCTGGTGTTTCCCTTTCGCGTGATGAGCGCACTGGGAGCGGTAGCGGTTTTCGCCGGGACGATTGCCTTTGCCATCGTTTTCATTCGCAATTTGCTTGAGGCCAGTTCTCTCCCTGAACCCTCGCGCTCGCGTCTAACTGTTTCTGAGCCGGCGAGCGTATGAGCAAATTGTCCACGCTCGTGTTTGGAATTTTCGCGGTCTTCACCGCCGCCTGGTTTGGTATTGTCGGCTATTCTTATCTCCACCTCGGCCGCATGCAGCCGGCAGTTGATGAGAATACGGGAGATAGCAATCCGCCACCCCTCTCCGGCCTCGCTGCGGCCGGACAGCGCGTCTATGCGGCCAACGGCTGCGTTTCCTGCCACACTCAACAGGTACGCTCCGGAGCTTTCTCGACGGATGTTGAAAAGAAGCTTGGCCCACGCCCGACCGTGGCGCGCGACTACATGCGCGAGAATCCGGCATTCTTGGGGAATCTGCGCATTGGACCCGACTTGACCAATGTTGCGCTGAGGTCAAGTGATGCAAATTGGTTCCACCAACACCTCTACGAACCTGCCATGATTACGCCAGGGTCGAACATGCCTTCGTATCGATACCTCTATCAAAATCGAAAGATTGTCGGCCAGCAGAGTGCCAATGCCGTCACTGGGCTAACTGGCCGCTACGCGCCCGCGACCGGTTACGAAATCGTCCCTAGCGAAGAGGCGCGGCTGCTTGTAGCATATCTTCTTTCTCTGAAGCGGGACTACACTCTGCCCGAAGCTGAACCCCTTCAGTAAAGCCGTGATCGACAAACCGACAAATGAAAGAGCTCAGGACGAGGATCTCGTGCAACAGCACGTTGACCTGCTACGCGAATCCAACGCGTCCCGTGAAGGAGCGGAGTTGCTGCCAACCTGGCTGATTATCAGCTTCCTCGCTCTTGCATTTCTGGGTGCGGGGTATCTGTTTTGGAATAGCGGAGGTTTCAGAGTGAATGTCTTCAATCCGGCTCGAGTGGCCTGGGACGGCGCCGGAACCGGCGGCGCGGCCGCCGCGCCCGATCCGATGGTTATCGGCAAGCGTCTCTTCACCCAGAACTGCGCCGTTTGTCACCAGCAGACAGGGCTGGGCGTAGCCGGTCAGTTTCCTCCGCTCGCCGGGAGCGAATGGGTGCTCGCGCAGGACTGGCATGGCGATAATCACATCGTCAAAATCGTCCTGCACGGGTTCCACGGAGCGGTGACCGTGAAAGGCGAGCAGTTCAACAATGTGATGGCCCCCTGGGGTAAAGTGCTCAAGGATGAACAAATCGCTGCTGTCCTTACTTACGTGCGAAACGAGTGGGGCAACAAAGCGCCGCCCATCACCAAAGACTTCGTCGCCAAGATCCGCGAGCAGACAAAGGACCGAACAGAACCTTGGACGCAAAAGGAACTACAGGCAACTGAGAAAGTCCTCGTCCAGGATGCCGGGGCCGCCCCCGCAGCTGCCGCAGCAGCCGCTCCAGGCACAGCAAATACCGCCCCTGCACCAGCTAATGCGGGGTCCGCGCCTGCAGGGGCGGCCCAGCAAACTCCCGGGAGCAGTCCGCCAGCGGCTGATTCGCAGGCGCCCGCTCCGGCTGAGACAACGCCGTCCGGTGCGCCTCCTTCGCCCGCCGGGCCTGCGCCCGCGCCAACGGCAACTCCGGGAGCCTAATCATGAAGGTCAAAGATCGACTACTCGTCGAGGAAATGGGACGGCAAGCCGCGCAGGAAAGGCTGAGGTTTGCTCGGGCACGATCGGCTTGTCGCGGATTGGTTTACTTCTTGCTGGGCGTTCTGGTCAGCTTTTCGAGCGCTTTGGCCGAGCCGCGCACGGATAATCTCTATTGGACCCCGCCGAATTTCACGACGGGCGGTGCGCAAATCGATGCGATCCTACACTTCATTTTTTGGCTCACGTTGGTGGTCTTCATTGCGGTCCAGGCGGTTTTCATCGTCTATTTGGTGAAATACCGCCGGCGCCCGGGTCATCGCGCCTACTATTGTCACGGCAACAATGTGCTTGAAATAGTCTGGACGTCGATTCCGGTCCTGATCTTCCTTGGTCTGGCCATCTATAGCAATCGCCTCTGGGCTGAACTGCACAGCGATCCGCCGCCCGACGCTCTCCAAGTCAATGTTTCCGCCTTTCAATTCGGCTGGGACTTTCGCTACCCGGGTGCAGACGGAAAGCTCGGCGCCGTCGCGATCGACGAGATTTCCAACGAGAACAAGTTTGGAGTGGCGCAGGCCGACCCAGCCGGCAAGGACGACTTCACTTCGACCGAACTGGTCATACCATTTGGCAAGCCGATCAACATCGTTCTCAACTCGCGCGACGTCATTCACTCCTTTTACGTGCCATTTTTTCGGCTCTACCAGGACGCCCTTCCAGGCCGCACAATCTCGTGGGTTTGGTTTAAGGTTGAACGCCCGGGCAACTTCGAGCTTGCCTGCAGTCAGCTTTGTGGGACCGGTCACTACAATATGAAGGCTCCCATTCGCGTCGTTTCTCAGGAGGAGTACGACAAGTGGTATGCCGGAAAAGTCCAAGCTGCCGCCACGGCCAAGGCGCAGGAAGGAACTTCGTCGCCTGAAGTTGCCGCCAAATGAAGAGTAAGATGAAATCCACCGAAACCCCCGCGCGCGCGAGCAGTTCTTGTGTTATTGGTGTAAAAATGGCTTTCAAATCGAAAGTGAAATGAGCGCGATTATTGCCGAGCAACCTCCTCAGGAGCCGATCACGGATGCCCATCATCCGAAGGAATCGTTCTTCCGAAAATATATCTGGACCTACGATCATAAGATGATCGGTCTTCAATATTTCTGGACGGCCCTTCTCTTTTTGTTTCTCGGCGGGGGTCTTGCTCTGCTTGTTCGTTACCAACTCGCCTGGCCCAATACACCGGTGCCGGTGATCGGCCATCTGCTGCCGGCAACGGTGGCGGCCGACGGCGCCATCATCCCCGGTGGCTACAACATGCTCGTGACCATGCACGCGACGGTCATGGTTTTCTTTGTCGTCATGCCGTTCCTGATCGGAACCTTCGGCAATTATCTTATTCCACTGCAAATCGGGGCAGGGGACATGGCCTTTCCCCTGCTCAACGAGATCAGCTACTGGCTCTATTTTACCTCGGGGGTATTTCTGCTGGGCGCGTTCTTCGTCCCGGGAGGCGCCCCGGGGACCGGCTGGACTGCCTACGCGCCGCTCAGCGCGGTCGGCGCTTACAACGGCACCCAAATGGGACAGAGTCTTTGGGGCGTGGCTATTTTTGTGAACGGTCTCTCCTCCATCGCCGGGGCAACAAATTACATCACCACGGTGGTGAATATGCGTGCTCCGGGCATGACCATGTTTCGAATGCCACTAACGGTATGGGCGCTCTTCATCACGGCAATTCTGCTGCTCCTCGCCGTGCCGGTGCTCTCAGCGGCTGCGGCGATGCTGTTTTGCGACCTCAACGCTGGCACCAGCTTCTTCAGACCCGCCGGCGGCGGTCAGCCTCTCCTTTGGCAGCACCTCTTTTGGTTTTTTGGGCATCCGGAGGTCTACATTCTCATTTTGCCCGCCATGGGTTTGACTTCGGACATCATCGCGATTTTCTCGAGGAAGCCGATCTTCGGCTATAAGGCAATGGTCTACGCCATCATCGCGATCGCGTTCCTCGGCTTCATCGTTTGGGGTCACCACATGTTTGTCAGTGGAATGAATCTGACCCTGAGCGCCGCGTTCTCAGTGTCGACGATGTTCATTGCGGTGCCCTCGGCCATAAAAACCTTTAACTGGCTGGGGACGGTCTGGCGTGGGTCGATTGAGTTCACGACGGCGATGTGTTTTGCCCTGGCCTTCGTTTCAATGTTCGTCATCGGCGGTTTGAGCGGCATCTTCATGGCCTCAACTCCCGTGGACCTTTTCATTCACCACACCTACTTCATCGTCGCACATATTCATTATGTGCTCTTTGGCGGAAGCATCATGGCGCTCTTCGGTGCGCTCTACTGCTGGTTTCCGAAGATGTTTGGACGAATGCTCGACGAGAGGCTGGGCAAGGTGCATTTTGTCCTCACCTTCATCTTCTTTAATGTCGCCTTTTTCCCGATGCACAACCTGGGATTGGGCGGGATGATGCGCCGCATTTCAGATCCGCCCATCTACGAGCACCTGAAGCAACTCCAGCCGTTAAATCAAATTTCTACGATCGGCGCGATCGGTCTGGGCTTCACGACATTTCTCTTCGTCTGGAATGTCATTATCAGTCTGCGGAGGGGGCGTAAAGCGCCGGCAAATCCCTGGCATTCCAATACCCTCGAATGGACCGTGCCGTCGCCTCCCGGACATGGAAACTTCCCGGTGACACCGACCGTCTATCACGGACCTTATGAGTATAGCGTGCCCGGTTTGAGCAAGGATTATCTACCGCAAACGGAGAAAGCTCCCCAGCACGTGAAGCTTGAGGCGCATTGACGCGATGAGTAGTGCCTGGTCCGCTTCGCGCGTCGCGGTACACTGGTGGGCGGTCCTGACGGCCGTTCTCACTTTTGTGCTCCTCTGCACCGGTGGGCTCGTAACTTCACACGGCGCCGGAATGGCGGTGCCGGATTGGCCGAATAGTTTTGGGTATAACATGTTCCTTTTTCCGATCTCGCGATGGGTCGGCGGCATCTTTTACGAGCACACACACCGTCTGATCGCGTCCGGGATTGGCCTGATGACGGTGGTCTTGTCGGTTGCGCTTTGGCTGGTCGAACCGCGCCGCTGGGTCAAGGTTTTCGCTGTGGCAGCCCTCATTGCCGTTTGTCTCCAAGGGGTCCTTGGTGGTCTGCGCGTCGTTTTGATCAAGGATGAGATCGGAGTCTTTCATGCGTTGCTCGCGCAATCATTCTTCGTGGCGATCTCGATTCTCGCGATTGTGACGAGCCGGTCGTTCGCGGAGAAGCGTTGGGCGGACTACGAACCTCATCCCACCTTGCGGTGGTGGGCCTTGGCGGTGACAGCTCTCATCTTCGTGCAATTGGGAATTGGCGCCACCATGCGGCATGAACACATTGGTCTCTCCATTCCCGATTTTCCGCTCGCCTACGGAGATTGGCTTCCAGATACCAGCACCGAGGCCATCGAACGAATCAATGCGCAACGCGTCGCGGACAGCGAGATGAAGACGAATGCCGTGCAAATCTGGGTCCAGATGGCGCACCGCCTATTGGCTTTGTTCATCGCCGTGGCGGTGGGTTTCTTTGCCTGGAAAGCCCGACGGAGCGCCCGGGTCATCCGGGGGTGGTCGTGGCTTTGGATCGCCATGATTCTGCTTCAGATCGGACTGGGCGCTTGGACAATTTGGTCAGCCAAGGCGGCAGACGTAGCCACCGCCCATATGGCGCTTGGAGCGCTTTCTCTGTTGGTCGGTACCGTATTGGCCTTTCGGCTTTTCTGCGGCGCACGAATTCGGGATTTCGTTTTGCCAGATGGCCTAAATCGAGGTTTGATTGAGCGCGTCGCATGAAGACAGCAACCTTCAGCATCGCGCGTTGGGACGCCTTGGTCAGTGACCTTGCCGAACTTGTCAAAGCGCGACTCTCGTTTCTTGTCCTTCTGACCACGCTGGTTGGATTCTTGATGGGCTGGCAGGGACCAATGAACTATCTGGTCCTGGCTGCGACGTTGGTTGGCACGGCGCTGTGTGCCGGTGGCGCAGCCGCGCTCAACCAATGGTGGGAACGGGACCTCGATGCGCGCATGAAGCGCACACAGCAGCGTCCTCTGCCCGCGAAACGGATGCATCCAAGTGATGCGCTGCTTTTCGGCCTGCTTTTCTCCGTTTCGGGTTTGGCGGTGCTCTTCCTCTTCACGAATATTCGCGCCGCCTTCCTGGCGTTGATCACGATCGCGATCTACCTGCTCGTTTACACGCCGATGAAGCGGATCAGTTCCCTGAACACCCTGGTCGGCGCGATTCCGGGAGCGCTGCCACCGCTCATTGGCTGGGTGGCGGCTGTTGGGCACTATACGCTCGAGGGCGGCTTGCTCTTTGCGATTCTCTGGTTCTGGCAGATGCCGCACTTTCTGGCGATCGCATGGATGTATCGCGAAGACTATGCGCGAGCAGGTTTTGTCATGCTCTCGAACTATGATCCGGAAGGTTTCGTGACCGCGCGGCAAGCGTTTCTTTATTCCGGCTGCATGCTCATTGCCAGCCTTACACCGGCGCTATTTTTCTACGTTCACGCCTGGTACTTTTTCGGCGCGTTGGCCCTCGGAATCGCTTTTTGCGGGCTGGCCGCGCGTTTTCTCCTTCGTCGTGATCGCGGATCGGCGAAAACATTGTTTCTGGGGTCGATTCTTTATCTGCCTTTGCTTCTCGGGTTGCTGGTAGCCGCGCGCCGATGAATGAGCAACAAGCGCAACCTACGTCTCATGCTGATGCTCTGGATTTTTGCCATTGCTCTTTGTGCCACAGTCGTTGTTTTGATGCTTCTGCGTGGCCCGGCCGTTACCCCTTGAGGACGATGGAGGGGATCGAGTGAGATGGGAACGTTTTATCGAGGCAACATGAGAAATTCGAATTCATCAAGTTTCGTGGTATCATCCCTGCCACTATGAGTACCGCCGTCTTGACTCACGGCGAGCATGCCGGACATGCCAAAGCTCCACCGGAGGTCTGCCGCTTCGGCATGATCACTTTTCTCGCTTCGGAGGCGATGTTGTTCGGAGGCTTGATTGGCGCCTACATTGTTCTTCGGTTAGCGCGGGGCGAGCCATGGCCGCCAGCGGGCGCTCCGGATATCGGAGTTCAATGGCCATTGTCCAGTTTAAATCTGGTCATGATCGGCAATACGATCGTTCTTCTCGGCAGTAGCTTCCTGTTCCATGGCGCGGAATCTGCGATCAAGAAGAAGGGAAAGTCGGGTCTCGTCTGGCTTTTCGCGACCATCGTGGCGGGTTCGATCTTCTTATCGGTGCAAGCGTGGGAATGGAACCACCTCCATCATGAAGGGCTTTGGTTCGACAAGCATGGCATTTACGGTTCCTGCTTCTTTGTGATGACTGGTTTTCACGGCGCGCACGTATTTATCGGCGTCATGCTTATCTCGTGGTGCTTTCTTCGCCAGCTTTTCACTCGCTATTACCGACCTGGGCGCACCACCTCGCTCGATAATGTCGGTCTCTATTGGCACTTTGTCGATGTCGTCTGGATCTTCCTCTTCACCATCCTCTACGTCATCTAAGTCGCAGACGGAACAGGGGCAATTGCCACCGCGTATACCGCGTCTCGGCTGGGCGATCGCCTTTCTTTGCCTGACGACGCTGATCGCGTGGGCGTACCTGCAGTTTAGCGCAGAGATTCGAGCCCGTCAGGTCGCGTCCCGCCTGGAGCGCCTCGCTCCGGCTCCGCAGTTCACCTTCACGGCTCAGGATGGGAAGACGGTGTCGACGGGAGATTTTAAAGGAAAGATCTGGGTCGCGAACTTCATCTTTACCCGGTGTGCAGGCCCTTGCCCGATGATGACCAGCCGCATGGCGGAAGTGAATCAAGCCCTTGGAAACAAAGCCACGGATGTCGAACTCGTCTCCATAACTGTCGACCCGGAGTATGATACGCCCGAAGTGCTCAGGCAATATGGCGAACAGGCAGGAGCTTCGCCCGACCGCTGGAAATTCCTGACCGGGACAAAGGAGCAAGTCGAAACCGTCGTCATGAAAGGCTTTCTCCAGGCGCTGGCCAGAGAACCTTCCGGCACGCCCATCCATTCAACGCGTTTTGTGCTCGTCGACCGCGAAGGCTGGATGCGCAATTTTCTTGATGGCAGCGATCCGGAGTTGCCGCAAAAGCTTCTCATGGACATCGGCGACCTCCTGCGTGAATCTCCTAGTGTGGGAAAGAACTGAGGTTTGAGCGGATGAGAATTTGGACGTTGCCAGTCCTTGTGTTGACGGCGTTGCATCTGGCGGCCGAGGGCGGTCTGGCCTGCGTCGGTTGCCGGGAACCGGGTGCTGAGACGCTGGCGAAGGAATCGCCGACTGTGCTCGCCGGTTGGGCCTTTTCGTGGAGCGTGCTTTTCATGCTCTTCTTCGTGCTGGTGATCGTCGCAGGAATGTCCCTCTACATCTGGCGGACCTGTCGGCGACTGGATCGGGAAGCTGCCCGGCGAATCTCAGACGGATGAGCGTCGGCGATCTTCCCGCGCTGAATGCTTCTCTCAACGGCCTGGCGACAATTCTGCTGACGGCGGGATTCGTCTTCATCAAACAGCGTCAGGTATCCAGCCATCGACTCTGCATGGTCTCGGCGTTTGTGGTCTCCTGTGTTTTTCTCGTCACCTACGTTCTTCACAAAATTTTGATGCGTGGGGTCCACACGCCCTTCGGCGGTGAAGGGACCATCCGCACGATCTACTATACGATGTTGATCTCTCACATCATCCTGGCCATCGTTATCGTTCCACTCGTGCTGGCGACGCTGCGTTATGCGTTGGTCGGGCGCATCGATGTGCATAGAAAATGGGCGCGTTGGACGTTTCCGCTTTGGTACTATGTTTCTGTCACCGGGGTCCTCGTCTATTTCTTCCTCTATCAATGGTTCCCTCACAACTGAACGGTTTGGAACATCCGGGTGTTCTCGATGCGCTGGCATACGACACTCGCGCCGATAAGCTTGTGCTTGCCATGTACGAGGTGCGTCCTTGGACAGGGGAGGAGTTCCAGCTCTTCCAGTTGCAAGAGAAGCTGAATGCCTATGTCTCCTTTATTCTCGATGGAGAACTCCAGGAGAACTTTCCGAACTCTGCCGGCAAATTGGTGGAGATCCAATTGCGCACCCTGCACGAGCCCGATGCCAAAGCCCTTGAGTTTATTAGCCGTGTTCGGGAGCAACTGGCCCTCCAGCAGGTAACGTTCGAGATCGTTCGCCTCGATCAGGGCGAAGGCGATTGTGGGTTGGCCGGCTGCGACTGTCACTGAGTGCTAGTTGTAGCGGGCGGCGTCCCCGCCTCCGATCGGCCCCGACCGTGGGGACACGGTCGCTACATCACTTGTCAACTGCTCTAATAATTCCTGCTCCGGGCTCTTTCGGGTCCTAGCTTGTGATCATGGCATGTTTTCTGCTTTGACTGCATCCGGGTCTTTGTCGCTTTAGGCGCAGGGACGACAACGAGCAAAAAGTAACATTCCGAAGAACAATCAGGATCAAAACGAGCAGCTTATGAAGTATATTCTCAAAACCTTCCGCTCTGCGCTTTGGTGCAGCCTTCTTGCAGTTTCCTTAGTGCCTGCGCGTGCGGCCGACGATACGGTCAAAGTCGGCATTCTTCACTCGCTTAGTGGAACGATGGCTATCAGCGAAACCTCTTTGCGCGATGTGTTGCTTTTTGCAATTGACGAGATCAATGCCAGCGGCGGCATCTTGGGCAAGAAGCTTGAGCCTATTGTTGTCGATGGCGCCTCGAACTGGCCGCTCTTCGCGGAAAAAGCCAAACAACTCCTTGAGCAGGACAAAGTTGCTGTGACCTTTGGCTGCTGGACTTCGGTGAGCCGCAAATCCGTCCTTCCCGTCTTCGAGAAATACAAGGGATTGCTTTTTTATGCGGTCCAATATGAGGGCGAGGAGCTTTCGCCAAACATCTTCTACACGGCGGAGGCGGTGAACCAGCAGGCGATTCCTGCCGTTGATTATCTCCTCGCCGAGGGCAAAAAGAAATTCTATCTGCTCGGGTCAGACTATGTCTACCCACAAACCACCAACCTGGTGCTCTTAGAATACCTTCTAAGCAAAGGCGTTCCCATCGAGAACATTGGTGGAGGGCTCAGAAAAGATGAGGCGGGAAATGTCATTAGTGCCGGTAAGTATACCCCCTTCGGCCACACCGATTACCAGCAGATCGTTGGCGAGATCAAACAATTCGCTGCCAGCGGTGATGCCTGTGTGATCAATACTCTTAACGGAGATACTAACGTTCCCTTCTTTAAGGAATATGCCGCTGCCGGCCTGACGGCAGAGGATTGTCCCGTGGTTTCGTTCTCCATATCCGAGGATGAGTTTCGCGGTTTGCCGGCCAAGGATCTGGTGGGTCAGCTCGGTTGTTGGACTTACTTTATGACGCTGGACACTCCGGATAATAAGAAGTTTGTCGAGAATTTCAAAAAGTGGCTTAAGCAAACAAATGTGCCCGGCATCGTGAAGGAGAATCGCGTGACCTGCAGTCCCATGGTGCTCTCGTATGATGGCGTTTATCTCTGGAAGAAGGCAGTGGAGAAAGCCGGTTCCTTTGAGATTCCTAAGGTTGTCGCCGCGCTCGAATCGGGTATTACATTTGACGGCCCTGGCGGCACAGTCTCCACGCAAAAGAACCATCATCTGACCAAGAACGTTTACATTGGCGAGACTCAGGCGAACGGCCAGTTCAAAGTTGTCGACTCTTTCGACAAAGTCACCGGCGAGCCCTTCCTGAAGGGAACCTTTAAAGAGGCCAAGGTGTCGAGCGCCGGTGCGTCGTCCAAAACGCCATAAGTCAGGCCGATTTTCGCCACGAGGCTCCGGAGATCGCCAGCGATTACTGTCGGGCTTCCTTCCGCGCTTAGCGGTAGCGAGCCTTTGCGTGGTCCTTGCGTGTCTTCTCACACCGGTGGTCCGGGCGGATGACGCGACCGCGAGAAGCTTGCTCGTTCAGGCAATTCTCTCCAGTAACGTCAAGGAGCAGGTTGAGCTGATCGGCAAGCTCGAGGCGGTGGAGTCCGATGTTGTTCCCGAGGTGCTGAATGCGTGGCGCGACGGTGCGGTCTTTCTCCACAAAGGCACCGATGGACAAATGATCCCGTTTCTGCGAGCGAACGGCAAAGCGATCCGCATCGATGATGGGAACGCCATGGAGGCATCTGAGACGGCGCCCGTCGAAACGACGACGAAGCTTCGCCGGGCCATGAAGGCCGCGCTCGACGTGCTTTCGATCGCGGGGACCGATCCGCAGGCTCGCCGCGCTGCCGTGACCAAGTTAGGCATGACCCAGAATCCCGCTTACTTGCCAATTTTCGAAGGGCGGCTCGCGGTGGAGAAGGATCCCACGGTCGTCACCTCGTTGCACCAAGCGATCGCCATCACACGGCTGGCGGGAACCGATGCGGCCGCAAGAATTGCCGCCATTGATTATCTTTCCAAGAATCGCGTGACTCGGAGCCTGGATTTTGTCAAGAAGCTCTCCAGCGATTCCAATCCTGAGGTCGCGGCGGTAGCCAAGAAGTCGATCGCCAGCATGGAGGGATATTTGCGTGTGGCGGAGTTATGGGGCACGCTCTTTCGAGGTCTAAGCTTAGGGTCGATCCTCCTGGTGGCGGCTCTCGGCTTGGCAATCACCTTCGGTCTGATGGGCGTGATTAATATGGCTCACGGTGAGATCATTGTCGTCGGGGCCTACACAACTTACCTGGTGCAGAATATTTTCGGTGCGGGAGCTTTCCTGCCCTTTTTTGGCCTCAACTTGAACATCCCCGGATTGCACCTTGGGGGCGCGCTTTACGAGAGTTATTTTCTCTTTGCGATTCCGATATCGTTTATCGTCGCCGCCTTGGTCGGGATTGCGCTCGAGCGCGGGATTATCCGGTTTCTTTATAGCCGTCCGCTGGAATCTCTCTTGGCCACGTGGGGCGTGTCGCTTGTGCTACAACAGCTCTTCCGTCTCATTTTTGGCGCTAATAACGTCCAGGTTTACTCGCCAAGTTGGCTAAGTGGAAACTTTACCATCAGCGGCGTGCTTTTGGGCTGGAACCGCCTCTTTGTGATTGGCTTCGCCATAGCCATTGTCTTGCTCGTTTGGTTGCTGTTGACGCGCACTCCGCTCGGCTTATTCATCCGGGCGGTCATGCAGAACCGCGATATGGCCTCGTGTATGGGAGTCCGAACTGAGCGAGTTAATATGTTGACGTTTGCCTTAGGGAGCGGACTCGCCGGACTCGCCGGGGCCTTCCTTTCTCAACTCGGCAATGTTGGACCCGGGCTTGGACAGAGCTACATCGTGGATTGCTTCATGACTGTGGTCGTCGGTGGCGTCGGAAATCTCGTCGGCACGATCTATTCGGCTTTAGGAATCGGCGTATTTGACCAAGCGCTGCAGCCGGTTCTTGGTCCTGTCATGGGAAAAATAACCGTGCTGGCGGCGATCATTTTGTTCCTCCAGTGGAAGCCCGGAGGTCTATTTCCCACGCGTAGCCGCAGTCTCGAGGGCTAGTTAATGGCTGGATCGGAAGTCCGTAGATTCGAGGTCTGGGGGATAGCCATCGCAGCCGTGGTTATCCTGGGCATTCTTCCCGCGTTGAACGCCTTCGTTCCGGAAGCGAATCCACTGCACGTTTCTAATTTTACCATCAATCTCTATGGCAAGTACCTCACGTATGCGGTTCTGGCGATTGGCGTGGATGTCTTGTGGGGGTTTACTGGTTTGCTAAGCCTCGGGCAGTGCCTTTTCTTTGCGCTCGGGGGCTACGCCTTTGGCATGTATCTGATGTTGAAGATCGGGAAGCTGGGACAATACAAGAGTGACCTTCCGGACTTCATGGTCTTCCTCGGTTATAACAGGCTACCCTCGCATTGGGTGCCCTTCGACAGCTTCTGGTTTGCCGCCGCGGCCGTGGTCTTGGTCCCGGGATTCGTCGCGCTTGTGTTTGGATATCTCGCCTTTCGCTCGCGCATCCGTGGAGTCTATTTTTCGATCCTTACACAGGCTCTCACTTACGGTGCTTGTCTGATGTTCTTCCGGAACGACTTTACTTTCGGCGGCAACAATGGCCTGACCGATTTCAAATTCGTGCTGAACTATGATATCAATAGCGCCGCGACGCAGCGTGCGTTGTATATGCTAAGTGGGTTGCTGCTCCTCGGTTCTTATGTTTTCAGCCGCTGGCTCACCACGACAAAGTTCGGGAAGGTGCAACGGGCGATTCGCGACAGCGAGAACCGCGTCCTCTTCTCGGGCTACGCGACCGCAAACTTCAAGCTCTTCGTTTTCGTTTACGCCGCGGTCATCTCCGGCTTGGCCGGGGCGCTCTACACTCCGCAAGTTGGAATTATCAACCCGAGCGAGATGTCTCCGGAAAAGTCGCTCGAGGCGGTCGTCTGGGTGGCGGTCGGGGGGCGCGGCACTCTCATTGGGCCGATCATCGGTTCGGTCGGCGTCAATGCGCTCAAGAGCTGGGCAACCCGCGCCTATCCAGACCTCTGGCTGATCATCCTTGGTGGTCTTTTCGTCCTGATCGTCCTCTTTATGCCGAAGGGAATCGTCGGCATACCGGGACAAATTCAGGAACTGCGCAAGCGCTTCCAGAGGCGGGAGTCCGCCGTCGCTGTGCCGGCCAGCGGAGCAGCCAGCTCAAGCGCGGAATGAAAACAGATTTCATTCTCACGGCCGAGGGGGTCAACAAAAGCTTCGACGGCTTCAAAGCTATTCACGATCTCAACTTCTATCTCGATAAGGGCGAGCTTCGAACGATCATTGGACCGAACGGCGCAGGCAAGAGCACCTTCCTGGACTTGATTACCGGACGCACCCGGCCCGATTCGGGTAGTATCGAATATCGTGGCACGCCGGTGACCAAACTGCGCGAGTACGAAATCTATAGACTTGGCATCGGCCGCAAGTTTCAAACTCCCAGCGTCTATTCCGACCACACCGTCTTCGAGAATATTCTCCTTGGGCTTGAAGGCAGCCGCGGCGTCTGGAGATCGATCCTGGGACGCGTGAGTTCCGCTCAACGGGAGCGCATTTACGAGGTGCTGGAGATCATCGGCCTAAAGGACCGTGCCGAAACCAAGGCTGGAAATCTCGCTCACGGACAAAAACAATGGCTCGAGATCGGCATGCTGCTCGCCCAGAACGCTCAGCTTCTCTTGGTGGATGAACCGGCTGCCGGCATGACCGACGAGGAAACGGCGAAAACTGGGGACCTTTTACTCAGCCTCGCTGGGCAGCATACGATCATTGTCATCGAGCACGACATGGTTTTCGTTCGCCAGCTTGGGAGCAAGGTCACGGTCTTGCACCAGGGACACGTTCTCTGCGATGGAACGCTCGACCAGGTGCAAAATGATGAGCGGGTCATCGAGGTTTATCTCGGCCGAAAGAAGAAGCACTAGCCTGCCACGAAATCATGCTGGCAATCGAAAATCTCTGCGTTTCCATTGGCGGCTCGCGCATTCTTCGAGATGTGACCCTCGAGCTTCCCGATAAGAAGGTTTTCTGCTTGATGGGTCGCAATGGCGTAGGCAAGACGACGACGCTTAAGACGGTTGTCGGCCTCCATAAGTCAACCAGCGGAAGGATCCATTTCGATGGGAAGGACATTTCACGACTCCCGGCGGACGCGCGCGCGCGCGCCGGTATCGGATATGTCCCGCAAGGTCGAGGCATCTTTCCGCATCTCACTGTGGAGGAAAACCTGTTTGTGGGCGCTGTGGCCCAGGGAAAGAAACCCAAGCGAACTCTCGAACGAGTCTTTGCCCTCTTTCCAATTCTCAAACAATTTCTCCCGCGCAAAGGCGGCATGCTCTCCGGCGGCCAACAACAGCAGCTGGCCATCGGCAGGGCCCTGCTCACCGAACCCAAGGTGCTCATTCTGGATGAGCCAACTGAAGGTATCCAGCCCAACATTATCGATCAGATCGGGGAAGCGATTAGGTTGCTGCGGCGGGGAGGCCACCACAACGAACCCATGCTCCTCGCCGAAATGGCCCAGTCACTCAAGAAGCTCAAGGAAGAAGGGAACTACCCCAGGCCGGCATTGCTAGAAACCTTGGCCGAGCAGATCAGAGCGCTGCAGCGAGAAGGCACCCATCGCGATGCGAACGCCTTTCGACAAGTCAACGACACCTTTGCGGTATTGCGCAAGGAGGGACCGCACGAAGGAACTCTACTCAAGGACGAGATCGCCAAGGCGCTTGGCCTGCTCAATGCCGAGACTTCCATGACGATCTTGTTGGTCGAGCAGTATCTTGACTTTTGTAAGGAACTCGCCGACAACTTCGCGATTCTCGACCGGGGCAGTGTCGTGGCGAGAGGGTCGGTGGCCGAGTTGACTGACGAGGTCGTCAAAGAACACCTTACTGTGTAGTCGCCAAGTTTTCTCATGCATCTCAGTCCCCGCGAGCAGGAAAAGCTGATGGTCGTCGTTGCCGCGGACCTGGCACGCCGCCGCCAAGAGCGCGGCTTGAAACTAAATTACCCTGAAAGTATCGCCATTCTCACTTACGAGATCCTCGAGGGAGCGCGTGACGGTCGCAGCGTCGCTGCTCTGATGAGCCACGGGACCACCATCCTGAAACGAAGCGACGTAATGGAGGGGGTGCCTGAAATGGTCCATGAAGTGCAGGTCGAGGCAACCTTCCCTGATGGCACAAAACTCGTCACCGTCCACCATCCGATCCGATGATCCCGGGAGAGATTAGACTGGCGGCTCACGGTGAACCTCACGAGGCCAATGTTGGGCTTGAAGTGAGAAAGATTATCGTCTCCAATCGAGGCGACCGCCCTATTCAGGTCGGCAGCCACTTCCATTTTTTCGAGACGAACAGCGCGCTCGACTTTGATCGTCAACAGGCGCGAGGATTTAGACTGCGCATCCCCTCAGGAACGGCCGTGCGGTTTGAGCCGGGAGACACCCGTGAAGTCGAACTGGTAGCTCTCGCCGGCAGCCGCGAAGTCTATGGCCTGAATGGTCTGGTGAACGGCAAGTTATGACGGCACCATGAAACTGACGCGATCGGTCTATGCCGAAATGTTCGGGCCGACTGTCGGCGACCAGGTCCGCCTCGCCGATACCGAACTTTTCATCGAGGTCGAGCGCGACCTTATCGCGGAAAATGGCGGATATGGCAGCGAGGTAAAGTTTGGCGGCGGGAAGGTGATCCGCGATGGCATGGGCCAGTCTTCCCTCGCCTCGGATGAAGAGTCGCTCGACCTCGTAATTACGAATGCTTTGGTGTTGGACGCTGTTCAAGGAATCGTCAAATGCGACATCGGCATCAAGCGAGGACGCATCGTGGGCCTCGGAAACGCTGGCAATCCGCTTATTCAGGATGGTGTCGGGATGATCATTGGCGCAGCCACAGAGGTAATCGCGGGTGAAGGTTGCATCGTCACCGCCGGAGCCCTCGATACTCATATCCATTTCATCTGCCCGCAGCAGATCGAACACGCGGTGGCCAGTGGCGTCACTACGATGATCGGAGGGGGCACCGGGCCAGCCACCGGAACTTATGCCACCACTTGTACGCCGGGCCGCTGGAACATTCATCGCATGCTCGAGGCCGCCGAGGAGTATCCGATGAATTTGGGATTCCTAGGCAAAGGCAATTGTTCAACACCCGAGCCGTTACGGGAGCAGGTCCGCGCGGGCGCGCTCGGATTAAAACTTCACGAGGACTGGGGAACGACTCCGGCCGCGATCGACGCATGTCTCGGGGTCGCCGACGAACTGGACGTGCAAGTCGCCATTCATACCGATACGCTGAACGAAGCGGGATTCGTGGAGGACACTCTGCGGGCGTTCAAGGGACGCACGATCCATACCTATCATTCCGAGGGCGCCGGAGGTGGCCACGCCCCTGACATTATCCGCGTGTGTGGCGAGGTCAATGTGCTGCCCTCCTCCACCAATCCCACGCGTCCTTACACGGTGAACACGATTGACGAGCATCTCGACATGCTCATGGTATGTCATCACCTCGATTCCAACATTCCGGAGGATGTGGCCTTTGCGGAGTCGCGCATTCGCGGCGAAACGATCGCCGCAGAAGATCTGTTGCACGATTTGGGAGCGTTCTCGATGATGTCGAGCGACAGCCAGGCGATGGGCCGAGTCGGCGAGGTAATTACGCGCACCTGGCAGACGGCCCACAAGATGAAGACGCAATTCGGCACCCTCGCTCCCAGTGGCTCTGCGGGCGCGTCGCAGCATGCCGCGGCAGATAACTTCCGGGCGTTGCGATACATCGCCAAGTATACGATCAACCCTGCGATCACGCATGGGGTCTCGCACGAGGTGGGCTCGATAGAAGTCGGCAAGCTGGCCGACCTGGTTGTTTGGAAGCCGGCCTTCTTCGGAGTAAAGCCTGAGCTCATCTTGAAAGGTGGCTTGATCGCCTACGCCAATATGGGCGATCCCAACGCCTCGATCCCTACGCCGCAGCCGACGTTTTACCGACCCCAGTTTGGCGCGCACGGACGCGCCCGGGGCTCGACTTCAGTGACCTTCGTCAGCCAGGCGGCCCTGGAGTATGGTTTGCTGGATCATTTGCATCTCTCGAAGAGGCTTGTGCCGGTTCGCCAGACACGCACTGTCACCAAGCGGGACCTAATCTGGAACGACTCCCTTCCGAAGATTGAAGTCGATCCGGAAACTTACACCGTCAAAGCCGATGGGCGCGAGTTGCGCTGCGAGCCAGCCAGCGAGTTGCCTATGGCGCAACGCTATTTCCTGTTTTGAATGCCAACGGTGGACCTCATCGCTTCAGTTGGTGACGATAAACCCGGCCGCAATGACGAGATCGTTTTCTTGCTTGCGGATCGGACAACCTTGGCAAAACGGCGGTGGCGGGGAGTCGCCCAGGATGGCCGGGAATTTGGCTTTGATCTTGATCATCCAGTTTCTGATGGAGCGGTTTTTCACCGGCAGAGCGGCAAGTCCTACGTGATTTCGCAGGCGCCCGAGTCTGTTCTCGAGGTTGAGCTCGAGACCGATCCAGGCCGAGCGGCGGTGATCTGCTGGCAGATCGGTAATCTTCATTTTCCCGTGGAGATTACCGACCAGATTATTCGTTGTGTCGACGATCCGGCGATACGACTCCTGCTGAGTCGCGAGGGCGTATCCTGGCATCCTGCCATCGCGGTTTTTCATCCAATCACCTCTCTCGGGCATGCGCATCATCACTGAGCAAGCTGCCCACTGGTTGCCCGCGTTGCTTCAAATTTCCGACGCAGCATTTCCGACCGGATCATATGCGCATTCCTTCGGTCTCGAGGAGATGGTGCGACAGGGCCAAGTTCACGACGAAGCCAGCTTGCGCGGGTTCCTCCACGAACATGTCATTCCCGGACTGACACATGTCGATCTTCCGCTTGTTCGCGAATCGCGAGCAGCCGCGATGGCGGAGAATCGCGAGGATTTGATTACCGTTGACGAGTTGGCCGCGGCACTACGAGTGCCTCGTGAGTTACGCGAGGCCAGCCTGCAAACCGGTCGTCGCCGTCTGGCCATTTTGATTCGCTTGCGAGCAACTCCTGAGCTCGAACTGCTCCATGAGATCAGCCGCGAAAACGCGCTGGCTGGTCATCATGCTATTGTCTGGGGTGTTTCCTGCGTGAGCATTCCGCTCCGGGAATCCCTCCAGGCGTACTACTATCACTGCGTCTCGTGCATTTGCACGGCTGCTCCTAAATTGATCCGGATTGGCCAGGAAGGCACGCAACGCGTTCTCGGCGCTTGCCTGGCTGAAACTGGGGGGCGAATTGCGCAAGCGCTGACTATCCCCCGCGAAGCAATTGGCTGGTTCGACCCTCTGCTTGACATTGCCTCGATGCGCCACGAAACCGCCGACGAGCGTCTATTCATCTCCTGATTTCCCGGGAAAATCATTCTTGGCTGCGTCGTTCTCAGCAGTTGAAATCATCACGTGAAGGCAATGCGCCTAGGAATTGGTGGACCGGTCGGCTCTGGCAAGACCATGCTGGTCTTACGCCTGTGTGAATGGCTTCGCGACGAGCTCAGTCTGGCGGTGATCACCAATGACATCTACACGCGGGAAGACGCCGAATTCCTGGTGAGGAATCAGGCTCTTCCCGCCGACCGGGTCCTGGGTGTAGAGACCGGCGGCTGCCCCCATACGGCGATTCGCGATGATACCAGTATGAACGATGCGGCTGTGGCAGAGCTTCAGCGGCGATTTCCCGAGCTCGATCTGATCTTTATCGAAAGTGGCGGCGACAACCTTTCAGCCACGTTCTCACCCGAGCTCGTCGACGCGTTCATTTACGTGATCGACGTCGCTGAGGGAGACAAAATTCCGCGCAAAGGCGGTCCGGCAATCAAGAACAGCGATCTCCTGCTAATCAATAAAATCAGTCTGGCGCCACATGTGGGAGCGGATCTTGAAGTGATGGATCGCGATGCGAAACGCATGCGCGGAGAGAAACCGACCCTCTTCGCCGATCTCAAGTCCGGAAACGGCAGGGAGGAACTGCTTGACTGGCTTCGACGAGAGTACCTCTTTGTTTAATCCGCACGAATCCAGTTGGCCGCAGGTGTCGCCGCCTGGCTCAGGAGTTCAGGGTCACTTGCATATTGAATGTCACGTGGATCTCCCACGGAAGAACCTTCCTTCGCAAGCAGTCGTTTCGCGCCCCCATTCACTTGAGCAAGCCGCATTGGGATGGAAATTATCTCATTATCAATGTGGTCAATCCGACCGCCGGACTTTTTGCCGATGACCACGTTGAAACAAGGGTGCGCGTCTGCGCCGGCGCGCGGGTGGTCCTGACTACTCCAAGCGCCACGCGGGTTTTTCGTGCGAAGCATTCAATGCAAAGAGCAGAGATTGTGCAGACCATCGTGGTCGAGAATGGGGGCAGGCTAGATTTCTGCCCGGATATCCTGATCGCTCATGGCGGAGCGCGGTATTCTCAGGCCACCCGGATCGAAGTGCACCCGGGGGGAGAGCTATTCTTCACCGAAATGCTTGCCCCTGGACGCACCGCCTCGGGGGAGGTATTCGCCTATGAGCAACTCGACTTTTCTACCGATCTGATTGTCGGAAGCCAAGTCGCTGTGAGAGAGAAGTATCGCCTGGGTGCGACTAGCGAAGGTCTTCAATCGATGCGCAGGCGCTTTCCGCGCGCCTACTATGCTTCTAGCCTGGTCGTTTCGCCCTCAGAGAGAGGGGAGTCGTTACAGAGGGAAATTGCGGAACTTAACAGTGCCAGCGTCCTCGCAGGTGCTAGTCGACCGGCGGACAAGGTTTACGCAATCAAGGTAGTCGCGTCCGACAGCATCTCATTGCGAACTGCCATATCCAAGGTGCGCACGCTGGTCTATTCGCACTGGCAAAGCCCGGAGCCCTCGCTGCGCAAGTTGTAGCGCCGGTGTCCCCACCGGCGGCGAGGAGAGCCCATCGGCGATGAGGAGCGCCTTGCGGCCCGCTACAAAACTGCGCCTGGATGTCGCGGCGCTTGTGCAAGCGCCAGCGAAATCTACAGGCGGTTGGTTAACCGCCTCTACAACTTTCTCGAATCGACGAAGCTTGTTCGAGGTTTGAAGCTCCCTGCAAGATCACCTGTTTCAGCCACCGAGATAGGCGGCCCGGATTTCCGGGTTTTGGCGGAGGACATCCGAGCGGTCATGCAAGAGGACGCGGCCGGTCTCGAGGACGTAGCCGTAATGGGAGATCTCGAGCGCAAGATTGGCATTCTGCTCGACCAGCAGGATCGTCAGTCCAAGTGTTCTATTGATCTCGAGGATCTTCTCAAAAATTGTTTGAACAAGGATCGGCGCGATTCCGAGCGAAGGCTCGTCGAGCATCAGGCATTTTGGCTTGCTCATCAAAGCTCTCGCGATGGCCAGCATCTGCTGTTCGCCGCCGCTTAGAGTTCCCGCGGTTTGTTTTTCGCGTTCGTTAAGTCGAGGGAAAATTCCGAAGACGTATTCGAGATCGGTTGCGATGCCCTTCGTGTCGCGTCGAAGGTAGGCGCCCATCCGAAGATTTTCCAACACGGTTAGATTGGCAAAGATCATCCGGCCCTCAGGCGCTTGCGCGATGCCACGCGCGACAATCTTGTGAGGCGCCAGATTGGTGATCTCCTCGCCATCGAAGACGATCTTGCCCGCTCGGGCCTTCACGACGCCTGAAACGGTGCGCAAAGTAGTCGTCTTGCCAGCTCCATTTGCTCCAACGAGTGTAACGATATTGCCCCTCTCGACCTTGGCGCTGACTCCCTGCAGTGCGCTGATCGACCCGTAGCAAACTTCGAGGTCGCGAAGTTCAAGCATGGGTTTGTTTTCCTAAGTATGCGGCGATCACCTTCGGATCGTGTTGGATTTCATCCGCGGTCCCCTCGGCGATCTTCTTGCCGTAGTCGAGCACCGCAATTCTTTGGCAGATACCCATCACGACTTTCATGTCGTGCTCGACGAGAAGAACGGCCAGGCCAAATTTCTCCTGCGTAAATCGGATCAGCTTCATGAGCTCGACTTTCTCGGTCGGGTTCATTCCTGCAGCCGGCTCGTCGAGCAGGAGAAGCTTTGGACGCGTGGCGAGAGCTCGAACGATTTCCAGTCGGCGCTGATCACCGTAGGGGAGGGCACGGCAGGATGAATCACGTTCCGCGGTCAGCCCAAAAATCTCGAGGAGCTCAACGATGTGGGAGTCAATCTCGCGCTCCTCGCGATCGAATCCGGTTCCGCGCAACAGAGCGTGGGAAATTCCGTGCCGAAGATGCATATTACAGGCGGCGCGCACGTTGTCGAAAACACTTAGCGAATTGAAGAGCCGGATATTTTGAAATGTCCGGGCGATGCCGCGAGCGGTGATCCGGTAGGGGCGGTGGCCGATAACGGACTTGCTGGCAAAGGCGATCTTGCCAGCGGTTGGCCTGTAGACGCCGGTGATCAGGTTGAAAACGGTCGTTTTTCCTGCGCCGTTCGGTCCGATCAGTCCCACGAGCTGCCCGTCATCGACAGAGAAGGAGAAATCGGAGATGCAGCGCAGGCCGCCGAACTGCATGGTCACTGCTTCAAGTTGCAGCAAAGGGGAGCTCATGCCGCCTTTCGCCTGAAGTTCTCCGCCCCGAAGAGTCCTTGAGGACGTGTGAGCATAAGAATAATCAGGAGCAGCGAATACAGGATCATCCGATTTTCGGTGATCGGGCGAAGCCACTCCGGCAGCCAGGGATAGTCGTCGACCACGCGCAGCCACTCGGGAAGGATCGTCAGGAGCACGGCAGCCAGACACACTCCGACGGTACTGCCCATTCCACCGAGTATCACCATCACGACAATGTCGAACGAGCGCAGGAAATTGAATCCCTCCGGGTGGATGAATTGTTTGAAGTGGGCGTATAACCCGCCGGCGACACCGGCAAAAAACGCTCCAACGACAAAGGCGAGCACTTTGTACTTGGTCGTATTGATGCCCATGGCTTCGGCGGCGATCTCATCGTCTCGCACGGCCAGAAAACCGCTCCCGTAGGTGGAGTGGACAAGGCTCAGCACGACGTAAACGGTCAGGGCGGCAAAGGCAAAGGTCCAAAAAAAATCGGTATGTTGAACCATCCCGCCGAGACCGCGCTGGGCGCCGAGCGGCTCGGCATTTTGGATAATGCCCTTTAATGATTTCATTGAATCCGAGGGTGACGATCGCGAGGTAGTCGCCACGCAGGCGCAGCGAGGGAATGCCGACGGCAAGACCGACCAGCGCTGCCAGCAGCCCTCCGGCCACGAGGGTGAGAAAGTAGGTGGTCGTGGTTGCAAAGGTTCCCATTCCGAAGCTATAGCCGAAGGTTAAGCTAAGCCATGCCGACGAGTAGGCGCCAACCGCCATGAAGCCGGCGTGTCCCAGCGAAAACTGGCCCGTATATCCGTTGATCAGGTTGAGGCTCGCCGCCAGAATGATATTTATGCCGATGCCGATGAGGACGTCATAATAGTAAGGGTTGATCTTGTCGGCCAAACTGGAGAGCACCGCACAAGCCACCAATGTGACCAACAGGAGAACTTTGGGGCGGCCGATCATACTTTTTCGCCTTCGGCTTTGCCGAGGAGACCGGAAGGTTTGAGGAGGAGTATCAAGATGAGGACGGCAAAAACGATCGCATCGCGGTAGGTCGGGTTGATGTACCCGACAACGAGTGCTTCCAGAAAGCCGATCAGCACTCCACCAAGAGCGGCTCCGGGGATGTTGCCAATGCCTCCGAGCACAGCAGCCACGAAGGCCTTCAGCCCGGCGTTCACTCCCATCAAGGGGTCGATGCTGGGTTGCTGAATCGACGTGAGAATGCCGGCGGCGCCGGCGAGGGCGGAGCCCAGAGCGAAGGTAAAGGAGATCACGACGTCGGCATTGACGCCCATCAACGAGGCAGCCAACGGATTGAACGATAAGGCGCGCATGGCCATGCCGAGCCGCGTGTGCAGGACGATCGCTCTGAGGCCAATAAGCAGGAGCAATGTGACACCGATGACGATGAGTTGCCCGATGGTTATCGTCAGGGTGGATAGTGCGCCGAAAGATTCGGGAATTTCAATGGCGCGATCCGAAATGATTTCCGGAAAGGACTTGGGTTCGGCTCCCAAGGCGTATTGGCCAGCGTTTTCGATGAACAGGGAGACACCGATGGCAGTGATGAGGACGGTGAGCCTCGGCCGCTCGCGAAGGGGACGGTAGCAGAGTCGTTCAATGAGAATGCCGATGATCGCGCAAATGAACATCGCGACGACCAGCACCGCTATCGCGCCGCTCAGGGAGGGCCCGCCGCCGAAAGCCTGCAGCAAACGGGGAGCCGCGTAAAGTCCTGTGAAGGCGCCCAGCATGTAAACGTCGCCATGCGCAAAGTTGATAAAACGCAACACGCCATAGACCATCGTGTATCCAAGCGCGATGAGGGCGTAGATGGAACCTTGAGCCAGCCCGTTAACGAGTTGCTGAAGAAATTCGATCATCGGGCCGCAACGAGCGTGGGTTCACCCGGAAATCCTCTTCATCCCTCAGTCAATCGCAGTCAATTCACCCTTTTGAAGGTTGTGAAGCTGGGATTTGCGTCGCGGCGATTCGAAACAGCTCGCCGCTGCTCTCGCCGTCGTATGGAAATCATCCCGGCGGTGTAAGCATGCGGCAAGCCACGCGAGGCCTCCAGCAGGTGGCCGCTAGGGAGCGACCGTTTGGACAAAATCGAATCCGCCATTTCCAATGGTGAGGATCACGGCGGGTTTGTTGGCATTGCGGTGTTCGTCCAGGGTAATCTTGCCGGTAATGCCCTGATGGTCTTTGGTCGCGGCAATGGCCTCGCGGAGTTTTTCAGGCTCGGTGCTCCCAGCTCGCTTGATGGCCTCGGCGAGAATCATCGCACTGTCGTAGCCGAGCGCGGCCATATCGTCTGGGGTCTCCCCATTGTACTTGGCCTTGAATTTTTCGACGAACCCTTGCACCACCGGCGACTTGTCATCGGAGGAGAAGTGGCAGGAAAAGAAAGAGCCATCGAGGGCGTTGCCCGCGACCTTCAGGAGCGAATCTCCCACCCAGCCGTCCCCGCCCAGTAAAGGCGCTTTAATGCCAAGAAGTCGCGCCTGTTTCGCAATCAGGGAGACCTCGGCGTAGTAACCAGGAAGGAAGATGGCATCAGGCTTGGCTGCCTTAATCGAAGTAAGTTGCGGCTTAAAATCCTTATCGCCGGTTGAATACTTTTGCTCCTTGACGATCTGGCCTCCACTCTCCTTGAAGTCCTTGATAAAAAACTCGGCTAAGCCGACGCTATAATCCTGCTTCACATCAGTAAGCACAGCGATGTTCTTCCAACCCTTCGATTGGGCAAATTTCGACATGACTGTTCCCTGGAAGGGGTCGATGAAGCAAACACGGAAAATGTAATCGCCCACCTCCGTGACCTTCGGATTGGTCGAGGCGGGCGAGATCATGGGAATCTTGTTTTGCTGGCAAATCGGAGCGGCTTCCAACGACTTGGAAGAGGCGACTTCTCCGAGGACCGCCACCGCCTTGTCCTGTGAAATCAACTTCCGAACAATGGTCGCGGGCTGCCCGGCCTGGGATTGGTCGTCTTCGGCGACTAGCTTAAGCTTTTTCCCGAGGACTCCTCCGGCGGCGTTAATCTCGTCGATCGCCAGAGCGGTGCCCTTATGCGAAGACTGGCCGAAGCTCGCACTGCCGCCGGTAAGCGAGGCGTATTCGCCGATCACAATCTCTTCCTGGGCAAACATCGCGGAACCGGCTGCGATCAAAGCCAGGCAAACTGTTGGGAAAATGCAACGTAGCATGGGATTGTCCTAGCAACTGGCGTTCCCAGGTTCGTGCGTCAATACCAAACCGAGAAAATCCACCTCATAATGAACTGAATATCTTCGTTGAAAGGCAAGGCTTTCGGGAAGATCACCTTTCGGCGGGTTCAGTGTTCTTTGGCCCGCGCGGCCAGGGCAGTGACCGACGAGACCCGATCCGTCCAAGCCAGGAGGAGCGCGGAAGCGACGAAGGTCAGATGCACGACGACTTGCCAGAAAACAGTTTGCTCGGTCACTCCAGGCGTTCCGATTTCAATGAAGGTCTTGAGGAGATGAATCGAAGAGATGCCGATGAGCGCCGTGGCCAGCTTGACCTTAAGCACGCCCGCATTCACGTGGGAGAGCCACTCCGGTTGATCCGGATGTTCCTCGAGGCGCAAGCGCGAGACAAACGTTTCGTAGCCGCCAACGATTACCATGATGAGGAGATTGGCGATCATGACCACATCGATGAGTCCCAGCACCGTGAGCATGATCGTTTTCTCGTCAATGTGCGGAGCCTTCTGAAGAAGGTGTCCCAACTCGATGAGGAAATGGTATACATAGACGCCTTGGGCTACGATCAGTCCGAGGTAAAGCGGCGCCTGAAGCCAGCGGCTGAGAAAGATCAGACTGGCAAGAGCGCTATGGTATTGTGTCGGTGGAGTTGGAGGCATAAGCCGGGGATGTTCTTACACGCGTCGGGGTGTGGCTGCAACTCGACTTGAGCCTGCGAAATTGCTTCCCATTACCGGTGGGGTGTCGTTTCTTTCAATTCTTTATGGATTTCCTGAAGCAATTTATCGAGTTCCTCTTGCATGCGGAAACCCATCTGGTCGCCTTCATCCAGAACTATGGGGCACTGGTGTATGCGCTCCTTTTTCTGATCGTCTTTTGCGAAACCGGTTTGGTGGTCACGCCATTTCTGCCCGGAGATTCCTTGCTCTTTGCCGTCGGCGCCTTAACCGCACAAGGTTTGATGGCGTGGGAGATCGTCGTCCCTGTGCTCCTGGTCGCGGCGATTCTCGGCGACACGGTCAATTATTCCATTGGAAAGTGGATTGGACCAAAGGTCTTCCATTTTCAATCGAGCCGACTCTTCAAAAGGGAATACCTGATGAAGGCTCACGCCTTTTACGAGAAATATGGCGGCCGGGCGATCATCCTTGCCCGGTTCGTCCCGATTGTGCGGACGTTTGCTCCGTTTGTGGCGGGCGTCGGCACGATGAACTACGCCAAATTTATCGCTTACAACGTTGCGGGCGCGATCTTGTGGGTGGGACTTTTCGTCGGTGCGGGTTTCTTCTTCGGGAACCTTCCGTTTGTCAGGGAAAATATCAAGCTCGTCATCCTCGGCATTATCATCGTTTCGGTCCTGCCTATTGTCTGGGAGTTCTTGAAAGGGTGGCTTGAGAAGCGCAAATCTCACGCCTGAATCGTCAAGAATTTGCAGAGGCGC
Organism: uncultured Verrucomicrobiae bacterium; assembly: GCA_963706955.1. GTDB lineage: Bacteria > Verrucomicrobiota > Verrucomicrobiia > Chthoniobacterales > Terrimicrobiaceae > DASTFP01. The sequence goes on along the minus strand of CAVPOC010000010.1, from coordinate 7,037 downwards.
TTGTGCCAAGCGCCTGTAGATGTGGCTGGGCGCTTGAGACAAACGCCCCTTCAAGCTTGCCTGTCTTGGCTGTGTAATTTGTTTTACTGCCCTCAGCTTCGCGGAGGCGAAAAACGCCAGCTTCTAAAGGCCGTTGTTGCAAATTGGACAACCCCAGTCCGCCGGCTGCAATTGCCTGAATGGCAGCGTCAAGGAACTTTCGCGGGAAAAGCTTGGCATGCGGATTGCTGTGTAGTTGCCGCTGCGCGGTTCGGTGCGCGGAAATTCATTAATCAACAACCAACTAAGACGTTCAAATACCCATGTGTAACAGTAAATCCTTGTTGGCGGCACTAGCGGCAGCTTTTGTTGCCGCAGCGATCGCCGCACCAAGCCACGTATCTGCTCAGGAGGCGCCTGCGGCGGAGGAGACCACTGTCGAAGCTGCCGCTGAGGAGAAGGCTGCCGCGGAGCCCAGCGTCGAGCAACGATTGGCCGACTTGGAGGCCTATATTAATAATGCTGCGCGCACTCCGGACGTGGCCTCGAAGGTGAACGTCCCTGGACCCGGGCACAATGCCTGGCAAATGGCATCTACGGCGTTGGTCCTCTTTATGACACTTCCAGGTTTGGCGCTTTTTTATGGTGGCTTGGTCCGCGTCAAAAATGTGCTCTCAATCCTAGCCATGTGCCTGGGAGTGGCGGGCCTGGTAACGATTCTTTGGTGGCTGTGCGGATACAGTCTGACCTTTGGCGGAACGAATCCGTTCATCGGCGATCTGAGTTTTGCCATGTTCAATGGGATGTCCCCGGGGGGAGTGGGCGCAGGCTACTACTGGATTTCCGACTATGTCTGGGCCATGTTCCAGCTCACGTTTGCCATCATCACTCCTGCGCTCATTTTCGGCGCGACCGCGGAACGGATGAAGTTTGGCGCAGTGCTGCTTTTTACGGGCATATGGATGTTTCTGGTCTATTTTCCGCTCGCGCACATGGTTTGGTCCACCAGTGGGTTCATGTGCGGCCCGCTGAATCAAAATGCCGGCATCAAGGCAATCGATTTTGCAGGTGGCACCGTAGTGCATATGTCATCGGGCTGGACGGCTCTGGTTTTGTGCCTCATTCTCGGGCCGCGGTTGGGATTTGGTAAGGAGCCGATGCCACCGCACTCGATGGTCTTGTGTATGGTCGGAACAGGCATGCTCTATGTCGGTTGGTTTGGCTTTAACGCCGGCTCGGCGCTCGGAGCCGATGCGATCGCATCGAACGCCTTCACGACAACGATGCTCGCCGCGGCTACGGGCGGGTTTGTCTGGGCAGTGATGGAATGGTTCACCAAGGGGCATCCCAGCGTCCTTGGATTCTGCTCCGGGATCGTTGCGGGTCTGGTTGTAGTTACTCCCGCCTGCGGATTCGTCACCCCTGGCGGAGCGATGATCATCGGCGTCGCTGCTGGAATTATCCCCTTCCTCGCGGTGACCTACCTGAAGAAGGCCATCGGATACGACGATGCGCTCGACACATTTGGTGTCCACGGAGTTGGCGGGACTTTGGGAGCCCTGCTCACCGGGCTGCTCGCGAGCGAAAAGGCCAACCCCGTCATCGCCGGGCTCAAGGACGGGCTTTTCCTCAACCAATGCAAGGCGGTCATTCTTACGATCATCCTCTCGGTTGTTGCAACGGCCATCATCGCTTTCATCGTCAAGGCGACCATTGGGCTGCGTCCGAGCCCTGAATCGGAGACTCAAGGGCTCGATCTGAGTGATCACGGGGAAGAAGGCTATATCCTCAGCTAAGTCTCGCTGAACCGATGAGAAATTTGCACTCATGAAAAAAATCGAAGCAATCATCAAGCCCTTCAAATTGGAGGAAGTGAAGGACGCTCTGGCCGACTTGGGGATCGAGGGAATGACCGTCAGCGAGGTCAAGGGATTCGGCCGGCAAAAAGGACACACCGAAATCTACCGGGGAAGTGAGTATACGGTGGATTTCTTGCCCAAAATCAAGATCGAGGTCGTCCTTGCCGACGCCCTTTTGGAAGGCGCCGTAAGTTCAATCGTCAAAGCGGCGAAGACCGGGAAAATCGGGGATGGCAAGGTGTTCGTTTCCCCCGTGGAGGAAGCGGTTAGAATTCGAACCGACGAAACCGGCGAAAAAGCCGTTTAGAGGGGCAAAGTTTTCCTCAGTTCTGAAAAAAACAAGGGAGACGGCGAGCCGGCGGGGTTTGGAGAGGCCCCGCCGGCTTTAGCTTCAGGGGCATCGCAGGGCGGTTGGCTACGGTGGTTCGCCCAGATGCCCTTCCCACGGCCGGACTCAAAATTCGTCCTCAACCGCTGAGCGCAGGTAGACTCTGGAGATGAGCTTCTCGCACGCCTGCCGCATGGCGCCATGGCGCTCAAGTATTCGATCGGCCAGGTCAACGATCAGGGTGTTGGGGAATGCCTGAGGTCGCACGGCGAGGATTGCTTCGATGCAATCTGATTCCCGACCAGGTCCCATGAACTGGCAGAGGATTGCATAGGCTACGGCGGTCGAACGGGAGATACCGGCCCAGCAGTGGATCAGAACATGAGCTTCTGGCTTGAGGTCGGCCGCAAAGGTCAGGATCTGGCGAAGATCATCTTCTGCGGGCAGTCTTCTCCCAGGTTCTTCCACACTGCAGTCGTGGAAGTAGGCGATGTGTAGCCTTGTCTCCCCGGCCAGTCGCTTTTTCAGTTGGTGCTCAACTACGCCTCGGTCGATCCATTCAGGGTCCCAGATTGAAATGACGTGCGTGAAGGCGTTGCTGAATGCCGATTCGAGTTCAGGCACGCCGCAGACATAGATTTTCGGAGTGGACATTGTCGCTAGTTCTGGAGCTGGAGGGCGCGAGGACCGAGTCGCTTCGGAGTCCAAGCGCCAAGCTCGGTCGCTCCCCGGTCCTCCTGGTCTTGCGGAACGAAGCACGCTTCCTCCAAGGAAGGCGAAATCGCAAGAACCCTGCCATGACAAAATATACGAACTGCTCTTCGTCGTTTCAACCTGGCCCAAGCTAGCAGAGCATGATCGGAGGCAGAGCACGATCGGAATGAAATGTGGCGCCAAGCAATCCTGGTGACTCGGCGCCGTTCCGACTGCGGAGAAAGCCTCACGTCGGCCAGTGGCTTGACTGGTTCCTGATGGCTTGCTTTCGCAAGCAGGGCACCTGAACTTCCCCTCCGCACTTGACCTCCGGGCCCCTTTTTAGTCATGGTCGACTTATGAACGCGCTTGGCGCGGGTTTTGCAGGGGTAGATTTTCCTATGCGGATGGCGATTCTTCTAAGTAGCACAATGACAATGCCGCCTTCGACACTCTACGATACTGTGCTGGACGAGCGCCTCGAGATCACGAGCGCTGGAATGCCAGCGATTCCGGGACGTGCGAAGCGGGAGCGGGCCGGACGATGAGTGTTGCCGTCGAGTTCCGCGAGGTCGTTAAGTCGTTCGGGCCGGTTCGCGTGCTGCATGGCGTGAGCCTCGCGCTCGAGCCCGGGCGTGTCTATGGCTTGCTTGGCGAGAATGGCGCCGGCAAATCGACGTTGATGAAGATCCTGGCTGGTTACGAGGCACTCAGCGGCGGTGAGGTGCGCATCAACGGGCGTGCGGTGCATTTCAGTGGCTCACGCGAAGCGGAGGCCGAGGGCATCGTGCTGATCCATCAGGAGTTCAACTTGGCGGAGGACCTGAGTGTCGCGCAGAACATCTTTCTGGGTCACGAGAAGAAGCGCGGTTTACTGCTCGACGACGACACGATGCGCAGGGAGGCCGCTGTCGTGCTTGGAGCAAGTAGGACTAAAGGTCGACCCCGACACCAGGGTGCGCCAATTTGATTGTCGCGGAGAAGCAGCTCGTCGAAATCGCCAAGGCGCTGGCACGCAAGGCAAAACTACTGATCATGGACGAGCCTACGGCAACGTTAACTCCGGGCGAGACCGAACGTCTCTTTAAGCTGATTGCTCAGCTGAATGCGAGCGGTGTGACGGTGCTCTACATTTCTCACAAGCTCGACGAAGTAGAGCGCATCACCGACGAGGTAATCGTCATGCGGGACGGTCGCTTTGTCACGCGTGAGCTTACCCGCAACGTTACCCGACATCAGATGGCCAACCTGATGGTGGGCCGTGAGCTCTCGGATTTGTTTCCGCCCAAGACACCAGCACCTGGAGAGGCGGCGCCGCTGTTGCGCGTGCAAAACCTCACCGTCCCGGGCTGGGCCGAGAATGTCAGCTTCGAAGTGCGGCCCGGCGAGATCCTCGGCTTCGCCGGGCTGGTTGGCGCCGGGCGTACCGAGTTATTCGAGGGGCTGCTGGGGCTGCGTGAGCACCATGCCGAACGCATCGAGTTGGGTGGCCGCGCGGTGCGATTTCGCAGTCCGCGCGATGCGGCCGACCAGGGCCTCACCTACCTTAGCGAGGACCGCAAGGGCAAGGGATTGCACGTAGACTTCGGCCTTCGCGAGAATCTGACACTGATGGCGCTGAAGAAGTATGCCGACCCCTGGCTGAATCCAAAGGCGGAACAACAGGCATTGCGAACAGCGGTCGAGACGTTTGGCATCCGCACCGGTTCGCTGGAGATTCGCGCCTCCTCGCTATCCGGCGGCAATCAGCAGAAGCTGGCATTGGCCAAGGTGCTGCATCCCGATCCGCGCGTGGTGGTGCTGGACGAGCCGACCCGTGGGGTGGATGTCGGCGCGAAGCGTGATATCTATTTCCTGATCCATAAGCTCGCCAATGAGGGGCGTGGTGTGATCGTGATCTCGTCCGAGCTGATCGAACTGATCGGCCTGTGCAACCGGGTTGCCGTGATGCGAACGGGACATCTGCAAGCCACGCTCGACGCCGAACACCTGAGCGAAGAGGCGCTGATTACACACGCAACAGGAACACACTATGCAACCGGAACCCCCTAAAACTCCTAGCCGGCAGCAAGAACCCGCCGAGACCTCTCCGCGGGGCACGGCCGGAGCGACGGCAAGTCGATCGTGGTGGGCGCGCCTCCACGGGATCGGGCCGATCGCTGGCCTCGCGCTGCTCTGTGTCGCCGGCACGCTGCTCAATACCGACTTCGCCACGTTCGACAACGCCATGAACGTGCTCACCCGCACTGCCTTCATCGGCATCATCGCGGTGGGCATGTGCTTCGTCATCATCTCGGGCGGCATCGACCTTTCGGTGGGCTCGATGGCGGCGCTGATCGCCGGATGCGTCATCCTGTTGATGAATAGCCTCGGAACGTCCGGGCTTTCGCCGATGGTCGCGGTCATCCTCGGCATGGGCTTCGCGCTGGTGCTCGGCGCTGTTTTCGGTCTGGCGCACGGCCTGCTCATCACCCGCGGACGCATCGAGCCATTCATCGTCACCCTGGGAACGCTGGGCATCTACCGCGCCTACCTGACCTACTTCGCCGATGGCGGCGCCATCACGCTCGACAATACCCTGTCCGACGTCTACAGCCCGGTGTACTACGGCAGCCTGCTCGGCGTCCCGATCCCGGTCTGGGTCTTCGCTGTGGTAGCGCTGATCGGCGCCGTGATCCTCAATCGCACCGCGTACGGCCGCTATGTCCAGGCCATCGGCTCCAACGAGCAGGTGGCTCGCTATGCCGCGGTCGACGTCGACCGCATCAAGGTCATTACCTACATGCTGCTCGGGGGTGTGTGTGGGCATCGCCACGCTGCTGTACGTGCCGCGGCTGGGCTCGGCTTCGCCCACCACCGGTCTGCTGTGGGAGCTGGAAGCGATCGCGGCGGTCATCGTCGGCGGAACCGCGCTGAAAGGCGGCGCGGGCAGCATTACCGGCACCGTGGTCGGCGCGATCCTGCTCTCGGTCATCAGCAACATCCTCAACCTCACCAGCATCATCAGCGTCTACCTGAATGCGGCGGTGCAAGGTTTCGTGATCATCGTGGTCGCCTTTATGCAACGCAGACGCAAATAGGGTGAAAATCTGCACTTTATTTCGTCTCAGAGTTGGAAAATGATAAGTAAAACCCTAGACTAATTCTATGATTGCCCCCACATCCATTCCGCAAGAAAACGGAACGCCAAAGTTCGAAGCTTTTGTTCACCGCGCTTCGAGGCCGTTCGACCAATCACCATAAAATTTGCCATTTGGAAATCGGCTCTCGTTGCCACGGCACTGGGATTGCTCTGCGCCACCTCCGCTGGGGTAGCAGATGAAAAGGTCAACCTCGGCGTCTCCATTCCCGCCGCCACCCACAGCTTCACCGCCGGGATTGTCTTCTGGGCCAACGAGGCCAAGAAGGAGCTCGAAAAGGAGCACCCCGGCCTGAAGGTCACCGTCAAGACCGCAGGAAGCGCTCCCGAGCAGGCGAACCAGCTGCAGGACCTGCTGACCGTGAACAAGATCAACTCGCTGGTCGTCTTCCCCTTCGAATCGGCGGCGCTGACCAAGCCGGTCGCCCAGGTCAAGGACAAGGGCGTCTACGTGACTGTGGTCGACCGCGGCCTCACCGATACCAGCGCGCAGGACGCCTACGTCTCCGGCGACAACACCGCCTTCGGCAAGATCCCGGCCGAGTACCTCGCCAAGGCGCTGAACGGCAAGGGCAACATCGTGGCGCTGCGCGGCATCCCGACCACGATCGACAACGAGCGCATGGATGCCTTCAACTCCGTGATGAAGAACTACCCCGACATCAAGATGCTGGACGCCAAGCACGGCAACTGGAACCGCGACGATGCCTTCAAGGTGATGCAGGACTACCTGACCCGCTTCAAGGAGATCGACGCGGTCTGGGCCGCCGACGACGACATGGCCGTGGGCGTGCTCAAGGCCATCGAGCAGGCCAAGCGCAAGGACATCAAGATCGTGTTCGGCGGCGCCGGCGCCAAGGGAGCGATCAAGACGCTGATGGACGGCAGCGACCCGCTGATCCAGGCCAACGTGTCCTACTCGCCCAAGTTCATGTACGACGCCATCAAGATGACCGCCGAGGCGCGGCTGAAGGGCGAGAAGCTGCCGGCGAACAACATCGTCCCGTCGGTGCTGATCACGAAGGAGAACGCCAAGGAG
>CAVPOC010000009.1:0-133338 GCA_963706955.1 uncultured Verrucomicrobiae bacterium | reverse complement strand
GTGCGGTTTGCCGCAGGGTCGATGGGAATGACGCGTGATGGTCGAGCGTCGCTCTCGTTGTCAAAAAAAAACAACTCGACGCCCGTGGCGCCCCGAGGGAAGAGGCTGAAATTGGCGCCTCCAATAATCGTTGCACCCAAGGGAAAGCTCGGACCGATTCTTGCTGTAGAGTTCATGGATTTGCCTTCTCGAGCAGCTCGCTGAGCGCCCATTTTGCCGTCTTCTGCTCTGTGCGAAAACAGGTCTGCTACACTTTGGTTTATCTGAAAATCTCTCTGTAGGAGGCCCTTATTTCGAAAAAATTGACTCTTGGACCTTTTTGGTGGGGCCATCTCGTGAGCGGTGTGGGCGAACAATCTATCGCGGAGCTGAAGCATCCAGCATTCCCTGTCTGAAAATCCTTGGCTGCCTTTTCTCACTGATCCTTTGCTTTCGATGTGTTCCTTAAGGATTCTAACGACCTCGGCGATCCCTTCGGGATTCCGATCTGCGCCGTGATCAGACGGCACAATCTTCTCGGATTCGGCTCCGCCGACATGCGAGCTCCAATACGGGACGACACCATCGCTGCTGTGGGGCGTATCTCCGCGACCACGGTCACCGATGATAGAATGATAGGGAACGCCTTTCGCCAGTGGCAGCGCGTTCATGATTTTCACAAAAGGGTCGTTAGGCGAAAGTGTGTCGATGCTGTTCGGCATTCGTTTTAGTTTCATGACGCCTGGGTCCTCCTGAACAACGGATGCCTGTAAAATCTCGGGGCCCAGCCTTACAAATTCTACCGACTTACGAATCATGCCCGATGCGATTCGACCGACCGGACTTCCTGCGATCAAGCTACCGCGATGTGGCGTAGAGATGAAAATAACCCGCGCCACATCGCGCCGACGTTTAAAGACGAAGGCCTCCCTGACCAACGCCTTACTTTCCGGAGAGAGTTTGGTTTGCGCCGGCAATGTGCCGAAGAAGTAGCGCCAAACTTTGTCACCGCTGGAGTCAGTGATCATAAGGCGGCTAAGAATGCCGCCCATGCTATGGCCAACCAAAACAATCTGACGGTGATTCGGGAAGGTTTTGTTTAAGGCGTCGAGCTCGCGTCGGAGCAGCAACGCTGAGTATGGTATGGGATAGCCGCTTGGGTAGCTGAATACCCAGACCTGATAGTTCCGGCGCAGGATAGGATCAGCCCAGATCGTGTTCACCAGTGGGACCCAAGTCACCGGCGTGCTCTGAAGACCGTGAACAAAGAGCAGGGGGATCTTTTTGGGATCGTACGGTTGGACTTGTGTGAGGCGGGCCGTGCTGGCGAATCTCTCCGGGTCGAGCATCGCCGGCAGACCGATCCTCTCAGGTCGTTCGCCGGACAAACCCATGGCCAATGGGGCTGTAAAGTCCGCGCCGGATGGTAGACTTCGACCTGATAGGGTTGCGGTTTCCATGGAAAGTGGATCGATGAATTCGATTTCGAACTTGCGCCCGCTCAAATGGGCCACCGCCGTCACAGCCAGGTAAATACGCGGCGGAACAAAGCGTTGTCGAATCCTTGGAGCTTGCTGGCTGCGAACGGCGACCAATGACGCACCGATGCCCTGACGAGTCACGCGAGGAACGACAAATTTGCCACGCACATTAAGTTCGTCGGCAGGAATCAGGTCGAATTCCTGTGGTTTCCAGAGCCGGTTCGCAGCTGGGCGCTGTGTGAGAACATATTCGCCGCCATCAGGTGCCGGCACGTGTAACGGATGCGTCCAAGGGTCGAGGTGAGCGTCTCGAATTATCGAAAACACGCGGGATAAGGCGAAGTTATAATCACGCAGAGCCAGCCGATCCCTGGGGTTCTTACGCAGTTCTTTCGCTGCTGCTTCAAGCCCACACAGATAAAAGCCAACCGCTCTGTTTGGATCCGTGCGCTTTAACTTTTGGGCGTCGGCGATCGCCTGCTCAGCGCGGCGAAGCTCGGCAATTGTTCCATATTGCGCGCCTAGCTTTGGCTCAGTTTTGCTTACCTCCGCCAATGGCGCGCAAGCACCGAGCGCGAGCGCGCGGCAAGAAGAATATGAGTTTGACTTCTCTTAATCCGTAAGGCGATACGGCGCTCGCTTGCCCATGAAAAGCGATGCGCCGCGCTTTTCATTTGGGTTGATTCGACGATGTGTGTGTTTGTGCCAGAATCCTTACCGCCCTCCGAATGGGTCTCAAGACTGCCGCGATATCTTGAACGCGGTGCTAAATAGAAACCCGATGATTGTCCCGACCACGCCCGTTAGGAAAATCACGAGCGCCTGCGACATCTGGACCGACCAGACTAGGAACCGACCTCGAGGACCGGCGAGTTTTGCATCGCGAAAATGATGCCGAACAGGATCAGAATCCCGCCGAGGATCAGTTTGAATTTGGTGGTCATGGTTTCTTGGTTTCCACTTTTAAGTTGAGGTCACGCCCCGCACTGTGAAAAGCAAAGGCTTTCAAAGGTACGGTTTGCGGAAGAATTCAAGGCCTGGATCATATCCAGCGCGAGTGTCTTCGCACAAGACGCTGTGCCGGGCGCGTGCCGCTCGAATCGAACTGCCTCATAATCCCAGTCGTCGGGGTCAGCCAACCGCTATACGCTGCGACCGCGACCTGTTTGACCAAACCTAAAATTTCACTCAAAAAGAGGACGCGCAGGTGATGCGGGCAGCTCATTTTCTGCCCTGGACTGACAACTCCCAGCAATAATCGTCGAGAACACGGACGGACACACTATCGACCGATATGGGCCAATAGGTCCATACGCGTATCAGCAGCCACAGAAATCGTTAGCTCGATGAAGGATGGTGGCTTCTCCCGTTTCACGCCGGGAACGCGCCTCGCGCGCCCGGGAGGTGCTTCAAGAATCTCCCAGCTTGGCTGCGCGACCTACCCGGCCTCTGCGCAGATAATTTAGCCTTCAAGCACGACAGCGTGTAAGAATACAGACCGCCGCGACGATTGCCGCGGCGGCCTGCTGTTCCCCCCAGAACGCGGTGAAGATGGAGTACTTTTCCAATTGCGCAAGGGAAATCGTTTCTACCGACTCACCTGGCATTATCCTTTGGGTGAGACGCTCCATAACTGAGGGTAAGTCCTCGAAGATCGCGTCCAATGAGCTCCTCACAATAGGTCAGGATACAGTTTCGACGGGCAACCCGCTGCGGTCTAGGACCTAGAAAGTGGACAAAGCCTTTGCACTATCCATGCCGGGTGGAGGAATTGTTTAACCGCGCTGTCACGCCCTGAGCTCAAGAAGCCTAGGGCGTTTTGAGCAAGCTGAAGCGATCAAGGCATTCCGTGGATGCCGGCACCGATAAAAGCTGTCCCCTTGGTTCCGTGGGACAATCCTTCACTTTACGGACCTATTTTTCTGATACTGACGAGATGTCTTCCAGACCATTCCTTTTCAGAATCTCGCGGACAACATCGCCCTTCTTGCTATCTTCGACGGAGACAGCCACGAGGTATCCCCCCTTTTTGATGCGATCTTCATACGCCTTCGCCTCGTATTCGGGAATTCCTAGACCGACAAGACCGCCGACGACACCGCCTGCAGTCGCGCCTGCCGCCGCGCCACTTAGCGCTGCCATAATGGGACCGGCGGCAATAAATGGCCCCAAGCCGGGAATTGCCAACGCTCCAATCCCAGCTAGCAACCCCACAGTGCCACCGATGGCACCACCACTCACCGCACCTGTCGTTGCTCCTTCGGGAGCCTTTGTTGCTTTGACAGCTCCCAATTCCGGTGTGTCTCCAGAGTTCGGCCCGGAGTCCGGCATGAGAAGGGAGATATCGCTGGAGGCAACTAGGCCGTCGTTCTGAAGATCGGCCAGCGTAGCTTCAACTTGGCTGGTGGAATTTGCGATTCCTACAATAGATTTAGACATAAGTTTGTTCTGTGGTTACGACTTTTTGATTTCGAGTTCGTTGGTGATCTTTTTTGCGCCTGCCTGCTTGGCGTGGCTTTCAATCGCGGCTTTCTCTTTCTCGTTGTCGACAGGCCCCCGAAGCGTGACGACGCCACCAATCGTTACAATCTTGACGTTCTTCGCCATCATCGAAAGTGAGTCATCGCCAACGACCATCTTGCGAATATCCGCGGTCAGCTTAAGGTCGGCTGGATCATTTGACTGATCGGTGGCTGTCACCGATTGATCGTCCCTATCACGCACGTTTTTGCCGGTGTTGTCAGCGTTTGTATCTTGTGACCACGAGCTGCCAGCAATCACGGCACTCAAAAGTAGGGTAAGGGCGATTAGTTTCATGACAATTAGTGCATGAAATTCGTTGGAAGACTTCCCTTGGACGTGACCTTAGGTGATAATCAGGGAATGCCTTGTCCCCTAAGCGAATTAACTCATCGATGTGTTTCTGCAGATAACATGGGTTGCTACAAAAGGGGCCAGTCCTCTGGAGCTGCAGTCCATTGAACCTAGCGGAGGGAAGCTGGCGGCGTGCACGAATCCCGCTCCTGCGGAACGACTCCGAAGCCAGCCTTACGCCGCAATCGGGAGTGCTCCCGACTAGCTATCCGGCTCATCACCAGGCTAGTCTTAACTGCAGTGTAGCCCATGATGGTTACATGGGCAGCTTGCTCTGCATTGACGAACAGGCTGCCTTTTTTATTTCGCTTCTAGCATGTCTCGTGATCACGATAATGAACCGCGCGGCAGTCATCGAGCAGTTGAAGCATCCCCAGTAGACGCTGGTGAGACTACTCTCGCTGCTCGAAGACGGTGAGAGAGACAAGTTTGCCGCGCACCTTTACCAGTCCCGACGTCATTACCGGCGCACCTGCGAGCGACCCACTAAGGGCGACAAGGCAATCGAGCGAACCTTCATCTCAAGCTACCAATTCGCGCAGAGTCTAGGTTTCAATGGCGACTGTCGCGTACCGAACTGCTACGGACTCATGACTGAAAGACGTAGAAACAGCGCATAACGTCGAGATCCTATCGCGCAGTCATCTCATCGGTTTAGCGATAGCCCTTGGCGCCCCGCACGTCCTCGCCAAGGACTATGAAGCGGCAGCGGTTCCAAACGAGAGGCTCAACCGGGCTCGAATCTAGAAGTTAATACATGCCTTCCAGTGTCGTGCGGAGACCTCGCAACTGGGGCTTTGATGATCTGAAGAAACTTCAAAGGGGCGCTTTATCCCATGCATTCTCTTGAGAGCTACTTGGGATACGCTGGTCCTGCTCAGGGCGATGAGCCTCATTGCGGCGAGGCAGGCGCACAGCGAACACTGTTTTTCCCTTGTCGGAACGCACGTCGACCTCGCCCCCATGTGCCCGGGCAACTTCGCGCACGATATACAGTCCGAGCCCTAGGCCATCGTAGGTATCGTGGCGTTGCACAGAGCCTCGCTTTAGCGGATCAAAGATCTGATCCAAAGCCGATTGCTCGAGGGCTCGGTCCGCTGTTTACGACCTCGATGCCAACCTCCGCCTCCTCGCCGGTCAGCACCACACGGACCGGCGCGTCTGCCTCCCCATACTTGATCGCATTCGAAACAAGGTTGCGGAGTAGTTGCTGGAGGCGCAGGCCGTCCCAAAAGCCCCGAGTATCGCCTATCACTTCGAGCTCGAGTCGGTGGCCTGGATGCGCTCCACGCAGCTGTTCCACTTCATCAGCAAACACCTTCGCCAAGTCGATGTTTGCTAACCTAATATTGATACCCAAGCCTAACTTAGTTCGATTGAAGTCAACCAAGTCGTCCAGCAGCGCCTTGATGGAAGCTCCGCTGCGGATGAGGCGGGACGCCGCTTCTGATACCTCGGCTCCGGCGTTCAGCGCGGCCAAGTACCGACGCGGTCAGCTGGATCGCATTGAGCGGATTGCGCATGTCGTGGCCAAGCATACCGAGCAACAAATTGCGCGACCGCTCCACTTGTTCGCTAAAAAATCCGATCGATTCGGCGAGCGCTTGGTCAATGGCCTCGTTGAAGCGAATGACATCTTCCAGATTAATGTCATCAGGCTGACATGATTCGGTCCACAGGCGAAGGACGCTGGCGCGCAGGGCGCGGTATTCGGAGGCCAGCTGGTTGATGTCGAAACCGCTTCGCGCCCGCAGTATCGCATGGGTTTGTGCGGCAGTTTCCGGGGCATCCATCAATTTCGGAGCTCTCCCGCGAGATTTGTCGATCTGAGCTTGCTTCGTCTGGGAGGTTGACAAATCTTTTGCCACAGCCTCCAGAATTTCTTTCGCTTCATCGCGCAAGGCCAATGGGGTCATGCTCGCGGCAGCCGGAAATAGGGTGCCTGCAAACGCCTCCCATTCCACCAGGATGCTTTCCATGTCACGCAAGATGAAGTCGGCTAGGCGCATACTTTCGTGATAAAGGGATAGCCTCCGAGCGTCAAGATGTCGGCCATCTATCGGCTAGAGGCGTAGTCAACCAATGACCGCTCCTGCAGCTGCGAAATGTGTTTGGTCATAGTCGCGCCGATTACTAAATGAGCGATAATCTCAAGGAAGGACAGGTTGCTGAGATGCGGCCTCTAACTAACCGACCATATGTGTCTCGACTCAAGGTAACCAAAATTAACTCAGGGAGGTGCCGTCCGCACTCGTTACGAGTTACTTAAGATTGAGCGGTTCGATCGGTGAAACTCCAGCGATGTTTCAGGACGGTGCGAGGATTAGGTGCGGCATCCATCCCGGCTTGGGCCTGCGAAATATAAGTATGACGAAGTTAGAACTCAAAGGCAGTTGGAACGAGATCAAAGGCAAACTCAAACAGAAGTACGCGCAACTTACCGACGACGACTTAACCTTTGCCGAGGGTAAGGACGACGAGTTGCTCGGCCGTCTGCAGCAACGGCTGGGCAAGACCAAGGAAGAGATCCGTCGCGAGCTCGAAGGTCTGTAGGCGAAATCGCCGAAGTTGGCACTCAGTAACCCCTCGTAAGGAAAGTAGTTCTGCGTGCGCATTGAGCGTCGCGGCGAAGAGTGCTTACGCCTTGTGACATGTGAAAGACGCTTTTGATCTTTTAAAGCCAGCCGCCTGGGATTAGCTCGACGCCAAGAGCCAACGTTGGGTGCGGTTGGTTTCTTGACTCCAACTGCTTACCATGACCTTTCTTCTTGCTGAACCTTCTGCATGCTACCTTAACGCTTAGCTCCTGCCCGCCGAAGCTCGCCGAGCGATCAGGCCGCACGATCGGTGAGAAATCTCCGGCGATAAGACATGTAGGCGGCCCGACCGACGTCGTGCGCGTAGGCCGCGTTGAACGAGGCCCCGGTAATCGCTGCGGCAAAGGGAATGAAATGGAGGACTCCTCGCCGGATGAGTTGCAGCGACAACGATCGCGAATACTCCTCAAGAGAAACTAAATACCGGACCGGTAACCGCTCGCGAGAGCAGCTTTGCTTTCGACGCCCACGTGCGTGCCCACGTTGCTGGGCTTCGATCTTTTTAAGGGCATCCAAGGACGACGCCTTGCTGTTAGGATCAACCGACGAGCCTATCCGCAGCACGTGAATAACGTAATCAACTTCAGCGGGGGTATTAACGCGGTATCCAAAGCAGAGTCCGATCAGCCGAATCTCGCGTATAGCCAATGAGATAACCAAAGGAACGTCCGCGACAAAACCTACGATTCCTGCCAACCCGGCAGCGGCACCTTCTGCCGCCGCATATTTGCAGTGGTTTACCCAGTGCTTCTTCGCCAGGTCATCACAAAGGCGAAGCGATTCCGCGACACCTTTTTTCCGTCTGATCAATCGGTTCTGTTCGAGGGCAACGGCTTGTTCGTCGACGCTCAAGGCACTGGCATAGGCGGCCACGCGTAAACTCTTCTCGATTACGACCGCCGCGGATGTTTTCAGCCAAGGCGGCACCATGCGCTCAGTGAAGACTCCAGCTGGCCCCAGGACGAAGTCCGTCAGTCTCCCAATTGCTCCGCGCCGGGAACGCTCCCAACGTGCTATTTCCCGATGGGCTTTGGCCACGTAGTCCCGCGGATCGAAGATCCCCCTGCGATCGGCAGCAACCGATTTCCGAGGCGGTGAAGACGAGATCCTATACCGAGACACGTGGATGGGAAGAAATACGCCGCCGAATTCGCCTGCCCCGGACAACAAACGCCCGCTTCGGCACCGGTAAGGAGACCGCCGCTGGCATAAGCCGCACCTCCATCTTCCGTTTCAAGCCGGCCAGTGTCTTTTCCGCGAGATTGTGAACGAAAAGCTCGCCAAGCACCAACGCGGCAAGCAGCCGTCCCCCCATAGAGATCAATTTCTCTTCGAGGCTCTCTTCTTGTTCGAATTCCTCTTCGGACGTTCTCTGGTCATCCGCTTGGCCGTTTTCCCTCGGGCGGCTTTCTTCGGCGAGCTACCTTGAGTTCGGCTCTTCTTAACAGAGCTTGCGGGCAGATTGGGAACTACTGAACCTACCTGGCTCTTTAGCCCGACCGCCGCCTTCTTTACTGACTTCACAGTCTGCGGAGACACTAACGACTTTCCCTTTGCCGCTCTGGTGCCCATCACGGTACCGGCGACGGCACCGACGACTGCTCCCACTGGGCCTGCAATGGCGCTTCCGACTACTGCGCCAGCAACTCCACCGGCTGTTTGTTTGGACACTGGGAGATTTTCATCCGGGACTGCTTTCGACTTTTTCGTTGCCATAAAATGAATCTTCAATTGGTATCGTGTTAGGATCGCAAAATGGCCGGGTACCGGTCTTTAAACGAATGAACAGTCAACGGAGTCGCCTGCACCTCTCGAGCTCCCCTCCTCTATCGCGGATGCCGGAGGTGCCCTGCAACCTTCGCATCCCTTCTACGCGATTTCCCTCAGGGGTTTCAACCGCTCCGTAAAAAGCCTACTATTGCCGTCCTGGCCACCGCGCGTCTAATGGCTCGAATCACCTGGCAGCTCTTGATGCAGCGCCGGGCTTACACGAGCGTCATTGAGAACCAATACCTCCAAAGCCAGCCTCCAGCCGCCCTATCCTTCGACAATTCGAAACTTAACCTTTTGACACGCTCGTCCCGGTTTTTCAGAGAATGTATTATTGTAACGTGATGGGCAACAATCGAACGAGACAATCAAGCGTCATCGGAGATCTGTTCCAGTCACACGCTAACAGGTCAGGGATAGTGAGGCGCCGGGATTTCGCGGCAAGGCGTTGACCATTTCGATATCGGTCTGGTGGCCGCGGACGGGCTCCTTGATAGACGGGTCTCCGAGTCCCGCAGCGAGTTCATCACTGCTGCATTCGCTCGTGTCTTTTCTTATCTGGTGTTTGGCGCACATCTAAATTTGGTCTCGGATCACCTCCGCAGGTTCTTTGTCATCGCGCAGCCCGACAAACGTGGCATGACGAAGTAAGCCATAGGAGGTCCACTCGGTGAATCGGACTTGCGCAACGAGCCTGGGTTTGAGCCAACGCAATTTGTTCATGTCATCAGCGGTGATGCCTTCACCAAAGTGGCTCTTCTTACTAGTTGGAAATTATAAAATGGACAGCGGCTCGTTAGGAGCGGTTTTAGCTTGTCGAGCAATGCGGCACGCAAGGCAGGATTAAAACCCTGGCGCACTTTGCCTGCAAACATCAGTTTGTCTCTTTCGTAGTAGCCGGCCAAAATCGACTGGAACGAACCGGAATCGGGACTGTAGCCCCCAATCACGAACTCCTGTGATTGCTCCAGCTTAAGCTTAAGCCAATTGTTGCTCCGGGTGCTGGCGCGGTAAATCGAATCGCGCCTTTTCGCGATAACGCCTTCCAATCCTGCCTGCCTAACGGTGCGCACGACCGCCTCTGCCGAGCCGGGCAACTCGGCATTGTAACGCACCTCGGAACCGGAGAGGAGCTTCTGCAATCGCTGTTTCCGCTCGGTAAGGGGGCGAGCCTTCCAGTCCTCGCCTTCGAGTTCTAGGAGATCAAACGCATAATAGACGATCTGCCAATCGCGCCCAAGCGAGGCGCGATTTTGCAGCATCTGAAAGGAAGGGCAGCCCCGCTTATCGACAGCGACGATCTCGCCGTCGATGAGCACCGTGTCGGCGGCAACGCTGCGGATAGCTTCCATGACTGCGGGAAAGTCGTTCGAGAGATTCTTGTTCTTGAGTGAAAGTAGCCGGACGGAATGACCGCGCTTTGCGGCTAATGCGCGGTAACCATCCCACTTGATCTCATACAACCATTCATTGCCTGCAGGGAGCTGGCCAACCAAAGTAGCCTTCATCGGGGAGACAAACTCAGGTGCTGGGGACCGGCTCACGTATGCGAGGCGACAGGCAAAGAGCCCTTACTGCGTAGGTCGCTCCAAGGCCATGTCATTTTGCAGCCAGATTCCGGACCGCAAAACCGACGACGGCAAGTGCGTCATATGCGGAGCCACACGGCCATGCTTCACTCATGAAACGCAAGAAAAGGCGCCTCAAAGAACTGGATAATGGTTTCTATCCCATCCAAAGAGGACTATAGGCTTTGCGCCGGTCCATGGACGTCCGCCTCTTGGGAGGTCGCCGAACGCATCGCCGCGGCGAGCGCCATCTCGTAACCCTGGGGGCCCAGCCCGCAGACCACGCCGCGCGCCAGGTCGGAGAAGTATGAGTGCTTCCGGAAGGGTTCGCGCGCGTGCACATTCGAAAGATGGACTTCGATGAAGGGGACGCTTACCGCCGCCAACGCGTCCTGGAGGGCGACGCTCGTGTGCGTGAAGCCTGCAGGATTGATGATGATGAACGCCGTTCCGTCACTTTTCGCAGCATGAACGCGGTCGATCAGTTCCGACTCGCTGTTGCTCTGGAAGGACACCACTTGGCACCCGCCCTGTTTGCCCTGCTCCACCAGCCGGGCATCGATCGAGGCCAGCGTCTCCGTTCCATAGTGCTGGGTCTCGCGCTGCCCGAGCAAGTTCAGGTTGGGGCCGTGCACCACCAGGATCTTCGGCATGGGCGGTGAGTTTGCCGCAACTCGCCGCACGATGTCCAGATTTTGGCCCTCTGACGCTAGCGTGCACGTGGTGAGAATTCGCTCAAACGTGCACGGCGATCCGGACGCGAAGATGGAGCGGATCGTCGGCGCGGAAATAGTGCGGCCCCGCCTGGAGTCGGCTCCGATCGCCGCCTCGCGCATTGAGTGATCGGACTCTGCCATGCCCGATTCAGACTATCGGGGAGCCCTGATCGTCGTCTCCGAAAACGCGATTTTCGCCTCCTGGTTTGGAAAGTCGAGCCGGGCAGCTGTATGTTTTTAGATGCTGAGAGAAGTCGAGATTGTTAACAAGCTCGGGTTGCACGCGCGACCGGCGGCGCTATTTGTGCGGTGGGTGAGTAGGTTCAAGAGCACAATCACGATTTGGAAAGGCGAGGAGAAGTTTTCGGCGGCGAGCCTACTGGACGTGCTTACCGCGAATTTGAATTGCGGCGCTCGTGTGGTCCTCGAAGCGATCGGCCCCGATGAGCATGAGGCCCTTAACAAACTTGAACTGTTGTTGCTATCGTTTCGTGACGAAGAGCGCGCGCTGAGCTGATTGATTAAGGAATTTTCTTGTCGCGTGCGCTCATGCCATAGAATCCGTCCGTGCCTCTCGACTGGAGCGATCGGGTGTAATTTTAAAGATCGACTGAAATATCCCGCGGGCCGAGATCAGTAATGGCTGGCAAGCTCGGGCTTCTACAATGCTCACGGGTGAGTCGGTTTCATCGCCCGAAGACAGTTGCCGAGGATCGCTAGGCACTGCTCTTCGCTCCAAGCGTGAATTACGTGCGAGAGAAGATAGGCATCGCCGCCGCTTGGAACCCTCTCGAAGAAACTCCTCCACTCGCCAAGCGGAATAGCAGTGCTGCACCCACTTTTTTATACTCGCCTAATGTCCGAACGTAAAATACGACTCCAGGTCAACGTAGCCATCGCTGCCGAAGCGGAGGGGGGACGGTTCGGAGAGGGTTTCCAGGTTGCCGTTTGTACGGGCGTCGTTGAGCAGGCCTTCTGAGAGTAACGCATGCTCCATTTTTAGCGTGCTGTGGATGAAGACCATGCGCGGGCCGTCGGGGCCGCTCGGGCTCATCACGAGAGCCACTTCGAGCGCGTCTCGATCGTGCTCGCAGACGATCGGTCGGCGGGCCTGGCAGGGGCAGAGGGCGGAGAGACTATTGAGAGTGGTGCGATCCCACTCGATCTCCTCATCGAAGCGCTGAGTAATGAATTCGCAGAGACCGACACCGATCGCATTCCCATGACTTCCGGGCGACAATCTGCTGCCAACTATAGTATGTATCGCAGGCATCGTGCTCTTCCAAGGTTTACCCTGCTGATAGCCATACGGGGACCGCCCGATCGTCTTGGTATGCATGCCTTGTCCGGAGAGATCCTTGCCGAGGGAGTTGCAATATAAAACGTCTACCGTCCGGACCGGCATGGCAGGCATCAACTCCTTCGAACGGGCAAGCGCTTGAGCCTCTATTGCAAAGAAGCGATCTGCAGATTCAGCACGTGCACTGAGAATTTCTGCTGTCTCATCCCGTGCATTTTCAATGATTCCAAGTCCACCCCAGATTACCAGCTCCCTTCCCTCTATAATCCGCCGGGAAGAGATCTCGATCGCCGCGCCTAGACCGATTGTCGGGATATGACGATGTTGTTCGATGGCGCGCAGCTTCGATGTGCCAAGGGCAAGAATTTTTGCCCAGCCGCTTTCCAACCCATAGAAGCCTTCGGGCAACGGTTCCGGCCAATCGATATCTGTATGCTCTTTGATCCGGTTGCTAAGAATAACCAGATCACAGGCAAGCGCATCCTCGGACACATGAGCTTCGACACCGTTCACGGTGTCGATATAGCGTGTCTCCATATTAGAAAATATGCGGGTGCCGACCGCTTCCTCGGTCACGCCGCGGTCAGTAGCCATCGCCCGCTCTCCCTCCGAGGTGCCGCCCCCGTGCGTACCCATCGCCGTAAGGATTCGAACCTCCTTGCAATGCGGCTTCAAGAAAGACACCGCAGTGGTTAGGACCTGTGCAATGTCACGAATGCCGCGGCTCGGACAGGTAAAGCCGACGATCTTTCCTTTGATCGCGGTCGTATCTGGAAATAGCTTTTTCAGCTCGCGCACCGTCGCTTCGCGAACATCAGCTTCCTTAGGGACTGGAAAATGCTGCTTGATTAACACCACAAAGGGAATGTTCTTTGAACGAGGGAGATGAGAGGTCTTCATGCGTGACCGTTTGCTAAATAGGCAAATAAAGCTAAAGAGATAACTAGAGAGGTGCGGATAACCGCGTAAATAGCTCCGCACTATAGCACGGCTCGCTTTTTAGCGTCACCGGATCCATGGAGAATAATCTGCTTCTCTAGGCGCATCGTCGCATAGATCCACAAACAGGTTCAAAACGCCTTCCGTTACATACTAATCGGGCATCACCCGACGTCTTCGCAGTAGATGCGAAATTCCATATCGCCCTCTACTCGCATTAGCGTTCCATCATGAAGCTGTTCATGGTCTAGGAATGCGTCCATTTAGGCGCCCCACATTTATTGATCTTGCATACGATAATCTCAAAAAGAGCCGTCATGCACTGACGCAGATTCTTCTGCGTACTCTATTTCCCTTTCGTCAAATACCCAAAAATTGTCTTGCCTATGAGGGAGCGACGCCGAAAGGGTGTCCAACATGCCCGGTGTGAGCATGACCCGGTTGCCGCTCCTGACGATTAGAGGGATTCGGACGTCCGCGGTCGAGGTGCCGATGAAGTTCCCGCTCGGCACCAGTGCCGGCACTGTTCGCAGCGCGCCATTGTTGCTCATCGATCTCGAGACCGAAGACGGGATCACCGGCCGCACCTACCTGTTCTGCTATCGTCCGAGCGTCCCCCGGGCGATCGACGTCGTGCTGCGGGATGCGGTCTCGATGGTCAAGGGGGAGCCCGTTGTGCCCCTCGACATTGGGGTGAAGCTTGCCAGACGCTTCGCGCTTGTCGGGGTAGCAAGCTTGGTCCGTATGGCGCTCTCTGGGCTCGACGCGGCGTTGTGGGATGCCCTCGCCGTCGCCGCGGGCCTGCCGCTGGCGACCCTCCTCGGAGCCAAGCCCAAGCCGATCCCTGCCTACAACTCGAGCGGACTGGGCCTCATGTCGCCGGAGGCCGCCGCGGACGAAGCCGAGAAGCTACTCGCAGGCGGGTTTCTCTCCGTGAAGCTGCGGCTCGGCCATCCCAAGCTCGAGCAGGACCTCGCGGTCACCCGCGCGGTGCGCAAGCGGCTTCCCGACGCCATCGAGCTGCCGGTCGATTATAATCAAGCGCTGACGGTGGCCGAGGCGATCCGCCGCGGACGCGCCCTCGAAGGCGAAGGCGTTGCCTGGCTTGAGGAGCCCATCCGTCACGACGATTACGCCGGCAACGCGACGGTCGCGAGAGAGCTCGCCGTACCAGTGCAAATCGGTGAGAACTTCAATGGCCCGCAGGCCATGATCGAGGCGCTCGCCGCCGGGGCGTGCGACTACGTCATGCCGGATGCGGCTCGCATCGGCGGCGTGAGCGGCTGGATTCAAGCGGCGGGCATCGCTGCAGCGCACGGCATCGAGATGTCTTCGCATCTGCTGCCAGAGATCAGCTCGCACCTGCTCGCTGCGAGCCCGACCTGCCACTACCTGGAGTATGTCGACTGGGCCGAATCGATTCTCGAGGAGCCGCTGCAGATCCAGGATGGCCTTGCACGCGTTCCGGACCGTCCGGGCATCGGACTCACGTGGAGATCGGAAGCCGTAAACGCCCTGTCGCTGGACCGCTGATCAGCCATCTCGCCTCGGCCGTTCCCTTGGGCGGCTCTCCAGTTTATCAAGGCAATCAACAAGAATCTGTCTTTGCCCGGCGATCCAAAGCTCCGTCCTGCTTTATTAGGTACCAGGTTCAACAGTCAGCTTTCGATCACGCCGCGGGGCGCCGAGGCGGTAGCGATTGAGTTCCTCCATGTTCGGATCGAGTCCCAGCCTTGACCTGGGCTTCACTGATAGTCGGCAATGGCGAGCGCGCACCGCGTCGTCATCGAAAGCTGAAGCGAAGGGCCATTGGGGAGCGAGTAAACTCTGTGATGGCTATGATTGAAAATTCCGGATGGTGACTTGGAACGTAATCCAGGAGCGAAGTCGGACTCAATGGCGGCAGCGCTCGCAGTTCTTGAAGACAAGCAAAAGCCGGCAAAAACGGTGACAGGAATCTTCACTCAATGGCCTGATTTTTCGATCAGGTTGATCATGAAGTCGTTGACGCTCGGAAAGAGGCCGATAACCCCCGCAGCCATTAGCATCGCCAAGCCCGCGTAACGATAGACACGGCGTTGCAGCACCCGTTGGAGCAGAAGTGCCAACGCGATGCCGATGCCCTGCAAGAGCAATGCAGAAAATAGGCATCCGGCGATAAATGCTGGCATGTTGTTGACATAGCCATCGTTGGCGATCAAAGCGCTGCCGTGGCAGGACGCAAATAGTGCAACGACACAGAGCGTGAGAAGGATCGATAGCCGCGAGCCCCATGCAAGCAATCCCGCAAAGACTGTGATGGAAGCCAGAATTCCGTATTCTGCGAGTGGAACCGGAACGCCCATGATATTCAAGATGCCTCCGAGCAACACGGACACGCTGAAAATGCCCGGAATCGCCCACAAGGCGTTGCCGCCCAGTTGTGCGGCTATGAGGCCAACAGCGATAGTCACGAGCATGTGATCCACTCCGTGAATCGGCATGCTGATGCCCTGCAGGAACGGTTCGGCGGTCATGAACTCAGCGTGATGAGCCTGAGCAAGCGATGGCAGTCCCACAAGGGATGCCAACAACAGCGCATACAGGGATGCTTTGCTGGATTTGTTCATACCGTCTGCCTATTTTTGTTGGTTTTGTTTGGTTGGCTCTACTGAAAAATTTAAAGCCAGACCGGATTGGCTCTGCATGCAGTGTTTAAATACTGTATTAGGGGAGAACTCAAGAAACGGAAATTTGCGCACGTTAGCAAGCAACGAATCCTCACCCACGCCCGCGCTGCTCCGCCAGGCGACACGCCTTTTCCGTGTTGAATCGTTTAGCATGGCCGCCGTTCGGACACCCGGCTCCCGCGAGGACAATCCCAAAGCGCTTCGAGACACTATACCGATACTCGCGGCGCGGACGAGCAAGTCAGATTCCGGAAAACCTTTACGGCCCCACTCAGATCGGATGAGATGCCGACAAACATATCCTGTTCCTGGCCGCCCGAAGTCATGACCAATCGCACCCTACCCCCACGAGGCCCTATGGATCACGAGCATGATCATGGTCAGGATGCGCCATCGGACCTGACCTTACGGGTCAAGGCGCTCGAATCCTTGCTCGTGGAAAAGGGTCTCGTGGATCCGGCAGCCCTCGACGCGATCGTGGACACCTATGAGCACAAGATCGGGCCGCGCAACGGGACCCGCGTGGTCGCGAAGGCGTGGAGCGATCCGGCGTATAAGACACGCCTGCTCCATGACGCGACAGCCGCGATCGCCGAGCTGGGGTACGTGGGTAGGGCGGGCGAGCATATGGTCGCCGTGGAGAACACGCCACGCGTCCACAACCTAGTCGTCTGCACGCTCTGCTCCTGCTATCCGATTCCGATACTGGGGTTGCCGCCCGTCTGGTACAAGTCCGCTCCCTACCGTTCGCGCGCGGTGCGCGAGCCGCGGGCCGTGCTGCAAGAATTCGGCGTGACGCTGCCGGAGGACGTGGAGGTTCGCGTTTGGGACTCGACGGCGGAGGTGAGATACCTCGTCCTGCCCGAGCGTCCGGTGGGGACGGAAGGCATGACCGAGGAGCAGCTTGCCGCTCTCGTCACCCGGGACAGCATGATCGGCACGGCGCGGGTGGCCGCGCCTGGGCCGGGAGCCAAGCGATGAACGGCGTTCACGATATGGGCGGGATGCACGGCTTTGGCCCCGTCGAGCCCGAGGCGAACGAGCCCGTGTTCCACCACCGTTGGGAGGCCCGCACTCACGCCATCACCAAGGCCCTCGGATCCTGGGGGAAGTGGAACATCGACTACGTGCGGCACCAGCGGGAGCTGATTCCTCCCGCCGAGTATTTGCGCATGAGCTACTACGAGAAGTGGTTCACCGGGCTTGTCGGACAGATCGTCGAGGTTGGGCTAGTCACATGGGAGGAGCTCGAGAACGGCCAGCCCGCGCCAGTCACGTCAAAGGCCACGCCGCCCTTGACGGTGGAGGGTGTGCACGAGGCTATCTTCGGCCCCAGTCCCTTTACCCGCGACATGCAGGTCGCCGCGCGCTTCAAGCCGGGTGACCGGGTTCGTGCGCGCAACCTCCATCCGGCCGGGCACACACGCCTGCCCCGTTACGCGCGGAATCACGTGGGCATCGTCCGGCATGACCACGGGGTGCATGTGTTCCCCGACACCAACGCGCACTTCCAAGGCGAACATCCCCAACATCTCTATTCCGTACGTTTCGAAGCGCGGGAGCTGTGGGGCGACGAGGCCTCGCCCCGGGACGCCGTCTACCTTGACTTATGGGAGAGCTATCTCGACCGCCCGTGACGCTAAGCAGAGTGCTCCCGCCGTGAGACCCTCCCTGCGAGACCCGAGCTTTGCCCGGCAGCCCCGGGACGCGGGCGAGCCCGTGTTCGCCGAGCCGTGGCAGGCACAAGCCTTTGCTCTGGCGATTAAGCTGTCGGAGGCGGGCTGGTTTACGTGGGTCGAGTGGGCCGCCGCGCTCGCAGAGGAGATCAAGGCCGCGGACGCGGCGGACGCCAAAGCAGGGCGCACTCCGGACGATGGCACTCGCTACTATGAGCACTGGCTCTCCGCCCTCGAGAAACTCGTGGCGGCGAAGAGGCTCGCGGAGGAGGCGGCAATCCAGGTGCGCAAAGAGGAATGGGCGGAAGCCTACCGGCACACACCCCACGGCCAGCCCGTCGAGCTGCGCGTCGGTCAGGAAGCGCGGCGACGGAAGTAGCCGGGGAACACGTTGCAGGCAGAAAGGCGCTCGTCGATCACATCGGGGCATTCTTTGAGCAGTTCTCTGGAGCCTACTTTGTGGTTACTAGTGGGATCGATTCGCATCACGGGAAGTTTCGCTTCACCTGGCGCATGCGGATGGGAAAGTGTTTTTTGGAGGGAATTGATTTCGGTGAGCTGAACTCCGATGGCAAGCTACATCGCATCGTCGGATTTTTTGGACCGCTTGCCCAAGCCATAGGCTGAAGCTCAACCCTCGCATGGTCGGAGGCGAAATGCTCCTGCGCGGGAGGGAGGCGCGGAAGAGGAGATGATTGATTGGGTGAGCGGACAGGGTGGTTTTCGTGACGCTGTTTGAATGCTCTCGCCAAGCTGTGGTGAAGCGAGCCGATTTATCGCGATGGAAATTCTTTGTGAACTGAGGCTCAAATTCTCTACGATGAACGTCGAACGATTTATGTTTAATTGCGAGTTTGCGCGACCGTTGGAGCGGTTGTGCGCGATCCGTCCCACGGTGAACATGAACCCATGCTGGCCTCTTTTTCCGAAGGGCCTGCAGCTTTAACAAAACAATCCACTATGAAACCAATGAAACCCATGTCCGGAATGAAACCTATGACGCCCATGAAAGCACCAGAGCGATGGTGGCCGGAAGCACTCGGCGAGCATCCCAACTCTTTCGGCGGTCAGAACGAAACGCGTTATGTATTCTTCGGGAATCACAAGCGGCTGGCTGTCGATACGGGCGATGGCAAAGTCCAACTGTATGACACCGGCGATCATCGCATCTCTGGCGTTCAGCAACACCAGAGTGGGAGCGGACGGGAGGTGACGTTCACGAGTCAGCACGGTGAGTTGGATTTGGCGACGCTGAAACCGGCCTGAAGCGATTGCGGGCATCTATTGTTCCACGCAACAGTGCGCGGGTATGCGATGGCTTGTTGAGCAATCAACAGGAGAAAACCTATGCCCACGAAAATGGCTTTTCGCGATTGCTATGGCTTCGAGAAATGAAGCTTCAATTTGGGTTTCATCAGCACCCATCGACGCGAGAAACACTGCGCGCAGCCGGTGCAACTCCGCAAGGTGGTGTCGCTCTTCAAGTTTTTCCACCATTGCTTCTGCCTCGTCTATGGTTTGAAGCGCTTCTGCGGGACGATCCGCTAGATGTAATGCTTCAGCCCTTAGTGCTAGGTAATATGGAAGTCCCAGGATCGCGCCGGTTGCTCGATAGTCTTTCATTCCGTGCTCGATCCACGGAATACCTCCCGCGGTGTCACCGGAAGCGCTCCGACCCCAGCCGCGGTAAATAGCTGCTTCCGCTAGCCAATGTGCAAAGTGGTGACGAGTTGAGAGTTCGATCAAATCCGAAGCAAACCGGTCCACTTCAGCGGGAACACGCTCGTCTATTGCGAGGGATGCGGCGCCAGATAGCGCGGCGCACTAAGCCTTCGCGGCGCCAACGGCCTACCTCATTTCTACGGGATCAATCGACACGGTGAGCACTTTCCGCGGGAGGGTGCACTCTATGCTTTCAACCTTCGTGTGAATTACGACGAAGCCGGGGCCTTTCGCAGGGTCCTGGAGGAAGAAGGCGCGCGATTTGTCTACGATCTGCTGCCAGATTCGCTTCATCGCCTCGGCCTCGTGGAGGTAAATTTCCGCCGATCCGGTTAAGTTAACGATGAAGCTCAAATCGCGGTTCGAAAACACCCAGTGGACAGTTGGGTGCGCTTGGATCTGGGCAACTTTTCGACTCCTCGCAGACGTGAGGGTATATAAGTCGGGAAAGTCATCAAACGACATCGTGGCCATCCAGCGCGCTTGAGGAAATCCGCTCTCATCAATTGTGCAGAACATCCCCACGTTGTCGGCTCTGAGCAGCCGTCGCGCCATACTAATGATCTGCTCGCGGTTTTTCGGATCCAGCGAGTCGATTTTGGTGTCCGGAAAATCGTTCATGACTTCAATGAGAGGAATGCGCTTTTTCGGCCTTGTCTTGAATTTCTAAGCAGCCGACCGACACATGGTGTCCGACCTCGCCGTGAGTTGCCTCGGCATGCTGGATTGGACGCATACATTGCATCACTGACTCAGGCTTGGCGAGTTCTTTCAGCTTCTCCTGCGGTTCCGCAGTCAGGAAATCTTTGGCCTCATTCGAAGCTTTATCCTCTATGGCGCGTAGACGATGTACGCTGCTCGTCGGTATGGTTAAGCTCCTGCTCCCAAACCCTTTTTGCGTTCAACACTGTCCGTTGCATCGGACGGCTCGCCGGCGATCAACTGGGATCGGCGAAGTGTTTTCGTCATCGCGGTCGCTCGGGATAGTACCAATATTCGCGAAAAGAAAGCCAATTCTCGCGCATCGATCTTGTGAGTTCTACGCGATGGTTGGACCTCTATGAGGGAATCGCCAATCGCTAGTTATCTCAGGCGCCGGCACGCGTCTCGTACCCAGCAACCCATCCGTTCTCTCAGCTCGGCAATAAAGGCGAACAGCGCGTCGTCTTGGATCGGCTTACGCACGTGGTCTGAGAGGTGAAACGGTTCGTGCACGTGGGCCACTAGCGTCGTCCGCGTAAGCTTGCGATCGAAATTGGCGACCACGATTGGAACGATCAGCGGCTCTGGTTCGACGAACGCCGCCAGCCGGAAAACCCCCGCTTTGAGCGGAAGCGGAGACCGTTCAGTTACGCTACATGTCCCTTCCGGGCATATGACCAGGTTCTTGCCGTCGCGAAGACATCGCGCCGCAGTTTCAAGAAAGGCCCGGCGCCTCTGCTCCGCAAGCAGCTTCGGATTTCCTTCGTCCTCATCCACATGTTTCGCGTAGACGTAAATATAACCAAGCCGGTCGAAGTACTTCTGGTGCCCGTACTCGTCCGGATGCGATTTTCGGACGACTCGAAGGGGTGGCTCGCCATACTTCGGACTCAACAACATGCACGAGACGAAATGTGTATCTAACGTTAGCTGGAAATCATTGGGGAGCGTGTTCTCGGGATGGCTCACGAGGTGGTTCATGATGAAAATGTGGCCGGCTTCCGACGGCAAGTTCGCCTCACCTTCGATGATATGATCCACAAGTTCAAAGAGCCTGCGGAATTCGATGCAGCAATCTCTCCGAACCTCTTCCGGGGTTGCGTTGGCGGGCGCCTCGCTGACCACTTCGTAGATGCGCTGGAGCTGACGGTAAATTTGCAGCTCCTTGCGGACGTTCTCCAAGATTTCAAGAGACATTCGGGCAAGACTCGCTTCGAACGGATCGCCGTGTCTTCGCAAGACCTCGAGTGTTTGAAAGGCATCAGAAAGGGTGAGACGGCTCTCGAGGTAGACCGGCAGCTTGTGCAAAGGCGATGTGACGCTGAGCTGGGCGGCGCTCTGGTCGAGAAGAGCGCGAATTGCGAGCGCCTCCTTCTCGTAACGGCTCGCTACGAGCCGGATTCTCGCCTCGCGCAAGCGGTTTCCGAGCACCCATAGCACTTGGGTCATCAATTCCACGCCAAATTCGGGATTCTCCTCTGCGCGGCGCTCGAGCCATTGGCGTTCGAAAACGAGCAGATGTGTGTCCTCGATCGCGGTTGCTGTAGCCCGATAATGAAAAGGCTCGACCAGAGCTGACCACCCGATGATCCTTCCTGGTTCGGTCAGGGTTCGGATGAGAGCTTTGTCATTGTGCGCTCCGGGCTTGTGGAAAGCTACGGGAGCTTCAAAGGAAAGCCGGACCTTGCCTGCCACAATCATGTAGAGGGTTTCGGCAGGCTCATTCTCTCGCACTATGACGTTCTCGGTCGGCACACTGCACATGACAGCGTGTCCGGCGAGCGCGTCGATGTCGCGCGGCGCAAAGGTTTCAAAAAACGGAGACTCCTGGAGAAGCTCGGCAGTTGATTTCATTGAAGACTTGTCGGCTCGCCTGAGACTGGTGGCCGGACAAGAAGATCGCGCGTTTGTTCCAATCGATTTGCGAGCGTCGCCGCGATGCGCTTGAGCAGCAGATAACCGAGCCGCGGCTGGGTCTCGACAAGGCTGATCAAAACGTCACGTGGTAGCCGCAACACCCTGCATTCCTCTTCGCATCGCACTGTCGCGGTGTAGCGGTGCGGCTTGCGAACAACCGACCAGCCGAGCAGAGCTCCCGGCTGCCGCATGGTGCCCACCAGCAGGTCGTCAACGCCGTGAAAGTGAATGTAAAACTGCACGGAACCGGAAATCAGAAAAAACACGTGCTCGGCGGCAGCGTGCTGGGAGATGAATGTTCGCCCGGCTTCGAGAGTGAGAATGGTAGATTGAGCGGCGATCTCGCGCAAGGCCTCCGCCGGGATCCCTTGAAAGAACGGAATCTGGACGACCTCTTCAACGGCGGTCATGCTCTCACAAGTATATCAGCCGCACCGGCACGAGCAACCGTGATGCGCATCCTATGCAACGCAGCCTACGCCCGACATTGACCCGTCCGCCAGACTTCGAGGAATTCTGGAGAAAGACGCGCCAGGAACTCAGCGCGGTCGATCCGAAAGTGCGCCGGATGCGCGTGCCGGGTGAGTGCCGCCAGTTTCTCGAACTCTCGACGTTGACGTTTCGATCGCTTGGCGGTGTCGAGATCACCGGCTATACCATCGCCGGGTACGACGAGGAACCGCGGCCGCTGATCGTGCACAGCCACGGTTACGCTTCGCGGTGCGACATCCAATGGAAATGGGCGGAGCAAGGATTTAATGTCGTGGGCATTGATATTCGTGGTTTCGGCAGATCGGCAGCAGCGGTCCCTGTGTTGTCCCGCTGGGGCTATGTGCTCACGGGCATCGCCTCGCCTGAAACATCCGTGCTTCGCGGCGCAGTCTGCGATTATCTCCGCGCGATCCATATAGCGCGTGATCTCTTTGAAGGGCGAACATCGCGACGCGTGACCTATGGGTTCAGCTTTGCTGGGGGCCTCGCGCTCATGGCCGAGGCGCTCGGAGGCATTTCGGATCTTCTCGTGGTCGGCGTCCCGACGTTTGGCTGGGCCGAGGGACGTTATTTCCTGGTGAAATCGGGGTCAGGTGCGGAGATCGCGCGCTACCTTAAAGAGCGTCCGGAGGAAGCTGAGGACGTCATGTTGGTGCTCCGTTATTTTGACGCGATGAACTTTGCCGGGATGATTTCCTGCGACACGCTGATCGGCCTTGGTCTTCGCGATCCGGTAGTTCCTGCGGAGACGGTGTATTCGATCGCCAACCACCTCTCCGCCTCCTGCGAGATCATGGAGTTCCCGGTGAGCCATACAACGCTTCCAGAGGAGAGCCGATGGGGGCAGTTTGAAGCTCGTTGGCTCGCCATTGCGAGAGGGGAAGCCGAACTACATCCCTCATCTCCCGCAAAGAGACTTGAGTGACACTCGGCACAACGGCCGAGCGGGCCCGACTCGAGATCGGTTCACGCGCGATAGCTCGGATTCTCCGCATCAGGTCGGAGATCAGAGAGAACTTATGAATAGCTGTTTTCACGCGGTGCGCCGTTTCTTCCTCGAGGGCGGCGCCCTGAGTTGTTGACGCAGCCTGCGACAAAATGACAGGAGACCCACGCGTCTCGCGCTTGAGTTGAGGTTCGCCTCCCGATAGATGGCTCTTCAAATATGAAACCCCCAGAAGCGTCTTTTACTAGCGAATAACTCCGAGTTGGCATGATATCGAAAAGACCGAATCGGGCGTTCGGCCGTGAAAGATCACCATGAGTGAACGCCTGCGACAAATTGTCGAAGGAATGCGAATCCATCCAGATGATCAAGTTCTTGAGGTCGGCTGCGGCCATGGTGTCGCCGCAAGCTACGTGTGCGACCGACTCCGAGCGGGGCATCTTGTCGCGATCGACAAGTCGAAGAAAATGATCGAGGCAGCCATCCGATGTAACCAAGATCATATCCAGGCTAGGAAGGCGGAGTTCCATATCGCCGATGCCCTTACGTTCGACCCTGGTGCTCGAAGGTTCCATAAGATCTTCGCTGTTCGCGTGAGTCTGTTTCACCGCGAGCCGCGGTTGGTATGTGGTCTCTTCGAGAAGTGGCTTGCTCCTCGCGGACAGATCACCGTCGTTTACGATGAGCCGTGAACTTATGATCAGTGGAGAATGCCGAACAACGCGTTGCAGGCGACGTGCGAAGACGCACGGGCCGCCTGAACGCAGACGTTAGGCGACTCCAAGCGCTTGCGCGCTGTGCAATTGTAGCAGCCAGGAGGTTCGCAGAGGAAGCGAACTCACTATCGTGCGAGTCCGGCAAGAGCAACGGCCAGTTCTACACTCCGGCGGAAGTTTCACGCGTTATGGCGAAGGCGGTTGGCGTCGGCAGCGCGAGAAATGCCAACCAGGCCAACCGCCAGATGGCTCAAGCTGATCATAAGCGCCGAAGACGTGTTTGCAGCAAGGTGTCAGACGGCCTGTTGGTCGTTTGTGACGGAAGAGCGAAAGTCAGGAAAGAGTCCGTTTCCCTATCCCGCGAACACGCCACTTATCCTTGACGATTCCGAATAGGGTCTTTACTCCGCTTACGCAACGTTCTACAGACGCCATGCGCACGCTAACTGCTCCAGACTACCTCCAGAATGTCCTGGGACCTGACTTGCAACAGTTATGCGAGCAGGGATTTCCTTTCTACGCGTACGCTGTCCTCTGCCAAGGGATAGAGCTCGTGGGCAACCTCTTCGATACACGGTATGACTTCGACAGGCCGGGCGAATCAGAAAATCGATTCAAGCGAGGGCTAAAGGAGATCTTTGTGAACCAGAAATACGCGAAACTGAAAAGAGACTTCTACGAGGGAGTTCGCGGGTCCCTTATTCACCAGTTAAGACCCGGAGATGCATTCGTTCTTGGATCATCAAGTCACGGCGCATCTGCCGCAACGCATCTAACCGAGGACAACGAGGGCAGGATCATCCTTATCATTGAGGAGCTTGTTTCTGAGTTCCAATACCGTGTCAGGATCATCTTGGCTGATGGCTCACGGGCCAGAGGAATGCTCAATCCAAAGAAGCTAACGGAAACATTTATAGTCACCAGCAACAAAACGGCTGCTGACGTAGCTAGTCCGCGCCAGCGCCCAACCGAGTCTAGCTCACCTGACTCCGACGTGCAGTTGGGCAAGCATCACTACACGTACAAGCTCCCAGATGAGTATTAGTGTCGAACAAAGCCCAGGCGACCACGCTGTTAATCCAGCCTTCCGCGTTCACAAAAACGCGGCCCCATTGAATCGATGGCTACTCGCAGGCGGCCTGAATCGTTGCCGAAGCTCGTCGTTATCCGTGCGCAGCCTTTCGACCGTTCCTTCTGCTCGGCGATGCGAGCCCAAGTTCTGAGGATTACCACTCAGGAGATCAAGTCGCTGAAGCGTGGCTTGACTCAATTGCTCGCGCTTGAAGGTCAATGAGCCGAATTCGGCTTTGACGACCGCTTGTTGGCCATTCCAGGAAACCAGATCGCCTTTGACGCTTCCGCCGGTGAGTTCGAGTGCGATCGGGCCGGAAAGGGCAGTTGCAACGCCGACGATCAAGAAACAATCAGCGTTACGAAACCCTTTGGACCGGGACGCTTTTCGCCGTGCACGATTCGCCGTCCCACCGAACAAGTCGGGGATCCTATCAGCCATCACCTACCTGTCCGCCGTAGCCCGCAGGGCGAAGGTAGATCAACTATCAACTCCTTCAGCCTGCGCATGGAAGTCTGACCTTAGCTCCGGATGCCGTATGAGCCCGCCGAGATTTGCCGTTCTCACCATCATGGCAAAGACGATTACGGACAACACCAGCGCGACAACGGCGACCCAGGTCGGAGCCGGTCTGCCGCGCCGAAAAATCACTAGTCCGCCTAAGGCAGCGGCTCCGAGCACCAGGACACCGGCAAAGGCGAACTTCGCCGCGTCCTCGTGCTCTTCGATTGAGGCCTCACTAACGCCGGGCAGATGTTCGACGATTTCTTCGGCAGGTTCGCCCGTGAGGTAAGCTGGAATCGCCAGTAGGGCGATGATAACGAAGACTCCCAAGCTGACCCTCTTTAATTCCTCGCTCTTTCTGACCAGCGCCCAGGCGATCAGCGCCATGCCGAAGGCCGTGCCGAGCACGGGAACGTGATTCAGCATCAAGTGCCAATGTGCAGGGTTCATATCATCAACTCTCAATCCTCAACAGTCGTTTACATCCACGGATTACACCAGATGGCCAGATTGGGTCTTTCGAAAAATCCATTCGTCTGCCGAAGCCTTGGCGTAAGCGGATCAACCATCAACGGCTTCAAGCCTCCGTTTTGAAGCTTAGCAATCGCAGGCCGTTCAGACAAACAAGCACGGTGCTTCCCTCGTGCCCGACAACCCCGATAGGCAGCACAAGGTTGAATCCCAGCGCAGAAATAACGAGCACGATGATCACCCCCAGCGCGAAGCTAAGATTTTGATAAATGACGCGCCGCGCGTGCTTGCTCAATGCCAGCGCGAAGACAATGTTCTGCAGGTTGTCGCTCATTAAAACGACGTCGGCCGTCTCCATCGCAACGTCCGTCCCCGCAGCTCCCATCGCGATCCCCACCGTCGCCGTCGCCAGCGCTGGAGCATCGTTCACGCCGTCACCCACCATTGCCACAGGCCCGATCTCTTCCTTCAGTTTCTTGATCACACGCACCTTGTCCTCAGGAAGCAGGTCCGCATTAAATTCATCGACCCCCGCCTGTTTCGCGATCGCTCGCGCAACGCGCTCGTTGTCGCCCGTCAGCATGACCACACGCTCGATGCCGTTCGTTTTCAACTGCCGCACGACTTGTTCCGCGTCCACGCGCAGGACGTCGGCTATGGCAATGGCGCCGAGAAGGCGGGCAGTGCCCGACCTTTCGTCGATCTCCGCCACGATGACGGACGTCTTCCCCTCATCCTGCAAGGCGGCGACCTGCCGCGCGAAACTCTCCGAAATGGAAATCTCTTGCGTCGCGAAATAACGCGCATTGCCGACCGCGATTCGCCGGCCGCCAACAAGGCCGCTCGCGCCCTTGCCCGAAATCGACTGAAAGCCGGAGCATTCCCCATGCGGCAGCCCGCGTTCTCTGGCTTCGGACACAATCGCCTGCGCAAGAGGATGCTCGGATTTCGCCTCGACGGTTGCGGCGTGCTGCAGCAAATCGAGGGCGGGCCCGTCGGCATCGCTGCGAAAGTTTACAATACGGTCGCCGACGATCACGTCGGTGACGCGCGGCTTCCCTTCGGTGAGCGTCCCGGTCTTATCAAGCGCGACGACCTTCACCGTCGCCGTGCGTTCGAGATGGACACCGCCCTTGAACAAAACGCCGCGCCGCGCCGCGCCACCGATCGCGGAGAGGATGGACGCCGGCGTGCTGATGATCAGCGCGCACGGCGACGCGACGACCATCACGGTCATGGCCCGGTAGAAAGCGGGCTGAAACGCTTCCTTCAAGAACACGACCGGCACAATGATCAACCCGATCGTGAAGAGAATCACGCCGGCGGCATAGAACTGCTCGGCGCGATCGAGAAAGCGCTGGGTCTCGGCCTTCTCGGTCTGTGCTTCCTCGACCATGCGCACCAGCTTTTCGATCGTGGAATCCTTCGCCAGCTTGGCAACGCGCACCTCGAGCCCGCCGGTCTGATTGATCGTGCCCGCAAAGACCGGATCGCCCACTTTCTTCGACACCGGCATCGACTCGCCGGTCAGCGACGACTGATCGATCGCGCTCGTTCCTTCGATGATCACGCTGTCCAGCGCAATGCTCTCGCCGGGCCGGACGACGAGCACATCGCCGACGGCGAGCTCGCCCACCGGAACCAACTTGGTGCCGCCGTCCCGCCGCAACAGAGCTTTGTCCGGACGCAGCTTCATAAGCGATTTGATCGCCTTGCGCGTGCGATCGATCGCGTAGGCCTGCAGGACATTGGAAAGCGAGAACAGGAAGAGCAGCATCGCTCCCTCAAATGGCGCGTTCACGACCGCCGCCCCGAGCGCAGCCAGCACCATCAACAGATCAACGTCGATCGTCCATTGCCGCAGTGACTGCAGGCCGGCCCGCACCCCAAAGTAGCCGCCCGTAAGGTACGCCCCAAGATAAAAGAGATCGTGCCAGGGCACGCCGAACTTCCCAGCTACCCACCCCGCGATCATGAAAACGAATGTCAGTGCCGTAAAAACGGCTTCGAGCCGATCGCCCGTCGTCCAATGCACCACCCATTCGCGAACGCCTTCGGGCGCGCGTTCGGCCTCCACGGCGTAGGGCTTGACCGGAGCGCCTGCCTCCCGCACTCGCTCGACCACCTGCGCCTCCGAAAGCCGCGCGTCGTCGAAGGTCACCGTCATCACACCGCCGAGAAACGTGGCCCGCGCGCGACGGATGCCATTGATCTTCTGAACCTTGTTCTCGATCTTCTGTTCCGCTGCGCCGGACGCGCGACCTCCCAGGCGCAGAATCGTCTTGCAGTATTGCTGGTGCCCCAGGGGCGCAAGCCTCTCCGCGACGTGCCGCACCCCCTCCTCGCTGATCAGCCGCGGATCGAAATCGATCGTCACCGCATGGTGGGCCGCGTCGATCTCCGTGCGCACCACTCCAGGTTCCTCCGACGCTCTATCCGCGAGTTTCCTGCCTCGCCTCTGCCATCTTTGCGCACGGCTTCAATATTACCCATCCTCAGCTTTCAGCCATTACGACCGATCTCATTTCCGGGGAGCATATTCGCCGCGGCGAATCCTGGGTGTGGTATTCGTTCTTACCTCGAAGTGGACTGGAATTATAGTGGATTTCAGCAGATATGGGCTGTTTGGTCGATTCATTCGAGGCGCACGCAGTCCCGCTGGCCATCGGAGCGGCGGAAAAGCACCTGCTCGGCCTGGGCTTCGACGCAGGCCGGCTCCGGGGTGCAAGCGGGTTTGATCGCATCGAAGCGCTTCGAGACGCAGCCGACGCGCTCTACACCTCGGATGAGGCGAAACGCCGCTTCGAGATCATGGCACGGCAGGTCTTCATTCGCTTCAAGGCACTGCTGATGCGCGCTGACCTACGCCGAAAGGCACGATAACATCGAGGCCATCTACAAGAAGCTGCAGGACCGGCGCGACACGGCCGACGTCACCGACGTGTTGAAGGAATTGCACCGCATCGTCAACGAGGCGATTCGCGCTGCAGCACCCGGCGACGACCATGCCGAGGGGTTGAAGGTGGACCTGAGTCAGATCGACTTCGAGAAGCTCCGCCACGAGTTTGTCATCAAGGTTCGACGGAAGTACGCGGCATTGCAGGACATCCGGGATGTAGTCGAGAAAAAGCTGGCTCAGATGCTCGCCCATAACCCGATGCGGATGGACTACTACAAGAAATACCAGGAGATCATCGTCGACTACAACCGGGAGAAGGACCGAGCCACCGTTGAGGCAACCTTCGCACAGCTCGTCGAATTGGCCGCGAGCCTGGACGCCGAGCAACGGAGAGCCGCTGAGGAGGGTCTGACAGACAGCGAGCTCGCATTGTTCGATCTACTTTTCAAGGAGGACATCAGCAAGACCGACCGGGAGCGCGTGAAGCAAGCCAGCAAGTTATTGCTGGCGTCGCTCCGCGACCTGATCCGACCCATGGACAAATGGACCCAGAAGGCCGCGACGCAGGCAGAGGTGCGCGTGTTCATCCTCGATAATCTTTACCGAGCCCTGCCTCGCCCCCTCTTCAGTGAGGAAGAGACTGAGGAAATTGCCGGTCGGGTGTACAACTACGTGCGGCAACGAAGCGCGAGCGGCCAGGACTTGCTCGCGGCGTGAGATTAGCGGAATCAGTCAGCCTGAGGCAGCTTGCGTTGCGAGCCGAGCACCAACTTTTCGGACACTTTCGGACACGCAGTGTGCGAATATCGGCGCAATTCCTGCAGGAGCCTCAATCGCCCGCTAGGCAGCTTAACTGCTTAGACTGTCCGTTTTAGCTCGGTTTTCGCGCAATCCACAACATCGACCAAAGCGGGTTCGATCCCCTCCGCCGGCATGGGTCTTGAATACTGCTAAACCGCGCCTTCGCGCGTGATTTCGCAAGACTCAGTAAACTAGCGGAAACACCCCACAATTGGCCCCAGATTTAGCGTAGAAGATCGGGACTTCCAACTTTCCGAAAGGGGCGCCAAAGGCGCTGCTTCAATTAGGAACCTGAGGCAACGCCCCCAAGGAGTTAGTGATCGACAACCCTAGCGCTCAAAGCGCGACTCATTCCTCCGGCAGCCACGCGCCATCCATATGCCCGCTCTCCTCAGGAGCCCCAACCTCCCCACTCTATCTGTTCGGCGTTCTCTTTCCATTGGATCTCTTCGGCCTTTTTCTCCTGCCGGCGGATTTGGCGATAGGTTTCGTACTCTTGTTGGCCACCGACGTAGGCCAGGTTGTGTGCCACATCCGGGAACACGTAGTAGGTTTTCCCATCCTTCTGAATCGCCGACACCTTGTCGGGCGGAAGGCTCTTGAGCTTCTGTTGCTGCGCCGCGGTCTTTGGCACGCTTACTCTAAAGCCGGCGGCAACGAGCGACTTTTCTTTGCTCGGAAGGTTGGAGCAGCCTACAGCTAGGGCGAGTAGCGCGATTGTGGCAAGGATTCTGAAGGAAGTGAGGATCTGTTTCATGGTTTTCGGTGTGTAGGTGTTGGCGTTTCTAAAAGATTGGGAGAACTGCTCGTTTCATCAACGCGCGCGGTGGGCGAGATGAAGGAGCGATCATCGACTGCCCGGATGGCGGACAGGAATAGCAAGCGAGAACGGTCCCGATGACACCGTTTCCACAGTCCACTGATTTTGCGTTCGCGGCTATCAAAACTCCGAAACGAATCTCATCGCATGCTTGCTCCCTATCATTACGTTTTACGACGCAAAAGTAGCACGGGATGCCGGAAACTACTTTGTTGTCAACCAGGCCGGCGTGGCGGAACTGGCAGACGCGCACGACTCAAATCGTGTCCCCTTCGGGAGTGTGGGTTCGATCCTCTCCGCCGGCAGTTCTCTGAGAAGCTTATAAATAGAGGATCCGCGGGCGATCTGCCAAAATTTGGGCCTGAACAGGCATTATCAGGAAATCACCGGAAATGCCCCATATTTAGCTCGGAAGAGGAAGTTGCCCGAATCGGCCATCCTGAAGTAAAAAGTTGCCGCCACCGAAGCTTTGTTGCGCCGAGTCTGTAAATCTTTGGCGACGACAAGCATTTGATCTGTGGTAGTTAACCTCGCGTGTTTACCCACAGGTCGACAGCAAGTGCCCGCACGCGTTAAGCTCCTCTTACACGTAAACAATTCTCTCTTCACTCTGAACCCAACTGCGCTTAGTCTCGTCTTTGGACGCCTCCATGAAAACGTCCGCAAATCCCGGAGATGAACAGGTAGGTTCAATTGCTTGTCGGGCCGCACAAGACTCGCTCCGAGGTAACCCGACGAGGACCGATGCCAACCGCCGAGTGCTAAGGGCAGCGAAAGGTGCAGGCGAGTCGGTTGCGGAGCGCGTCGGTCGGCCATCGCGCTGGGGTCGCGCGGCTCTGCGCCAATGCATCGATCGCTGGGCACTGCTGATCTTGTTCCTTGTCGCCGTGTGCCTGTGCGCCGAGCCTGCCATGGCACAAGCGCGTCGGTCGCTTCCGAAGATAGGTGAGTTGTGGAGCGGAACCGAGCCGAGCCTCGAGTCTTACCGCCAACCATATGTGGAAGGTATGCGTGGCCTCGGTTGGATCGACCGTCAGACGGCGACGTTCGTAGTCCGCTATGATCATGGCGACCCAAGCCGACTACCGGCGCTGGCCGCGGAACTCCTGGGACTTGGCATCGACGTCCTTGTCGTCAACACGAGGGCCCTACCTGCGGCTCGCAAGGCCACGACCACCATTCCGATTGTCTGTCTCGACATGTTCGATCCGATCGCCGAAGGAGTGACCTCCACTCTGGCTAGGCCAGGCGGGAACGTCACTGGTGTGTCGTGGCAGTCGGTCGAGACCGGGGCTAAGCGGTTGGAATTGGCAAAAGAGCTACTACCGGGCCTTAAGCGCGTCGCGCTACTCACTGATGCCGAAGATCCTGGAGCAATGGTCGAAGCGAAGGGACTCAGGGCTACGGCCGCGAGTACCGGCATACCGCTTCGCATCTTTGGAATGCACCACCCTCGAGAGTTTCCTGCGACGTTCGCGGCGATTAAGAGCTATCGCCCCAGTGCCTTAATCGTCTCGACGAACACGCTCACGATATTGCATCTCGATGAGATCGTGCGCTTCGCATCGAGCAATCAACTCCCAACGTTCAGTGAAGCAGCCGAATTCGCGGAAGCCGGATTTCTTCTCACGTATGGACCGGACGTGTCCGACACTTACCGGCGTGGTGCCCTACAAGTGGACAGGATTCTCAAGGGGACGAACCTGAATGATCTCCCGTTCGAGAAGCCCACCAAGTTCGAGCTCGTCGTCAACATGAAGACGGCCAAAGCGCTGGGATTGATCATTCCAAAGGCGATCATCTTGCGCGCGACAAGAGTGCTCCGATAGTGCGTCCGATTCAAGGAAGACCGATGTGCGATAGCCCCACGCTGTCAGCGGCCCAGTGATCGAAGTCGCCGCTGTCCCTGAGTGAACACAATGGCCCGCAAGTAGAGGGCCGCGGCCGGATCGACTTCGGGGAGCTGTTTATTCAGCAATACTCACCGTTTCAAATGTTAATGATTCGTGAAACTGCTCATGAAATGCTATGAATTCTTTTGTATAATCCTGTTCGCAGTGCAGCCCGTGCGCTGCTTTGGATGTAAAGCATTCAATAAAGACCAGTCTATTCGGGTCATCGGTACAAGTGAAAAAGTCATAGGATAGACAACCCTCTTCAGTCCGGGTTTCTTTTTGGACCTCAGGTGCTGCTTCCAGAATTTTGTCCCTTGTTCCTGGCTGCAGTTTAATGGTGATTAAGAACTTGTACATACCGAAATTTTCTCTCCAGTTTGCGACAACATTAGATCTTTTTCCTCAGATGGCGACAAGGAAGGGTTTCTTGGCGAGGAACTCACGACCGCTATCGGTTCGGATCCGCTGTTGAAACGATTCGCGAAGGCGCCTTACTTGCTCGCGAAAACGCCCTTCGCTCCTCGTCGGTGAGCTCGCGCTCCGAGTCGTCGAGCTGAGGTGATCTCGAAGACATCGGGCCATTCTCGGACGTCTTAGGGTCGTCCTGCCCAGGGCGGATTGTGGCGACATTGCTCGGCACACAGCGCCAACTGCAGGCATCAAACTCCCTTTGTAAGTAAACAACTCTTTTCACTTCGCACCCGAACTGCTTTCATCTCAGCGCTGGTGCCAACCGCGATCGACAACCGAGAACGCGTTGCTAACCACGCAAACCCCGGAGATGAACGGGTAAGCTTAATCACTTGAGGCTTCGTCCAACGCTTTTCCACGTTCATGAGGATTAGGAGGATTCAAGATGGCAGAAAAGAAGACAATCGCTGTGGTAGGTGCAACCGGCGCGCAGGGTGGCGGCTTAGTCCGTGCCATCTTGAGCGATGTTGATAGCGGCTTCACCGCGCGCGCACTAACGAGAAACGTCAACTCGGACAAGGCGACAGAGTTGGCCAAGCTTGGTGCCGAGGTTGTTGCCGCTAACCTTGATGAGATAGAGAGTCTGAAAAGGACATTTGAAGGCGCCGACGGCGCCTTCTGTGTAACCAACTTCTGGGAGCACTTCTCGCCTGAGAAAGAGATAGCCCAAGCGGCGAACATGGCGCGTGCGGCGAAGGAGGCCGGCCTCGAGCACGTCATCTGGTCCACGTTCGAGGATACGCGCCAATGGGTGCCACTGAGCGACAACCGCATGCCGACCCTCACGGGCAAGTACAAGGTGCCGCACTTCGACGCCAAGGGCGAGGCCAATCACTTGTTCACTGACATCGGCGTGCCCGCGACGTTCCTGCTGACTTCGTTTTATTGGGACAACTTCATCCACTTCGGGATGGGCCCGAAGAGGGGTCCGGACGGCACGCTGGCGATCACACTGCCGATGGGCGATAAGAGGCTGCCGGGCATCGCCGCCGAGGATATCGGCAAGTGCGTCTATGGCATATTTCAAAAGGGCGATGAGTTGATCGGCAAGACCATCGGCGTCGCCGGCGAGCACCTGACGGGCACGGAGATGGCCACGGCGTTGACGCGGGCCCTTGGAGAGGAGGTGCGGTACAACGATATGACAGCGGAAGTGTACCGCAGCCTCGGTTTCCCCGGGGCGGAGGACCTCGGCAACATGTTTCAGTTCAAGCGCGACTTCAATGAGATCTACTGCGGGGCTCGCAACGTTGCGGTCGCTCGTGGGCTGAACCCGACGCTGCAAACGTTCGATGAGTGGCTCGCACGAAATAAGAGCCACATCCCGCTGGAGTAGCCGAGGGGCGAAGCCTATCAATGGGCTGGAGCCGCTCAACGGAGTCGAAGGCCAGGGCTGGTTCCTCGGCATCCATTGCTTCACGAAGTACGTCAAGGTGGCTTTCTTCCGCGGCACGTCGCTGCTTCCTGTCCCCGCGGCGAGTCGAAAACCAAGGAGACGCGCTACCTCGACATCCGCGAGGACGACCAGCTCGACGAGGCTCAATTCGCCGATTGGGTGAAGCAAGCCAGCCAATTGCCCGGCGAACGAATGTGAGCGGGATTGTTATTCAATCCTCGCCATGATCAGGCACATCCAAGGAAAGACTCTGACGCTTGCGCGCTAAGCATCATCGGACCGAAAAATGGATGACACCGAAAGTGAATCGCGAAGTGACGAGCCAGTTTCCGGCTCGCGTTCCGCAATACCTCCCGTCGAAGCAACAAAGACCGTAGCAACCCAAGACGGCCGTAATCTCGCCTATCTGGAAGTTGGAGATCCGCACGGGCCGCTCGTTATCCATAATCATGGTGGACCCAGTAGCCGGTTTGAGGCACGCCTCTTCGCAAATTCAGCATCGAAAAGTCGGTTACGACTCGTATGCGTGGACCGCCCCGGCATAGGCCAATCCAGTCCTCAAAAAGGACGCAGCTACTCTGGCTGGGCCGACGATATGACAACGATCGCCGACGCGTTAGGCTATCACGAATTCGGAGTGACAGGCTGGTCGGAGGGTGGCCCATGGGCACTGGCGGCAGCTGCTTACATTGATCCCCTTCGACTGCGCCACGTCAGCAGCATCGCGGGTGGAAGCTACGGGACATTTGGTGACAACTGGGCAAAGAATTACCTTTCTAAGATCGACGCGCTGGGGGGATTTCTCGCCCTGCATTTTGAACCTGGCTTCCGCCTCATGTATGCGGCGATTCACATAACGGCCGAACACTTCCGCCAGACCTACATCAAACAACTGCGAAAAGCCGTCAACGACTACGATCGACAGATTTTGCTTCGACCGGATGTCGAAACCGCCTTCGCTGAAACAAGCGCCGAGTGCTTCGCTCAAGGTAGCGACGGGCTAGTGCGCGACAGTGAACTTCTCTATCGGAGTTGGGCTTTCGACGTGAGGAAGATCGAACGGCGAGTCCATATGTGGCAAGGAATGGATGATCGACTTGTTCCAGCTGCCATCAATAAACGGGTGGCGGACCAAATGCCTGGAGCGGTCTGGCATCCAGTGGAGGGAGCCGGCCATTTTGTGGCGGTCGGTTCAGCGGACGAATTGTTCGGTATCGCGGCCGAGGAACTGAGATCCATGGATCCGCAATCGAGACCAGACCCAACGTGATCCGCCTGGTCAGATTTTTAAGGGCCTGATGGAAACGAGATGCGGAGGGACCAGGTGCTGACTAGCGATACTCAAGTGACGAGCGACCGACAACGACCATGAAGAAGAGGACGAGCGGCTCGAAGGAAGCAAAAGGAGGAGACTCAGCGTCTCAGCTGATCAATGCGAGAATCAAGGAGCTGAATGATTGGCGAGCGGAGACGCTTGCTCGGGTCCGGAATCTCGTCAAGCAGGCTGATCCTGAAGTGGTCGAGGAGTGGAAGTGGAGAGGGGTTCCGGTGTGGTCGCATTCCGGAATCATTTGCACCGGTGAGACGTACAAGAATGTCGTGAAGATGACCTTCGCCAAGGGCGCCTCGTTGAAGGACCCCTCGGGCCTCTTCAACTCCAGCCTCGAAGGCAACACCAGGCGTGCCATCGATTTCCACGAGGGCGACAAGATTGATGAAAAGGCGTTGAAGGCGCTCATTCGCGCGGCAGTGGAACTGAACACGTCGGCGCGAATTGTCGCTCGCCCCGCCCGCTCTCAGAAGGGATCAAAGAGCGCTTGAAGAGCGTCGTGACACCGGCTCATTGATTGCCCTCCGAGACCCTCATTCCACGGGGTCGCAGCGGCTCCATTGCCGAATCATCCCTGGTACCAGACTGGCGGGTGCGGCTCGAAATGACGCGTTGGGCAAGGCTGTGAAAATATCGGATTCCCGGCGCGGGAGCTTTCGGTCGAGGAAGTCGCGCATGTACCGCGCGATCTCTTCCACCTTGTCTTCGAGCGCAAAGTGTCCGGAATCTAGTAAGTGGAGCTCTGCCTCCGGTAGATCGTGCAGGTAGGCGTGTGCGCCTGGGGCGGGGAAGATAACATCGCTTTTGCCCCAGACGATCAGCATCGGCGGCTGGTGCTTACGAAAGTACTCCTGCCACTTTGCGTAATGATCTAGATTGGTCCGGTAGTCGTAGAGCAAGGCCAGCATGATCTCTTTGTTGCCGGCACGGTTGACCAACGCGCGTTGCAGTACCCAGCTGTCCGGGCTGACCTTCGTTGGGTCCTTGACTCCGTGGGTGTAGTTCCATTCGAGCGCGGAGTCCGAGATCGCAGCCTCAGCTATCTTTGCGAAATTCGCTGGAGAGGGATCCTCCCACAACCTCCGGGCGGGCGTCCAAAAGCTGTCGGGCAGGCCTTGTTCGTAGGCATTGGCGTTCTGGACAATCAGGGCGGACACCTTTTCGGGCCGACTGGTCGCAAGACGGAACCCCACTGGGCCGCCGAAGTCCTGCATGTAGATGGCGTATTTGTTCAGCCCGAGCCGATCGGTGAACTTCGCGATCACGTCGGTCAGACGATCGAAGGTGTAGGCATAGTCCTCGGTGGCTGGCGCGGCGCTGTAGCCGAAGCCGGGATAATCAGGTGCGATTACGCGGAAACGATCAGAGAGCTGCGGAATCAAGTCGCGGAACATGAAGGATGATGCCGGAAAGCCGTGCAGCAGCAGAACAACCGGAGCATTGGGCCGGCCTGCCTCCCGATAGAAAAGATCCAGACCGCCGATCTGCACCGTCCGGTAATGGATTGGGGAGCCGGCGCCGAGAGGAGCGGTGGAGACGTGCGTCGGCGTATCGGTGCCGATTTGCGTTTGCGCCGGCGCGACGTGCAGTGCGGTCGCCAAACACGTGATTAGGGACAGACCGGCAAGGCGATGGGAGTTCATAGCGATTCCTTTCATGTTGGTTTGGGGTTGGTGCTGTAACCTGTTATAGAGTTTAATAAAGGTTACAGTGAGTTAGTAACTTGTCAAACATATGTTTGTAGGTTACACTCTTTCCGTAATCTTCACGTACTCCCACATTAGCCATGCGTCCGCTTTTCCTCGGCAGCCATCCGGCTGTCGACTTTCTCAACACCGCCTTGGCGCCGCAGGGCACGCCTATCGAAACGATCAGCGACGGCAGGGCTTTCCTCGACTGGCTGGTGACTGCCAAG
Organism: uncultured Verrucomicrobiae bacterium; assembly: GCA_963706955.1. Lineage (GTDB taxonomy): Bacteria > Verrucomicrobiota > Verrucomicrobiia > Chthoniobacterales > Terrimicrobiaceae > DASTFP01. The sequence goes on along the minus strand of CAVPOC010000009.1, from coordinate 95,700 downwards.
CTATTGGACCGTGCAACGGCCTCGAAGGTCGTGCGCCGCTTTGGCATCAAAGCCCTGGACGCCAGTGCGGCGGAAGCACGCCGAATCCGCGAGTGGGCACGGCACTGGCTGTCACACTGGCTAATCGCTCCTCAAGGTGACTATCAGGCCGAGATCGTTGCGTTAAACAAGTTGCTCGAGCGGGATCCGGTTCGACGAGAGGTAGTCCGGGCCGGCGCAACTCTGAGAGTGGTCGAGCGCCCTTGCATCGAGGCTGCGAACGCACTGGTTGGCTTGGTAGCGACGCAGATCGCCGCCTTAGTCACACAAGAGCATCCATCGCTCCTTAGGCAGTGCGCCGGACCGGGATGTACCCTCTGGTTTCTGGACCGTACCAAGGCGCACCGGCGACTGTTCTGCAGCACGGCGGTCTGTGGCAACCGGGCGAAAGTATCGGCCTTTAGAAAGCGTCAGCGGGCAGGATGAGTGGCGATCCAATAGCTCGCCCACGAGAGCTTCTCCATTGACCTCGCCAAGGGCGAAGCTTGAGTCCAAGCCTAGGGCACGCGCCTAGGAAATACGGTCATCTCGTAACCCGCGCGCTGAAAGCGCGATTCATCGGTGCGCGTCTCAAGCAGGACGCGGACTGCGGTGATCGAGGACGTCGACGCCCGCAGGCGCTCCGCGCCAGGCCTTCGGCGGCGGGGACGCCGCCGCTACAACAATGGAATCGGGCGTGCGGCGCTGTCCTTGTTTGTGTGCATGGTATCTGGGCGGCCTGCGGTGCCCCAGGCTGTCATGAGAGCGCGCCGTTGGCGCTTACCCGAACGACTTCACGCAGCCGTATCTCTTACCCGGGACGAAAGAACGTTTATATCGCGAGTGCGTGGCTCGTTCCGGCAAGCGCACGCGTGCCGGCGTGCCGCTTCCGGGCGTCTCGCCGGAAGCAGCTGGCCGGCGGCCGCTGGATGAATAGGCCTCCGCCGGCTATTTTTTGTCTGGACTAGCGGCCAACAGCTTAAATCTGGGGAATAGGTTGAACTCTCGGGCCGGTTTTAGACGGTCGGCCGGCGTTTCTTGCTTTATGCTCTCAACGGCGGTGCCGAGCCTTTCTGGACCTCGGGGGAAAATGACGGCAAGTTCCCTTGTCGCAGCGAATGATACCTCGATGGCGCGCGTCAAAGCTCCCCGCGCGTAAGTTGCAGGAATGGTTCCGCCATTAAGGGCAAGGCGGAGCATTATTCTTGACGATCTGGGAAAGGAGCAATTCTAGTCGCCTACGTTAGGCGCCTGGCGGCGCCTTAAATTATTACCACAACAGAAGGTCATCTCATGTCCGCAGAAGACGAAGTCCGAAATGCATCAACGCAGTTCTACGCTGCACTGAACCGTATGCTCAATGGCGACGCTCAGCCCCTTTCCGATATTTGGTCGCACGGCCCGGGGGTCACGACGATGCATCCAATCGGAGGCCGGCAGGTGGGATGGAACGAGGTTCGGGAATCGTGGGAACAAGTGGCCCAAGGTGCCTCCGACGGGAGAGTTGAACTAAAGGACCAACTCATCCGCGTTCTCGGCGATGTCGCCTACGAAGTCGGCGTTGAGTGTCCAGAGTTCAAACTGGGCGGAGAGAAGGTCGCCGGCGAGGTTCGGGTGACGAACATTTATCAGCGAGAAGCTGGAGTGTGGAAGATGACGCATCACCACACGGATCTGGCCCCAGCGATGTTGGAAGTCCTTGACCGCTTGCGGTCCCCCTCCGAGAAGGCTTGAAGATAGTCGAATGTTTGCCGCATGTGGGCGCAGAGGTATGGGCGCCAAAGGATGCGCGATTCGCTGAACCTTTACCAGCGGCACGCACCTCCTCTGTCCCATATGTGCTCAGATAGCTTCCGCATAGCCTGGCAAAAGAACAGAATCACTCTTAGGCCAGTCTCATATAAGTTCAGGGGAGCTCCTGCGAGGCGTGCGCCTTGACCTGATTGGACGGGTCGCCCTGTGCCTAGTTGCATTGCGACGGTCATCTTCCCTATCAGGGCTCGAACGCTTTGTGATAATGAAAGCGTTTGGCCTTAAAACCACCAGAATCGAACTCTTGGAGACCCTGGCATCGCAAGGCCGGGGGGACAGAGACATCGCAGCAAAGCTGTTCGCAACGCAAGGCTCGCGCGCCGCTTCAACTTGACGAGGCGATGGGACGTCACTGTATTGACGCATGTTCGACCTCTCGTTCAGTCGGGTTTCGTCGAGCACCCGCGGACGGTTTCTTGCCGTAGGACTATTGCTGATGGGGATGCTCTCTATGTCCGATTGCTTGGCGAACGCTCTGGAAAACTATGTCCACGAACCGGACGCATCGTTTGCCTGGAAGCAAACTGACCAGAAGAAGATCAAGGATGCCACCCTTGCGCACCTGGAAGTCATGTCCCAAACGTGGCGCGGACATTTCTGGAGTCATGACTTGCTCGTGGTTCGGCCAACCACCCTGCGCCACCCTGACATTGCCATGCTCTTCATCGCTGACGATAGCTACAATGCGCGGGACGAAAAAGAAGCCGACCGGTTCCTTAAAGTGGCGCAACGGGCCGGTGCGGTCGTCGCCATTCTCAGCAAGGTGCCGAACCAACCACTCTACGATGGTCTCAAGGAGGACGCCTTGATCGCATTTACTTTCGACCAGTATTTGAAAACCGGCGATCAGACCTGGCCACTGCTCTTCCCAATGGTGAAGAGCGCCATACGCGCCATGGATACCCTCCAAAGCTTCGTTAGGCAGGAATTCGATCAGACGATCGAGCGCTTCGTCGTATCCGGCGCGTCCAAACGAGGTTGGACGAGCTGGTTGACGGCTGCGGTGGACACTCGCGTTGTCGGCATTGCGCCAATGGTCATCGACATGCTGAACATGAAGGCGCAGCTCGACTGGACGGAGAAGATGTACGGCCAGCAGAGCGATGAGATTAGCGAGTATACCGATCTCAACCTGCACCAGAAGTTGGACGATCCGCCCATGCAAACGCTGCGCGCTTGGGTCGATCCCTACAGCTACCGGCGGAGCTACACGATGCCGAAGCTCCTGTTGCTCGGCACCAACGATCCTTATTGGGTCGTAGACTCGCTGCGTCACTACTGGAGCGATCTGCCGGAGCCGAAACTGGTCTTCCAAACGCCGAACGCTGGGCACGATCTTGGCCCTGACGCGTGGCAAACGTTGGCCGCATGGTTTCAAATGATCGCCGATCATCAGCCGTTACCGAAGGTCGAATGGGAACTGCGCGATGGCACGGACGGCGCCGCGGGCCTCACCGTCAGAGTCGATCAACCCGCCAGCAAAATTCGTCTCTGGACTGCGCATTCGGTAGACCGCGATTTTCGGGACGCAAAATGGACCACCCGCGAGTTGAAGATTCACCCGGGCGGCAACCGAGCCAGCGCAAATGTTTCCAAGTCCGCCGAAGGCTTCACCGCGTTCTTGGCGGAAGTAGAACTGACAGCCCCCACCGGCCACAGCTATAAACTGTCCACCCAAGTCCAGGTGATACCAGACGGAGTGAGCCGGGCTCCGTAACGGTGGGAAGGGTTCACCTTCCATCGGGTGGATAGCAGCAATTTGCCGCAATTTAACCGAACATTTACAAGTTTTTGATCAGGGCCCAACATCGACTTCCCTTCCACCATGAAAACGTCCGCTAACCGCGCAAATCTTGGACATCGGTTCGATCACAAATCACTTGTTGGGCGTTACGATCTCGCACCATACGAACCTGCAAGATCGCGGCCGTGCTCCGGGTCGCGCGCAAAGCCAGAAGACCGGTTCTCGAACTGCCGAAGTGAAGGAACACCAATCGTGATCATCAGGTCGATCGTCCTTGTCGTGCTTTGGGCACTCACCGCCTCGCTCCATGCACAAACGGCACCACCGGGCGCAACGCTGTTTCAGAATGTCCGAATCTTCGACGGCAAGAGCGGCTTTCTTTCGGAACCGCAAAACGTCCTGGTGCGCGGCAACAAGATCGAGCGCATTTCCGCGGATCCGATCCCAACTGATGGAAGCGCCAGCACCGTGCTCATCGACGGTAGCGGACGAACGCTGATGCCCGGGCTGATCGACGTGCACTGGCACACGATGCTGGTGCGGCCGACACCTGCAGCGCTGCTCGCCGGCGACATCGGCCACCTCAACCTCGTGGCAGGCGCCGAGGCGACGGCCACGCTGATGCGCGGATTCACAACCGTTCGCGATCTGGGCGGGCCGGCGTTCGGACTCAAGCGTGCCATCGACGAAGGCATCGTCCCCGGCCCGCGCATCTATCCAGCCGGCGCCATAATCACCATCACCAGTGGCCACGGCGACTTCCGGCAGCCGTTCGAAGTCCCGCGCACCCTCGGTGCCCCGCTATCGCGCGGCGAACAGCTCGGTGCTGCGATGATCGCAGATAGTCCGGACGAGGTGCGCGTCCGCGTGCGCGAGCAGCTCATGCTGGGCGCCTCGCAGATCAAGCTGACAGCAGGGGGAGGTGTCGCGTCGCCGCACAGCCCGCTCGATGCGTCCACCTTCACCGAAGCCGAGTTGCGCGCGGCTGTTGAGGCTGCCGAGAACTGGGGCACGTATGTGACCGTGCATGCCTATACGCCCGCTTCGATCCGGCGGGCAATCGACGCCGGCGTAAAGTGCATCGAACACGGCCACCTCATGGACGAACCCACGGCCAGGTTGATCGCCGAGAAGGAAATCTGGCTGAGCACTCAGGCGTTTTCCGACGAAATGGCCGACGCGTTTCCGCCTGGCTCGACCGAGCGGGCCAAGGCATTGGAGGTGTTCGCTGGCACCGACAGAACCTTTTCGCTGGCGAAGAAGTATAAGCTCAAGACGGCCTTCGGCACCGATATCTTGTTCTCCGAGCAACTGGCGCAGCGCCAAGGCGAGCTGCTGGCGAAGCTGGTCCAGTGGTTCACCCCAGCCGAAGCGCTCGTCATGGCGACCGGAACCAACGCCCAACTGCTTGCACTGTCCGGGAAGCGCAATCCATACCCCGGCAAGCTGGGCGTGGTCGAGGAGGGCGCCCTCGCCGACCTTCTGCTCGTAGATGGCGACCCGATCGCCAACATCAAGCTAATCGAAGACCCGGACAAGAACTTCCTCGTCATCATGAAGGATGGCCAGATCTACAAGAACTCGCTAAGCAAATGAGGCAGCATCTGACTATGCGACCGGTATCCAAAAGCTAAAAGTCGGAGCGCGCCCCTGAGGATGCCTTCGCTAAGTCTAACCTTTTTAAGTTAGCGCGTCAGGCGTGCGACAGGCGGTGCCAAATGGCTCGCTAAACGCCTTAACGACCGCCACAAGCAACGTATGAAAAAGACGAAAACATGGATTATCACCGGAGCCTCACGCGGCTTCGGACTAGAAATCAGCAAGGCCGTCCTCGCCAGCGGCGACAAGGTCGTTGGCACAGTGCGAAGCAATCCGGAGGATCTCGCCGCCAAACTCGACCATCATCCGAACGTCCACGTCGCCATCCTGGACATCAATGACGAACTCCAAGGCATGCAAGTCGCGGGCGAAACTGTGGCAAAATTCGGCTCCATCGACGTGCTGGCCAACAACGCCGGCTTCGGCCTTCTCGGCGGCGTGGAGGAGATCAGCGACCAAGAAGCGCGGCGCGTTTATGAAACCAATGTCTTCGGTCTGCTGAAGGTCACACGCGCGGTTCTGCCCCACATGCGCCGCCAGCGCTCCGGCCACGTCATTAACTTTTCGTCGGTTGGCGGCCTCACCGGCTCGGCGGGTTGGGGAATCTACTGCTCCACAAAGTTCGCCGTCGAAGGCATTACCGAAGCTCTAGCTAAGGAACTGGCCCCGCTTGGCATCTTTGCGACGACGGTCGAACCCGGCTATTTCCGGACCAACTTTCTCGACGGCGCTTCCCTTGTCCGCGCGGAAAAGGTCATCACAGACTACGCGGAAACCGCCGGTGCCATGCGCGAAAATGCCGCCAAGGTCAGCTACAACCAGCCGGGTGATCCGGTTAAGCTGGCTGCCGCCATCGTTCGGCTCGCGGCCTCGCCTAAGCCTCCCGTGCACCTTCCGCTGGGCAACGACACGCTCAAGCACTATCGCGAGAAGACCGAGGCCTTCGAAAAGGAAATCGCCGAATGGCACGATGTCATCACGAGCACCGATCATGACGACGTGGCCGTCCATTGATCGCGAAGATCTTTGTCCCTCCATCCGATAATCTCCATCTCCAAGTCCTGCTCTGCGGTTTCTCGCGTTTGCCGGGTTCGAACAATTGTCCGCCGCGAGATGGAGACCGCAGGCGAAAAGCAAAGCCGCCGTTCAGGCCGCATTCGATGCCTGGCGTGGTGCACCGGAGGCCCTTCGCCTGCTGACGCCCGACGCCTCCTGGACGATCACGCAGCTCCTTGGTTCGCGAAGACCGACAACAGGCGCGACGAGTTCCACGGTACGGTTATCAAGCCTTTCAACGCCCGGCTGACGAAACCGCTCATCTCGACGAGCCGTAAGTGTTGCGGGCTTGCCGTCGAGGTCGGGGGCTTCACCATCGAAGAGCGCGATGACCGTGCCGTCACCGTGAAGACTACTGGAACAATTCTTGATGCTGCATGCGCTTAGACGCTTCGCGATTCCGATGTTGTTTGACGCTGATGAGTCTCGGGTCAGAGTGGATGCCATGCCTCATCCGGCGAACTGGTTTTTCTGGGCACTCCTTTCGGCGGTATTTGCCGCGCTGACCGCGGTCTTCGCGAAGATTGGGATTCGGGAAGTCGACTCGGACCTTGCCACTCTCATCCGCACCGCCGTCATCATCGTGCTTCTTTCCGCTTTCGTCTCACTCACGGGCAAGTGGAGCAACCCGTTCGCGCTATCTGCGAAAACCTGGACTTTCCTTGTTCTATCTGCTGTGGCGACCGGGGCTTCCTGGGTCTGCTATTTTCGTGCGCTGCAAATCGGTGCGACAGCCAAGGTCGCGGCAGTTGATAAGCTTAGTGTAATCCTCGTGGCAGTTTTCGCTTTCGCCTTCCTGGGAGAGCGACTCGTCGCTCGAGAATGGATTGGCATTCTCTTGGTGACAGCTGGCATCTTCCTCCTGGGTCTCAAACGATAAGGCATCGCCGCCGCTAATCGGCTAGGAAAGGTCCATGCTCAACTTTTCCAGACGAGGCCGGTTGATTCTTGGGCAAGGCGAAAGAAGAGTAGGGGATGAACATGACCCAGGACTCGAGTTTAGCGGATCAACCAACATCCGTCCTCCCGAGCACGATCGTGGAAACTTGTCTCCACGTGGAAGACCTGAATCGATCCATGGTATTTTACGCGGACTTGTTTGGCTATTCGGTCATGAACTCCGATGAGCGCTTCTGCGCCTTCAAGGTTGGCAATTCCCAAGTCCTGCTGCTCTTTGCTCGTGGCAGCGATCCCGAGGGAACGGTCATGCCTTTCGGAACAATTCCGGCCCACGGCACGAGCGGCCAGGCGCATCTCGGTTTCGGCGTTCCCGCGGCGAGTTTGTCTGCATGGAGGGCACGACTCGAGGAAAAGCACATCCCCATCGAGAGCAGTCTTACCTGGCCGAATGGAGGCACCAGCATCTATTTTCGGGATCCCGACGGCCATCTTCTCGAGTTGCTCACGCCAGGGGTTTGGCCGAACTACTAGCTCGACGCAGGATTTTCCAAGTCCTCACGTTTGGCGACGTTAGTGGCTTCGGCCAGAGTTGCCTGCGACGTGGCAATGAGCGATGATTCTGTCAAGTGGACTCCCCATCAGCGCTCAGTTCAACCGAATTGCCAGACCGACCTCGTGAAGAGAGAAGTCTACTTGGAAGCCGCATCTCCCCCGGTCTTGCCATAGGGACTGCCTGGGTAGCAGGAGACATTCTCGAATGCAGCGCGCAGGCCTTGAAGATCAATTCGGAGCAGATCGAGACAGAAATGGATCGGATTCGCGGAGCATTCCTGGACGTGAGGACGGAGCTCGAAGAATCCGCGCGGCGCATCAGTGAGCAGTTCGATCCCAAACTGGCAGACATTTTCCATGCTCACCAAATGATGCTGGACAGCTTTCTATCGTCCAACGAATTCGAATCCGAACTGCGCACCTCGCTTTTTACCGCAGCTCAGGTTGTCAGGAGCGTTTTTCGCAGGTGGGAAGGGAAATTCGCGGCCCTCGAAAGCGAGGCCTTTCGTGTGCGAGCGGATGACATTCTGGATTTGGCGCGCCGCGTCCTGCGCCGACTCGAGGGAGTCGATGTCTTCGGCCTTGCGTCGATGCCGGCTGCCAGCGTGCTTGTCACGCAGCGATTGTTGCCTTCGGATGTCGTCTCGCTTTCCCGACGCGATGTGGCGGCAATTTTGGTCGAGTCGCTGGGCCAGGGTTCGCACGCCGCGTTGCTGGCGCGGGAGAAGGGCATTCCGGTCATCGCAGAACTGCCTGATTTGCTCGGGCAAATCGAGAATGGGGAGATCCTGCTCGTTGATGCGTTTGCGGCGGTTGTGGTTATTTCTCCAACCGAGGAGACCCGTCAGACGTTTGAGCAGCGCCTCGAGAGTCATCGAGCAAGCTCTTCTCGCTCCAAGGGCGACTGCCGGGCGCCGGCAATAACTCTCGATGGACAGGCTGTCTCTGTCGAGGCAAACATCGGCGCTCACGACGATATCGAGATGGTCCTCGAAAACGGCGCCGATGGCGTCGGCCTTTTTAGAATCGAGCAGTTGTACATGGCGCGAGAGCTTCTCCCCACGGAGGAGGAGCTTTTTAGCGACCTTGAAACTGTGCTTGGACCTCTCGCTGATCGACCAGTTACGATCCGTCTGTTGGACATGGGCGGCGACAAGCCGCTCCCCTCCTTGCGGATGCGCCCGGAGCCGAACCCGTTGTTGGGAAAGCGGGGCGTGCGTCTTTTGCTAGCCTTTCCGCAGTTGGTGGAGACGCAACTTAGGGCTCTCTTGAAACTCTCCCAACAGCAGGCGATACGCATCCTGGTTCCGATGATCGCGCTCGAGCGTGACATGTGCAAAATTCGAGAGCTTCTGGAAGCCACCGCTCGTGAGATGGGGCACGACAACCTGCCGCCACTTGGAGCGATGATCGAGACGCCCTCGGCTGCCCTGACGGTGGCTGATATTGCGCGCCATGCGGATTTTCTCTGCATTGGAACAAACGACCTCACCCAATATACACTGGCAGTAGGGCGTGATGACGCCACGGTGAGCGAATACTACATTGACGATCATCCGGCGCTATTACGATTGCTTGGCATTATCATCCAAGAAGCCGGCGACAAGTCAGTGACCATTTGCGGTGAACTTGGCGGCCGCGAAGAGGCGATCCCTTCGCTTCTTCGACTGGGATTCCGCGGACTTAGCATCGCACCTCCGCTCATTCCGGCGACGAAGGACCTTATCCGCTCACTCTCGCTAAGTGAGTTCCCTCAGGAACAGCCGATCACATCGCCCGCCCTGCGCTTTGTTTCGGCGAGCTGATCAGCCCTGGCAGATGAAACGGTGCCGTTGGGCGGAGTCCCAGCTAATGATCGCCTACCATGATCAGGAGTGGGGCCGCCCACAGCACGACGACCGCATGCTTTTCGAATTTTTGATTCTCGAGGGAGCCCAGGCTGGGCTTAGCTGGGAAACGATCTTGAAGAAGAGACAAAACTATCGCGAAGCGTTTGCTAGTTTCGATCCGCAGATTGTCGCTCATTATGACAGTGCGCGTGAGAAGTGTTTGCTCGCGAACCCCGGAATCGTTCGCAATCGTCTCAAGATAAAGGCGGCGATTACGAATGCTCGTGCGTTCCTGACGGTGCAAGAAGAATTCGGCAGTTTTAATGCCTACATCTGGAGGTTCGTCAACGGGCACCCAATCCTGAACACTCGCTCATCGCGCGAACTGCCGACGCGGACCTCACAATCAGATGCCATGAGCAAGGATCTCTCGCGACGCGGTTTCAAGTTTGTTGGAACGACGATATGCTACGCCTTCATGCAAGCCACAGGTCTAGTCAATGATCACGAGAAGAGCTGCTTTCTCTATGGACGCAAACTTTAGGCACACTTTCCTAGCACATGGATAAGGAACGCTTGAAGGCTCTCCAAGCACCGCTTAAAGCAAAATACCGGGACGACCCCGGCAGTGCTGTCGTCACGCTCCACGCCGAAGGTTTGGCATCAGAAGGAGTTTCCTGCAGGCTCGAGGTGGGCCGAGCTCTAGTCGACGCAGGTCTGCATCAGGCGGCGGGTGGAGACGGTTCGCAAGCCTGCTCGGGAGACATGCTTCTCCAGGCGCTGGTAGCCTGCGCCGGAGTTACGCTGCGAGCGGTCGCCACTTCCCTCGGGATCCCTCTGCGAGAGGCAAAAATTTTGGCCGAGGGCGACCTCGATTTTCGCGGCACTCTGGCCGTTGCCCAAGACGCTCCGGTCGGCTTTCGGGCGATCCGCCTGCACATTCTTATCGATACCGCGGCAGATCCTACGACAGTATCGAAGCTAATTGAACTAACGGAACGCTACTGCGTAGTTCTTCAGACACTGCGATCACCGATCGCTGTCACAACCAATCATAGACTACGCGCAAGAGAGTAGCGCGAATTTTGGCTGGGATTACCGGCGCCTCGTGGCCCAGTCGATTTGGCGTTGACCCTTGATGGGGGGAGTGCGCGTCTCCGCGAGAGGTGTGCAAGCATCGAAGCCATCTTGCGCACCTGTCGGGAGATTTGTTCATCACCGACAGAGACATCGAGACGACCCCGCCTGCGACCAGCGGGAAACCGGTTGCGGTCTCAGCGCATTGCAGGTATCCGTAGTATTCATGCGTCTGGCGAAAAGGGTGATTAAACCTTGGGGAGTGGTCGCGTTCACAGCGATGGCGATTCTCACCTATATTCTTTGGAAGGGTCCCGAGCGCTTCTATTATGAATCCTTTGGCACGTGGATCGTCTCACCCGGAATTTATGTAAGGCTTCTTCCCGTTCCGTTGAACGAGTGGCTCTTGAGAGCTTTGCGCCACATTCCTCTATTAGCTTCCGCATTGCACCTGGCGCCACTTGCGCTCTTGTCACTCTCTTTCGCGCTTTCGTTGTATTCGATTTGGAACAAAACTGTCGTCCACGCCTTCATTTCGCTGGGCGTGGTCGCGGCCGTGTTTTCCGCTTATCACTTTCTACAGCCTTTCGGGATTGAACTGATCCATTATTGAACTCTCGCAGAGCAAATTGCCCTTAGGGTAGACTCGCGGGGCAGCTGGCTTATTCCAGGGCACGTCTTGTAGATGAAGATGAGAAGGTCAGACAACGTGCTCCCAGTCGTAGAAGGATTTCTCGGTTGCGCGGGAGAAAGAAGGTGAGCACTCTCTAATCATGGGAATGGCATTGGTTATCCTGGTCGCGAGCGCGGGCGGCTTGGGACTTTTCGCATTGTTTGCCGTTGGCCAATACAATACCCTGGTGGCTCTTCGAAACCGCTACAAGAACGGCTTTTCGCAAATCGATGGGCAACTCAAGGTGCGTTACGACTTGATTGTAAATCTGGTCGAACGCACCAAGGACTACCTCGAGGACGACCGGGAAACGCTCGACGCGGTCATTTCGGCCAGGAATTCGGCCTACTCGACGGCGGCCAAGGCGTCGGCAAACCCTGGTCATCCGCAAGCGATCAGGGGTCTGATCGCCGCAGAGGCGAGATTGAAGGATGCACTGGAGTCCTTCTTTGCCTTGGCGGAAACCGATCCCGGGCTCAACGCAGATCCAAATCTGTCCCGGATTGGCAAAGAGTTAACTGCGCTGGAGAACAAGATTTCTTTCGCGTGTGAAGCCTATAACGATGCCGTCATGATTTACAACGTCCGGCGCGAAGTCTTTCCCGCGAACATCGTCGCGAGCATGTTCGGGTTCGCTGCGGCGGAACTTTTCCAGATGGAGGCCCTCCCAGAACAGGCCGGCTCGAAGGTTTCGCTGACATGATTCCGTTGAGCCCGTCCCGCTCTGTCTTCGCGGAGCAGGCGGCGACCGCCAACGTGGTTCCGATTTGGACGGAAATTGTCGCGGATGGGGATACCCCCATTTCCACCTTCGCGAAGATCGGAGGAGATGCGCCTTCCTTTCTGCTGGAATCCGCGGAGCAAACTGATCAGGTCGGCCGGCATTCGTTTCTTGGCGCTGGTGCTAGAATCATGATCTCGGCGCGAAACAAGACCGTCACTGTAACCCAGAATGGTCAAGTTCAGAGCTTCGAAGCCGCACGCGATCCGCTCGATGAGCTGGAAAAGATCATGCGGAGCTATCGCATTGCGCCGGCGGAAAATCTTCCGGGATTTTATGGAGGTGCGGTCGGTTATCTCGGATATGACTGCGTCCGGTGGTTCGAGCCGACCGTTGCGCCGCCGCGGAATGACGATCTGGGCATCCCCGACATGTTCTTTCTCGTGACGGGAACGGTTGTGATTTTCGATCATCGTCGCCGCAGATTGAAAATAGTTGCGAACGCGTTCGTTGATTCAGCCGGGTGGGCGGCGGCCTACGATGAGGCGAGCCGCGAAATCGAGGCGATCCTCGACAAGCTGGCGCGTCCAATTGCTTTCGTGCCGATTTTCACACAGAGCGAGCCTCCCCGCGGTAAGGCCGCGAGCAACACGACCCGCGAGGAATACCACCAGATGGTCAGTCGCGCTCGAGAGTACATTCGCGCCGGGGACATTTTTCAAATGGTCCCCGCACAGCGATTCGAGACCGAGTTCGCCGGGGACGCGCTTGATCTTTACCGGACATTACGGTTTATCAACCCGTCGCCCTACATGTTTTGCCTGCGCTTTCCGGAAGGGTATTCGCTGGTGGGAAGCTCGCCCGAGGTGCACGTGCGCCTGACGGGCGATCTCGTGGAGATTCGCCCGATCGCCGGCACTCGCAAGCGCGGGTTGACCACGCAAGAAGATGAGGCCAACGCCGCCGACTTGCTCGCGGATCCGAAGGAACGGGCCGAGCATCTGATGCTGGTCGATCTGGCGCGCAACGATGTCGGTCGTATCGCTGACTACGGCAGCGTGAAAGTGACAGATTTCATGACGATTGAGCGATACAGCCACGTGATGCACATTGTCTCCCATGTTTCTGGAAAGCTCTCGGGCGGCCGGACTGCTTATGATGTGATGCGAGCGACGTTCCCTGCCGGAACAGTTTCCGGATCACCGAAAGTCCGAGCCATGCAAATCATCAACGAGCTCGAAAAGAGCAAACGCTGCACGTATGCGGGAGCGGTCGGCTATTTTGGCTTCGATGGAAATCTCGATTCGTGCATCGCCCTGCGGACCGTTCTGCTGAAGAGCGGAAAGGCGTATATTCAGGCTGGCGGGGGAGTGGTTGCGGACTCAACGCCTGAGGGCGAATATCAGGAAAGCTTGAACAAAGCGATGGCCGCGATGCGAGCCATTGATCGTGCCCGAAAGTCTTAGAATGCTTCTTGTCATCGATAACTACGATTCGTTCACCTATAACCTCGTTCAATACTTTGGCGAACTTGGCACCGAGGTTGTCGTTTACAGAAATGATCAAGTGACACTCGATCAAATTGAGGAGATGAACCCCGAGAGGATCGTCGTCTCCCCGGGACCGTGCACGCCGAACGAAGCCGGGATCAGCTGTGATGTGATCGCCCGATTCGGATCAACCAGACCCACATTGGGCGTCTGTCTCGGCCATCAGAGCATCGGTCAGGTTTATGGTGGTGAGATTGTGCGGGCCGATCGCCTCATGCATGGCAAAACGTCAAAAATCTACCATGATGGTGAGAACGTCTTTTCCGGATTACCCAAGCCGTTTGAAGCGACCCGCTACCATTCCCTGGTGGTGCGCCGACACAGCCTTCCCGAGTGCTTGAAGATCACTGCATGGACTGAGGAGGACGAGATCATGGGTTTGGCGCATGTCGAGCACCCGGTCTTCGGTGTCCAATTTCATCCGGAATCAATCCTTACCTCTGAAGGGAAAAATCTCCTGAGAAACTTTCTCAATTTTAGATGATCATCACTCTGACGACGGATTTCGGGCGACGGGATTCGTTCGTCGGAGCGATGAAGGGCGTTATCCTCGGAATAGCTCCAGGGGTTCGCCTTGTTGACCTCGCCCACGAAATCGAAGGGGGCGACATTCGCGCGGCCGCTTTCGCGCTGATGACTGCAGCCCCATTCTTTCCTGCCGGGACCATTCATCTCGTCGTCGTCGATCCGGGTGTTGGAAGCCCTCGAAGGGCGATTGCGATTCGATGCGATCAGGCGACCTTCCTCGGACCTGATAATGGAGTGCTAAGTTGGGCTGTAAAGGACAAGGGCTCGCTTGAGGTTCGCCGCTTCGAAAATCCGGCAATCCGCCTCCCTCGTCTCAGCGCAACATTTCATGGGCGCGATCTGTTCGCTCCGGCAGCCGCTTGGTTGGCGCAGGGACTACCATTTGCGGAGATCGGACCTGAACTCAAGGACTTTCACCGACTTGACTGGCCGAGTGCGGCTCCGGTCGCCCGAGGTTGGCAGACAGAAATTATTTACGTTGATGTTTACGGTAACGCCATCACTGCGCTTTCAGGGGAACAGGTGGCCGAGAGTCAGTCCGTGATACTGCCCGGCGAACGGAGAGTCTCGATCGAGCCCTTTTATTCCGCCGTGTCGAGGGGCAGCCCGCTGGCCGTGGTGGGGTCATCAGGCTTGCTCGAGATCGCCATCCACGGAGGCGATGCGGCAAAGACTTTTGATCTTCGACCGGGGACGCAAGTGCTCGTTGCCTGATCCACGGCGTTTAGTCCGCTGCGATTCTCCGTGACGAAGACACTGTCGGCGTTTATCCGAAAACCTATGAAACTCGACATACCTGTGCGCCAATTTGGCGGATATATTTTCGACTGCGACGGAACAATTGCGGACACGATGCCGATCCACTTCCGGGCGTGGACTCAAGCGATGAAGGACTTTGGTGGTCAGTTTCCCGAAGAGCTTTTCTACCAATGGGGAGGCAAGCCGACCGCGGTGATTGTCGAGCACCTCAATGAAACTTTTGGACTGACCTTGAAGGTGGAAGAGACCGTCCGGCGTAAGGAGTCGTATTACCTCGAGGGCGTTCGAGATGCGCAGCCGATAATCCCGGTGCTCGAAATCGCGATGGGCATGCACGGAGTGAAGCCGTTGGCCATTGCCTCGGGCGGGCATCACGAACCGGTCGAGGCGACGCTCAAGGCGATCGGCATCCTCGAAATCTTTGACGCAGTCGTTTGTGCCGAAGACTACGAACGGGGAAAACCATTCCCGGATCCTTTCCTGGAAGCAGCGCGGCGGATCGGAGTTCCGGCCCCTGATTGCCTGGTATTCGAAGACAGCCCCACGGGAATTCAGGCGGCCAAAGCGGCGGGAATGCACTACGTCGTGGTCCCGACTCCTGAGCGGAAGTGATCGCCGGCGTTGCTACGAACGCCGCAGGTCACGCGGCCATGATAACGGGGCCTTGAGCGGGGGCAAGCCGTCGCAGTTTGTCAATAACCTCGGGGACGGCGGCGCTGGCGATGTCGACCTCTTCCTCCGTACTAAATCGCCCGAAAGAGAAGCGAAGACTGCTGCGCGCACGATAATTTGAAAATCCCATCGCTTTCAAGACGTGGGAAGGGTGCACCGATCCGCTGGTACAGGCGGAACCTGCGGAGCAGCAAATTCCGCGCTCATCGAGGAGCATGAGCGCGCCTTCGCTCTCGATGCCCTCAAACGCGATATTCGTTGTATTCGGTAATCGATGTTCACGTTCTCCATTTACCTCCGCGCCAGCGACAGACTTCAGGATCGACTCCTCAAAGCGATCCCGCAGCCTTTTGGTCCTGCCCGGGTCCGCGCTGAGCTGGGCCCCGGCGATTTCGGCGGCTTTTCCCAAGGCAACGATCGACGAAACATTTTGCGTTCCTCCGCGGCGTGCGCTTTCCTGGCTGCCGCGAAGCCACGGTGTGAAGCGCGTTCGTTTGTGGATGTAAAGGGCACCGACACCTTTCGGACAATGGAGTTTGTGTCCGGAGACGGATAGGAATTGCACTCCGAGCTCTCCGACGTTAAGCGCGAGCTTGCCGACTCCCTGCACCGCATCTATGTGCAAGGCAACTTTCCGTGCTTTCGTGAGCCGGGCTACTTCTTCGATCGGAAACAAGACACCGGTCTCATTGTTTGCCCAGAGCAGCGTTACCAAAGCCGTGTCCGGCCGTATCGCCGATTCCAGCCGCTCGATGTCAAGGCGTCCAAGCTCGTCTACCGGCAACCAGGTAATTTCATAGCCACGTCTTGCCAGATGCTCGCAGAGTTTGATTGTTGCGCTATGCTCGACGGCGCTCGTGATAATATGCGTTTTGTCGGGATCAATCGAGGCTGCCGAAAGGATGGCGGAGTTGATCGATTCGGAGCCACAACTTGTAAAGACCAGCTCGTCGGGCGCTCCATGGATAAGGGAGGCCACCTGCTCCCTGGCCGTGTCGAGTGCAGCGGCGGCGCGTTTTCCCAATGAATATGCGCTGGAAGGATTGCCATATTCCTCGCGCAACCATGGCATCATTGCTTCGAAGACCGCCGGGTCGACCTGCGTGGTCGCATTGTTATCGAGATAAATGATTCGCTGGTGATTGACGCTCATGCCCGCAGTTCTTCATCTTATGTGCAGCGTCAAGATATGGCAATAGACAGACTAATTACCCGGGAAATCCTCGACCACTTACCGTCAAGTGATGCCCGCGCCGAACGCGCTCGGCGCGACCTTCGCACGATCAATGCCCTGATGGGGAATGTTCGTTGGATCCGCCAGGCGTTGGGCTACGTGATGAGGGAATCCGCTTTCTCGAAAACGCTGCGCTTGGTTGAACTTGGCGCCGGCGACGGGCGCCTCTGCCGCCGGGTTGTCGGCTGGTTTCCCGCTGCCAGCATCACGGCCTTGGACTTTGCACCGCGACCGCGCGACTTGCCGAAGGAGATCGCCTGGTGGCAGGGAGATCTCCTGGACAATCTTCCACACTGCGAGGGCCAGTGCATCTACGGCGGAATGATCTTGCATCATTTTCGGGACGACAGTCTTGCCAGGATTGGCGAGATTGCATCTCGCTACCGGGTGCTCTGTTTTTGCGAGCCTTGGCGGGCTCGATTCCCGCATCTGCTGGGTCTGCTGATTCGACCTCTTTGCGGCGATGTCACGCGTCACGATCTGCACGCCAGTATCGACGCAGGCTTTGTGCCGGGCGAACTCCCGCGAGCCCTCGGCTTGAAAAATTGGAAGATCCGGGAATCCACCGACTGGCGAGGTTCGTTGCGTTTAATAGCATGGAAAGGCTAGTCAACATCGGCGGTGGTGGATTGGCGGGACTCTCGCTCGGCATTGCCCTCCGCCAGACCGGCGCTTCAGCCGTGTTGCATGAAGCTGGAATTTATCCCCGACATCGAGTCTGTGGAGAGTTCATCAGCGGGGTATCACCAGCCGTCTTGGAGACACTGGGCATTGCCGACCTCGTCCAGGACGCAAAAAGGCACTTTACGAGCGCATGGTATTTTCGTGAACGGCAGGTTTGCAGGACTCAGTTGCCTTCCGCAGTAGGCATCTCGCGCTACGCGCTAGACGAGAGGCTTGCGGTCAGGTTTCGCGAACTCGGCGGAACTCTCAAGGAAGGCTCTCGAATAAAAGAGAAATCAGGCGCCGGGATCGTATGGTGCGGGGGGCGCAAACCAATGAAGGGCCGTTGGATTGGGCTCAAGTGTCACGTCTCAGGCCTTGATCTCAGCGCGGATCTGGAAATGCATCTTGCCGCAAACGGGTATATCGGCTTGGCCAAGATCGCAGACGGCAAGGTCAATGTTTGTGGTCTTTTCCGCTGTCAGCCAAAGCTCGCCGGCAAGGGGACACAGACGCTGGAGCGCTATCTGCATGCCGGTGGACTTGAAGGCATCGCTGGCCGCATTTTTTCCGCAAAGGTGGATGAAGGTTCCTTTCTCGGGGTCGCCGGCTTTTCTTTGGGCAGACCACCGACGAAAAGCGATGCGATCCTCACTTTGGGCGATGCCTGGGGAATGATTCCTCCGTTTACCGGCAACGGCATGTCGATGGCGTTCGAGTCGGCCGCCATTGCGCTCGAGCCACTCCGAAGCTGGCAACGCGGGCGCGAAACATGGGAACACGCGCTGAGTCAAATTCAGAACAGGCTTGCCGAGCGGTTCGCCCGGCGCATGTTCTGGGCCCGCATGATGCATCCATTCTTGACGACGGCGGCCGGACAGGCGTTCTTCACCTTAGTGTCGCGCTCCGGCCTTCTCCCGTTTAAAGCCTGCCTTCACGCGGTGCGTTGACCAATGTACCTTCAGTCGCTTGCCAGCGCCTTTCCCGAAGCGCGATACACCCAACGCGAATGCTGGAAGATCGCCAAGGCAAGTCCTTTCCTCGCCCAGTTGAGCCGACGTTCGGCGAAAATCCTGGAGACAGTGCTTTCCGGTTCCTCCGGGATTGACACCCGGCATTTTGCGGTTCCGACCGAGAAGTTGTTCTCAGCGGATGCTGAAGCACTGAACAAAGCATTCGAGCAGTTGGCGCCTCCGTTAGCTGCCAAAGCCCTTCAAGGCGCCTGCGATCAGGCGAAAGTCAACGTTCGCACCATCGATGCTGTATTCGTGTGCACCTGCACGGCGTACTTGTGTCCAGGGGTTTCCAGCCACCTGGCGGAGCAAATTGGGCTTCGGCCCGACGCGTTTCTCAGCGACTTAACCGGCCTGGGTTGTGGCGCGGCTATACCGACGATGCACGCTGCTTCGTGCTTTCTTGCGGCGCACCCGAATGCCACCGTCGCGACGGTAGCGGTCGAAATATGCTCGGCGGCTTTCTATTTGGATAACGATACCGGCGTAATCGTGAGTGCCTGCTTGTTCGGCGATGGCGCCTCGGCGGCGCTCTGGCGGAGCTCTTCCTCCAATCGTCATTGGAGAGCTTCCAACTTTCGTTCGCTCCATCGGCCCGAAGACCGCGAAAAGATCCGCTTTGTCAACGCAGGCGGTCGACTCAAGAACCAACTTCATCGCGCGGTCCCCGAAGTGGCGGCGGAAGCGGTGAGGGACCTCTTCGCTTTGTGCAATGCAAAACCCGATCAAATTATCGCCCACGCTGGTGGTCGAGACGTCATTGAAGCAATTGAGGAACGTTTGCCGGGCTACGGGCTCGCGGAAACTCGGGAAGCATTCCGCAAGTATGGGAATTTAAGCAGCCCATCGGTCCTTTGTGCGTTGGAAGAACGCCTTGCCAAATGCAACGGCGACAAATTGCTTTGGCTTACGTCGTTCGGTGCTGGCTTCGCCGCTCACTCGTGTGAATTGAGCCGCGACTGAGCGTGCGCAGACCCAGAGGCGCTTGGCACAAGCGTCTCTGCAAGTTCTGGCTAAATTTCGAACTCGACCTGCTTCACTCCGGATGAAGGCTGGATGATAATCCCGAACGGGTCTGCGACCGCTTGAAGGTCTCCTATGGTTCGGACCTTTGAGATTCCGGCGAGTTGCAGGCGCCAAGCGCTGGAACCCTCTCGGGAAAGAGTGGCCGTGACGCGGTTGCCCGTACGCCGCACGATCAATTGGTCGGCTTCCGTCCGGCTGGGACTCGATAACCGGCAGCCGGCCTCACTGCTGTCGGAGAGCTCAAAGACGCGAAACGTGACATTCTCCGCGTAGTCGTAGTCCGGCCGGTGATCCACGGCGCCCAGAGCGATTATGGTATTCGGACGCACCATCAGCGGGAGACTAAGAAAGCCGTGTTGTTCACGACGCCAGCCAGGGCCCTCCTGGACTTTGCCGGTCAAGAAGTTGGTCCAGCGACCGGCGGGCAAGTAGTAGTCAACGAAACCATTCTCCGTGAAGATTGGAGCCACCAGGAGTGATCCGCCGAGCAGGTACTGTCGGTCGAGCGTCTCACAGGCCGGATCCTCTGGAAACTCGAGGAGCATGGCGCGCATCATTGGCACGCCTTCGCGGTGCGCTTCGAGTGCGGCTTGCCAAAGGTATGGCATCAACCGGCATTTCAATTTCGTGAACAGCCGGAGAATGTCGCAAGCTTCCTCATCGTAAGCCCAGGGAATGCGATAGCTCCCGCTGCCGTGGAGACGGCTATGCGAGGAAAGGAGTCCAAAGGCGGTCCAGCGCTTATAAATGGAAGCTGGCGAGGTGCCTTCGAAGCCTCCGATGTCGTGACTCCAAAAGCCAAAGCCGCTCAACGAGAGAGACAGCCCGCCCCGCAGCGACTCAGCCATTGACTCAAAGGTTGACCAGCAGTCGCCGCCCCAGTGCACCGGAAATCGCTGACCCGAAGCATATGAAGAGCGCGCAAAGAGAACAGCTTCCCCTCGACCGCGTCTTGATTCAATCGCTCGGAAAACGGTCTCGTTATAAATAATCGTATAGAAGTTATGCATCTTCACCGGATCCGAACCGTCGTGAAATGCGACGTCCTCGACGGGAATCCGTTCGCCAAAATCTGTCTTGATAGCATCGACGCCCATATCGAGGAGGCGGATAATGTGCGCGCCGAACCAGTCGCGTGCCGCCGGGTTGCTGAAATCGACGATTCCCATGCCGGGCTGCCAAAGGTCCGTCTGCCAGACGGAACCATCGGTGCGTTTGATCAAATAGCCATGATCCGCGGCTTCGGCAAAGAGTCGCGAGCGTTGCGCAATGTAGGGATTGATCCACACGCAGACCTACAGTCCGCGGTCGTGAAGGCGCCGTAGCATTCCGAGCGGATCAGGAAATACGAGCGGATCCCACTCGAAGTCGACCCACTGAAATTCGCGCATCCAAAAGCAGTCGAAGTGAAAGACGTGCAGTGGCAGGTCGCGTCGCTTCATCTCATCAATAAAGCTCGTGACGGTGGCTTCATCGTAATTGGTCGTAAACGACGTCGAGAGCCACAAGCCGAACGACCACGGCGGCGGCAGGCCGGGCTCTCCGGTGAGGGCGGTTAGCTTTCGGAGAACCTCTTTGGGCGTCGGCCCGTAAATGATGAAGTATTCAAGACTCTCGCCTTGGAGAGAGAACTGGATTCGAGCCACCTTTTCGGAGGCAATCTCAAACGAGATTGGGCCGGTGTCGTTGACGAGCACGCCATATCCACGATTGGTGAGGTAAAACGGGACATTCTTGTAGGCTTGTTCGCTGGCGGTGCCGCCGTCCTTGTTCACAATCTCGACCACCTGGCCATTTTTCACGAAAGCGGTGAAGCGCTCGCCCAGACCGTAAACGTACTCGCCGACGCCGAGAGAGAGTTGCTCGACTACATGATTGCCCCAGTTCGCTGTTTGCATGTAGGCAATCGCCCGCCAGCCGCTCGTCGTCAGGACGCGGCCACCTGCCTCGAAAGTGAGCGCCCACGTCTTCTTTTTGATCCGCGCCGCCAATTCCCCGCTCTTGATGATGGCGAAGTCTGCGCTTTCTATGATTTCCGGACTCACATTTCCGCGGGGAAAAATGGGAATCTGGGGACCACGGGACAGGCCGCCGGCAAAATGTTCAATTCGAACTCGGATGACATCGCGCATCGGCGAACTGAGCGTGACCGTTAAAAGCGGTCCCTGGAGAGTGTCGCCGCGGTCTCTGATCGCGCGAACGGGAGCTTCGATAACTAACTGGCCATCTTCAGAAGTAATCGAGCGGACTTCGGTGGCGTAATGTGCCGTCACGCCCGGCCGAAGCAGCCATTGGCCATCCGTGAATTTCATGCGGAATAGTCAAGCACTGGATGACGAGCTGAAAGCAAATTGCTAAGCGAAGAGCGGAATCGCCTCCAAACGGGAAGTGAGCTCCCCGAGCGTTTCATCGCCCGGGGTCGTCGTGAAGCGATCAGTGGCATCGAAAACCTTTGCAGCGAGGTGAATGTCCCCTGCAGTCATCAAGAAGATTCCGGCACGTGCCATGACCCAATGCACCGCGGCGTCGATATCACGCTGCTCCTTGAACGGCTCATACCAGGTGGCGCAGGTGTGATCGCGGCCCCACCACGGCCGACGGGCAATTGCCTTGATCGTCTGCACCACGACGTTTCGCTCTTCACACACGGCAACCACGCGATTGAACATCGCCGCATAGTGCGGCTCTTCCATCATGAGGTAATTGTAGGGGAGCATGACAGTGTCGAAGTCGAATCGTTCGAGACTGCGAAGATGCGTCGCGGCGACTTGACTCCCGTGCCCGGTGACACCAATAAAGCGGACTAAACCTTGCTCACGCGCTTCGAGACAAGCCTCCAGCGCGCCTTTCGGACTTAAGGCGGTATCCCAATCGATCGGGTCCACAAGATTGTGGAGCTGTATCAAGTCAATCTGTTCACGGCCCAGACGGCTTAGAGAACGATGAATATCCCGCTTGGCGTCCTCATACGTGCGGCCATCAGTTTTGGTCGCGACGAAGAATTGCTTTGGATACCTTCGCAGCCAGGGAGCAATCCGCAATTCTGCATCACCATAGCTCGCGGCGACATCGATGTGGTTGACGCCATAATGCAACAACACTTCGAGCACTCGATCGGCTTCTTCCTGCGTCACTTCAGACAAGGCGGCCCCTCCAAAAATAGCTCGTGTGCTCTCGTGTCCCGTTCGTCCGAAGAGCTCTCTCGCAATCATAGTTTGATTCCCTCAGGCGCCAATTTTACAATCGAAATGATCCGTCCTCGCGGAAAAAGACGGGTAGATGGTCGAGGGGAGCAGGCTCATTGAGAATCTGGCCGCCATCATGCACTTGTCCGCTGCCATGGCTGACCCAACGCGCTCCAGCAGGGAGATAAACATCGCGGGCGCGCTCCCCCTCAAACAAGATAGGTGCCACCAGAATATCCGGGCCAAACATGTAGGAATTTTCGATCCCCCAAGCCTCGCGGTCCGCCGGGAAGTCATAGAACAGCGGCCGAATTATCGGAGAGCCGCGCTGATGGGCGGCAGTCATCAACTCCCGTACATAAGGGCGCATTCGTTCGCGGAGCCGGAGGTATTTCTCCAAGATGCCGTAGACTTCCTCACCGAAGCTCCAGAGCTCGTTGGGTGCCCCGCTGACGCATTTGCCCCCGCCCCGGTCTGAGAGTGGCTTGCCATGCGGTTCCCGATCACCATGCATCCGAAGAACTGGCGAAAAAGTTGCAAACTGAAACCATCGGACCAGGCATTCACGAAAGGTGGGGTCGCTATTCACTCCGCCATGAAATCCTCCGATATCAGTCGTCCACCATGGGATGCCCGCGAGGCCCATATTCAGGCCAGCGGCGAGTTGGTTACGCAAAGATTCGAAGCTTGAGTCGATATCCCCCGACCAAACGAGCGCACCATAGCGTTGACTGCCTGCCCAAGCGCAGCGGAGAAGATTGACGATATTCTCTTGCCCTTCGCCCGCCATACCCTCGTAGAACCCTTGCGCATATTTCAGCGGATAAATGTTCCCGACCTGAAGATTCGGGCCAAGGTAATAACGATAGTGGTCGAAGTCATAGACCGCGTATTCCGGCTCCGCTTCATCGAGCCAAAAGATCCGGACTCCCGCATCGTAGTAATTGCGCTTGACGCGCTGCCAGACGTACTCACGTGCTTTTGGATTGGTGGGATCATAGAAGACGGTGTCGCCCAGAAATTCCATCGTGGTGATCACACCTCGCTCGGTCCTGACGAGCAGCCCTTTCTCGCGCATCTCCGCAAATGGGGAGGAATTCCGGTCGATGGTGGGCCAGATGGAAACCATCAGCTTGATTCCCATGCTTTCGAGCTCCGCAACCATTGCCGCCGGGTCTGGCCAATAGTCAGGATCGAATCTGTACTCGCCCTGTAACGGCCAATGGAAGAAATCGGCAACGATTATATCGATTGGCAATCCGCGGCGCTTATACTCACGAGCGACCGTGAGCAGTTCCTCTTGCGTTTGGTAGCGTAGCTTGCATTGCCAAAGACCCAATCCGTACTCGGGCATTATCGGAACCGTGCCCGTCACCGCGGCATAGTTGGCGAGGATCTCCGCGGGCTCGTCTCCGACGGTGACCCAATAGTCGAGTTGTTTAGTAGAAAGCGCCGTCCATTCCGTGCAGTTCTTGCCAAAAGTGACCTTCCCAATCGCCGGATTGTTCCAGAGGAATCCATATCCGAGACTGGATAAAGCAAAGGGCACCGAGGCCTGCGAATTGCGCTGGGCGAGCTCAAGCACACAATTTTTCTGGTTGAGGAACCCATGTTGATATTGGCCCATTCCAAAAATCTTCTCCTCGGGTCGTGATTCGAAGCGGGCTGTCAGCGAGTAGTCTCCGCCAATAATCGGCTTGAACTCGCGTGGGTAGATGGTGAGTGCGCTGTTGAAATAGCTTACGGCCGCTTGGTCGACCTGACCTGTGCCGCTGGTCATGTCACCGAGCCTTACGCGCATAAACTCTTCCAGCAAGAGCTCCCCGTGTTGATTGAAGAAGCCGACATGCCCTCGCGGGTCAATGCGGGCAGTGATTCGACCGTGGGTGATCGATCCGCCGCCGTCCGCTCCGATGGAGATTTTCGGCTCCTCGGAGCTCTCGGCAGGCAGGAGCGCCCAGTCCTGCTCATCCAGGAATGGGCGCATGGTACTGCGGACGCGGAGACTATCCTTGCCCCAGGGTTCAATCACCAGCGTTTCGCTGGCGTATTCGCGAACCAACGCGTTGTTCTCGCGACGCAACATATGTTTACCTCCTTGCGACCAAGCAGCCGCGCTCTGTCTGGCGTTGTCTTCCAAGAGAGCCGGACGCTCGCGTCCGCCTCCGCTTAGACCCTAAGAGATTCTACTTCTTGGCGAGGACCTCCTTGATTTTCGCGGCCGCTTCCTTCAACGCGTCTGCGGCGCTGGCTTGCCCGGTGAGCGCTTTCTGAATCGCGGTGCGAGTCGCCAATGAGATTTCGGGATATTTTGCTCCACCGTCCTGGGACCTGGCGCGTGCCGTCTCCATTTGGTCAACAAAGGGCTGAATTGCGGGTTTAGCTTCACCTTGCTGTTTTGCGACGCTCTTGATCGAGGAGATGTAATTGAAGGTATCGCAAATCTTGCGGAGACGTTCGGGCTCCTGGGTGAATTCGACGAATTTCATCGCAGCCTCTTCGACTTTAGGGTCTCCTTTGAGGACGCACCAGACCTCTCCACCGAGCGGGACAACCGGCTTTTCGCCCTCTTTGGGCACTGGAATGGTGACGATGCCAAAATCGACACCGCTCTTCTCAACATTGGCGAGCTGCCACGGTCCCATGACCATCGTTGCCGCGCGACCACCCAGAAATTGGTTCGGAACGTTGCCTTGGCTCCAATTGACCACATCCTTCGAAGCGAAGCCGTTCTTCACCCAATCCACCCAAAGCTGGAGAGCCTCGGTGGCCTTCTCCGAACCAAGATCGGTCAAACTCCCGCCATTGCTCCAAAGGAATGGCTCCCATTGCCAGGTGGCCTGCTCGTCATTCACAGCGGAGAAGGCAATGCCATAAACCGGGCTTTTGGTGGCCTTCTTTGCTGTTTCGTTAAGCTCGGCCCAGGTCTTGGGCGGCGAGGTCACGCCCGCGTCGGTGAGCATCTTCTTGTTGTAATAAAGGGCAAGACTGTTGCTGCCGATCGGCATGCCAAAAACCTTGTTTCCCTCGCTCACGGCAGCCTTTGGTCCGGCATAGATGTCCTCCCAGACTTTCAGTTTGGCAACGTCGGCCGAGATATCTTTGAGAATACCGGCCTTGGCGACCCTCAGCACGTCGGGATTGTCAACCGCGGAAATGGCCGGTGGCTTGCGCACGGCAGCCATTTGCAGGGTTCGACTGACCAGCTCACCAAAGGGCACAAAGGTGAAGCGCAGTTTGATATCCGGGTTGGCCGCCTCGAACTCTTTCTGCATTTCGTTGAGGCGAGGCGAGCTGGCCCTCCACGTTGAAATAATGGATGATCTCGACCGTTACTTGAGCGTTGGTCCTGGCAAGTGCGAACGCGGCAAGAGCGGAGACGAGCATCACGAAACGGCGGAACTGGGGTTTTCTGAGGGTAGTGTTGGTTTTCATTTTGCTGACTGAGGATACATGTTTTGAGAAAGAGAGTCATCTTCCTCGTTGGAGGAGAAATTGAACGAGGTTGAGCAAGAGCACGAGCAGCACCAGCAGGGTGGCGATGGCTGCGGCTTCGCCGAAGTTGAGCACCGAAAATCCCACCTGGTACGCGTAGGTAGACAAGAGGTGCGTTCCGTTGGCTGGCCCACCCCCAGTCATGATCCAGACGATGTCAAACACCTTCACCGTATAGATGGTGCCGAGCATGAGCACCGCCACCGTGACTGGTTTTAGCATCGGCAACGTAATAAAACCTACCCGCTGCCAGAAGCCCGCTCCGTCAATCTTGGCGGCTTCGTAGACATCCTCCGGAATGCTGCGCATGCCGGCGTATAATAGGATGAAATTAAACGGGAAGCCGATCCAGATATTCGCGACAATCGTGGCGGGGAGGGCATAACTCGGGTCAGCCAGCCAGGGAAACGGACCGAGCCCAATCAGCTCGGCAAGCCGGTTGATCGGGCCGACTTCGTTGAAAAGCCCTTTGAAGATGTTGGCGGCGGTCAAGATTGGCGAAACCCAAGGAACAAGCAGGGCCGCCAGACAAAAGTTCTTCCACGGAAAGTCCGCTTGAAAAAGCAAGGCGAGAAGAAAGCCAATGGTGAACTGGAAGAGGATGCTGAAAAATGCGAAGAGGAGTGTGTTGGTCAGCGCCCTCCAGAAAATTGGGTCCGCCAAGGCTGCTTGATACTGAGTGAGGCCGTTGAACGGCATCTCTCCACTGACAAATGTTTCAACGGTCGCTTCACGAAAGCTCAGCGCCAAACTGTAGACGACTGGGTAAAGCAACAAGACCAGGCAGAAAATGACGAACGGGAGAATGAACAAGTAGGGTGAGGCTTCGAGAACCAGCTTCCTTGGGGTGATCTTCATTGCGGCTGACACCTCACTTGACCGCACCGCGGGTAACGCCTGCGACAATGAAACGGCTGGCCAAGATTACGAAGATCAAAGCCGGAATCGCCGTGAGGACGCTCCCCGGAAGCAGGAAACCCCAATCGATTCCATATTGACCGAAGGCCTTGTAAAGCTCGAGTGTGAGGGGCTGCAAACTGCTCTCGGTAATCAGGCTCAAGGCGAAAAGAAGATCGCCCCACGGCATCAAAAAGCTGAAGATCCCAACAGTGACCAGGCCGGGAAGGGTGATCGGCAGCACCACCGAAAGGAAGGCACGGAAGGGGCCGGCCCCATCAACGAGTGCCGCCTCGACCAGCTCGTACGGTAATTCCTTCATGTAGGCCGAGAGCATGATCAGGGCGAACGGCACCGTGAAGGTCATGTCGGCCAAAATCAGCCCGAACATAGTATTCACGAGATTGATTTTGGAGAAGACGATGAATAGCGGGATGACAAAGACGATGCCCGGCAGCATTTGGGTCACCAGCATGAATGAGGAAAGCGCATTGCGACCGATTGGCTTTTTCCAGACGAGCCCGTAAGCGGCCGGGGCTGTAATGAGCAGCGTCCCGATGGAAGTGGCGGCACTGACCAGGAGACTGTTGCGAACGTGGGGCCAGAGTCGCTCCAATGCCTTCGACCAATTCTCCACGACGAAGTTTCTCGGCCAAAAGCTCTGATTGACTCCGAAAAGCTCTGCCGGCGTCATGAAGCTTCCCATGAGCACCCAATAAAATGGTGAAAGCAGAATGGCCGTAATAATCACGACTACGGCAGTAAGCCACCAACGTCCGGGTATCGAGTTCATGGGGGAAGAAGGTTCGTTCTTTACGCGC
This sequence comes from uncultured Verrucomicrobiae bacterium, assembly GCA_963706955.1. GTDB lineage: Bacteria > Verrucomicrobiota > Verrucomicrobiia > Chthoniobacterales > Terrimicrobiaceae > DASTFP01. The sequence continues at coordinate 67,876 of CAVPOC010000009.1, read as the reverse complement.
TTGAGTTGAGAGCAGTGCTAGTCGACAGCGCGGCGGACCCAAACCAGCATCTCGCCTGGTCCGCGGTTATTCCATGCGTAATACGGCACTGCCGTCACATTGATTTCCTCCGTTGGCGGCGGGTGATCACTATAGAGTTCGCCAGAATCCGTCTGCTCACGGACCGCTGGGCCAGTGAGTGCCATGATTCCACCGAGTAAGTCTGAGCGTTCCTCGGCTGAAAAGCTTGCTTGAGACGCAATGGTGACGGCATCGAGATTAGCGCCATTGTCGACTTGCTCCAGGCAATACACCAAAGGACCTCTGCTCAAGGCAAGACGCCCCCGGTTTACGTCGACTTCATATCGGGAAAATTTCTTGTTCACCTCCATGGCGAACTCCAGCATTACGGAGTCGCCTGAATTCCACACCCGTCGAACCTCTGCATAGCCCTGTTCGAGCCTTGGAGTGACCGTCTCTCCATTGATCCGAATACTGAATTGTTCAGACCACGCCGGGACCCGGAAATAAAACGCTCTCTCCGCCGGGGCATCCACTTTGACCTCGAGGGAACTATTTCCTCCGAAGGGGAATTCGCTCTCCATCCGCAAAGTAAAATCGTCCGCGAGGGCCTCGCTGGTAATGTAATGATGCACCGCAATCGCATCAGCTCTCTGGGAAAAAAGGTATCCCGACAAGGAGCCCACGAGCCGTGCCAGGTTTGGCGGACAGCAAGGCGTCCACCACGGCCAATCTACGCGACCCTTCGAGCCCGTGCTGGCCATCGGATTGTCGTAGAAAAAACAACGGCCGTCGACCCCGATGCCCGAGAGGATGTTGTTATACAGGGCCTGTTCCATCACATCGCCGTACTGACCGTCGAGCCGGGCTTGAAGAAGTCGGTGTCCAAAGAGAAAAAGGCCAATGGAAGCGCAAGTCTCGGCGTAAGAATTCTCGTTGGGGAGGTCGTAGTCGCGTGTGAATCCTTCGTTCTCTGAAGCCGAACCGATGCCGCCGGTGATATACAGCTTTGAAGTAATGACATCCTGCCAGAGGCGCTCGCAAGTTGCGAGCAGCTCGTCATCGCCATCTTCTAAAGCCAGACCGGCGGCGGCGGCGAAGAGATACATCGCACGAACCGCATGACCCACCACCTGGGTCTGCCGGCGAATCGGTTCATGCGCCTGCATGTACGCATAGGGAGAACCGGGATGGTTTGGCCGAAACGGTCGCGAGTCCAAGCGCGCAACAGCTTCTTGGTCGAAGAAGATTGGCGACTGCCCGCGCTCATCGATAAAATACCGACAGAGGTCAAGATAGCGCCGTTCCTTGGTGAGATGGTAGAGGCGCAGGAGCGCCAGCTCTATCTCCGGGTGACCGCAGTAGCCGCGAATCTTGCCCGGCTCCCGACCAAAACGGGAATCGATATAATCTGCAAAGCGCCGCGCGACGCGCAACAAGCGATCCTTTCCGGTCGCTTCAAAATGAACCACGGCCGCCTCGATCAAGTGTCCGGCACAGTAGAGTTCATGTAGATCTCGCAGATTTTTGAACCGGTGCTGTGGACGCCAGGTCAAAATATGGCTGTTCACGTAGCCGTCCGGCTGTTGTGCCCGCTCGATCAGATCAATGACCTCATCAACGCGAGCCTCCAAATTTCGGTCTGGAGTTTGCTCGAGCCGGGCGGAGGCTGCTTCGAGCCATTTACCCAGATCGGAGTCCCAGAATACGCTGCCACCCCAGTAACCGGCGTCCGCCCATGGATCGGCCTGTTCGCGGCCACGATGCATTCGGCGATCCAGAAGCATCGCATCCATGTGCCCGTCGGCACACATTTCCTCGAACTGGTGAGTCAGGGTAGTTTCGCCGATGAGATCGCGCCATCGCTTCCAAAACCCGTCGGGAATCTTGACCTGGTTGCGGGGGAGGGGTCGCCAGCCAACTTCCATGCCCAAGTATATGAGCGGAAAAACGGCAGGAAAGAACTAAGAACCGGATGAGACGACTTCGTGGAGAAAAAATGGCCAGGGCGCTTCTTCTCCGCTCTCCATCAGCTTCGCGAGCGATGGATCAGGACAAGATTGCGGATATAGATGATCCAGCCGGTAGCTTGGCCCAGAATGCCGACAATATCGCGTCTCCAGATAAAGTAGACGAGCAGCATCGTCGCGCCCACCAGGCTCATCCACCAGAATGAAACCGGCACAACCGAGCGCTTACTTTTCTCGCTGGTGAGCCATTGCACGAGCATACGACCGGTAAAGAGCAACTGGCCCAGGAGCCCAACCGCAACCCACGCCAAGCTGGCGGCGCTCGTCACATTGAAAATTACGAAAAGCCAGCCGCGACCGGCCTCCTGAGCGTAGTAGAAGCGCGAGAATTGTTCCGGTGTCAACATTCGGTCGGTGCCTGCCCCCAGCCGTTTAACGATGTAGACGAGCGATCCGTCCTGCAATCTGGCCACCTTTACGTTATCCTTCGCGCCGGGTAGCGAAACCTTGAATCTGACTTCGGAACCAGGAACAACCGATTGATCGACCGGCTTGCCCAACTGATCCAGCGCCTCGGCGTGAACAGCTGCGCAGCAAAGAACCAACAAAGCAGGAAGGCAAAGGACTCGCATGATGGGCGAGCCTTATCGCACCACCTTCGCTCGATCGCAAGAGCCTCCCGGTCTCTGCGAAGGCCCCTCGCCCTGGGGCGGCGTCGGCTTGGCAGGAACGTTTCCGCCATCGTCGCCATCCTCTTTCTCGTGGGGATCGAAGAAGAGGTCCAGCGCCAGGAAGAGGGCCTTCGAGTGTCGCGCAAAGAGCAGACTAAACAGAAACACTGGCACGAGCACTGCGGTCAGCAACTGCCACACGGGCAGATCTAGTTTCCACTCCAGAAAGCCATAAATGGCCAGACCCAGCACGCTGCCAACTCCGTAGTTGATTGCCCAGATGGACATTAAATAGTAGCCGGGCTCGCGCTCATACGGATATCCGCATCGCGGGCATCCATCGAGGGGGGCAAACCAATCACGCAGAGAGCGCACTTTTTTCCAGCTGATGAAGATTGGGCTAATCCCACATGCCGGACATCGCAGCCGCAGAGCGCGGCAAAAGTGACTCCCGGCGGAGGCCGTTGGGCGCGGCGCTTTCACAGGCCCAGGATACGACGGCAGCTTCAGGCCGCCAAGGGAGCATTATTTATCTTGAGCGAGGTTGGCACGAGCGCCAATACTGATGAGTTTTCGCGTTATGCCAAATACGATCCTGGTGGGGGCTCAGTGGGGAGATGAGGGCAAGGGGAAGATCATCGATTTCCTCACCGAAGAGGCCGATATCGTGGTTCGCAGTCAAGGCGGGAATAACGCCGGGCATACGGTCATTATTGGCGGAAAGAAGTTCACTTTACATCTGATTCCCTCGGGAATTCTTCGCGCCGGGAAGGCATGCGTGATCGGCAACGGGGTAGTGGTGGATCCGCTCGATCTTATCCGCGAATTGATGGGCCTGCGAAAGCAGGGCGTGACCATTGCCGACAATCTCTTTATCAGCGATTGCGCGCACGTGGTCTTCCCTTATCACCGCATGCTCGACGAGTGCCGCGAGCGCGCCAAGGGCGACAAGAAAATCGGAACGACCAAGCGCGGGATCGGTCCATGCTACGGTGACAAGGTGGAGAGGACTGGCTTGCGGATGGGGGATCTCGTGCATCCGAAGACATTTTCGGAGAAGTTTCAGGCGAAGGTAGAGGAGAATAACAAAATCCTGGAATCCTTTGGCGAGAAACCGATCGATTTTCTGGAAGTAAAAAAGGCTTACCTCTCGGCGGCTCGAAAGCTCGCTCCCTATATCACCAACACGGTTATCTACCTGCACGAAGCGATCAAGGCCGGCAGAAGTATTCTCTTCGAAGGCGCTCAAGGCACTTTCCTCGATCTCGATCATGGCACGTATCCCTACGTGACCTCGTCCAATACGACCGCTGGAGGAGCGTGCACCGGAACCGGAGTGCCGCCGCATCGAATCGATCGCGTCATTGGAGTGATGAAAGCGTATACAACCCGGGTAGGGGAGGGACCTTTTCCAACCGAAAACCAGGAAATCTCCGACATGCTGCACGCGATGGGAAGAGAGTTTGGTTCGACCACAGGTCGTCCCCGGCGGTGTGGCTGGTTTGATTCTGTAGCGACGCGCTATTCCTCAATGATCAACGGCATTGATGAGCTCGCCGTCACCAATCTCGATGGACTTGATCACGTCAAGAACATCAAAGTTTGTGTCGCATATAAACTCGGCACCAAGACGCTGACTGTTCCCCCTTCTGACATGCGCGACCTCAAACGATGTGTTCCCGTCGTTGTCGAACTGCCGGGCTGGAACGCGTCCACGGCACAGGCGCGAACCTTCCGCGAGCTTCCGGCCAAAGCCAGAAACTACCTCAAGAAGATAGCATCATTAACGGGTCCAAGGCTCTCGATCGTGAGTGTGGGCGCTGACCGCGAGCAGACGATCCGTCTTTAGCGTTCCCCGTGCCCGTGAAAGCTGTTCCCCGTCACGTCGCAATTATCATGGATGGCAACGGGCGCTGGGCGCAGCGCCGCGGCTTCCCCCGACTCGCCGGTCACGAACAAGGAGCCAAGTCGATCCGCGAATGCATCGATGCAGCCATCGAATGCGGAGTCGAATACCTGACGCTCTACGCTTTTTCCTCCGAGAATTGGAAGCGTCCGGCGATTGAAGTCCAGGGGCTCATGCGCCTGCTCGAGCGCTTCCTCCAGGACAAATTGCAGGAGCTGAATGATGTCGGCGTGCGCCTGCAGGCCATCGGCCGTCTCAATGACCTCCCGGAAATTTGCCAGCGAAAGCTCGCCGAAGCAATAGCTTCGACCTCCGCCAACTCACGTCTGACGCTGATTTTGGCGCTCAGTTACAGCGGCAGAACCGAGATGGTCGATGCGGTCAGAAGCATCGCTCGCGACGCGCTTGCAGGCAAACTGGCCGAAGAGGATATCACCGAAACACTCTTTAGTAAGCGGCTCTACACGGCGAACTTCCCTGATCCAGACCTGCTTATCCGCACGTCTGGAGAAGTTCGCCTGTCGAATTTTTTACTTTGGCAGCTCAGCTACACTGAAATTCACGTTACTTCCAAGTTGTGGCCGGACTTTCGAAAAGAAGATTTTGTGAACGCTTTGCACGATTTTAGCCAGAGAACGCGCCGATACGGGGGCGTCTAATCCGCCGCTGTTGATTTTTGTTCGTTTTGCCTTCTCTTAAGGGAATTGCCCTTGACTTCCCAGACCCCATCCCATGGCGTGTCTGTGCTGTTGATTTTTAAACATCTGCACCATGGCGAAACAAACCATCCTTCTTGTCGACCAGGAGACTGATTTCCTCGAATGGGCCAAGCACCAGTTAGAGACGGCAGGAACGCGCGTTGTAACTGAGACCTCTGCCGACGCCGCCTACAAGAGTTTCTGCATGGAAACTCCTGACCTGGTGATGGCTGAACTTAATCTTAGTCCGTTCTCGGGCATTGAGCTGCTCGCACAAATCCGAAAGCACTCACAGAATGCGATGGTCATCATCGTCAGTGCCTTTAGCACTAACCAGAACGTTATCGAGGCTATGAAGATGGGAGCGTTCGACTTCGTGCGGAAGGAGCAATTGCCTTTCAATTTGAAGATTGTTGTCGATTCGGCCTTAAAGGCGGCCGCAGAACTAAAGACCGCGAACACTTTTAAGCCTGTTCTGACCATCGAACAGCATCAGGACGAGATTGTCGGCCGTTCGGATGCCATGCAACAGGTCTTCAAAATGATTGGTCGCGTGGCTGCGAGCGATGCTCCAGTGATGATCACCGGGGAAAGCGGATCTGGCAAAGAACTGGTCGCTCGCGCGATTCACAACTACAGCACTCGTAGTGGCAAGAGCTTCCTGGCGATCAACTGTGCGGCAATCCCGGAAAATTTGTTGGAAAGCGAATTATTCGGTCACGAAAAAGGTTCCTTCACCGGTGCGCATAGCCAGCGGATTGGACGCTTCGAGCAAAGCGATAACGGAACGCTCTTTCTGGACGAGATCGGCGAAATGCCTGTGCAAGTCCAAAGCAAGATCTTGCGGGTTTTGCAAGAGGGCGAGTTTTCTCGCGTTGGCGGCAACCAGACCATCCGCGCGAACGTTCGCATCGTCTGCGCGACGAACAAGCACCTCGAAGAAGAAGTTGCCCAGAAACGCTTTAGGGAAGATCTCTTTTATCGACTCAATGTGGTTCGCATCCATCTTCCGCCTCTGCGGGTCAGGCAGGAGGACATCCGTCAGCTTGCAGAGTATTTCCTCCAGAAAATCGCCCATCATAAGCACAGACCACCGTTGAAGTTATCGGAGGAAGCCGCCCGTGTATTGGAGGCGTATCCATGGCCGGGGAACGTGCGTGAACTGGAAAACACCATTCAACGAGCTTCCGTCCTGGCAACTGCGGACGTGCTTTTGCCGAAGGATATTCCGCTGGGGCAAGTCTCCTCGAGCTCGTCCGAGCAGCACATGAACGGTAGCGGTAACTCCGTCGAGAATGCGATCGAAGCCCTCTTCGATGCGGCGACCTCTGACGCCAGCATCGAGCTGCTGCCATGGCTCGAGCGGGAATTTACCCTGCGGGCGATGCGCAAGACGAACAGCAATCAAGTCCGGGCCGCGAAGCTTCTTGGGATTACCCGCGCAACGCTTCGCAAGCGCTTGGAACGTAACGGCGCGTTGGGAACTCTCGACGACGAGTGAAGGGCGTTCACGCCTGGACACTTGTTGAGGGGTCTTTCCGCGAAGGGGCCGACGTTCCGATTTCCGACCGCGGATTTCGTTACGGGATGAGCGTCTTTGAAACAGTCGCTGTGCGGAATGGCCGGATGCTTTTTCTCGAGGAGCACTTGGCGGCTTTATCAGCAGCTTGCACGGCGGCAGGATTTCAGTCGGAAACCGTCCTTCCCGTCAGCGAACTGGCAAATCTTCCGGACGGGTTACTGCGAATCTACGTTACGGCTGGGGACGGCGCTCTTATCGGTTCCGCTTTGCATCAGCGGACATTCGCCTATTTCGAGCCGGTAAAGTTTCCTGAACCAGTGGAGATCACGCGAGGCTTTCGATTGGGGGTCACGACGGCCCCCTTTGTGACTGTGCTGGCTGGGTGGAAAACCGGAAACTACTGGCCAAACGTGAGAGCGCTCTCCCTCGCACGAGAAAATGGATTTGACGAGACGCTGATTGTGAACATCGAGAGAGTTGTGATTTCCGCAGCGATGGCGAACGTTTTCTTTCTTATCGAGGGCATTCTGCAGACCCCCGAGGCGGACATCGGAGCGCGCCAGGGAGTGGTGCGTCAATGGATTACGAGAATGACCTCAGTTCGGGAGGGGCGCTTGACGCTCGACAATATCAGCGGGGCCGAGGAATGCTTCCTGACCAATAGCAGGCTCGGCGTGATGCCCGTTTCCCATATTGAGGGTCGCCGTTTGCCTTCTCGCGGCACTGGTGAAGCGCTGGCCGGGATGTACCGTGAAAGAATTCTCCGAAAGTGAAGCGATCTTCGCGCGCGCCTTTGCTGCGCTTGGAGACGGGAAGAAGACGATTTTTCCCGATGTCGCCGAAGCCGCGCAACCTTTTGTAGTGGCATGCCTTGCCCGCGCGGTGGAAGAGCGGCGGGTTTGGGTTGTTTGTTCTGATGTTCGCAAGCAAGAAGAATTTGCTTCCGAACTGGCGGCGTGGCTCCCCGCCGCGCGCTTGTTGCCGGAATGGGAGGCCTTCGCAGGGGAAGTGCTGCGCGATCCTGAAACCGTCGCGGAGCGACTCGAGATCTTGGGACTGTTGGCAAAAGACCGTCCGATTGGACCCCTCGTTGTCCACTCGGCGCAGTGGGATCAGAACGTTCCCTCTGCATTCGCTTTGACTGGAGCACTCTTTAGCCTAGCCACGGGCGATAAGCTTATTTTGACGGAAGCAGCCGAAAGTCTGGTCCATTCAGGGTACGAGCGTGTTTCCCAAGTGGCCGCTCGCGGGCAGTTCTCAATCCGCGGCGGCATCATGGACGTGTTTTCCTGGCAAGCCGCACTCCCAGTGCGAGTCGAGCTTGACGATGTGATCGTCGATTCGATCCGAAATTTTGATCCGGATAGCCAGGTTTCGATCAAAGAAGAGGATTCTTGCGAAATCTTGGCGGGAAAGTTCCAGGCGGAACAGAGTCCCCTACGAAGCTACCTCAGAAGCCAAGACCTCATCATTGATCTGGCAGGTAGCCAGGAGCGGTCTGATTTTCGAATCTCGGCAGAGGGGGAAGACGAGCGGACTTCGCTGTTTCCCCAGCCGTTTGGAGAATTCGACGCCGGCGATCTTGTTCTTGATGCAGTCAGGCGCGACCGACTGTTTCGTCAGATCGAAGAGTGGCAAGGCGCAGGCTGGCTTGTGACGCTTGCGGCCGGCAGCCACGGGGAGATTGAGCGTTTTCAGGAACTCGCAACCGAGCATGATTTTGACGTTTCCGGCCTGACGTTTCTTCATCTTCCGATTACGCGAGGATTCGTCTTCCCAGCGGCCGAGCTAGCCGTCCTCTCTGACGCAGAGTTGTTTGGCCGCTCGTCCTCGCTGCGCCAACGTCGCCGCGCTCAAAGACGCGAGAGGTTGATGGCGACTCGTGCAGCCATCGACTTCACCGAATTTGAGCCGGGCGACTATGTCGTCCACTTGGATCATGGGATTGGGCGATTTGAGGGCCTGCAGATGATCCCCGGGGATGGTGGCGGCGAAGGTCTGGCCCTCGAGTATGCGGAAGGCGCTCGGCTCTATGTGCCTCTGGATCAGGCCTGGCAAGTGGCCCGCTACGTCGGTATCGGGAAGACGCACCCGGAGCTTTCCGAGTTGGGCGACGGACGCTGGGCGCGAACGCGCGAAAAAGCGCGACAATCCATTCTCGACTACGCCTCTCGGATGCTACAGGTGCAGGCTGAACGCGATCTCAAGCCCGGGTTTTGCTTCGCTCCAGACACACACTGGCAAAAGGAATTCGAAGATGCCTTTCCTTTCGAGGAGACCCCGGACCAGATCAAAGCGATCGTGGATACGAAAGAGGACATGGAATCCGAGCGACCGATGGATCGGCTGATTTGCGGTGACGTTGGATTCGGAAAGACAGAAGTAGCCATTCGAGCGATCTTCAAGGCCGTCATGGGCGCCAAGCAAGCAGCGCTCTTGGCTCCGACGACCGTGCTGGCGCAGCAGCATTATCAGACGCTGCGGGAACGAATGAGCGAATACCCGGTGAGTATCGAGCTGCTCAGCCGATTTCGGACGGCTGCCGAGCAAAAGCGAGTGCTCGCCAGGTTGGCTGACGGCAGCGTTGACGTCGTGGTGGGGACACACCGGTTGGTTTCACCGGACGTTCGATTTAAGGATGTCGGTCTGCTCGTGGTTGATGAGGAGCAACGGTTTGGAGTCAAACACAAAGATCTCCTCAAAGAGCGCTTCCGGCAGGTTGATGTGCTCACTCTATCGGCGACTCCTATTCCTCGCACTTTGTATCTCTCCCTCATGGGCGCGCGGGACATGTCACTGATCGAAACCCCGCCTCCCAACCGGCAGCCCGTTGAGACGATCGTCAGCGCTTATGACGAGCGGATTTTTCGCGATGCCATCGAACGGGAGCGCACGCGCGGCGGACAGGTGTATTTCCTTCATAACCGCATCCAAACGATCGAACGCGTCGCCAAGCGCGTTCGAGAGCTTTGTCCAGAGGCGCGTGTCGTGGTTGGGCACGGTCAAATGAGCGAGCATGAGCTCGAAGCGGTCATGCGCACCTTCGTCGCAGGGGATGCCGATGTGCTTGTCTCGACGACAATCATCGAGAGCGGACTCGATATCCCCAACGCCAATACAATCGTTATAGATCGCGCGGACCTCTTTGGCCTGGCAGATCTTTACCAGCTGCGCGGACGTGTGGGCCGTTCGCAAACAAAGGCGTATGCCTTCCTGATGCTTCCTCGCGATCTTATGGGAGCCGCACGCAAACGCGTCTCCGCGATTAGACAATATTCCGAGCTCGGCTCAGGATTTAAAGTCGCGATGCGTGATCTCGAGATTCGCGGGGCCGGAAACTTGCTCGGAACGGCTCAGAGCGGACACCTCATCGCCGTCGGTTTCGATCTCTACTGCAAACTGCTCAGGCAGGCCGTGGAAACTCTCTCCGGAAGATCCCGTCGCCGGCGAGCCCCGGCGGGACTGCGCATCGATTTCCTCTCCACCGAGGAGGCTGGATGGAATCGCTCGCCCCACGAGCTCGCCGGGGCCTTCCTGCCTGCTTCGTACATTCCGGATGCGCGGACTCGTATTGCCTGCTATCGCCGGCTGGCGGAGGCGGAAGATCGCGCTGCCGTAGACCAGCTCAGAGTCGAATGGCGCGATCGATTCGGACCACTCCCCGCCCAAGCCGAAAATGCGCTTTTGACTGCGACGATGCGCATCGAGGCAGCACGGCGTAAGATTACTATGATCGAGGTTCGGGATCGGCGCCTGATGCTCACTCAACGTCGCGAGCTCTTGCAGAAGGACGGAAGGTTTCCCCGCTTGACGGGCTCCAACCCCGACTCTACGTTGCGCCAGATTTTATCCAGCATCGAAACGATTCCCTGCCAATGAGACGCGCCGTAGTTTTCCTCGCCCTGATATTTACACTTTCAGGCAAGGCGCTTCCGCAGAAAGTAGAGGTGATTGATGGCATTGCCGCCATCGTGAACAACGATGTTGTCACGATTTCCCAGGTCCGTGATCTCATCGGCGCACGGGAGCGCTCGCTGCGCGAAATCTACAGCGGCGCTGAACTCGAGAACAAGCTCAAGGAGATGCGCCTTTCGGCTATCAAGGACCTCATTGACCGCCAGCTGATATTGCAGGAGTTCAAGAAACTGCAGGAGAAAGGCGCAGCCATCCCCGACTATATCGTCGATGACAGGATTCAGGCCATTATTCGCCAAGAGTTTGGCGGGGACAGGGCGGCCTTTGTGAGAACTTTGCAGGCTCAAGGTTTTACTCTGACTCAGTTTAAGGAGATCGAGAGAGAAAAGATTGTTATCCAGGCGATGCGTCAGCAGAAGGTCGATAATAACTTTGTCATCTCTCCCACGCAGATCCAAGCCTACTACGAAAAGAATAAGCCGGCTTACGCTACGCCTGAACAGGTCAAATTGCGCATGATCGTCGTTCGCGAGGGATCGTCCGGCGATGTTCCGGACATTGGTAGCAAGAAAGAGCTCGCCGAGGAGATTCGCGACAAAGTCGCGAAGGGTGCCGAATTTGATCGAATGGCGGAGATGTATTCGGAAGATGAGACGACGCAGCAAGCCGGGGGAGATTGGGGCTGGATTGAGCGCAATACCCTTAACGAGAAGCTGACCAACGTGGCCTTTTCGCTACGCCCTGGCGAGGTGAGCCCGGTCATAGGGATCGACAAAACCTATTACATCATCATGGTCGAAGCGAAGCGCAATGCGACCATCAAGCCGATCGGCGACGTTCGTGACGAAATCGAAAAAAATCTGATTCAACAGGAACGCACCAAAGCCCAGGAACGCTGGTTGGATACGCTGCGTCAGAAGGCATATATCAAGATACTCTCTTAAGGGTGAAGGTCGGGATCACCTGCGGCGATCCTGCCGGAATCGGACCAGAAATCGTCGGGGCCGCTTTGGAAAGCTCACTCCTGCCCTCGGCGGTCGAATACCTGGTTATCGGCGTTAGCGAAGCATTTGCACCCGGTAAACCCGGGCTTGCTTCTGCACGACATGCGATCGAAGCGCTCGAAGAATCGGTGGCGCTCGCCAAGTCTGGAGAAATCCAGGCGGTGGTCACCGGTCCCGTATCTAAGAAATGGCTGCACGACGCCGGCTTTGCCTTTCCCGGCCAAACAGAGTTCTTTGCCACCCGTTGCGGGGTAGATGATTTTGCGATGTGTCTCACCGGGAACAAAATCACTGTCGCGCTGGTCACTGCGCATGTTCCGCTGGTTGACGTTTCCCGCATTCTCACGCGATCGGAGATCGTGAGAGTCGGACAACTTCTCGCGGCCTTCCTTGTCCGTCGGGGCGTCCCGCGTCCTCGCATCGCCGTCGCCGGCCTCAACCCTCACGCTGGCGAGGGTGGCGATTTGGGGTCAGAGGAGATCGAGATCATTACTCCAGCGGTCCAATCCCTTCGTCAATCGTTGAAGGCTGCGGTCGCGATTTCAGGACCGCACTCAGCCGACACGCTTTTCCACCGGGTCGTCCAGGGGGAGTTCGATGCCGTTCTCTGCATGTATCACGATCAGGGCTTAATCCCTCTGAAACTCCACGCCTTCGACGAGGGAGTAAACGTCACGTTGGGATTGCCGTTTCCCAGAACGAGTCCGGATCACGGAACAGCTTTTGAGATAGCGGGAAAGGGCATTGCTCGTCCGGCGAGCATGATCGCGGCAATTCGACTCGCCTGTGAGCTCGCGGCGCCGAGCTTTGCCGCGGTGACGAGCTCGCTACGTGCATAAACTGGCAGGCGTGAGTTTCTCGGCACCCGGTGCAATAGAGTCTTGATTCTCGTTCCCTGACCATTCGTGATGGGCGACCGTGTTTCAGATGATATTCAATGCAATCAGCGCAGCAGAAATGGCGGCTCTGCCGAAGGAACTGCAGCTCGATTTGCTATCGGAGTTCCACTTGCTTCCCGAAGACCTGGACAACCTCGATTCCAGCCGCTTTGGCAGGGTCCAGCGAGGAGGCCGCTTGTTGCACCGTTGCCGCGCCAAAGACTATCGTATCTACTTCGAGAGGCATCCGGAGGGAGTTCTAGTTCATCGGGTCCTTCACAAGAATACCATTCGGGACTTCCTCTATCGTTCCAATCTGCCGATGGATGAGGAAGACGAGCAACTCGCCAGTGCGAAGGAATTCTGGAAGCTCATTGAAGAGGCGGAAAAGAAACCATGACTCTGTTTGCGACCGAGGCTGAGCGCCTCGAACGCTTTCCTGTCGCCAAGAAGCAGATCTTTGTCGCGCATGCGGGGGTTACGCCGCTTCCGAAATGCGCCGCGGATGCGATGATCGCCCACGTGCAGGCGAGCTGCGAAAATCATCAGGAATTCGGCGAGGTCTTGCGAAACATCGATCACACTCGCAGAGTCGCTGCCGACCTAATCGGCGCGGATAAGTCCGAGGTTGCGCTGCTGGGGCCCACTTCGCTGGGGTTGAGCCTCTTCGCGAACGGTCTCTCATGGCACCCTGGCGATGAGGTCGTCATCTACCAGGATGATTATCCCTCCAATGTTTACCCTTGGATGGCCCTGATCTCGCAAGGAGTGAGCATTCGCCGTATCTCTCCGGAAAAGCCAGGGCTCATCACTCCTGAATTGATCGAGCGAGAACTGTCGTCGCGAACGCGGCTGGTCGCCCTGGCATCCTGCCACTATCTGTCCGGTTGGCGGATTGACGTTGAAGCGATCGGTGCGCTCCTTCACGAGCGTGGCGTGCTCTTCTCGGTCGATGCCATCCAGACGCTCGGGGCCTTTCCTTTAGACGTTAAGTTTGTGGATTTCCTGAGTGCGGATGCTCACAAGTGGATGCTTGGTCCGATGGCGATTGGGATCGTCTTTGTCGCCAAGAGAAACTTCGAGATTTGCCGTCCAACGTTGCTGGGTGCCTGGAATGTAAGCGCACCCCAATTTCTTGCGCAGGAGGCCCTGAAATACCATGAGACCGCGCAACGCTATGAGCCAGGGGTCCTCAACGTGACTGGTGCATATGGGATGCGTGCTAGCTTGGAAATGCTCCAAGAGATCGGCTGGCAGCGTGTTTCCGCGGCAATCCTCGATGTGCGGGACTACCTTCATGAACTGTTGGCGGCAATGGGCTTCGAGTTTCTTTCCCCCTCGTGCGACGAAGCATTGCGTTCTGGAATAGTCACGGCGCGTCACCCAAGACGAGAAATCAGCGCGCTGTTCGCCGCGCTTGAGAAAGGAAAGGTGACCGCTTCGCTGCGTATGGCGCGCGACAGCGGACAGTGGCTGCGTTTTAGCATGCACTTCTACAACACGCGAGAGGAGATGGACCGAATCGCGGGGATCCTGCGGGTAGAACTTGCGTGAGATTCTCAGCTCTTTAGGGGAGCGGTTCTGTTGGACGCGTCGGTGAGCTGGTGGCATTTCTGGTCTTTTCGATCAGCTCGCGAACTTGCTTTTCAGCCTCGAGCCTGGCCTCGGGAAGGAGCTTTGAATTGGCGATTTTCTTCCGAGCTTTGTCTTCCAGGGCACGAAAGGCTGTCTGTCGGTCTTCGGCGGTCAATTTGTTCCAAAATCCATCTTCGTCCTGAAGGACGCGAACGTCGTTCATGCCCATGGATAGCAGTTTTGGCGGGGGCAGCTCCGCACTGATATAACCGGTTCGCGGATCAATATTGATCCGAAACGGCTCCTTAAGGTCGAAGCCGGCCTTCGCCGTGAAAGTGGCCTCCACTTCGAGGTTCTTGGTGCTGTGAAGCCAGGTATGCGACCAACGGTGACGCACCAGCAGCTCCCTTTGTGTGGTCACCAACTCCAGCACGGGCGTGTTTGCGGCGACCACTACGACCGAATCAACGCTGATCTGCGGCGTGAACTGGAAGACCTGGTCGAAATCACTGGCCAAAGATTCAGCCATGCGGCGCGCTTCTTGCGTGACTTCTGCGCCCATTCTCCAAAAAAGCAAAAGCGTCAGAGCAACCGTCAAGGCCGCCGCCAAGATCACCCAGCCGAAAATGCTAAGACAGCCGAACTTGCTGCCTTTCGCGCGACTCAGTGGATCTGGATCGGACATTCCGGCAGGGCGCGGAGAAAGGCGCGCCCGTAGGGTTTGCTCAGAATTCGACTGTCGAGGATCACGATCGTGCCGGTATCTGATTTGGTGCGGATGAGACGGCCAACTCCCTGGCGAAGCTTCAGAATCGCTTCGGGAAGTGAGTATTTTTCAAAAGGCCGGCCTCCCTCCATCTCGATGCGTTCCAGCCGGGCCTCGGTAAGAGGATGGTCTGGCGTGACAAACGGCAGTCGCGTAATGATGACGCTGGAAAGCGCTTCGCCCGGCACATCGACACCGCTCCAGAAGCTGTCTACCCCAAAGAGAATCGCTTGCGGATCGTTCCGGAATTCGCGGAGCATCCGTAAGGCTGGCATTCCATTTCCCTGCACAAGCAGGTTCCAGCCCTTGGCAAGGAAACGTGGCTCGAGTGCTTGAGCCGCGGTCCGCATCGACTGATAACTGGTGAAAAGCACGAAAGCTCGGGCCCGACTTTGGTCCACGAAGTAGGCGATCCATTTCTCCAAGGCAGCGGCGTATGCGGCATCCTTCGGCTCGGGCATAGCCTTGACCACGTGGAAGCGCATCTGCCTCATATAGTCGAATGGACTACCTATCTGGACGGCCCGGCAATCCATTGCTCCCACTCGATTTCTAAAATAGGCGAGGTCCTTGCCCCCAACCGACAGGGTGGCGCTGGTCAGGATCGTCGAGGTGTGTTCGCGGAAGATCAGACGGCGAAGAATCTCGGCCGCCTGAATTGGAGCGGCGTGCAAAGCACACCAGGCATCGTTACGACCGTATTGCTCGACCCAGTAGGCGTGATCGGCACTCTCGATCCCAAGGAAATTCTCAATCGCGAACCTAGCTTCTTGCAAGCGGCTCGCCGCCTCCTCGAGTTCGCTCCGACGATTCTCGTTACTTTCCTTCGCACCTGCAATCTTGAGCAACTCGCTTAGGCGGGTGAGTCCCCCGCTTAGCTCTGAAGCGTCGGCGAGCCCGGGCTCGCGAACGCGATAGGCGCGTCCCCGCTTGAAAACGCAGGCCGCCGAAACGTCGGAGAAGAATGTGTCGCTCTTCGGGATCAGTTCGGCGACCACGTGACAGGCCGGCCCATTCTTCATGGCTTGGAAAAGACCCTTCTTTGACCGGGGGTTATAGAGTCGGTGTAAAGACCGCCGTAGGCCAAGTTGGGAGACCTCCAAGCCGATGTGTCGAGAAGCGACATCTTCAATCGTGTGCGCTTCATCCAGGATAACAAAATCCTTCGCGAAAAGGACTCCGTGCCCGCGCTCCTCGAGATCGACCGTGCCGCCCAACAGAGTAAAGAAGAGCGCGTGATTGAGGACGACCATGTCGGCTCCACTCACCCTCCGACGCATCGCCTGATAGAAACAGCGCGGATTTTTCGCGCATGTCTTCTGAGTACAGACATGCTCTTCGCTTCTCACCTCCTCCCAGACCTCAGGATCCGGCTGGACCTCGAAATCACTCAGCGAACCATTGCTGGTCGTGAGACTCCATTCCCGGATTCGCTCAAGCTCGGTCCGCTGCCCGGACGTAAAGAGGTCGCTTGCCTGCGCGAGAGCACGTTCCAGACGGGTTCCGCAAAGAAAATTATGCCGGCCCTTGAGCAGAACGGCTTCAAATTCGATCGGCAGCAGCTTCTGAACAAGAGGGATATCCTTGTAGATAAGTTGCTCTTGGAGCGCGATCGTGTGGGTAGAGATGACCGCCTTGCTCTTGGTGCGCACGGCATGGAGAGCGGCTGGTATCAGATAGGCAAGCGACTTTCCGACCCCGGTGCCAGCTTCAATGACGAGGTCCTCGGCCGACTCAAGAGCGTGCGCCACATTGCAGGCCATTTGCTGCTGCTCGGGGCGATACTCGTAGTTGGACGCGCTTGAAAGCAGCCCTCCCGGCGAGAATATTTTCTCGACCTCCGCCTCGAAGGAACTGCGCCACCGCCCACCGACATCTTCCCTCAAAGAGATCATGAGAAAGATGGTGGCTTGTTGACGGAATCAAAGGCGAACATTACTGATTGAGGGCTTAACTTGATGAAGATACTCGACCGCTACGTGCTGCAAAAGTTCTTCCTGCCGTTCGTGTATTGCGTTCTCGGCTTCATCGCGATCTGGTTTATCTTCGACCTTAGCGACAATCTTCCGGATTTTCTTCAAGGCAAGGTCGGGTTCGACATCCTGACTGAATACTACAAATCGCAAATCCCCGAGATCATCGTGGTGTCACTTCCCATCGGCGCGTTACTTGCCTTGCTCTATTCGCTTACGGCGATGTCCCGCTCAAACGAGATCATTTCGATGCTGGGAGCTGGTGTTAGCGTTACGCGCGTCCTGGTGCCGTTGATGCTGGTCGGTGCACTACTCGTGGCAATTACCGCGTACTTTAATTACGAAAGCGCACCCCATGCCGCGATGATCAAGAAGCGTATGCTCAGGGACATCAAGCGCGGCAAAACGAGCGAAGTCGGACTCACCGGCCACCTGTATCGGAATCGCGAAGATCTACGCACCTGGTTCATGCGGAAGATCTATGCGGACAGCCAGCGGCTGATTGATGTGCAGATCGTCCAGCAAGATTCGGAGGGAAATATCATTAAACAATGGTATGCCCGTGAAGCCCATTACAATGCGATTACCCAAAGCTGGAACTTGGATAGAGCGCGCTACGTCGAAATTGGGCTTGATGGGCGTATTTCGACCTCGCAACTGCTGGACGACCTTGAGATCCAAGGGTGGCGCGAAACTCCCTGGAGGATCGCGAGCTCAGTCATGAACCCGGACTACCTTTCAGTCCCGGAACTCGAAGATTACCTTGCCTACAACCAGGACTTTCCGGAAGTGCGCCTCGCGCCGTATCGCACGCAGCTCCACTACCGATGGGCCTTGCCGTGGGTGTGCTTGCTCGTCGTCTTCATCGCGGCTCCGCTTGGAATTGTTTATAACCGTCGAGGGATACTCGGCGGAGTTGCCCTGGCGATCGGGCTGTTTTTTTCCCTCGTCTTCTTTAGTAGCCTCTTCGTTGCGCTCGGAAAAGGAAATCGCATCGCGCCATGGGTGGCGACGTGGGCACCGATGGCGGTTTTTTTCCTCATCGGTCTGGGTCTCCTCTGGTTCAGGTCGACCAACCGCGAGCTTCCCAAGCTGAGACTTCCCTGGACAAGCTAGAATGGAAGGCGAGTGGGAAATCAAATCCCGTGCGCGATTTTGTGCGCGAACAGGCAAACCGTTCGAAGAGGGTGAATGCTTCTACACGTTGCTCTTCCGTGATGGGGATGGCTTTCGGCGAGAGGATCTCAGCGAAGAGGCCTGGAGGGAACGAAACGAAAACATCCAGCCGTTTTCATTCTGGCGTTCGAAGTACGAAGCGCCTCAACCGCCCCCTTCCGAACCGCTTCGCAAAGAGGATGCAGAAAACCTGCTCCGACGCCTCGTCTCAGAGGCGGAACCCGCAACGGTAAATGCCCGCTATATTCTCGCGCTGATCCTCGAGCGAAAACGAATCCTACGTCCAATCGAATCGAGCGATGAAAGCTTGCTCGTTTACGAGCATGCCGGCACGGGTGAGTCGATCGTAGTGCCGAATCCTCGACTTTCGTTAGACCAACTTTCCGCTGTCCAGAATGAGGTCTATGAAATGCTCGCCGGCTCGTTGCGTTGACTGGGACGTCCTCGCATCGACCGCGCGCTCAGGTTCCAGATTGCTGCGATGGCAAGCGCTGCCAACCACGGAACGTTGACCAGAAAAATTAATGCCAACCGCTCGAAAATGGCAAAATGTAAGTCCATAACGCGAGCGATCATGTCGTGCATAAGAATCAGGCTTACTCCAATCAAAACCGCTGGCCATCGACCCAGCAGGGCTAGAAATGAGAACAGCTCCAGCGCAAAGCCTAAACCGAAAAACACTCGGGTAACATTTGGGTGATCGATGATGAACTGGGGGACTGCCTTGGCAAGGTGATCCACCGGTTCCTGGATGTTGAGATAGGATTTCGTATTGGTCTTGGCAATAGCCACGGCGAGGTTTGGCGTTCTCTGGAGCCACTCACCTTCACTGCGCTCCAGCTTGGTGATCGCGGAGGTGACGTAGCACGAAACCAGAGCAACTTTTGCTGCATGCACGAGGCGGCGGTGCGTTTCGGCGGTGGCCATCGGAAACAAGGCTCGCTTATCGACCACCCGATTGCGAACCACCGAATATCCGGCCACGCCCCATTGGGCCAACGCCACCAAGGCAAGTGGCTGAAGTGTGTGGTTGATGGCCCCCTGCGAATTTTCGAACGATCCGCACGCCGACAGCAAGAACGTCATGAAAGTGAGTGAAACGAACATCAAAAATCCCGCGGCGTAGAAGACGAGCGCGACGGCCAGCAATCCGCGAAGGGTTCCCAGTATTTCGGGATTCATGAGAAAGGTCAGGTCCAGAAAACGTGCCAGACCACTCGGATGCGACAGCGTAGCGGGATAGTAAAAGGAGGGAACGCTTTGCCAAACCATTGCGATGAAGGCAATCCGCATGAATACCATCTCCCAGCTCGAATGCGGAACAATTTGACTATCGAACTTCATCAGCACCAGGAAGGATCTCCGCGACCAGCATCTCGTCTTCCTTGAGACGCGAATCCTCCACAGAGATTCGCACTTCAATCAGTCTCAAGCCATCTCGCAAGAGATCGGCTCGTTTCTGTGGCTCCGCCCTCTGGATCAGGTACCAAAGAACATTTCTGCCCGCTTGCGCGAGAGCGGCATCAGAACTCAGGCCTTCATTTTCGAGCTTTCGCCGTTCAGCCTTCAAAGCCTTGGGAACGTATGTCGAGCGCGAGCGGAAGGTCGTGACGTAGGGGAGCATCTCGCCGCGCCCATTCAAAACCACAAAGTAAACGGCTTCCTCTTCTAGCCGGGAATACATTGGGAAGTTCGAGAAAGGATAGTTTTCGCCAACCATCAACAGCAGAGCCACCGACAGCCATACCTCTCGGAACGGGACGCGAAGCAGCAGCCCGCCAAGCGATCGCGATCCCGAGGAAATAGTCGTCGAAAATGCCATCGAATTGGCGTAGCAGCCGCTCGGTGAGGGCGTCGAGCCTCGATTCAATAACAAGAAAAATCCCTTGCGGTCCTAGAACCAGCGCCGAAAGATTCTTGGCTGATGTTCGCCGACTTTCCACTGTTTCTTGCGCCGATGGCGGGAGTGACCAACACCATCTTCCGCCGCATCTGCAAGGCCAGGGGGGCCAATGTCCTCACCACGGAATTCGTCTCCGCCGAGGGAATCCTGCATCGAAATGCCCGGACTAGGCGCTATCTCGAGTTCCTAGAAGAGGAGCGTCCCCTGGGGGTTCAGCTATTCGGGGCTGACCCGGAGCACCTTGCTGAAGCCGCCCGCGCTGTCGTCGAATGGGTGCAGCCCGATTTTTTGGATCTCAATTTTGGATGTCCTGTGAACAAGGTGGTCTGCAGGAATGGTGGATCTGCGTTGCTGCGCGATTGTCCCCTCCTGGCCCGCATTGCCCAGGCGGTGGTCTGTGCGGTTCATCCCGTCCCGGTGACGGCAAAAATTCGTATTGGATGGGATCACCGCTCGATCAATGCGGTCCAGGCAGCGACGATCCTGGAACAATGCGGAATCTGCCGCATCGCTGTGCACGGCAGGACCAAAGAGCAAGGATACTCTGGACGGGCGGACTGGTCGGTGATTGCGGCAGTTGCCGCAGCGGTAAAAGTTCCCGTCATCGGCAATGGAGACATTGGCACCGCCCAAGACGCCTTAAAACGCAGGAGCGAAGCGGATGTTGCGGGCCTGATGATCGGGCGCGCTGCCATGGCCTCTCCGTGGATATTTTCTGAGATTCGAGCTGCGCTGGCAGCGGGGATCCTTCCGACCGCACCAACGCAAGAGGAAAGGTGGCAACTGATGCGCGACCATTGTTGGCAGGAAATTACCTGGAGACGCGATGAACGGGCCGCCATGAAAGCGATGCGATCCCGGCTGATGGCATATACCCACGGCATGCCTGGTGCGCCACGGCTACGTCACCGACTGGCGCGAGTGGAAAGTCTCACCGAGCTCGAGGATGTCGCGGCGAGTGAGTTAGCTCTTGACCATATATGTCTTCAACCAGCGACTATTGATAATTGATGGTCTGGTTCAGGAAATGAAGCGAAGTGCTCTTCTGCGACTGGTTGTTGCCCTGCTCGGCTCATTGGCACTGGCGCCGGCTGCCGAGTTGCGGAGATCATACTTCGAGGCAACCAGACCGAGTACATGGTCGGAGTACGCCCTTACTTCGGGCACCCGCTCCAAGGCCACATTCCGTTATCAGCGACAACGGGATGTCGACGGTAAGGTCGTGATTGAACTCACGGTCACAACACCGATCGAACCGAGCAAGAATTCCAAATCGAAGAACACCTACATCATGTCACGCGACTTCAATCTTGAGCGCGACGGGCTGAGCTTTGGAAAGTTTATCGAGAAGATGTCGATGTCATCCAGCGGAATGGATATGCAGGTGGACGACGCAACTCTGCATCAAATTCGACAGGCTGAAAAAGACTTTCGCGGAGCAGTAACTTTCGAGAAGACCGAAAAAATCGACGGCCGCACCTGCGACCGCTATACCTATTCGCTCCGGACGCTCGGAGCAGCTCCGACTGTCGAAAAAGGGACGCTCTGGCTGAGCGATTCCGTTCCATTTGCTATAGTCCGCCAGGTCGCCGAAGTCTTTAGACCCAACGGCACGAAGCTGTCGGGCTTTGTGATGCAACTGCAGGATACGGGAACCCGCGCATCCTCCCCTGGCTCACGGAAGACTCTGTCCCCGCCGGGAGATGCCCCGGCGAAGCCTTCGCCGAAGGATTCCTAAAGCATTTTGCGCTTATTGCGCGACAAGAGCTTAGCCGCTCGAGGACACGAGGTGCAAAAACCGTCTACACGGTATTAAAGCCGCCCGGAGCCCATATCGTCCGTTAATTTCTTGACGTTGGCAGTAACCGAGCGCATCCTCGCTCTGTTGAAAAGCCGAAACGGACTGATTGTGGGAGGCAGGCGCTCACAGGATTTGCAAGGAGCCTCGCCACCGACAGGAAGAACGCATCGAGGCACCCTGGATGGGTAAGGAGTGTTCGCACTGAACTCGCATTCGTTAGCAGGACCCCACTTCGGTTCCGCGGCAGCTTCCGAACATTAGCGCCCCTATGGCACTACTCAACACGCTCCATACCTCGGAATTTCGCGAGGGATGGGGTTCGACGTTGCGGTCGGGCCCGGCGCGGAGCTTGGTGCGGCAATCCGTGCGGGTCATGATCCTTCTGGCCTTCGTCGTAACCGGATTTCTCTTCTTGTACTTGAAGGCTTTTCGCAACGCGAGCCTTGAAGGGGTCGTGAATGCCCCAAAGTACGTCGTTCGAGCCCCAATCGAGGGCATCTTTCACGTCGAAGGACTCACTATCGGCACTCCGCTTGCTGTGGGTGCAGCGATCGGAACGATCACCAACGACCGGCTCGATGATCGCTTGGAAGCGGAACTCTCGACGAAGGTGTCGCGACTGATGCGTGAGATGGCTGCACAGGAGGTGATTCGCAACGAGATCGCAGCCATTCGCGAGCGTCTTGCCACCCGTCTGGACGATCTCCGCGAAATTAACATTCGCAAGTATGAACAGGTGACCGACGAAACGATGGATCGTGCCGCCAGGCTTCAGATCATCGCAGACTCGAGCCATCAGGATCTCCAGCGCTTCGCCGTCCTGGCGCGCGCAGGAGTCGAAACGCCCGTTCGCATCGAGGAATACCGGCGCGCATTTATCGAGGACGAGAGCGAATCTCGCACCGCCGCGCGCGTGGCCTCGCGCAGCCTGATCGACAAAGAAGCTGCGCAAAAGGGATACTTTCTGGGTGACGCTGTCTGGGACGTCCCTTACACCCAACAACGCCTGGACGAGATTGATATCTTGTCACAGCATCTGCGATCCCGCGCGCAAGTTCTCGACGCGGAACTCGCGGAAGCCAACGGGCGCCTCGCACGGGAGAAGAGCCGACTCGGGCAACTGCGGCAGGTCACTGTTCATTCGCAATCTGCCGCGGTCGTGAGCGCTCTGTTTGCCAGCAACGGCTTCGAGGTAATCAAGGGGGACCCGCTGGTGGAAATCCTCGATCTCTCCCGAACATATGTCGAAGCCACTTTCCCGGAGGGCAAATACGAGCAACTCATACGAGGAGGAGAGGTCCGCGTAAGCTTTGCCGGGAGTGCGGCGCTTCTTCGAGGAACGATCGTCTTCGTTCAGGGGCCGGGAGCGACGGATCAGGCTCAAGCTAACGGCGCCCGCTTGTGGTCTGTCGCCAAGGATGAACTTGTCTTGAAGGTAGCCATTGAGCCGGCGGATCTGCAGCGCGCGTACGGTCCCGCGCCGCAAATCGGGCGAAGGGCGCAAATCTTGTTCGACTAGCGTCGAGATGCCATGACGATCTGGCTGCCGGTCATGCTGCTTGTCTCGAGTGTGGCCGTGACCGGCATGTGCTTCGGGAACAAAGAGCGACGCGGAATTTGTCGCGTCTTCGTTAGCGGAGGATGCATCGGCGCTCTGCTCACATACCTTATCTGGCGCTTCGATTCCGTAGTACTATCCTTCGGCGAGTTGGCACCCGCCGCCATTGCCCTTTCCGTCCTTCTACTTATTCTGGAGACGGTCAATGGTATTGACCATGGCGTTTATCTCCTGATCAAGAGCCGCAAGGCGGAACGGTCCTCGCAAGCCAATCGCATGGAAGCGGAGTTGCGTTCAGCGGACCCGACCACTCTTCCCTGGGTCGACATCATGATCACCACCTATAGCGAAGATTGGAAGATCCTCGAGAAGACGATCGAAGGAGCGAAGAACATTGACTATCCGAATAAGAATCTTTGGGTGCTGGATGATACTCGAAGGCACTGGCTTAAAGAGCGCTGCAATCAAGAAGGCATCGGCTACATCACACGTGCGGACAATCGCGGCAAGAAGGCGGGCAATCAAAACAACGGATTGCGTCACACAACTGCCCCCTTCATTCTGCAATTGGACGCCGACTTCGTCCCGATGCCGGGAATACTCATCCGGACGATTGGATTTTTTACCGACCCGAAGATCGCCATCGTTCAGACTCCGCAGTCGTATCTTAATTGCGAGCCATTCCGCTGGAATCTGGGTCTCGAGCGCGCGATGTCGGATGAGGCTCAGGCGTTCTACTATGACGACCAAGCCAGCCGCGACGCTTGGGGCGTGAGCTTCTTCTGCGGGACGAGCGCTGTCATTCGCCGGGCTGCGCTGGAGAGTATCGGTGGGTTTCCTGAGGAATGCGACACAGAGGACATCTTCACTTCAGTCATTCTACTTGCGAGCGGCTGGCGGACAATTTGTTTACCTGAGCCACTGTCGATCGGCGTCGCTCCGGCAAATCTAAGTGCTCTGATCAAGCAGCGGACGCGATGGTGCCATGGAAATCTGCGAATGCTGTTCCTCAAGCGAGGACCGCTCCGCTGCGCCGGGTTATCGTTATTCCAGCGATGGGCATTCTTTTCACCACACTGGGTCACCGGGAATCTCGCTCAGGTCTTTTACTCGATCGCTACAGCTCTCGCATGGTTTTCCATCAGCCTCTTTCCACCAGTGCCGCCATTGGATGCCTTGCTCCTGCCGATAACGTATTTTGCCACCATCTGCGCTGCAGACTGGTGGTTTCAACGCGGCGTGGTTCTCCCGGTTCTGAAACAGGCACACAATCTCTTCAATGCATTCATCGCGCTCCCAACCGCACTGGCGACATTGGCGACACCCCGCCGCGAGATTGGCTGGAAGATCACCTCCAGCGTGACAAGCGAGGGCCGGCAGGTTTGCTGGCGAACTCTCGGGCCAGCAGCGTTTCTGATCACATTGATCATCAGTGGCATCGTTTTCACAATGACAAATGGCTCGTCGCCGGATCGCGCCCCGTTCTTTGCAGTAGCGCTCCTCTTCTGGACGGCCTGGCAACTGATCACGCTGACGCTAATCGTCCAAGCCAGCATCGAGCGGCCGCGTCAACCCGACGAGGAGACGATCTTGGTTGATTGGCCCGCCGTTGTGCATTCGAGTGGAAAAACTTGGCAAGGGACTGCCACTTTGGTGAGCCTTTCGCAAATTTCGCTGAGCATTCGAGAGGGCAAACCCGATGGTTTAGATGGTCAAAGCTGTCTGATCGACCTTGCAGGTGTTGGCCGGATTGCTGCGCATTTCTCGCAAGAAGTATCGTCGGGTTTGCTCCGGGCGAGGTTCCGCTTCTTTGAGGGTTCCAGTCGCAAGCGCTTGATCGGTGCGATTTATCGAAATGCCGCTCACTTTGTCGCTGATCGCGATCCGCTCATGCGGATTCTGTGGCGCCTGATCGCGCCACACCCGCCCTTCGTATCGGATGAGGCGGTTCGAGTTCGTGGGCTTGTCGCAGGCAAGGGTCACTGAAGAGGACCGATGTGCAGGACCATCCTCGCCACGGCACCGGTGAAGCCTGCATTGTAGTCCAAAGCCACCTCGTTGGCCTGGAAATTCGTCCGGTCATCGACATAGGATGAATCATCGGCGGAGGTAGGACCTCCAACAAGCGCGCCATAGAGAATGTGCCGATTAATGGGCGGGTCTTCGATCGTGTGTTTAAGAGATCCGTGGGAAGCGCGATGGTGTGGGTTGCGTGGGGGGTTGTTACCAAATCCGACCACGTAGCTGCGCCCCTGGGGGTTCGCTCCCAATATGTAGTCGATTTGGTGGCGGGCAAAATCGCGATAACGACCGCCAACATCCTCGACGGTGTCGGCATAGACGAAGGCGAGGAAAGCGGTGGTGGCTGCATAGCGCAGTGAGGCCCAGGAGTCCAGCCACGCCAACCCACCAGGCGTGTATTCGATACGCTCTCCTTGATCGCCAGAGGTCCAGTAATCCAACCAGCGCCGAACCGCCTCTCTGTAGACCTCGGATTTTGTCAGTTGGGCGAGAAGGATCGCCGCCCCGTAGCGTTTGTCGTCCCAGGAATGGGTCCAGCGCATAGAAGCATTCGCGAAATACTCGCGGTAGATCGATTCCGCCTTTCGCAGATATTCGACGTTGCCGGTGGCTTTATAAAGCCAGAGCGCGCTCCAAACCAATTCGTCGTGATAACCGGACGAATGATAATAACCCCACGCAGCAGGAATAGCATCGATGTAGTTGCCGCGGTAAAGATCGGCGAATTGAAATAGCGCTTTCGCGTGGCTGAGAAGATTCTCCGAATAGGATGGATCCTCTGCTCGGAAGAGAATGCCAGCGGCGGCGAGCGCGGCTGCAGCTTCTCCGGCGATCTCCGAGCCCGGATTCTCCGCGTCAATCTTGAATGTCGGACGGTTCATCTTCATGGATTCGGGTGGCCCCCAGAACGAGTGATCCGACCGGGGATCCCCTACCTGCGCATAAAACACGTCCTTTGCCGCATGAGCCTTCAGGATCCAGTCGGCGCCCCAGCGAATCGTATCCAGTAGTTGGGACCATTGACTCGCGCGCTCATATCCTCCGCGATATTCGATGCCACTCCAGGCCAGCAGAGTGAGCGTACTGGCCAGCGGAAGGGCGAACTTCATGTGATCTCCCGCATCGTAATATCCGCCCGTGAGATCAATACCCGCATCTTTGCCGTCATCGAGGGCCGAGTCGCCACGCCAGGCAACGCGAAAGCCGTTCGGCAGGTCCCCCGAGCGTTGCGCGTCAAAAAAGAAGAGAGCCTTTTGGAGAACTTCGGCGTAGTCAAAGCCATTACCGCTCAACTTCTGGTGAGGCTCTGCCTTTTGATTTGCACTATCGGCGGCGGAGTGGCTTTCAGCGAAAAGGCACGGCGCGGCCAATACAAACATAACTACCGCCGTGCATGAACCGTGAAAGCACCTCATGGCAAATCACACGGCATCATCGCTCTTGCGCCGGAATAACGAAATCTCATTATTTCTGTGCAGAGAAGAGTTCAGCGTTGCGGAGAAACCGATCAGAGCGGCAGGTTTGACCATGGGGAGAGGCACTGCTAAGGGTTGTTGTTCGCGATGAGCAGTTACAAGGACACACTAAACCTTCCCAAGACGGAGTTTCCAATGAAAGCGGGATTGACAGCACGAGAGCCGGAAATTCTCGCCCGATGGGAGCGTGAGAAGCTCTACGAACGCATCCAGGAAGAGCGGAAGGAGGCGGCGAGAGCATATATTCTTCACGACGGGCCGCCCTTCGCCAACGGCGACGTGCATATGGGCACTGCCCTGAACAAGATCTTAAAAGACTTCGTTGTGAAGTCGCGCACCATGGCTGGCTACCGGGCTCCCTACGTTCCAGGATGGGATTGCCATGGGCTACCGATCGAATTCAAGGTGGTCAAGGAATCGAAGGGCCTTGCTCCCGCAGAAGTCCGGAGGCGGTCAGAGGCTTACGCGCGAAAATTTGTCGACGTTCAGAAGCGGCAATTCCGACGCTTAGGGGTCTTGGGAGATTGGGAGAATCCTTATCTCACCCTCTCGCCGCAGTACCGAAGCAGATATCATCCGTTGCTTTGCCAGGTTCTTGGAGAAAGGACTCGTCTATCAATCGAAGAAGCCGGTCTACTGGAGTACCGGCGCCCAAACGGCCCTCGCTGAGGCAGAGGTCGAATATGCCGAGCGCGAAGATCCTGCGATCCTTGTCAAGTTTCCCATCGTCAGCGGCCCGCTCGCAGCAAAGGCGAGCATGGTAATCTGGACAACGACACCGTGGACGCTGCCAGCAAACGTCGCCATCGCGATCAAAGCCGATTATACCTACTGGCTTCGACGGTTTCGAAATGAAGAGACCGGGGAGGAGGAACTCTTCGTCCTCGCAAGGGAGCTCGTCCCAGCCTTTGAACAGGCCACGAAATGGAAGCTCGCCAATGATCAGGTATCGCAATCCTTTTTCGGGACCGAGCTGAAAAACACCGAGACACAGCATCCCTTTCTCGATCGACGATCGCGGGTAATCCTGGCAAATTTCGTCACCCTCGACGCCGGCACCGGCCAGGTCCACATTGCGCCCGGCCACGGAGCGGACGACTATGTTGCCGGCGTTGAAAACGGTTTGCCCATTCTCTCGCCCGTGGATGACCATGGACGCTTCACCGAAGAGGTGGGCGTGCCTATCTGGGCTGGCAAGTATGTCTTCGATGCAAACAAGGAGGTCGTCGAACACCTGCGGTCGCGGAACATGCTTCTTGGTGAGCAGGTTTACCGGCACTCATATCCACATTGCTGGCGCTCGAAGACGCCGGTGGTCTTTCGCGCAGTGGAGCAATTTTTCATCCGCGTCGACCTTCTCCGCCACGACGCTCTCCGGGCGATCGAGGAAGTAACCTGGCTGCCGCATTGGGGCCGAAATCGCATTTACGGGACCGTCGAATCGCGCCCCGACTGGTGCATCTCGCGCCAGAGATCGTGGGGAGTGCCGCTTCCAATCTTTTATGATCAAGATAACCGACCGATCCTTGAAAACCCGCTCGCTCCTGAGCTTGCGCGCCGTGTCGCGGATCTGGTCGAGGTGAGGGGAACAAACGTCTGGTTTGATCTGACTGACTCGGAGATCCTCAATGAGATCGGCTATGGACAGTCCCGGTGGACACGCCGAAACGACACGCTGGACGTCTGGATCGACTCCGGAGTAAGCCATCAGGCGGTTCTGCGGAGGCGCGAAGAGCTCGAATTTCCGGCAGATTTGTACCTCGAGGCGACTGACCAGCATCGTGGCTGGTTTCAAAGCTCGCTGATGACTTCCATCGCCCTGAACGGAGTGGCGCCATACCGTTCGGTATTGACGCATGGATTCGTGGTCGACGTCGACACCAAGAAAAAGATCTCCAAGTCCACTCAGGGCGCTTATCAGAAGCCTTCAGAAGCGGATCACTACGTTAACAAGTATGGCGCCGATCTGCTGCGGTTATGGGTGAGCAGCGTGAACTTTACCGACGATGTCCCCTTTTCCGAGGAGATCTTTACCCGCCTCTCGGACGCTTATCGGCGTATTCGAAATACGCTGCGTATCTTGCTGGCGAACCTCCACGATTTCGACGGCACCCGTGAACTGCCGCGCGAGCAGACAACATTGGTCGACAGATGGGTTTTAGCAAAGTTGCAAACCTTGATCGGCAACTGCCGTGACGCTTATGAGAGCCTTGAGTTTCACCGCGTCTATCACTCGATAAACCAGTTTTGCGCAGTGGATTTGAGCAGTCTTTACGTGGACATCACCAAGGACCGACTCTATTGCGACGCTTCCGATTCGCCGCGCCGCCGTGCGACCCAGTTTGCCATGGCGACGGTCTTTGATGCCCTCTGTCGGCTGCTGGCGCCGGTATTGGCCTTCACCAGTGAGGAAGCGTGGGGATATTTCCGTCCTGAGGAGTCTGTCCATATTCAACTTTTCCCGGAAGTGGA
The DNA here is from genome assembly GCA_963706955.1 of uncultured Verrucomicrobiae bacterium. Taxonomy (GTDB): domain Bacteria; phylum Verrucomicrobiota; class Verrucomicrobiia; order Chthoniobacterales; family Terrimicrobiaceae; genus DASTFP01. Next base: position 38,591 of record CAVPOC010000009.1, on the reverse strand, counting down.
TGCGGAATGGGTGGATCTCGAGTCGATTCGTAAATTTGATACGCTGCTCGGCCTGCGCGCGAAAATCATGCAAGCCGTTGAAGCCGCGCAGAAAGCCAAAACAATCGGCGGCACGCTCGAGGCGAGGGTGGTCGTGCGAGTTGCAGCCAAAGATGAAGTCGAAGTCGTCCGTGAGTATCGCGAGGAGTTGGATGAGATCTTTGTGATCAGCGATCTCGATCTCGAGGAATCTGAAAGCTTTTCGATCGAAGTATCACGAACGCCGAACCCCCGCTGCGACAGATGCTGGAGGTTTCGCGAGGACGTGGGTGGCAATCCGGCTCACCCCACGCTTTGCGTGCGCTGTGCCGATGCCGTCACCGAAGCTGCCATCCAAGCAGGTTGAGCAGCACTCTCGACTCCAGGGCCCCCTCGAGAAGCATGCGACAATGAAGCTCTGGCGTTCCGTCTCGCTGCCTCTCTACGTTCTCGACCAAGTCACGAAGGCGCTCGTCCTCGCGAAGATTTCCACCGACGAGATCGTCCCAGTCATCCCGGGATTTTTCAATCTCGTGCAAGTCCATAACACCGGTGCCGCCTTTGGAATGCTAAGGGACAACAACCTGTTCTTTATTGCCCTCTCTTGCGTCGCGCTGGTCATCTTGGGAATTCTCGGATGGAAGAATGTCTTCTTCGACGAACCTTCGCGCTGGGCAGCCGCCCTGCTGGTGGCAGGAATCTCCGGCAACCTCACAGATCGCATCATCCACGGTCACGTCATCGATTTTCTCGATTTCATTCTGCCCGTATATGGAAGGTGGCCTGCGTTCAATGTGGCTGATTCGTGCATCTGTATTGCCGCAGGACTATTCATTGTTGCCTCCTTTCTGGATACGAAACGTAAAAAAGCTCAACCATCATTGCCTTGATGACCTATCCGCGCAGTCCCCATGAGAAAGTTGGTGGCATCGTCTATTTCGGGCGCATGCTCGACAAGATTCGCCTCAAACTCACCGAACAGCTCCATCACGATTTACATCAGAATCTCGGCGTGGGTTTCGACAAGCGATGTGTAGACTTTCTCCAGGTGTCGTACGAAGACCTCGCCAGGAAAGTCACCGAAAGTTCGGACGATCTGACTGTTCTCGAGTGGTGCTTTTCTACCGGTCAACAGCCGAATCCCGAGCAGATCTACGTCTGGAACGAATTCATGCGAAAACGCGGCTGGAAGGATGAAGGCACGGCCATGCTCGAGCAACGGAAGCGAGAAAGCGGCCTCGCCAATCGCGATGACATTCAAACCATGTTTGACTACATCGACGCCGACGAAGGAAGACTCGCTTGATCCGAGGCGTGGACGCCCCCAACGGAAGGTTGGATTCCGCGTCCGAACCGCGGCCGCGCCTCAACTAGAAGTTCACCGACACGCGGCCACCGATAACAAAGGCATTGCCCAGATCCTGAGTGCCACCGGGATTGATGATAAATTGCGCGTTCGGCTTAACATACAGCCACTTGGTGAGATTGAGTTGATAGGTGACCTCGAGGACCATTTCCGCACCGACTCCACGCGAGCCCTCCAGCTCCAAGGTCCGTCGGGCGCCATTGGTCAGCTGGGCATAGGCGAAGCCTACACCGACTTGATCCTCGTCACGGGTCGGGATGGCGCCCGTATAAACAAGCCCGCTCTCGACGTAGAATCCCACGAAATTACGATCCTGCGGGCCGAAAGCGATGCGCCCAAACCAGCCGAGTCCCTGATCGGAAGCCTCCTCCTCCTCAGCGGCTATGCTTGCCTTTGACGGGGCGACCGACTTTCCGTCCGTGCCCAGAACACTGGCTACCGGCTCGGTCTTGCGGGGTTCACGGTAAAGCATCTGGTCGAGAATCCAGTAGAATCCATAATTCCACTGGTGGGTGAGCGGATTGCCGCTCGAATCCTCCTCAGCCAGGGGAATCCCATCCTCGTCGTAAAAGGGGTCTGCAAAGTCCGCCGTGTGGAACCAGGCGCCAAACTTAGCCTGACCCGGCAGTCTCTTTGGGTTACTATGGTGCCAGCGCACTTGGAGCTCGTTCAGCCAGAAGTAACCCTGGTTGGCATTGAGGTCCCACCTGAATCCATGGCGGTTAACGTTCTGATCGAAGACGTTGCCCTCAAAAACAGCGCTTTGCAGAGTCAACCATTCCCACGGATTAGCGGCGACGCGGACGCCAAGAGCGCCCATCGGGTAACCCGGGCCTCCCGCGGGAATGTTGGTGTAGAGAAAGGCCGGCCATCCAAAACTGCCGTTCGTGAAAAGAGCGCCGTAATCGGAAATTACGAACTCACTGTCGGCAGTGAACTGCCCAACGCGTATCGAGAGGCCCGGCGGGGCATCATCTCCGCCCTGGAAGAAATCTTGCTGAAACCACAATTCCAGCATCCGCAGCGTGTTGAAGCCGGCAATATTGGATATGGTAAGAAAGTTCCCGACAAGGTCCTCCGAAGCGTCCCGTCCGCTGAGCCAGAGCCACGTCGTGCTTACGCTGGCTCCTTTCCAGCCGATAACCTCCTCAAGATCCAACTCTGCACCGAAATCGAGTAGTCCCGTATAGACGGCGCCTCGCTTGAGTCCTCCCGTCGTATTCCCCCAAACCTCGGCTGTATACCCACCGGAAATCGTCAACCCCTTGTCCTCCAGTCCAATCCGTGCGCCCAACCAAGTGCCGGTTCCATAGTCCCCATCCATCCACGATGTAAGATCGGCGCTTCTCTTTGGGGGGACGGCAGCCTCCTCAGCAAAGGAACCTGAAAAGCTGACCCCGAGAAGCAAAAGGAACAAGAAAATCGTTTTCATGGCGGCCGCCGAGACTCCCTTCTCGCCCTCACAAGTCAAGCGCAAATAACTTGCAATCTCAACAAATAGAGTTTTTGGCATGTTTTTCGGTTTTTCGGGTTTGAACCTTTGGGTCAAACGTGGGAGATAAGCGCCATTAGACTAGGACTATTGAGTTGGGAGTCGCTTCGACGGCAGTGGCGCAAGAAGCCGTTTTTCTTGCGGTGGTGGTTTTATGGTCCCATCGCGTTGATGGTGGTTGCAGCTCTGACCGGATGGCTGTTCTGGGTTTTTCTCAATGTGCGTTTCGAACGGCGGGCAGCAGAATACGATTTAACGCAGTTGGAGCGGATGGAAGCCGCTTCAATAATTTACGATCGGCAGGGCAAAGAGCTGGGCAAGATCTTCATTCAGAACCGGAACCCGGTTTCTTTGGACAGGATTTCTCCAGCGATGGTCAAGGCGGTTGTCGCGGCGGAGGACAACAAGTTCTTCCAGCACCATGGAGTGGACTACATCGGGGTCTTACGGGCGGCACTGGCGAACTATCGGCGGGGGAAGATTTCGCAGGGAGCCAGCACGGTGACCCAGCAGCTGGCACGCAATTCCTTCGAGCTGCGGGAGCGGACCTACCAGCGCAAACTTGTTGAGATGTTTCTGGCCCGCCGCATCGAGCAGAAATTTTCCAAGGGCAAGATCATGGAGCTGTATCTTAACCGCGTTTACTTTGGAAGTGGCTTCTATGGGGTGGAGGCCGCCGCCCGCGGGTACTTTGGACGGAGCGCCAAGGATCTCGACATCGGCCAATGCGCGATGCTTGCCGGCTTGCTAAAGAGTCCACAGACGCTCTCTCCATGGAACAATAAGGAAGGGGCGAAGATGGCTCGCGATTTCGTGCTCAAGCGTATGAGAGAGCAAGGTTTGATATCGAAAGCCGACTACAAAGAGCAAGTTGGGCTTCCTCTGTATGTCATGAAGAGGACAAACCCCTTCAAGGTTTCCTACGCCATCGACTACATCCGGCAACAAGCGATCGCCGCCCTGGGATACCGACGCGCGATGAATGGAGGCTTTCACATTTACACCACGCTTGATTTGAAGGTGCAGAGAGCAGCTGAACTCGCGGTGCGTGAATTGCTTGCCAAGATCGAAACCCAACCCGGGTATGATCACGGGACCTTTGACGACTACCGGAAACTCGCCAAGCCTATCGAAGAGGAGCTGAATCGCGGCAATGTGCTCTTGAAGTTGCCGGAACCGAAGTATTTGCAAGGCGCGGTGATGGCGCTCGAAAACTCGACGGCCGGTATTCTTGCTATGGTCGGGGGCAGAGATTTTAAACATAGCGAATATAACCGTGCGACCATGGCCCGCCGCCCCATCGGGACGGCCTTCACGCCGATTGTTTATGCCGCGGCCTATGAAAAAGGGATCTTTCCCGGGTCCACGGTCGACGACTCCTGTCTGGATAATCGGTATGTAATGGTCGGCGGTGATTCCGGCATTCTGGGGGAATGGGGCGTCGAGCGTGAGCAGAACGAATACGAAGGTCCGATTCCGGCGCGCGAGGCGCTCGCGAAAGGCAAGAATGCCGCCGCCGTGCGCCTCGGTTTGCGAATCGGCTTGGACCAGGTCAAGTCAACTGCTCTCAGTGCGGGGATTACCTCCCCGCTGCGCAACTATGCCAACGCCTTTCTCGGGAGCAGCGAGGCCACCCTCGAGGAGATTACCTTGGCCTATACTGTCTTCGCAAATGGTGGCTCGAGGGCCAAGCAGCCTCACATCATCGAAAAAATGGCCAACGCTGAGGGTAAGCAAATCTTCAAAGCGGAACCGCAGACCGTAAAAGCGATTAGTCGCGAGGCAGCCTGGCAGGTCACTGAAGGACTGGAGGCTGCTTTGCGCACGGGTGCCGCCTCCATCGCTTTCGCCGAACTCGGGTTGAAAGACATGCCAGTTGCTGGAAAAACGGGCACGGCCTACAACTTCACCGACACGTATTTCTTTGGTTACAGCAGCGGGGTGACCTGCGGCGTGTGGGTGGGATTTGATCGCCCCACCCGAATTTACCGCGGAGCCTTCGGAAAGGACCTCGCCCTGCCGATCTGGACAAAGATCATGAACATTGCTTCCGAGGAATTTCCTCCGGTGAAATTCGACAAACCCGGCACCTTGAAAGCTGTTGAGATCTGCCGTCGTTCCGGATTGTTGGCGACACCAAGATGTTTGCGGGACTCGAGCACTGACGGTCCAGGCTCGGGCACTTTTAACGAGTACGGCACGGCGGCCCAGGTCCCCAAGGAACGCTGCAACATTCATGGCGGTGGAGTTCGCAGCTACGCGCGAGAGTATGACCAGGAAGAATGGCCGAGAGCAGCTACGGCCATCGACCTCTCAACGGTGCGACCGATAGCTGTCATGACGCCGACGATTCTGGGACTTAACGATGTTTACGGAGCTGTGCGACCTGCGGGACATCCCTTTGAGGACGCAATTCCCATCGCCCGCGCGATTCCGGTCAATGCCGCCGACGTGCAAGAGGTTAGCAACGCTGTTGCCAAAGCCTCGGACGCAGCACATCCGACGGACGTTCGTCCCTCAGCGGAGCCTGAGATCCGCAAGGCAGAGGCAGTGCGCCCACTGGACTCGCCGATGGATGCTCCGAGCATCCAGGCGCCGACGCCGGAGCCGATCACTTTTTGAGGACGGTCGCCGTCAGCCGCACGTCTGAACCGATGCGCTTAAAAAGGACAGAACCGAGTCGGACTGCGTGCTCGTTGTCCCGAACACCCCGGCCGCCGGTGACGGGGGTGGCACCACCCGCAAGGATTGGCGCCATATAGAAGCAGACTTCGTCTACGAGCGAAGCATCGAAAGCCTCGCCTATGACTCGCCCTCCTCCTTCGATGAGAACAGCGGCTATCTCTCGGGATCCCAGTTCGCGCAAAGCCGACCGCAAGCTCATCCCTTTCATGACGAGGGTTCGATCCCGATACTGATCGGTGAGGATTTTGGCGGTCGGAGGGAGTCGCCCGGATCGGCTCCAAACCACGCGCCATGGCTGAGACCTCGGCGAAGGCCCTCGGACGGTCAGTTGCGGATCATCCACGCGGATAGTTCCACCTCCCACTAAAATCGCCTGCACACGACTGCGAAGTTTCATCGCATCCTGGCGGGAAGCCTCACTTGTAATCCAACGACTTTCGGGCGGGGAATTGATGCGTCCATCCAGGGTCATCGCCGCCTTGGCGATCACATACGGCATTCCTCCGGAGATCCACTTGTTCCATTCAGTATTCAAGGCTGCGCACGGCTCGGCGAGCACGCCCGCGCAAACTTCGATGCCGGCGCGCGAAAGAAATGTGGCGGCGCGTCCGCAATGCTTGGGATTTGGATCGGTCGCCCCATAGACCACTCGCGCAATCCCGGCTTCAACGATGGCGTGGGTGCACGGTGGCGTTCGACCTTGAGTCGAGCAGGGCTCGAGCGTTACGTAGAGGGTAGCGCCATGGGCTCTCTGGCGTGCTCTTCCCAAAGCCTCGATTTCAGCGTGGTTGGTTCCAGCTGCTCGATGCCAGCCCCTTGCGACGATAGTTTCCTCGGACACTATCACGGCGCCCACGGCAGGGTTTGGGTGGGTGGCACCCACACCCTTGCGCGCCTGACGGATCGCCTCGCGCATGAATTCTTCATCTGCCGGCATGGAGTGGCAGCGTCGGCATCATCTCTCCTGCGATCAATCGAAAACTTGAGCTGAAAACCTCTCCAGCTCACACTTGCCTTGATGGACGCCCTCAGCTTGCGGCAGCGGGAGCAACTTTTTCACGCGCTAGCCCAATTTTCCAGGAGCGGTCTGCCCCTTGGACAAGCTTTCGAAATCCTCGCGCGCAACGCAGATCGTCGAGTCGGCGGTTGTCTGAAGGCTCTCATGGCTTCTCTCCAAGCCTCGGAGAATGTTGGTGAAGCATTTCGCCGAGCGGGTTTTTCGCAAAGCGATGCCGCCATTATCCAGGCGGGAGAGGCGAGTGGCCGGCTCGATGCAGTCTTCGTCGAGTTGGCTGAATTCTATGCTCAGCTCGGGCAAGCGCGACGCATCGTCATCGCCAAGTCGATCTATCCGGTGCTCGTCCTGCATCTTGCAGCGATCCTGCTGGCGATCCCCCCAGCGCTCTTGGACGGCGGCTGGACCACGTTTTTTGCTCAATCTTTGCCAATTCTCCTGGGGTTTTACCTTTCTATTCTGCTCGGAGCGGTTCTTTGGCGAATTGCGCGCAGTTTGCTTTCGCGCGACTCCACGTCTGCAACGGCGATCATCCGAATTCCGGTGCTAGGACGCTTTCTCCTCAATTGGACTCTTTGGAAGTTTTCGTCCGTTCTTTCGCTTTATATTGCAGCGGGCGGAAGTCTCCTGCGGGCATTCGAGATGGCCGGAACAGCTTGCGAGAATGCTGCCCTCCGAGCGAGCACGACCGCCGCGCTCGCGCGTGTCAAGCACGGTGAAAGGTTGAGCGAAGCGTTTCGAAAGCAGCCTGACTTTTCTGAGGCTCTTCTGCGCTCAATCGAGGTCGGAGAACATGCTGGACGGCTCGACGAAGAATCGCGGCGCGCCGCCGAATTCTTTAAGCAGCAAACCTTCCAAAGTCTCGATGCCTTCGCAGAGTGGTCGCCGCGTGTCCTCTACCTTTCCGTCGTAGTATTTACCGGGTGGCGCATCATCATGACCGTCTCCAACTTTGGCTCTCACATCGATTCTACCTTGAATATGTAGTGACATTATGTCGCTATAGTTGGCATCATATAGTGCGCCTGAATGTGACTATATGACACACAATGCAAAACGCCGCACGGACATGTTTACGAATAAACAATTGATAATGTGTAATTTATCCATAAATTTCCCGTCATTCATGTTCTGGTATGATTCCGGCTAAATAAGAATAGAAAGGAGATACTTATGAGTATTATACGATACAGAACCCCTGAATTGGCAGGATGGCCATTCGACCGGTTGTCTTCATTGCGGGACCTGTTGGATTCGGCGTTCCAGTTGGCGAGCACTTCTCCCGAACTTGGATCGGGGTGGGCTCCGGCGTTGGACCTGTTCGAGGACGACAGCAAGGTCACCGTTCAACTCGAGGCCGCCGGCATGAAGAAGGAAGACTTCGATATTTCTTTGCATGACGGCGTGCTCACCATTTCCGGCGAGCGCAAGTTCAAGAGCGAAGAGCGCGAGGGCGAGAGTCTGCGCAACGAGCGATCATTTGGCGCCTTTGGCCGCAGCATTACCTTGCCTTCGGCCGTAAACGCAGAGGGAGTCAAGGCAACTTACGAGGATGGTATCCTTACGGTCACCTTGGCAAAGGCTGAAGAGGCCAAACCCAAGAAGATCCAAGTTGAACTAAACTGAACAAAGTCTGGCCGGTCCAACGACCGGTAAGACGAAACTTTACCGATTATGACGACATTAGCACCAGTTAAAGCTGAAGCGGGACAGCGCGTTGAGTATTTCACTCCGGTTGTGAATCTTCATCAAGATGCGGACGGATTTACTCTGGAGGTCGAGATGCCTGGCGTCGGCAAACAAGGCGTAGAGGTAACCGTTGAAGACGGTAAGCTCATCCTTGGTGGCCACCGCACCATCGCGGCGAACGACTTCGGACGACCTGTCTATCGCGAGCGGAAAATGGGCGATTACCGGCGCGTCTTCGATCTGGATCCCAGCATCGACGCGACGCGGATCAGTGCTCGCGTAGAGCAAGGTCTGTTGACCGTCCATCTTCCAAAGACCGAGGCTGTTAAGCCTCGAAAGATCACTGTTGGTTGAAAGAAGCGCCTGTCATCAGGCGCACTCCGCAGCAATCCCGCCCTCCGTCGAGGGCGGGATTCTTTTTTTCGTCTTGGCGCGGGAAGCTCCGAAGTCAGTCCTTAACGGCCGGCTGCACCAAGCCGCATGCGCCGCAAGCCTCCATCCAAAAAATCTCGCTCTTCGATGGCGAAGCTCCGAAGGCGCACTTGACGGGTTGGAGACTAGTGTCCATTGACGTAGTGGAAGGCGCACTGTCCGAGGACAATCACCTCAGGCCAAGCGAAGAACGTAAATGATGCGGAAAACACGCGATGCACGCGGAACACCGAAGCGCGATTGCCGTCAGGATGTAGTAGTGCAGGTTGAGCGAGTTGCGTTTGGTGGCAGCGGGATTGGGCGGCTTACCGACGGCAAAGTTTGCTTTATTCCCTTCGTAATTCCCGGCGAGAAAGTGAAGGCTCGCATCCGCTCGACGCATACAAGTTACGTCCAAGCAGACTTGAGCGAAGTCATCGAAGCTTCCGAAGACCGAGTCCGCCCTAATTGCCCGGTCTTTGGTCGCTGCGGCGGATGCCACTACCAGCATGTCGCCTATGCGAAACAGTTGGCCATAAAATCGGCGCAAGTGGCCGAAGTTCTGCAGCGCCTGGGGGGAATTCCGGCCGCCCCTGTCGAGCCGACCATTCCATCTCCGTTGGAATTCCACTATCGCAATCGGATCACTGTTCACTCGGAGTCAGGCCGGGTGGGATTTTTCGGTGCTCGAAGCCGCAGAATAGTTGAAGTGAAGGAATGCCCTATTGCGAAGGAACAAGTCAACGCGCTGCTTCGCCAACTGAGGAACTCCCAACCAAAGGACGGCACGTATCCTCTGCGCGAATTCTCCGACTACCACGGATTTCGGCAGGTCAACGACGCCGTCGCCGCGCGCCTGCTAGAAATCGTCGAACAAATAGCAAAACCTGGCAATCGCCTGCTGGTGGACGCCTACTGTGGCGCCGGCTTCTTCGCGAAACGGCTGGCCGATCTATTCGAGCACACCATTGGCATAGAATGGAGCACCGACGCAATCCGAGCCGCGCGTGAAAAGGCCGGACCACGCGAAATTTATCTGTTGGGAGATGTAAAGCGTCATCTGGTGCCCGCACTTGCAGCCGCCACTTCTGAGGGCACCACGCTCCTGCTTGACCCGCCGGAAACTGGCCTCGAGGCAGAAGTTCTTGAGACGATCGCGTCAAAGCGCCCGCAACGTCTCATCTACGTGTCTTGCAACCCGGCGACCCTCGCTCGTGACCTCAAGTACCTCGCGCGGGACTACACCCTGGGACGCGTTTGCCCTTTGGACATGTTTCCGCAAACCAGCGAGATCGAGGTGGTAGCGGTCTTGGAGAAGCTATGATCGTTCGAGCAGGAGTTTACTCCATGTCTGATTCGGTGACGCTCGTCTGCGGGCGCGAAGCGAGAAGCTTGGCATGAGCAACAATTTCCTCTTCGCTGGAGTTAAATCGATAGCCGTGGCAATTCGGACATGTGGCCACCCGGCGCGCGACGATTGAATCGCAACCTTCGCAGACCTTAAAATCGCCAGGTGCAGCGATTATTTTCTGCGCTTTGGCTGCGCGCTCGGCAAGATGGCCATCAGACATGACATCACTACTACCTGATTGCCGCTCTGCACTCAATGTCTTCGGTCGAAGTCGGCAATATTGCGGTGGGGGCGCTCCGCCGCCAACCCGAGGATATCGAGCGAAGTAGCGACGGACGGGATGCGCTTGCGCAGGAAACCCGTGAAGTTTGGCCGATTTCTGGCAAATTGGTGCCGTGGATTTGCTTTCGCTGACCAGGGACCAACTAGCAGGTGAGCTTGAGCGACTCGGCCAAGCGCGCTATCGGGCTGCGCAGCTCTGCGCGTGGGTCTACGCGCATCGGGCAAGGCGCTTCGAAGAGATGAGCAATCTGCCAGCAGCATTGCGCGCGCAGCTCGAGGCAAATTACACCCTGCGGCCGTTGACGAAAATCAGGGAGACTGGCTCCGCGGATACAACGCGAAAGTTTCTTTTCCAGCTGCTAGATGGACAGCTGATTGAAACTGTGGTCATCCCCGCATCGCCGGCCCTTTATGGAGAGCCGTCAGACCGACGGACTGTCTGTATTTCCAGCCAGGTTGGATGCGCCTACGGCTGCAAGTTCTGCGCGAGCGGACTCGACGGCGTGAAGCGCAACCTCACCGCCGGCGAAATCGTGGCGCAGTTTCTCGCGGTAGAAGAGCTCTCCGCAGAGAAGATCAACAACATTGTGTTTATGGGGATGGGCGAGCCCTTCGCCAATTACAAAAACCTCATGCAGGCCATAGGGATTCTGAATGCCTCTTGGGGACTGGCGGTGGGCGCCAGAAACATGACGGTGTCAACGAGTGGGCTCGTTCCGCGCATAGTTGAATTCGCCGATCAACCGCTGCAGATTCGCCTGGCCGTTTCGCTCCACGCCGCCACTGATGAGGTCCGCAGTAAGATCATGCCGGTCAACCGAAAGCATCCGCTTCGCGAGCTTATGGATGCTTGTGAGTATTATTGCTCGCATAAGAGTCAGCCGCTCACTTTGGAGTATATCCTCATTCGAGGCCTCAATGATTCTGAGGACCAAGCGCGCCGACTCGTCGGCCATGCGCGGCGCCTGCGGGCCAAAGTCAACCTCATCCCGTACAATCAAGTCAAGGGACTTGATTGGGAGCGTCCCGCCGTCGCGGTCCAGGAAGGCTTTCTGGGCGTCTTGAAGGACAATGGCGTCGCGGCGACACTTCGACGCGAGAAAGGCCACGACATTTCCGCAGCTTGCGGCCAGCTGCGCCTCCAAAATCTGGTTCATCGCGCATCAACAGCGCCTCGCGCCAATCTCCTGTCCCAAATTAATGCCTGAAAATCACGTTGCGTCCGAAACTGCGGTGCAGTAAGGGTTTTTGCGATGGCTGATGACGATTTCGAGACGCCGGAGATCTGGGATGAGTATCAGTGGGAGCGGTTCCTCCAGCAGCAGGACCGCAACACCGAGAAATACTTCGGTCTTCTCGAGAAATATCTGGATCACCCCGACCGTGATAACATCATCGCCAAGGAAATGGGTTGGGAATCCTTCGATGAGGAGCGCGACGCAGAATGGGATGAAGTCGCCGAAAGCCTCTGCGAAGAGGAAATGACTCTTTCGCAACAAGAAACCGACTGCCAAGAGGGCGATTTTGAAGAGTTCGCCAGATCCCCGATCTACCAGGATACTCTCAAGCTGCACACATGGATCAATTCCTGGTTGGATCGCGAGCAGTCGCTGAAGGACCATCCCGAGGCCATACGGCTGGCAACGAGGTCGGCCGTTTGCGGCGCCAAACTGGCAGCCGCACTATGCGGCGACGACTGCACTGAGCTTGGCATGACCATCGCCTATCTGAAGCGGGGCTTAAAAGCTGCCAATGATGCCTTGGATGCTGCGGCGCGGCTCGCGGAGGAAAAGAAGATGGCGGTGCGCCAGCGAGTGACCTTAAACAAGCTGCTGTTTCGGGTGCGGGACCGCATTGTCGATCTGATGAGTGAATATCGCGCCGAATGGCGCAAACGCTACGGCAACTCCTAACGCACCGAATTCCTCCCCATTTTCATGCATCCAGGCGAATGGGTGCCTCTAGTGACAACCTTTTTAAGTCGGCGGCACAGGGTTATCGCTGCGCGGCTCGACAAGCTCCTTGGCGATCCATGAAGAGCTTCGACGAGACAGAATGGGCCAGAAACGAAATGCATACTCCGCGAGCACTTGAGTTCACCGCGACTGCACGATGCCGATTTTATGGACAGCCGCATTGTTGAAGGGGTCAAACAGCAGCCTGCTCCGCCGGAGATGTTGCCGCTGGGCTGGCTCGCCTGGCCGGGCGCGTTTTCGCTGATTCTTGCCATAGTATTGACTGCGCTGGTGCTGGCGAAACACTCCGGCGGACGAAGTGGCGCCGACTTTAGCTCCCAGGTCATTTCAGCCCGTGCCGAGCTCCCCAAGCTTTCAGTGTCCGAGTTCCAAGCTCCGGACCGACGAGGCGTCGTCATTTGGATTGAAGGGGCCGACTATATTCCGGCTGCGGCCAGCGTGAGATGAGGCGTCGTGTTGCAGCAGCAGCGGTGCTGCTCTTCATCATGGCACCGCCGGGAGCCTATGCGGCGGCAGGCGATCGCATTTGGAGCGCGCTTACTCTCGCCACAATCGAGCCCTCGGCCGCTTCTGTCCCGGAGTCGCTCAAGAAACTCGCTCCGGCAATCAACGAAATATTCGGCTACAATAGCCTCTATCTGGTCGGCGAGAAAAAGCGCGACCTGTTCCATGGCAGTGAGGAATGGCTCATTCCGTCCAAGGAATTTTTCTTCAAGGTCCAGTGCCTTTCGCAGGAGCTGACATCCTATCTTCTGCGCATCCAATTATATCGCGAGAAGACCCTTCTCGTGACCACTGAGGCGAAGCTCGCAAAAGATGCACCTCTTTACATCCGAGGCCCTCAATGGGGTAGGGGGCTGTTGATTCTCGTGCTTGAAGTGAGATGAAGAAGTCTTCGCAACGTCAACTTGGAGGTCTCGGCAGCTTGATCAACCTGCGACCCATCCACGATCGGTGGGAGAGAGGATGGCGGCGTCTCAAAGGTGGTGACAATGTGCTCCGCTATCGTGTCGCGCTCAGCAGCATTGCCTTGGGTCTGGGTGCCTGGCTGGCATTCGCAGCAGATAAGCCGTGGAGATTTGACCTGACGCAAGCTGCCACCTGGAACCTCGGCAAACTCGTCGGCTTTTATTCCTTCTGGGCGGGCGCGTTCAATCTGGGACTCTTGGGGATCTTGATTTGGACAGCCCCGTGGTGGGCTGCCGGGGAGGTTCATAGGAGGTCGGATGCGACGCCGCGGCGCTCCTTCTCGGCCATCTTTTGGCTTGGCGTGATCGGCGCGATGATTTTCGTCGGCTCGCTGGCTTCACAGCGCCTCGATTTCGGCCTCGCACACGATGAAGATTTAAGTGCAAGGCGAGCGATCGTCGGCGAATACGTTGTCACAGAGGACGGGAGCGTTCTTCCACCAGAGCTGAAGTGGCGCAACACGTTTTTCGATTATCGCAAGCCGACAAATCATGTCCTCTACAGCGTTCTAGCGAGAAGTGCATGGACAGCCTGGGGAGTATTTGCGCCCGCTGGAGACTGGCAAATCCGCGAGTGGGTCGTCCGCCTTCCCGCCTGTCTGGCGGGCATTTTCGCCGTGCTAATCCTCGCCCTCCTCGTCGCGAAAATTGGCGGCGAGATGGCGGGCGTGACATCCGCTTGGTTGCTCGCACTCCACCCCTGGTTTCTGCGCTACTCTTCTGAGGCGCGCGGCTATTCGCTCCTCTTGCTGTTGGTTCCGGGGATGCTTCTCTTTTGGCTACGAGCCACTCGTGAAAATCTCTGGAAATGGTGGCTGGGCTTTGCAGCCTGCCAATTCCTGGTTTTGTGGGTTTATCCCGCCGCGATCTACATTCTGGTGATTCTTAACGGCCTAACGGCTTGGTGGCTCACCAGGGAGTGGACCCCGCAACCGGGAGATACCAGATTTCGCCGTTGGCTGGTGGCGAATGTGATGGCGGCGATGGCAGCTACGCAAGCGATGTTGCCATTGGTTCCGCAGTTGCTCAACTACTTGAAAACTGCTCCCGAAGCTCGACAGCCCCTGAACTCAGAGTTGGCTCGTGGAATTATCCTCGAACCTCCTCGTCGGGACGGGATGGAACAAGAGCGCTTCACTCAATTCGCCCTACCTTGAGCTCGCGCCCGAAGCCAACCAGCATCCTGTAGCATTCGCTTGCCTTCTGGCGCTCCTCGTCGTCGCCATGATTCTAGGTATTGTTCGTGCAACTCGCTGGATGTGGCCGCAGGGCATCATCGTTGTTCTCACGCTACTAGTTCCGGCAGCGACGGCGGCGGCAGTGGCGAAAGCCTCGAACCAGTGGCTTTTTGAATGGTATCTAATCTATCTGCTGCCGGGCCTGGTCAGCCCTGGCCGCCATCGGTATTTGCGGTAAGGGGGACCCCTCGCTCAAACTTCCCTGGCGGGTCATCGCCGCATCCGCACTTCTTCTGATTTACGGCGGTTTTTCCGAACCGATTCGCAGAGCGATCTGCAACAGGCCTTTCGATCCGATCAAAGAAGTCGTGCTATCGATGAGGGGCACGCTGAAGCCGACCGCACAATCCGGAACCGAACGCCTCACAGCAAGTTTTCCAAATCACTTGTCATACTACGACCCGCACGTTCAACGCCTCAAGACCGCGACGGATCTCCAAGAGGCGATGCAGCGGGCGGACAGCGAACACAAGGCCCTCTATGTCACTGCCTACCATCCGTGGGGTGTGGTCTTTGGTTGTCCCGAGATTTGGAGGTTGTTCTACGAGTCAGGACTTTTCGTCGACTTTGCGGTTCATCATGGAATGGAGAACCTCGAAGATCGCATTGTCGCACGGTATCAGCCAGGAGCGCTCGCGGAGTTTGATATCGAGGAATTCCTCCGCGGCAAGCACCCGGTTCCCAATCCGTTGCAGCCACCGACGGCCTATGTGAAAAGACCCTCGAAATCGCAAGACCATCCTTAGAGCGGCGCGAAAATTGCTGCCGTCATTTCCAGAGCGATGCAAGGAGCTTGTCTTTCAGAGGAACCGTGCGAAGAGCACTAAATGGCCCTCGATTCGATCCAAAAAGCGTCCCGGGATCAGTTCGAACGACACAGTGCGAACTACGGGAAATCCCATATCCTGGCCAACACCGCAGACGTCGCCTCGGCGCTAGAAGACATTGAGGTTTCGCCGGGTTCCCGCGCCCTTGACATCGCGACCGGTGGCGGCCATACCGCCGTCTACCTGGCGACTCGAGGGTTCACGGTCACAGCATCGGACATCTCGCAAGCTATGCTCGATAACGCCAAGAGCCTCGCCGCCGAACGTGGCCTCTCGATTGAAACACGCCTGCACGAGGCGGAAAAGTTTCCCTATTCTGCTGCCTCCTATGACCTGGTAACTTGCCGGGTCGCCGCACATCATTTCAGTAACCGCGAGTCCTTCCTGTCGGAAGTAACGCGGGTCCTGAAACCGGGTGGCCATTTCCTCCTCATCGACGGCAGTATTCCGGATGGTGAGCCGATCGCGGAGGAGTGGATTCACGAGCTGGAGAAATTGCGCGACCCAAGTCACGGTCGGTTCTTGTCGGCAGGCGCCTGGAAGGAGCTTTGCCGCCGCAATCAATTGCACGTCGTGCGTTGCGAAACAACGCCCTTTAAACAGCCCGACCTGAACTGGTATTTCGATACCGCCGGAACATCCGCAGAAAACAGGAAAAGAGTCCTCGAGCTAATTCACGCCGCGCCGGAGCCCGCGCGAAGAGTGTTTCGCATCGCTGAAGAGGACGGCAAGATCGTCTGGTGGTGGACCCGACTGGCTCTGCTGGCTCAAAAATGAGCGCGGCACCGGGAGCGTAAGACGAACCAAGGAGCCGGCTGGGATCGCCGGTCAACAAGGTGCGGCCCCTGCGCACCGATTCAATGCCCGCCAGTCTTGCGCGGAGGCTCCTCCGCGGCTTAAATTTGTCGATTCACGTTTGCGCTCCGGTCATGAACTCCGACAATCATTCCGTCATACGCATCAAGGGCGCGCGACAACACAATCTGGACAACCTGGACGTGGAAATTCCACGCAACCGCCTCGTGGTTATTACCGGGTTAAGCGGGTCTGGCAAGTCGTCGCTGGCGTTTGACACGCTCTATGCCGAGGGGCAGCGAAAGTACGTGGAAAGCCTTTCCGCCTATGCGCGTCAGTTTCTCGACCAGATGCAGAAACCTGAGGTCGATTACATCGAAGGCCTTTCACCGGCTATCGCCATCGAACAGCGAACTTCAGCCGCGAACCCTCGCTCGACGATCGCAACCACCACTGAAATTTACGATTATTTGCGACTCCTCTTTGCGGCGGTCGGGCGACCGCATGACCCGGTCACCGGCGACCCGGTGGTCCGCCAGACGCCTCAACAGATCGCCGACGCCATATTGTCTTCGCCGGAAGGAACGAAGATAATGCTGTTGGCCCCACTCGTCACTAATCAGCCCGGCGAATTTCGCGATGTCATCGAGAAAGCGCGACGAGAGGGGTTCGTCCGCTTGCGAGTCGATGGTGAAATCACCGAGCTGGGCACCGCCAGTTCGCCGAAGCTCGCCAAAGCGGAAGCGCACACCATCGAAGCAGTTGTCGATCGGCTGTCTATTCGTGAGGAAGTTCGTCAACGGCTAGCGGATTCGATCGAGACTTCACTTCGATGGGGAGGAGGCATGCTCACGGTGATCCGCATGGAACCGGCGGTTGAGAAATGGTCCGAGCAAAAGTTCTCCACCGACTACTGCAATCCATCGACAGGCTTTACCATGCCGAAGCTGACGCCGAAACATTTCTCCTTCAACAGTCACCTCGGTGCCTGTCCGGCCTGTCATGGAATTGGCACCGAGCTGTTCTTTGACGCCGACCTGATGGTGGACAAATCTAAAACCCTCGAGCAAGGGGCGATCAAGCCGTGGCGCGTCGGCCAGAAGCGAATGAAGCAGTATTACGGCGCCATCCTCAATGGGCTCATCGCCGACTCTCCGGTGCCGATAGATGTGCCGTTCAAGGAGCTGGCTTCGGACTTTAAGTCTTTGCTGTTCTCTGGAAGCGGCGATCGGGCTGTTACTATCCAGGTGACGGCAGACCGGAGAGTTTCCAAGAGCTTCGAGGGGCTCGTCGCCCAAATGCAGAGACTTTTCGAGACCAGTGAAAGTGAGTTCACCAAAAAGCGGCTACGGGCATTTCAAGCGCGCCGCGTCTGCGGCTTGTGTCGAGGCGCCAGATTGCGTCCCGAAATTCTGGCTGTGACCATCTCGGATGAGGATGGTCAGCAGTATAATATTAACCAATTCTGCAGCTTTCCGATTTCGGAAGCAGGCAAACTGCTCGCTCGGATCGCGCTCAGCGGCGCCGATGAGGAGATTGTGAGGGATGTGTTGCGAGAGATTCGGCAAAGATTAAAATTCTTGAACGAAGTTGGTCTCGGCTATCTCCAACTAAACCGCGAGAGCGGCACCCTTAGCGGTGGCGAAGCCCAGCGAATCCGCCTGGCGACTCAGATCGGTTCGGGTCTTGCCGGTGTTCTCTATGTGCTGGACGAGCCGAGCATCGGTCTTCACCAACGCGACAATGACCGTCTTATTGCGACGTTACGCGCTTTGCGCGACCTTGGAAATTCGGTCATCGTAGTCGAGCACGACGAGGACACGATCCGAGCGGCCGATCACATTCTCGATCTCGGTCCCGGGGCAGGTCCGCGAGGGGGCCGAATCGTTGCACAGGGAACGCTCGAAGAGATCTTACGAAGCGAGGATTCACTGACTGCGCAGTATTTAAAGAAGACGCTGAAGATTTCCGTTCCGCGCCATCGTGTTCCCCCGCGTAAAGAGCGCCAGCTTGCCGGAGAAATCGGAGATGGCTGGTTGACTGTTTTTGGAGCGAGGGAGAACAATCTCAAGAATATTACCGTGGCAATCCCGGCGGGCTGCTTAACCTGCGTTACCGGTGTCTCCGGAAGCGGAAAGTCCACCTTGGTAAACGACATCCTGCGAGCCGCGCTCGCTCAAAGTCTCAACGGTGCAAAAGATCGTCCCGGCGCCTTTGACGAGATCGTCGGGATCGAGCAGTTCGACAAGGTGGTCGTTATCGATCAGACGCCGGTGGGTCGCACGCCCAGGTCAAATCCGGCGACGTACTCTGGGGCCCTCGGCCCAATCCGCGACCTTTTCAGCGAGCTTCCCGCAGCACGTGTGCGCGGCTACGATGCGAGCCGTTTTTCTTTCAACGCAAAGGGAGGCCGCTGCGAGCACTGCCAGGGCGATGGATTCATAAAGATCGAGATGCATTTCCTTGCCGACGTTTACGTCGAGTGTGAGGTGTGCCGAGGCCGTCGCTACAATCGTGAGACTCTCGAGATTACCTACAAGGGAAAGAATATCGCCGATGTCTTGGAGATGACTGTTGACGAATCCGCCCGATTCTTTCGGAGCATTCCTGCACTCGCCGCCAAACTCGAGACGCTCCAGGACGTGGGACTGGGCTATCTGCGGCTTGGCCAGTCGGCCACGACTCTGTCGGGTGGGGAAGCCCAGAGGCTAAAACTTGCCTCAGAGCTAGCTCGACGGGCCACTGGTCGAACCGTTTATCTGCTGGACGAACCGACGACTGGTTTGCACTTTGCAGACATTCATAAATTGTTGGAAGTGCTCATCAAGTTGCGCGATGCGCATAACACCCTTGTCGTCATCGAGCACAATCTTGAAGTCATTAAGTGCGCAGACTGGATAATCGACCTGGGTCCTGAAGGGGGAGAAGACGGAGGCCGGGTAGTTTGCGACGGACCGCCAGAGCACATTGCCCAGGAGGCTGCCAGCTACACTGGCCATTATCTTTCACGTGCTCTTCGCCCATGAAGGCGACCATACCGTTCCTCTTGCTTGCCGGGGCTTCGGCCTTCGGAGTTGATGCGCGCATTGATGAAGCGCGGCGCGCGCTTGAAGATGGTCTGCCCCAAGTAGCTATTTACAACCTCAGCCAAACTGCCGGAAAAGGATTCGCTCGCGGAGAGCAGGCGACTGCGGAACTGCTGCTGGCAAGAGCTCTATTTGCCGCTGGTCGGTTTGAGGAGAGTGCTGCTCTTCTCAAGAAATCAGGAAAGGCCGATTCAGACGCGCGATTTTGGCTGGCCGAGGCAAATGCAGCGCTCAACAACCCGGCGGAGGCATTGCCACTGTATGAGAGCCTCGTTCAGGACGAACACTACTCAACGCAAGCTGCCGTGGGCGCAGCCAGAATGCTTTCGGCTTTAGGTCGAAGGCCTGAAGCCGCCGAGATACTCTCGGCGCTTTTGAAAGAAAATCCCGCTGCTTCAGGAGATGCCGCGCTGGAGTTGGCGCAAATTCGCCTCGATGCGAAAGATCATGCCGGCGCCCTGAGCACCCTCTCTTCCGCCGAAGGACTATCTCCCGTGCAGCAGCAACAGGCCATCTTTCTTACCGCACGCGCCCTACTCGCCGCGGGCCAGGCCGTCGACGCCGAGCAGAAACTGAAAGAAATCAAGGACCCGCCGGCACGCCTGGCAGCGCGTCTCGCGGTAGCCCTGGCGGAATGTCGGTTGCAGCAGGCGGACGCGGCCGAGGCCGAAAGAATCATGGAGGGATTCATCGCGGAAAATTCCGGTCTTCCGGGACTTCCCGATGCTTTTGAGGCTCTTGACCGCATCTACGCGCAGGGAGGAGCTGCTTCCAGTGCAGAGCTGCGCAGATGGGCAGCCGACTCGCGAAACGCTCAACGCGCCGCCCTCGCGCTCTTCTATCTCGCTCGCAACGAAGCGCGCGCGAGCAAGAGCGAGAAAAGTCGTCAGTTCTTCCGTGAATTTCTGGCACAATACCCGAGCCACTTTCTTGCCAATGAAGCGCGTGCCGAGCTCTCCGCTTCCCAGATCGCCGTGAATCAGCCGCAGGCAGCGCTCGTAACCGCAAAGGAAGGAGCAGGCTTTCGCAACAGTTTCGTCCGCGCTCAGGCGGAGGCTGCGCTCGGCGAATTTAAGCAGGCTGCAGAATCGTTTCTGCAGGCCGCCGGTGCGCCCGAACTGGAAATGGCAGCCCTTGAGAATGCGGCCGTCTGCGCCTTGCTGTCTGGTGCTTCGGAGAGTGAAAATCCAGCGATGCGGCGATTGATCGCGCGGCCGGATTTTCAGCCCGTCGTTGACAGGCTTCGTTTTTTGGAGGCGATGCGGCAAGCCTCCACTCGCTCGTCGATTTCGGCAGATCTTCTCCAAAAGATTGCGGAGAGCAATTCGTCATATGCACAACGCGCCAGGCTGGCGCTTGCGGAATTGGCCGATAGTCAGCTCAACTCCGATGAGGCCCGCGCCACCTTGCAACGCATCTCGAGCGACGACCCGGCCACCAAAGAGCGGACCGATTACCTCGCCATCTTTGTCGCGGATGATGGCGATCGCGAAAGTGAAGCACAGATCATCAAGCTCGCGGAGAACTTCATAAACACCTACCCAAGCTCCCGCTTCGAACCGCAGGTCCGAATGAAATGGGGTGAAATTCTCTATCGACGCGGCGACTACCTTAATGCCCGCGCGCAATTCACTGCCCTCGCCGAAAGATTCCCGGATTCTCCACTCGCCGAGAAGGCGATTTTCCTTTCTGGGCAGGCGATGGCCCGCTCACTCAATCCCTCCGAAATGGAGGAGGCCATTGAAGTGTTTGAGCAGGTGGTCAAGTCAGGCGGCCCGTTGTCTCTCAAAGCACGGCTGGCGCAGGCCAGTCTCCTGAATGCTCTTAAGCGACCAAAGGAAGCTCTTGGTGTTCTTGATAAGATTTTGGACTCCAACCCGGATCCGAATCTTCGCTATGCAGTGATCGTGGAGAAAGGCGATACCCTTTTCGCTCAAGGGACTCAAGACCCTGAAAACTACAAGAGCGCCATCGCGGCGTGGCGGCAAATTTCCAGCAACCCGAAAGCGCCAAAGATTTGGAGCCATCAGGCCTTGGCAAAGATGGGCGCCGCTTACGAGAAGCTCGGAAATACCGATGCCGCGCTCGATTGTTACTATGGGGTCTTTTCCGAAGGTCAGAAAGCGGGGGGCCCGGAGTTCTTTTGGTTTTACCGAGCGGGCTTCGATGCAGGACGTCTCCTCGAATCACAACGACTCTGGAAGGAGGCCATCGCCGTATACGAGAAGATCGGGAGCGTGAATGGTCCGCGCGCAGAGGAAGCTCGGGAGCGAGTCAATCGCCTGCGCTTGGAGAATTTTATTTGGGACAGCTAGTTCGAGACCATGCTGCGGAGTAAACAACTCAGGCTGTTCATCCCGGGTCCGGTCGAGGTTTCCG
Organism: uncultured Verrucomicrobiae bacterium; assembly: GCA_963706955.1. Taxonomy (GTDB): domain Bacteria; phylum Verrucomicrobiota; class Verrucomicrobiia; order Chthoniobacterales; family Terrimicrobiaceae; genus DASTFP01. The sequence goes on along the minus strand of CAVPOC010000009.1, from coordinate 17,013 downwards.
AGAAAACCCTCCAGGCGATGTGTCAGCCGATGATTGGGCATCGCGGAAGCGATTTCAAAGAACTCTATCGCGGACTACAGCCCGGACTGAAAGCCCTCTTCGGAACAGAGAGAGCCGTTTTCCTATCGACATCTTCGGCGTGGGGCGTGATGGAAGGCGCGATTCGCAACCTTGTTCGTCACAAAGTTCTAAACTGCATGTGCGGGGCATTTTCCGACAAATGGTTCGATGTCAGCAAGCGTTGCGGAAAAGCAGCCGAAGCTCTCCAAGTCAACTGGGGTGACCCGATCCTTCCAGAGATGATCGACGAGAAACTCTCCGCTGGCGGTTTCGACGCGCTCACGCTCATTCACAACGAAACATCCTGCGGTGTGCGCAATCCGCTTGGGTCGATCGCCGAGGTGATGCGCAGATTCCCCGAGGTGATGTTCGTTGTCGATGCGGTTTCCTCGCTCTCAGCCGAACCCATCCCGATGGACAATCTTGGAATCGATGTCTTGCTGACCGGAAGCCAAAAGGCACTCGCCTTACCACCAGGTCTGGCATTGTTCGCCGTATCCGAGGGTGCCTTGGAGCGCGCGAATACAATCAAGGAGCGAGGCTACTATTTTGATTTTGTCGAATTCGCCAGGAACGCCGACCAGGACATGACGCCCAGCACTCCGGTCATACCTTTGGTCTACGCGCTCCGCTCCAAGCTCGACGACATCGCCCAAGAAGGCTTGGAGGCCCGTTACGAAAGACATGCCCGGTTAAACGCAATGGTCCATCGGTGGGTCCAGGAACGCGGCTTTGATTTCTATGCGTCGAATGGTTACCGTTCGCTTACTCTGACCTGTGTCAAAAATAACCGGAAGGTCGATGTCAGCGCATGGATCGCGCGCTTGCGCGAACGGCACCAAATAGCCATAGATGGGGGCTACGGCAAGATCAAGGGGGAGACATTTCGCATTTCCAATATGGGGGACGAGACCGAAGCATCAATGCAGACGCTCTTCGAGGCGCTCGACGACAGCCTGGAAGAATGATTGCTTGTTGCATCAGGCTCGCAAACCTTTTCTATTATATTGAAGGTGCAGCTCTCTTGCGGAGCCTGGCTTTGGAAAGGTCGTAAATCGATGATAGAGGCATCTCCGATCCCATGAGTCTTAGCGAGCCCAGTCGCCATGCTGCTTCGATCATGAATCCGATCGAAGGTCGCCTTGGTTACAAGTTTCGCAACGGTTTGCTTCTTGCAGAAGCCATGACGCACCCCAGCATCTCGCTCGAGCGCAAGAATTACCCCTTCGACAATCAGCGCCTGGAATTTCTGGGCGACGCCGTCATTCAATTGGTCGTGACCGAACATCTCTACCGTCTTTATCCGGATTTTTCCGAAGGAATGATGACGAAGTTGCGGACACGGATCGTTTCCCGAGCCGCCCTGAGACTACGCGCCCAGGAACTCGATCTCGGTCGCTATCTGATGATGGGGCGGGGCGAAGAGGCGAGCGGTGGGCGCGAACGAGCCTCTACGTTGGCAGACGCGTTTGAAAGCGTCGTCGGCGCCGTCTATCTCGACGGCGGCTTTGACGCCGCGAGAAATTTTGTCCTGCGCGCGACCGAGGACGACTTCGAGCGCATTGCGCGAGATCCCGAAGAAGTCAATCCGAAGGGTGCGCTCCAGGAGATGCTCCAAGCGATCGAACCGTGCGCACCGGCCTACGAAGTTCTCGAGCAGAGCGGCCCAGACCATTCGAAGCGCTTCGTCGCCCGCGTGATCTGGAACGAAACTGAACTCGGCCGTGGCGAAGGATTGAGCAAGAAACAGGCCCAGGTTGCCGCAGCAAGCGATGCGCTCACGCGAAAGAACTGGGAGGCGGCAAAGCGCAGACCGGCAGCCATCGCTGTGAAATGATCTATCCGCTTACCCTTCAGTCGGTCGGATTGATTACAGGCGTCGTTTTGCTCGCAGTTCATGCGCTCGCCTTGCTTCGCTCAAATGATAGCCTGAAGTTTCTGCGACAATTCCCCCGATCGCGCGCGATGGGAACCTTACTGATCGGCCTCGCCGCGATTTGGAGCTTCCTGCTTATTCAAAGCATGGATCTGGGGGAATTTGCGCGCCTGCGTACTCTCATGCTCGTGGCCATCGTGGCCGGCGCTTTCCTGGCGTGGAAATACGTGGAGGAGTTTCTCGCCGTGCGCGCAATGGGAATGCTTGCCCTGCTTGCCGCAGAACCTCTTCTCGAGGCGGCATTCATGCGCCATGAAACCAGCCGCCTCCTGCTCGTAGTCCTGGCATACGTCTGGATTATCAACGGGCTTTTCTGGGTGGGTATGCCCTGGATCATGCGAGACCAGATCACCTGGCTTACCGCCAAGATGCGCCGCTATCAGACCGCAGTCTGGGCTGGAGTGTTCTATTCGGGCGCCGTGATCTTGTGCGCCGTTTTCTTCTGGAACTAAGCGGTCGCTGCGGAGAGTCGCCGCGTCATGCAGCGATAGGCTGTCTCGCGCGGTGCTTGTCCACAAAATACTTCATCGTGTGATAGAGCACTGAATCAAGGTCATGCCTTGACTTCCAGCCGACGAGCTTGCGAGCTTTGGAAACGTCGGGAATGCGGCGATCGCAATCTTCATAACCTTTCCCGTAAAATTCCTCGCTCGAGACGGAGACGATCTCGGGGTAGGGGTCCCCAGGCTGGCGAAAGTTTTTGTCAAAGGTCGCGTACATCTTGTGGGCGAGATCCTTGATCGTCACTTCATTTTCGGGCGTGCCAATATTGAAAATCTCGCGATCGCAGACTCCACCTCGATTCTCAATGATGCGCGCAATACAGTCGACTGCGTCGTCAATATACGTGTAAGCACGATAATTCATGCCACCATCGACGAGCTTCATCGAGGTCCCGTAGAGCAAGGCGTTCATAAAATGGCTGAAGACGCGCGGATTGCCCGTCTGCTCGCTGGGAAGGTAGTCGATGCGCGGCCCGATGAAATTGAACGGTCTAATAATGGAGTAATTGAGACCCTCCTCGAGGCCATAGGCATGAAGGACGCGCTCCAAGAGCTGCTTGGCGCAAGCATAGATCCATCGATGGTTCTTAACCGGTCCCATGATGAGAGGGGTTTCGTCCTCAACGAAGGGAGTGGGGTATTTAGAGGAATCTTTGCCGAAGGCGCGCGCAGAGGTAATCCCATAGACCTCGCATGTTGAAAACTGCACCAGCCGCTTTTTGTGCATCACGCAAAATTCAGCGATCTTGAGATTCTCACTGAAGTTCAGCCGGAACACATCGACGGGGTTGCTGACATAGAGGCTGGGGTTCGCCATCGCCACGAGATCAACGACCAGATCGTGCTCGATGGTAAGTCTTTCGAGTTCCTTTTCGTTGCGGCGGATGTCGAAGTGGATGTAGTTGATATCACCGCTTTTCACCGTCTCATCCAGCTTCTCGCGCTCGATGTCGAGAGCGGTGATCTGGTGAGATGCGTCATTGACGAGACGCTCGGCGAGGTTTGCGCCGATGAATCCACCTGCGCCTAGGAGAAGGATCTTCATGAAAAACCTCCCATTTACGATTCTCTTGGCTACGACGTCAACCGTTTTTCTTCGAGGCAATCCCTAAAGAAGCCAGGTCCGATTGTCCGTTCCTGCTCACGAGCTTCTTGTAGTCTCCGCGGAGATGTCGAGCCATCATTTTAAGAACGTTGATCCCGTAGGGAATCGGATCGAGACTTGAGACTTCGTCGTCATACCGCGTGGGAATGGCGATCTGCGCGCATTCCATGCCCATCAGGTGCGCGAGGACAATCATCTCGGCGTCGAAGTTATAGTTGTTCTGTAACTCCTCGAAAGGGGCCCGCTCGAGTAGTGTGCGCGAGTACAACATGTAGCCGCTGTGAAACTCCGCCAGGCGGGTTCCGAAAACAATATTCTCCAGGAAGGTCAAGACCCGATTGGGAACGTAGCGCGAGTATGGCATTCCACCGCGCAGCGCTCCGCCGCCGGCCATTCTCGAGCCCTGAACGATGTGCGCGTCTCCCGCCAGAATTGGTTTCATCAAGTCGAGAACGACCTCGGGGGCGTATTGACCGTCCGAATGCACGACCGCGAAGGCATCAGCGCCCAGTTCGAGACCTCGTTTCAAGCCAGTTTTCTGCGCCCCACCGTACCCTCGATTGAGTTCGTGATGAACAACGTGAAGCCCGGGCCACTGCGCTTTCAGGGACTCGGCGACCTCTCCGGTATTGTCGGGACTTTTATCATTGACGATCACGGCGACGCCCTCTGGCCAGAACTCCTTGGGAATGCGCAAGAGCACGGAGGCCAGCGTCTTTTCAGCGCGGTACGAAGGAATCACGATGGCTTTTCTCATCAGGCAACCTCCATCAAACCGTTCTTCATCCTTTGGAGCAAGCAAACATCCGGTCGCTCACCGAGCGAATCGGATTTCTTCTCGAAAACTTTTCATTGCCAGACGATGTGGATTCGCTAGCTTTTGTCCCTTTTCTCATGCCAAAGCCCATCGCACGCAGCAAGACGCGCAAATCGGTTGCCAAGCGTTTCAAAGTGACGTCCACCGGCAAGGTGTTGCGGACACGCGCCGGGAGGCGGCATTTGCTCAAGTGCAAGTCGGCGAAACGGAAGCGGAAGCTAGCCAAAGCGGTGCTGGTGCACGATTCCGACGCCGCCCACATCAGATCGAATCTGCCGTTTTCTTAGACGGTCGATCCGTCGGACTGCCTCGAGCTTCGAGGCTAACGGAACTGGTGAGTCCGCGGATCAAAACAAAAATAACAGCCGGTTCCAGGGAGCCCGCTCGATAGGGCGGGGGATACTACATGCCACGTGCCACGAATTCGCCCGCCAGCCGGGCGCGGCGTAAGCGGGTCATCAAGGCTTCTAAGGGTTATCGCGGTCGGCGGTCCAAGCTTTTTCGCTACGCCAAGGACGCGCAGATGAAGGCGAAGTATTGGGCCTATCGCGATCGCAAGACGCGCAAACGCAATTTTCGCTCGCTTTGGATTACGAGACTAAATGCCGCGGTGCGCGCTGAGGGGATTACTTACAGTCGATTTGTCGAAGGATTGAAAGCGGCAGGAATCGCCCTCGACCGCAAGGTCCTCGCAGATCTAGCTGTCCAGGACATCGCTGCTTTCAAGCAGATCGTCGAAAAGGCAAAGGCAGCTCTTGAGACGAGAGCTGCGTAGCGCTCGTTTGCTACGATCTGTCTGATGCTGGAAGCGTCCAGCGCGCATTTTTCCGATGCAATCGCAAATTAACGCGTTACGGCTGGAGGCGATGGCTGCCCTCGAAACGGCCAACGATCCTTCGTCGCTGGAATCAGTCCGCGTCCGCTACCTCGGCAAGAATGGCGCTATCTCTCGGCTCAGCGAGGGAATGCGCGAGATCCCAAAGGAAGATCGCCCTCGCCTGGGAAAGCTCCTGAATGAACTGCGCCAGGAGGTTCAGGCCTCCCTGGAAAAACGGGAGCGGCTCCTGGAAGAGGACAAGGATACTCGCGAGCTTCTGGGACTCGACGTCACTCTGCCCGGAACGCGCCCGCCGCTCGGCTCAATTCACCCGCTCACGCAATTGCTTGACCGAGCGGTGGAGATATTTCGCCGGCTCGGGTTTGCCCTGGCCGATGGGCCGGACATTGAGACGGAATGGTATTGCTTTGATGCGCTGAATACTCCACCAGATCACCCCGCGCGCAACGAGCTGGATACCTTTTATCTTCCCGACGGGCGGCTCCTGCGAACCCATACCTCGACGGTTCAGATTCGCGTCATGGAATCGCAGCCTCCCCCGGTCCGGGTGATCGCCCCGGGCGCAGCCTACCGTCGCGATGAGGTGGATGCAACGCACCTCGCCCAATTCACGCAAATGGAGGGTCTCGTGGTGGACCGCAATATCTCGGTCGCCGATTTGAAGGGCACGCTCGAATATTTCTTTCGAGAGCTACTCGGTTCGGAAACCAAGGTCCGCTTCCGTCCTCACTTTTTTCCGTTTACCGAGCCAAGCTATGAGATTGACATCCATACTGAGGTGCTCGGCGGCCAATGGCTGGAGCTTGCCGGCTGCGGAATGGTTGACCCTGCGGTCTTCGAGCAAATTTGCAGCAAGCGGGGGGACCGTGCCTTCGACCCAGAAGTTGTCACAGGATTTGCCTTTGGATTTGGGCTTGATCGGCTGGCGATGAATCTCGCGCACATTCCGGACATCCGAATGCTTGTCGAGAACGACCTAAGATTCCTAAAGCAATTCTAGGGTCATGAAAGCGGAGAGCTACCGGTCCGGGATATGAGGATTTCGCTCAACTGGCTTCGCGACTACGTTCCCTGGAAGGGTTCCGTGGCGGAACTCGAGGATCTGCTTACCCGTGCGGGTATCAAGGTGGAAAGCATCACAACCATCGGTGCGGATTTTCGCAATGTGATTGTTGCCGAAATCATCGCCACAAACCGTCACCCGCATGCGGATCGCCTCAGCGTTTGCGAGGTGGACGATGGATCGGGACACACCCGGCGAATCGTCTGCGGCGCGAAAAACTACGTCGCCGGCGACAAAGTTCCGCTGGCCCTTCCTGGAGCTGTGCTGCCGGGCGGCTTGAAGATCAAGATGAGCAAACTGCGCGGCGTGGAGAGCGAAGGCATGCTCTGCAGCCCCAAGGAACTTGGTCTCGCCGACGATGCCGACGGTCTCTTGATTCTGCCGAAGGAAGCTCCGGTCGGAAAACCCTTTTCTGCCTTGTATCCCTCAGACACGATCTTCGAGCTCGAGATCACTCCGAACCGCCCCGACTGGCTTAGCCATCTCGGTATCGCTCGCGAGGTAGCCGCCTTTACATGCCAGGCGCTGGAGCCATCTGCCCTCAACTTTCCGAAAATCGTTGAACGAATGGAAGAGAAGGTTTCCATTGAGGCGCCCTCGCTCTGCCCATTCTATTCGGCACGACGGATCCGCGGGGTAAAAGTCGCCCCGAGTCCACCGTGGCTGCGCCACCGCCTGGAGGCTACCGGAATTCGTTCGATCAACAACATCGTTGACATTACCAACTATGTGATGCTCGAGCTGGGACAGCCACTTCATGCGTTCGACGCTGACAAGCTGGCGGGGGGAATAGTTGTTCGTCAATCACGCGAAGGGGAGTCGTTTCGCGCGTTGGATGGAAGTGAACTGCGCCTTTCACCCACCGATCTAGTGATCGCGGATGCGAAGGGAGCCATTGCACTGGCCGGCGTGATGGGTGGTGAGCAGTCCGCGGTTGTCAATGAAACGACTGATATTTTGTTGGAAAGCGCGCTCTTTCAGCCTGCGTCCGTTCGTCGTTCGGCGCGCCTTCACAGCCTCCACAGTGAATCAAGTCATCGATTCGAACGCGGCACTGATCCGCTGGGCGTCCTCGCGGCCTCGGAGCGTGCAACACAGCTTGTCGAGGAGCTGGCCGGTGGTCAGAGCGAAGCGTTTGTGATGACGGCCGGGGCGCTGCCGCCAGCACCGGAACCGATTGTGCTGCGCGAAAGATACTGCCATTCCCTCTTAGGCGTCGATCTCTCGACCGGCGACATCGAGGATGCGCTGAGACGGCTGGAACTCACGAAAGCTCCGCAGGATGATGGCACCGCATGGAAGATCCCTAGCTACCGACTCGATCTTCGCCGCCAGGTCGACTTGATCGAGGAAGTTGCTCGGATTATCGGTATCGAAAGAATACCTCACAGACTGATCGCCAGCCCTGCGCCTTCGAGCAGTGCAGATCGATCCTACGACCTTCAGATGGACGTGCGTCGGGTGTTGCGCGGGTTGGGATTCAGCGAGGCGCGGACCAGCACGCTGGTCTCAGAGTCTATGGTCTGGTCCCAGGGGGAACCACTCCGCTTGCGCAACCCGCTCGGAGAAGACCAGGCATTCCTGCGCACCAGCCTTCTTCCAGGCTTGTTGGTCGCTCTGAGACGGAACATTCATCACGGCGCCAAATCGGTGCGGCTCTACGAGCTCGGAAGGACGTTCCACACCGCAGAAGAGGAGGAGGTCGGTAAGCTGGCTTTTATCATCTATGGCGAAGCGGTTCCACCGTCCTGGCGAGGTGATAAGGGGAGAGACTTCGACTGGGGCGACGCCAAAGGAGTCGTCGAGGCACTAATTCGAGATGCGGTGGTCTCTACGCGCACCGCGGCAAGATCTCCCATGGGGTTGCAATGTGATCTAGCCGTAGGTGAAAAACACATCGGTTTACTTGGCCAATTGGCGCCGGCCGTGGCTCGGGAAATGGATGCTCCGAAGCCAGTGCTCGCCTGCGAGATCGCTCTGGAAGCCCTGCAAGCCCTCTGGCGAAAGCTGTCGTTCCAGCAGATTGCAAAGTTTCCTTCCATCCTCCGTGACATTGCTGTCGTCTCCCCAATGGCCATGTCCTATGGCGACATCGAAAATGAGATCTGGGCGAGCCATCCGGAATTCCTCGTCAAAGTCGAACCGCTCAGTGTGTTCGTCGATCCGGCAGGAGAAAAGCTACCGACGGATCGCAAATCCGTCGCGATCTCCTTGACATTCCGTGCCCCGGAGAGGACGCTCAGTAGCGAGGAAGTCAACGCTGCCTGTGATCGCTTGAAGCAGCAGTTGAAGGCAAAGCTGGCGGTGGATTTCCGAGAATAGCTCTCTCGAAAAATTGCCGTCGCCGAAAGGCGAAGAAAACGATTTGCCCTGCGGTGTTCGCGATTGAACGGCGCAAGCTCCCGAACCGATAAATCAAATCATCCCGGAGGCTGGGCCGAAAGGCGCAATGGCAGGCCTTCACTGGAAGTCAGCGCGTCTTGCGGCGGTCATCCACCCTAGAATAGGGAACGGGATATGCGTCGAAACGGCACGCGCGGGGCAATAACCTCCAACGGCCTGCTTCGATAAGAAGCAGGTCGTTTTTTCGCGCCGAGGCGGTCTGAAGTTCCTCCGGATGAGAGCTTGCCGCCGTTTCCGTTTGAGCACGGCGCGCGAGTGTCTATCATGCGCGTGTGGATGCAGTCCTGGCACTTGAAGACGGAACCGTGTTTCGTGGCGAGTCGTTTGGTTCTCCGCGAACGCAGGCGGGCGAAATCTGCTTCAACACAGCCATGACCGGCTACCAGGAGGTGCTTACCGATCCCTCCTACCGAGGCCAGATTGTGGCGATGACTTATCCCCTTGTCGGAAATTACGGGACCAACCTACTCGACGTTGAAAGTGAAATGCCACAAGTGCGCGGCTTCGTCATTGAAGAGCTGAGCCCGTTGGCGAGCAGTTGGCGCTCGCAGGGAAGTCTTCATGATTTTCTCTTTCAGCATGGCGTTCCCGGAATACAAGGTATCGATACTCGTGCGCTCACACGTCGGCTGCGCAACTCCGGAGTGATGCGGGCTTGCATCGCTGTCGAGGGGGTGAGCGACCACGAAGCTATCCACCTCGCACGCTCGGTTCCTTACGAGGGGGTGGATTTCGTCAAGGAGGTGACCACGGCCTCACCCTACGACTGGGATGTCGAGAATCGAAAAAGTAGAAAGTGGACGCTCGCGCGAAGTGAGGTTCCTCCCGAAACCTCCGTTGACACAACCGGCAATCTCTTCGAGGAGCTTCCCCCGGTTGTCCATCGAATCATCGCCTATGACTTTGGATTGAAGCGCAACATCCTCCGCTCGCTTCGGCGAAACGGATTTGCTGTCAAGGTCGTGCCCGCGGCGACTCCCGCTGATGAAGTTCTCGCCCTCAGACCCGACGGCGTGTTCCTTTCCAACGGCCCTGGAGATCCGGCGGCGTTGGGCTATGCGCATCAAACAGTGCGCGGTCTCATCGGAAAGCAGCCAATGTTCGGGATTTGCCTTGGGCACCAGGTGCTCGCCCTGGCCTTAGGCGGCAAGACTTTCAAACTAAAGTTTGGACATCGTGGAGCCAATCAGCCCGTGAAAGATCTCCGCACCGGAAAAATAGCCATCACCTCTCAGAACCACGGCTATGCCGTTGATCCAGACTCGCTCCCCAGTGAAATTGAAGTGACCCACATCAACCTAAATGATGGCACGGTAGCTGGGCTGCGCCATAAGCAATTCCCAGCCTTCAGCGTGCAGTATCATCCCGAGGCTTCCCCAGGACCTCACGACGCCTCCTACTTCTTTGCCGAATTTGCCAACGAAGTCCATCGAGCCAAAGAAAAGTCATAGCGCGCCCAATGCCCCAACTCCAAATTTTTCTCTCCGAAGACATCCGGATCAACTTCGACCTTGGCGAGGAGAAGGTGACGATCGGCAGACTCGCGCATAACAATTTGCAGATCGACGAGCCCTCGGTTTCAAGCCACCATGCCGACCTCTTCCCGGAAGCGGGCAGGTATCATCTCCGCGACTCCGGATCGACCAATGGCACTTACGTCAACGGCGCACAGATCACAGATGCCATCCTCCGACATGGAGACGAGCTTCGCTTTGGAAGCGTCGATGGCGTGTTCCTCAGCGAAGCAGAAGCTCTTTCTCAGCCCCGACCGGATTTTTCGCCCACGGCGTTGGACGCGGCCACTTCGAGCGCACGCCCCGCGAATTTCGTCAGCTTATCTCCGTCCCCAAAGAATGTTGAGTCGAGAGATCCAGCGGCTACTGCCTTGTCCGGGCTCGCTGCGCTTGCGGTCATCTCCTTTGGCGCGGCGGTGTATTTTGTGCTGACGATGTAGCGTCCCTCGGCGAGGAATTCCGCTCTCTTTATTGACCGAGCTCCACATTCCAATAGGCAAGGTCAAGAAAATGCTTCCAACTGTCGTGGTGGGTTCGCGAAAAGCTGATGTTAACAAACGGGCGCCATCTCGGTCGTCTCGGCTTTCGGATTAGCTGAAGGCCGGCCTCGTGCGGAAGCCGATTGCCCTTCTTCGTATTGCATGGAATGCATGAGCAGACGATGTTCTCCCAGGTAGTCTGGCCGCCACGGTCTCGAGGAAGAACATGATCAAGGTTTAACTCGTGCCGCTCGAAAATCTCGCCGCAATACTGACAAGTATTTCTGTCCCGCTCAAAGACGTTGTGCCTGGTGAACTTTACTTCCTTCTTCGGCAGTCGCTCGAACAACAGGAGCACGATTATCCGCGGAATGCGAATGCTGACGGAAATCGTATGGACCATTTCCGGTTCCGGATTGGCGCGGGAAAAGTCGCGCCAGCTAGTGAAATCATGCGTCAAATAATTGTTGGAACTGTCAGTGGAAACCACTTGAGCATGCCCTTGGTAAAGGAGTGTGAAAGCGCGCCGGACCGAACATGTATTTACCGCCTGCCAGAGGCGGTTTAAAACCAGCACGGGCTGATCAAGAATGCCTTCCATTTGCGTTAGTTCGCCTGCAACTCGCCACGAATCGAAAATTTAGCGCGCAAGCTAGCACCGCGCTCTTTCGCTTGTCAATACCGGCGAATATTCTAATCAACATGCAACGAGCTTATGCCATTGCACTTAGGTTATTGGGTTTTACCTCCTTTCGGCCTTGCATTTACCCTAGGAGTTCATGATATTAACCGTCCCTCATCCTAAATGTACCGGCCGGGATCTCTTCTTATTGCCATAGGGGCATCACTGGTAATGCTAAGTGCGGCATTTTCCGAAGATTCCTCGGACCGCTTTCTCAACGCTTACAAGGATTTTCAGGCCGCCGAAAAGCTGGAACGCGAAGCCAAACCGCAGGAGGCAATCAAGAAGTACCGTTCGGCGCGGCAGATACTGCAGCAGATCAGCAAGTCTACTCCAGATTGGCAACCGCTTGTGGTCGACTATCGCCTGCGCAAGACTCAGGAAAGTATCGAGCGCTTGGAAGAGAGCATGGGTGCCTTGCCTCCACCTGAGCCGCCGGAAGGTAGCCTGCCAGTGGCGGACAACGAGCGGGTAACTCCAGCTGTGCCGGTGCGCGCACCGGTCTCTGCGCAGATGCCCACGGTCGCCTTTAGGCCCCCAGCGGCTCAAAAACGCACCGCTCGGGAAGCTCCCCGCGCTGCGCTGCGTCGTGATGATCTCGCGACCGGTCGTTCTTCGCCCACGACGTCCGCCGCCGAGCGCGAGCTGCGTGAACTGCGGCGCGAACTGGCTCAAGCTCGGACCGAAAACAAGGAGCTCACCGAGCGTTTGCTAAACAAGTCTGCCGACCTTCAGAGCGCGCTCGTCGAGGTGGACAAGACCAAGGTCAACGTTGTCGAGTTAAAGTCGCAGCTCGCCCAAACGACTGCTGCTCTGGAAAACGTCCAGAAGGATGGCGCATCGGTCGCTGGCATCCGCACCAACTACGAGAAACAGCTGGCGGAGACTCTGAAAAAGTTCGCTGACATCCAGGCAGATAATGAGGTGCTGCAGGAGGAAAACCAGCGCCTCTTTGGAAAACTCGAACGAGCGGCCCAATACATTGCACAAAGCGATGCGGTCCACTCTGGCCTGCTCACCGAACGCAAGCAATTGGCCGATGAGCGGAATAACGCTTTCGCGAAGGTGAAAAAGATCAAAGATAACTCCGCAGAAATCGAGCGTGTGAGTATCGAGAACAGACGGCTGAAGACCGAACTTGCGGAAATCTCCGAAAAGATGGTCAGCAAGACCGACTTCGAGAAACTTGCCGCCGAGAAGAAGGTTTTAACGGCAAAGCTCGCCCGGAAGGTGCCGGTGGCGGCTCTGGCTGAGAAGGACGGAACTATAAAAGCCCTGCGAAGCGACTTGAACACGGCGAACGATAAGCTGCTGGCCGCTCAAGCGCGCCTCACCCGACGCAACGATGAACTCGATGTCCTGCGAAAGCAGCTTGACGAGACTTCGGGACGGCTTGCGCAAATTCAGCTGAATACAGCGGATGAGAAGAAGATGGCCATGGAAAACGAACTTCTTCGCGGAATCATCTTGCGCCAAATTCGCGAGCAGACCAAACGCGACGACGCGAAAAGACTCCTCGAGCAGGAAATCGGAACGCTTAAGATTAGCTCCGACGTAATCAAAGAACAACTCGCTGTCCTAGGAGCACCGGTGCTCGAGTTGACCGCCGAAGAGCGCTCACTTTTCAAGGAACCGGTCGTCCTTCTCACCGAACCAAACGCGCAGAGCCTGGAAGTGACCGTGGCAGTGAGCAGACCCACTGGTGAAGAAGTGAAAGCCGGCAAATTCCTTCAGGAACCGGCCGGGGGTGACGCGCTTCCTCAAGATGTCCGGGATCTAATCCAGGAGGCCAAGACAATGTTCGAGCAGAAGAACTATGTGGAGGCCGAAAAGCTCTATCAGATCGTCGTCGAGAAGACGCCCAATAGTTACATCGCTTTGTCCAATCTTGGCGCCGTGCAGATTGAGGGAGGCAAGCTCTCGGCAGCAGAGGTGGCGCTCAAGAAGGCTATCGAAATCGACTTTACCGAAGCCTACGCCTACACCAACTTGGGCATCGTTTATAGCCGAATGGGAAAATTTGGCGAAGCGATCGAGGCCTTGCAGAAGGCGGTCGTCCTCAATGAGGAGGACGCGGTTGCGCACAACTATCTGGGCGTTTGTCTCGGGCAAAGAGAAGAGTGGAATGGATCGGAGGCCCATCTAAAGAAGGCCATCGATCTCAGACCGGAATACCCGGACGCTCACTTCAATCTGGCGGTGCTTTACGCAACGACGCAGCCGCCTTCTCTCGACCGGGCCAAAGAGCACTACGTTAAGGCGACAGAACTCGGAGCTGCCCCAGACGCGTCACTGGAACGCCTCATCCAGTAACTGCCCCGCGTCACATCATATCGGCGCGGTCGACCGCGTACCTTGCGGCTCCGAAAAGCGCTGCCTGATCGTTCAGGACGATCTTCACCGGCATCGTCTTCATCAGGTTCGAAAGCCTGCCTTTGTCGTTGAAGGCCTTCGTAAAGGCCTCGATCCTCGCCGCGTTGAGCATCTTCGCTGGTATCCCACCCCCTAGATAGACCCCTCCGGTCGCCATAGTCTTCAGCGCCATATTTCCGGCTTCGGCCCCGAATGACGACACAAAGATCTCGGTTGTCTGCACACACATTGGACACTCGCCGGAATCCGCGTATTTCGAGATGACCAGCCCCGGCTTGTTGGTCTTCATCTCTTCGGCAACTTGCGGCAGCTCCTGACCACGCCCCGTATCACGCAGAAACTTGTAGATATTCTCTAGACCCATGCCTGAGACCACGCGCTCGTAACTGACGTGGCCGTACTGCTTCATCAGATATTTGAGCAGGGCGATCTCGATGTCGTTGCGTGGTGCAAAGTCTGTGTGGCCCCCCTCGCACGCCCAGACCCGATACTTTTTCTTAGCACCATCCCAGAAGAGCCCGCCTTCGCCCAGACCTGTTCCCGGAGAGACCACGCACCGGTTGCCACCCATCGCTGGCGGACCTTCCTGAATTATGGCAACGTCCTCGGGATTAAGTTCGCCAATCCCGTAAGCATTGGCTTCGAGGTCGTTTAACAGGCTCACCTGCGGGATCGCGAACGCCTTTTCAATCTCGGCGGCATCCACGCCCCAGTTGAGATTGGTTGGTCTTGCCCGACCGTACTTCACCGGCCCCGGCACACCAAAACAGGCGGCGGGAATGTGGCCTTTCTCCGCCTCCAGAAACTCATGAATAATGGCATTCAAACTCGTGTAATCGCCACTTGGGAATCGATGGTTGCGATGGATCTTGAGGGTCTCGTGTTCGATCGAAAGGATCGCGAGGTTGCTCTTGGTGCCACCGATGTCACCGGCAAGAATAATCTGAGGATGGTCGGACATTGGGGGAGGGGGTATTACGGCCGGGGCTTGCGTCTATAGTCTACCGTCAGAGCTGCCCGGCTTAGCGGTTGAGGTGATAGTGATGCCATTTGTGGCCGGTCTTTTCAATGAGATGGTCCGCCGCCTGCGGTCCCCAACTCCCCGAAGCATAGTTCGGAAAATCTCGCGCCGGCAGAGCCTGCCACACATCCAAAATCGGATTCACAATTCTCCAGGACGCATCGACGCTGTCGTAACGGTGAAAAAGCGTCGGATCACCGATGGCACAATCGTAGAGCAATGTCTCGTATCCCGTCGCAGCGGTGTGCTCGCCAAAATCCGCATAGCTGAAATCCAGCGGAACGTTGGCGATATTGATGTATGGACCGGGGCGCTTGGCATGGATGTCCAGGGTGATGCCTTCGTCAGGTTGAACATGGATCACCAAACGGTTCGGAGTGATGTTGCTTTGCACGTCTTCACCGAAGAGTAGAAGGGGCGCACGACGAAAGCCGATGACGACCTGTGTCGTTCGCGTAGCCAGCCGCTTTCCACTGCGGACATAGAACGGGACCTCGGCCCAGCGCCAATTCTCCACTTCCAATTTCATGGCCACGAACGTCTCGGTGTTTGATTGCGGATTGACGTCGGGCTCGGTGCGGTAGGCGGGAACCTGCTTTCCGTCGATAGTGCCAGCCGCATACTGCCCGCGGACCGTGTTTCCAATGATCTCCTCGGGCTCCATCGGACGGATTGCCTCCAGAACCTTCACCTTCTCGTTGCGGACGCTATCACCAGAAATCGAACTCGGCGGCTCCATCGCGATCAAGGAGAGCACCGAAAGGATATGATTTTGGACCATGTCGCGGACGACCCCCGAATGATCGTAGTACCCGCCCCGCAGTTCGACGCCGAGTTCCTCGGCGACGGTGATCTGAACGTACTCGATGTAGCGCCGATTCCAGATGGGCTCGAATACCGAATTTCCAAAGCGGAAGACCATGATATTCTGCACCGTCTCTTTTCCGAGATAGTGATCGATCCGGTAAATCTGTGATTCGTCGATATTCTTGCTCAGTTCGCAGTCCAGAGATCGAGCGCTGGCGAGATCTCGCCCGAAGGGCTTTTCGATAATGACTCGTCTCCAGGCATTCGGAGCCTCATTGGTTAAGCCAACAGCGTGTAGTTGCTCGACAACGGTGGCAAAGAACGTCGGCGCGACCGCGAGATAGAACAAGACATTGCCAGGGAGATTCCAGGTCTTTTGAGCTTCAGCGATCTTGCCGGCGAGGTGCTTGAATGTCTCGATCGCCTTGAAGTCGCCCTGAATGTAATAGCTGCGTTTCGCAAAGTCGTCCCACTCCTTATCGTCGACCGGCCGGGTCGCGAACTGCTTGATGTCTTCGGTAATTCGGTTCCGGTACATCTCGTCATTACCATCGCTCACCGCGACACCGATAATGGCGAAATTGGCCGGAAGCAGCTTCAACGCCTTCAAGTTGTAAAGAGCTGGCAGGAGCTTTCGTTTGGTGAGGTCGCCGGACGCACCGAAGATGACGATGGTGCAAGGGTCACCGGGACGTTCGTGGCCGGTCAAGGGTTGTTCGGACATTGCCAGGCCATTAAGCCTGAGGGGGGCAATTGCTGCAAGGCCGAAGAGTTTTCTCCCCGCGGATCGACCTTCCAGTAAGCGCGGCGATGTCAAACCGCAACCTGCCTACAATTGGATGACCCGTGCTGAAAAGATGTCGCCACTCTCCAGCAGCTGAGAAAGCACCTCCCGGCCTGGTGCGCTGTCCAGATTCAGCAGGGTGAGGGCTTTGCCACCGGCTTCGTTACGCGACAAACTCATGCTCGCGATATTGACTTTATGTGCACCGAGGATTGTCCCGATCCGCCCGACAATGCCTGGAACGTCATGATTTTCGAGCAGCAGGATCACGCCGCTGGGGGTGGCCTCGACCGGATTGCTATTTACCCGCACGATTCGCGGCTCGTTCCTGGCTCCGAAAAATGTCCCGCCAAGAGAGACTCTCGAATCGCCGCTCCAAATAGCCACATGCAACCATTCGTTAAAATCGGTCTGCTCGGTCGACTTGACCTCTTCGACGGCGATGCCACGCGCCGTTGCGACGGAACGCACATTAACGCTATTAACTTCCTCTCCGCCGGTATGCTTGAGAAATCCCGTCAAAACCGAACGTGTCACCGCATCATTGGAAGGGAGTTCCACGGCTTTGCCACCATAGGTAATAACGATTCGATCGTTTCTATTGGGTGCCAGTTGCGCGGCAAAGCGT